>CAMCVF010000006.1 GCA_945881735.1 Methylotenera oryzisoli
TCCACATAGTCCTGATCAACCAAACCCTCGCCGATAATCACGTTCATCATCGCCATGGCTAATGCGCCGTCAGTGCCTGGTTTAGGGCAGATATGCCAATCGGCTTCTTTTGCTGTTTTTGACGCATAAGCATCAATTACAACAACTTTGGAGCCATTTTTTTGGGCTTCTTTAATAATATGCCAATGATGCAGATTGGTACTCACCGAGTTACAGGCCCAGATAATAATAAATTTAGCGTGGATAAAGCTTTCTGGATCAACACCTGCGGTTGGGCCAACAGTAAGCAGCCAGGCCGTGCAAGAGCCCTCGCCACAAAACGTTCTTTCTGTGACTGTCGCGCCTAGTCTGGCAAAAAAGGCATCTCCTCCATTTAAACCATGAACCAAGCCCTGATTGCCTAGATAGCTGTTGGGCATGATCGCTTGAGGGCCGTGCTCTTTGATAATTGCTTGCCATTTATCGACGATGGTATCAAGCGCTTCGTCCCATGAGATCCGCTCGAATTGTTTGGTGCCTTTAGGCCCAACGCGTTTCATCGGGTATAAAAGACGATCTGGATGATAATGCCGTTTTTCGTAGTCATTCAATTTAACGCACAGGCCTCCACGTGTCATTGGATGATCAGCGTTGCCTTTAACAGCGATGAGTTTTTCATCCTTTACGTGATATACCATAGAGCAGGTATCCGGGCAGTCATGTGGGCAACCGCCGTGATATGTCTTGATTGAGCTATCTTTTAAGTCATCCATCATGAACTCCAAAAAAATTTAACTACGAAAAAATAAAATATAAAAAATATACACCTAAAATAATAAAAGAAATAGTCAAATAGTCCGCAAGAAAGTAAGAATTGCAACCCTTAATATTTTTTTGACAAACTAGACCGATACTTTTATCAGTGTGATAGCCGCATTTCTTGCACGTTTTGCAGCTCCTGTTCCTGGACTTAATCTTTCAATTAGTGCGCCACCTTCAAAAATAATCGTTAATTGTTGACCCAATGTTTGGGCATCTTTTACCCCTGCAATCTCAGCTAATTTCGATAAATATTGCTGAAGTTCATTTGAAAGTTCAATAGAGTAGTGATGAACTGGATGTGCAGGATCTGGAAACTCTACTGACCCAATATGAAATGGTAAACCATTAAAGTGAGGGGTCGTTATCCATTGCTCGTATAAATCACATAACTGAAATAGTACATCTCTAGATTCGAGCTTAGTATCTGAGAGTTTTTCGTTTATCCAAGTATAAAAGCGATTGGACTTTTCTTTCAAATACTCAATAATAAGCTCATTCTTACTTGGAAAGTATTTATATAGCGTGGCTTTTGCTATACCTGATTCTGCAATAATTGTATCAACCCCAGAGGCATGAATACCACGAGTTTCAAATAATGTCGTAGCTACACCTAATATTTTTTCACGCATATTTTTCATATCACTTCCTTTGTAGACTCTTTGTTTCTAATGCCCTATTGGATTATTCATCAGTTTTTGCGGATAAAGGCAATTTGTGTATGTCAGTGCACTTTTTAGGTTTTCAGCAGTATTAATATCTACTTTCCCTTCATTTACAAATGAAATAAAAGCCTCACGCTCTTGTGGTTGTAACATTGCAGCCTGAGGGAGCGCACAGTCACCATTTTTCATCGATTTGTATAACTCAACGAGGTTTGAAACAGTTTCACTTCCCGGTTGATTGATTGAAGTATCTGTTATTACGTTCAACGGAACGGAATTATCAGTTACTGCATTTTTTGAATTTGGTTTCAATAAAACAATCGAGAACCCCATGATGACAATAAAAGTCAGAAAATATAATGACATTTGTATTTTTCTTGGTGAATGATCTGTTGTCAAAAAATTAGTAATTGATTGATTAACGAGGTCCCATGGCTTTTCAGAACTATTCTGTACTTGCAGCTTTATCGCACCTATCACTAAAAAAAGTATCTGGTCAGAAACAATTTCGGCATTTTCTAACTTGAGCCTTGATGTTTCGTTCTCAATCAGATTTTTCAGTATTTGAATATCATCAATTGATAGATCAGCCTCTTTTCCATTGATGATTTTACCAATACGCTGTTTATTCCAATTGTTTAAAATAGCTGACAAGCCAGTTAATCTAGCTATTGGAGATTTGCCAGATTTTTGGAGCTGCATAATAAAACTATCTGACTTTAGAAACTCTGAGGCCATGATTTTCAATATCTCAAATTATTTATTAAAAAAACTTGCAATCTAAAAAGATATATAGCAAACTAAAAACGAACAGACCTGTCTGCATATTAAATGATTAATTTGTTAATCACAACTATAACCCTATTTATTATTCTGAGGAATTTATGAAAACAGCAAAGATTGATAATCAGCTTTCTGACTGGCGCGACAAAGCCTTAAAGCTGGAGTCGGAGGTTAAGAAAGTCATTATCGGTCAAGATAAAGCAATTAAGCTAATGAATATTGCTATTTTCGCACGTGGCCATGTGTTACTTGAAGGTGGTGTTGGTGTTGGTAAGACAACATTACTACAAGCTATTACGCGTGGCATTGGTGGAGCATATGAGCGCATTGAGGGAACGGTCGATTTAATGCCGAATGATCTTATCTATCACACATTCCTTGGTTCAGACGGTCGCCCACAAATTGACGAAGGTCCTTTGTTGCGGGCTGGCGAAAACTTATCAGTTTTCTTTTTTAATGAGATCAATCGAGCCAGACCACAAGTTCATGCCCTGATGCTGCGAGTGATGGCTGAACGGAACGTATCGGCTTTTAGAAAAGAGTATCGCCTACCTCACATGCTTGTTTTTGCTGACCGCAACCAAGTGGAAAAAAATGAGACTTTTGAAATTCCATCTGCTGCAAGAGATCGTTTCATGATGGAAATTCCGATCGAAATTCCTGATGATAGAGAAATTCGTAAATCATTGATTTTTAATACTCGTTTTCAGCATACAGAAAAACTCACACAGCAAGTGGAAAGCGATATTTTGCATTTTGATCAACTAAATGATTTTTCAGATTATTTACAAAATCATATTCAGGCCAGCGATGTGATGGAGGATTATGCACTTGACCTATGGGAGGCCACGCAGGATCCCGTGAAGTATGGAATCAAACTTGATACTGTAGATGTCAGCAAACTGATACAGGCTGGAGCTAGCCCGAGAGGCATGGGTATGCTATTAAAAGCTGCTAGAGTTCATGCTTGGATGATGCAACGAGAAAATTTATATCCTGAGGATATACATGCTGTGTTTCATGAAATCATTTCACATCGGTTGGCATTCAACTCAATGTACGAGAGTCGCAGAACTGCGCTAGCGCGGGAATTGAGTGGGCATATCCTAAGTCAAGTAACAGTTCCATCTAAGGCGAAGTAATGTTAGCGAATGACGTTAAACCCTTTATCTATTCAACGCCATGGAAATCTAGCAGTGTACACTTCGGTGACCATCGAGGTACTCAGCGTGGATTAGGGGATGATTATAGGGGGAACGTTTCACTAATAGATTACCCTGATGCAAGACGTATGGATTTACGCCAGACTTTGCGAGATCCCTATGAACAAATTCAAGTAAAAACATTTAATCAAAACAATACTACCCCTTTATATGCCGTATGTGATTTATCGAGCTCAATGCAATTCGGATCTAAGCAAAGTAAATTGGAACTCGCTATGCATATCTCTGCTTCAATCACTTATTCGGCGCATGGCATGGGGGATTTGTTTAGTTTAATTGCTTATAACAATCATGTCATTGAAGACTTGACTTTGCCATTGAGTCACCATCTATTCAATAGCCTCGAAGTGATTCAACAGCTTGCTGATTATCAAAGCAAACATGCCAGTTCTGAAGGTGTTGTAAATGTTCCAATGTATTTAAGTCAACATCGTTCTTTGGTATTTTGGATTTCAGACTTTCATATGCCGCTTGAGTTAATTGAGCAAACATTGAATGCAATGTCAGCACATCAAGTTGTACCAATCGTGTTATGGGATGAGAGAGAGCATAAAAGTTTACCGCAGTTCGGATTCGGAAATCTAATCGACCCAGAAACTGGAGTTGCTCGAATGATGTTTTTTAGAAAATCATTGCGTGACCAGTTTATTGAAGCATTTAAAATGAGGCGAGAAGCGCTTGATCGTCTGTTTTTAAAGTTTGACTATCCTCCTTTATATCTTCAGGGGCAGTTCAACCCTGAGGCTCTTACTAATTATTTCGAACAATATACATAAGATTATGATGAACATACTACCTAAATTACTGCTGCTTATAGCATTGTTTTTCCAAAGTGCGCTTGTCAGCGCTGATAATAACGAAATAACACTTTTAAATCTGACGAATCCTCAACGCAGCACTGGCATTCAAATCGGTGATGTATTGAAAAGAAGTTTGACGTTTGAGACTGCAACACCGCAGCAAACTATCACGAAAGCTTTGCCAGCCAAGGGAATGCGTAACGATGAAGTGGAGTTAATCGCAACAAACATTGAACTCCTGAAAGAAGGTAGCAAAAATCAATACAAAATTGAGTTGGTTTACCAAGTATTTAACAATGCCACAAGAACCAAAGTTATGGCACTCCCTGCACAAACGATTAATATAACCAGTAATGAAAAACTAAGTTTGCCAGCGTGGCGTTTTTGGTTCTCACCTTTAGTTGAAACTAGTATTTTTAATGCAAAGGCTAATGTACAGCCACAAGTAAAGCCTCCATTTATTGATAATAATCAATATGCAATCGGATTAAAAGTATTTGCCGGCATGTTGATACTTTCAATTTTAGGGTTAATTTATGTGAATGCTGATGCCAAATGGTTACCTTTCTATAAAGGCAACTTTTCATATGCTCATAAAGAAATAAAGCAACTAAGTCAAAGTAAATTACCTGATGCAAATAGTCTTAAAAAAGCTATATTCTGCTTACATATGTCATTTAATAAAACCTATGGCAACAACTTATTTGCAAATCATCTTGATGATTTTATTTCTCAGCACCCAAGGTTTAAGCCCTTAAATAATGAAATCATCGAGTTTTTCAAATTATCAAATCAAACACTTTTTACCAATCAAATTGATAATGGCCATGAATTGATGTTGAAACTTCTTTCACTTAGTAAAAGCTTAAGAAACTGCGAAAGAGGTGTCTGATGTCTTTACTTAATCCATGGGCCTTGCTTTTATTGCCCATTATGTTTATTCCGTTTTGGCTTAAAAGCAGTCAAGGGCAGATGTATTCCTGGCTGGATATTGCGCCACATGACAGAGTTTCTGAAATAGCTAACTTAGTTTTGAAGATTATTACATCGCTGCTTTTAACATCTATAGTTATTGCACTGGCATCACCACAAGGACCAGACCAGAAAATTATTAAAATTGGTAAAGGTGCACAAACGGTTATGGTGATTGACCGAAGTGTAAGCATGGATCATCCATTTGCTGGTGATGCAACTAGTGGAGTAACTGCTGAGATTAAGTCTGCTGCTGCCAGAAGACTAATCACAAAGTTCATTGATTCAAGACCAGATGACATGATGGGTGTTGTTGGTTTCACCAACTCAGCACTCTATGGCGTCAAAATCACAACAAATCGTGATGCCATTCATGCAGCAATAAATGCTGCAACAAGTTCAGCACTAAATCAAACTAACATTGGCTCTGGCCTAACCCAGGCAGTCAGTTTATTTGATAACATTGAAAACTCTGGCTCCCGAGCAATCATTCTTCTTTCTGATGGCGCTGGCAAAATTAGTCCGCGTGTGAAGCAGAAAATCAAAGAATCTCTGAAAATCAGAAATCTAAGCTTATATTGGATAGTATTGCGTGAACCTGATGACATCAGCATATTCTCAACCAGTAATAGCAAATTCAAAGAAGGTTCAGAACCCGCGCCTATAGAGTTGGACAATTTCTTCAAGTCACTGCAGATTAAATATAAAGCCTACGAAGCTGACAATCCTAACGCCTTGCAGTCAGCTATTCAGGATATTAATGTACGCGAAAAAAAGAAAATTCAATATTCAATCTCCATTCCGGGACATGATTATTCAGTAGATTTTATTGTAATTGCTCTTATCTTGAGCATATTGATTTTAATTGCTAAAAATTTGAGGGTACATTCATGGCAGGTCGAATAACTATAATTAACACTTCATTGATATTCGTAATGATAGCAAGTTTAACTGGTATTGTTTATTCAGCTTATCAATACCAAAATATTTACAATATCAACAATACTTTGCAGTCAGGGCAGGTATTAAATAATGTTGCATACCCATTATACGCAAAGTATTCAGCAGCCTATTTTCAGGGTAGCAAAGATGACTACAAGCATGCGGTGCAGTCTTATGGTCAGGCTTTAGAGATACAAGCAAAATCTAGCAAACCCGATACAGTGCTGCAGGCCATTATTCAATATAACATCGCAACCAATCTATTCTTATTTGGCTTGAGTCGAGACTTGAATGATGATGGTTCACTTAAAGAAGAGTCCAAGTATAGTTTTATGCAAGCAAAAGCTGCATTTGAACAGTCGCTTAAATTAAATCCAGAGAATCGCAGGGCAAAATTCAATCTTAGCCTCTTAAACTCAGTTACCCCGATCAATATGAAAAGCGCACCAAAAGACCAGTCTGGTGTAGAACTTAGTAACATTCCAGTTGGATTACCATGAAAAAGTTTATCTCCATTTTAAAAAGTAACTACGAGAGCTTGTTGTTGCTAGTTGTTGCCTTGTTATTATTACTTGCTATTTACAAACCGCAGATACAGCTTAAACAGGACGTGCATAATTATTTGCTAGTTGCGGACGTTTCACAAAGTATGAATGCCCAAGATGTTAAATTAAACAGTAAGGTAATCAGTCGAATGGATTACACCAAACATCTGATGAAGCGCGTTGTTGAAACCTCTTCTTGCGGAACATATATAAGCTTAGGTGTTTTTGCAGCAGAAAATGTTGGTTTACTGCTAATGCCACTTGAAGTTTGTACAAATTATGATGTCATCACAGATTCAATTGATCATTTGGAGTGGAGAATGGCATGGCGGGGTAATAGCAGGTTAACTTTTGGTATTAAGTCCGCTGAAAGCATGTTTGATTACCTGAATATTCCAGCAACAATGCTTTTCTTCACGGATGGTGACGAAGCCCCTAAAGTGAATGCTATTAATAAACTGGATTTAAGTGGAGTGCAAATTGGTAAGAATTTACTGTTTATTGGTGTAGGCGGTCATCAACCAGTTCCAATTCCACGATACAACTCTAGCAACAAGTGGGTGGGATATTGGTCTTCTGACACTAAAGAAAATAGTGCAGGTGCCGTTGGAGATACTTATAGTGACACGAGCAAAGATGAACCTGATCCAATTGTGGCATATGCTGAGTTTGACCGTTATCTATCACAGCTTGATTCTGAATATCTGAAACAAATCTCAGCAGAAATCAAGGGGAGTTATATTGAAGGCCAAGATACTGAAGAATTTTATACGAATGTTCAATCTCAAAAGCCATCTGCCAGTTTTATAACAGCCTATTCAATGAAGTGGATATATTTGAGTTTAGCAATATTGATGTTGCTATTCGTTTACACTCCAGAAATACTATCTTTAAAAATTTTCAAAAAACATATTAATTGAGTAAATAGTCATGGAAAACTTGTTTAAAGTTCAGTTGATTCAGCTTCAGATTTCTACGCAACAACTTTACGAGACTAATCCGAAGAAACCCTTAATTAACGGTTTGCAACAAATTATCCGCACTTACTTTCACCACAATTCAAACAAGTCAAACACCCATCCATAACAATACTGGCTTTTACATTACACTTTTTACAAAGTGATGCGTTTTTTGGAAAGCCTTCTGCATTCATTTCACCACCAGATGCTGCAGTTTTTTCTAGGTATTCGGCTTTTTTGTCATCCACTAATTTTTGTTGATGTTCATCTAAGCCTGTTTTTTTAAGCATGCCAATTTCTTGCAAGTGTTGCTCTACCACTTCGCCAATCTCTGCCACCAAGCTAGGGATAAATTTGCCACCTTTTTTAAAGTAACCACCACTTGGTTCAAATACGCTTTTTAGCTCTTCCACCAAAAATGTTACATCACCACCTTTGCGGAACACAGCAGACATCACACGGGTAAGGGCGACTATCCATTGAAAGTGATCCATATTTTTAGAATTGATGAAAATCTCAAATGGGCGGCGGTGCTCTTGAGGAGTGCCTTCGTTCATCACGACGTCGTTGATGGTGATGTAAAGCGCATGCTCTGTCACCGGGGTTTTTACTTTATATGTACTGCCCGTAATTTTCTCTGGGCGGTCTAGCGGCTCGCCGATTTGGATGATTTTTGCGTTTAAATCTTTTAATTCAGTGGCCTTTGCCGCTGCATCGATTTTGTCTTGCTCATTTACTAGAGCGTAGCCTGTAATTTTCTTTTCAATTTTCACTGCCATTTTGTTCTCCTTTTTAGGGTTTTCCCTCTCCCTAACCCTCTCCCATAGGCAGAAGGATTCATTATTAATTCTAGTCAGTAAAACGTTGCGAACGATGCGAGTGCTAGGCGATAATCTGTGTTAACCGGAATGTACAAGTGGTACATAAGAATTTGAAACAGATTTTGAACAACGCAATCGTGAGCGCATTGATTTTAATGATTAGAATTTTCCGTAGTAGCCTTCTTTAAGCGCATCGTATAAATTGGCTGCTGAGTGAATCTCGCCATCATATTCGATCTCTTCATTACCTTTCACTTCTAGCTCCGTTCCGTCTTCTAGCGTGAATTTATAAGTGGTGTTTTCTAAATCTTTCTCAGTAACCAACACGCCTTGGAATGCTTCTGGATTAAACCTGAACGTTGTACAACCTTTTAAGCCTTTGTCGTAAGCATATAAGTAGATATTTTTGAAGTCTTCAAAATCATAATCCGTTGGCACGTTAATGGTTTTTGAAATTGAGCTATCAATCCATTTTTGTGACGCGGCTTGTATATCTACATGCGCTTTTGCCATGATGGTAGAAGAGTCCAAGAAATAATCAGGCAATTGCTCTTCTTTTTTTTCGCTAAACGGCATGGCTTTTGGGTTTACCAACTCGCGGTATGCTAGCAACTCGTATGAGAAAACATCGACTTTCTCTTTAGATTTTTTGCCTTCGCGAATCACGTTGCGCGCATAGTGATGCGCAAACGATGGCTCAATACCGTTGCTGGCGTTATTAGCTAGGCTTAATGAAATAGTGCCTGTTGGCGCGATAGAGCTATGGTGCGTAAAGCGCACGCCTTTGGCGGCGATTTGGTTGCGCAAGCCTTCTGGAAACTGCTGCATGTAGCGACTGTATTTACCCAGCAATACTTTACCTGCCACTTTTTGGCCAACCTTAATGCCGTCTGCCGCCATTTCTGGTCGTTTTGCTAGCATATCGGCCGTGATTTCAAATTTCTCTTCCATGATAGGCGCGGCTCCCTTTTCAGTCGCCAGCTCAACGCCCACTTCCCAGCCCACTTCCGCCATCATGCGGGTCACTTCATCGGTAAATTTAAGTGAATCTTCTTCACCGTATTTCATTTTCATCATGGTGAGTGATGAGCCCAAACCCAAATAACCCATGCCATGACGGCGTTTGCGCGCAATTTCATCGCGTTGTTGTTGTAACGGTAAGCCATTGATTTCAACTACGTTATCTAACATTCGCGTGAAAATAGCGACTACTTCGCGGTATTCAGCCCAATCAAAATAGGCTTCGTCAGTAAACGGTTTTTTAACGAATTTGGTTAGGTTAACTGAACCTAATAAACAAGCGCCATAAGGTGGCAATGGCTGCTCACCGCATGGGTTGGTCGCGCGGATATTTTCGCAGAACCAGTTGTTGTTCATTTCGTTAACGCGGTCAATTAAAATAAAACCTGGCTCAGCAAAATCGTAAGTGCTGGACATAATTACATCCCACAAACGGCGCGCTTTGATTGATTTGTACACTCGGCATGCTACTTTTCCTGAATCTTTGCCTTCGGTTTTGGTGAGGTATTTACCTTTAACTGGCCACTCGCGCCATACCACTTGACCTTCATCGTTCACATTTAAGCCATCAACAATAGCCTCTTTTTCTGTTACAGGAAAAGCGAGCTTCCACTCTGAATCGGCTTTTACCGCTTCCATAAACTCTTTGGTGATTAAGCAGGACAAATTAAATTGGCGTAAACGGCCATTTTCGCGTTTTGCTTTGATAAAGTCTGTTACATCGGGATGTGAGATATCAAACGTGGCCATTTGCGCACCGCGACGACCGCCAGCAGATGACACGGTGAAACACATTTTGTCGTAGATATCCATAAAAGATAGCGGGCCGCTTGTGTAAGCGCCCGCACCTGCCACGAATGCGCCTTTTGGACGCAGAGTTGAGAACTCGTAACCAATGCCGCAACCTGCTTTTAGGGTCAAGCCTGCTTCATGCACTTTGCCTAAAATATTGTCCATGCTGTCTTCAACCACTCCAGAAACGGTGCAGTTAATGGTTGAAGTAGCTGGTTTATGCTCTAACGCACCTGCGTTTGAGGTAATACGACCCGCTGGAATAGCACCGCGGCGCAATGCCCATAGAAATTTCTCATGCCATTCGTGGCGTTTTTCTTCAGTTGTTTCTACATCGGCTAAGGCGCGCGCTACGCGTGAATAGGAGCCATCCATGTTTTGATCAACATGGTCACCATTTTTTGCTTTTAGTCGATACTTTTTATCCCAGATATCCAATGAAACCGATTGAATAGGGATTTCAATCGCCGTGTTTTCTGACGTATGGTTTTCTGACAATTTATTTGCTTGCTCAACTACTTTTAACACGGCTTGCTCCTATAACTTCTTCCAATTTCTTAGTTTATGATTTGCAATAATTATCTGCAAATTCGACTTAATTACTTAACTCTTTGATTTAACTATCTAAACACTTCTTATATGAAGTGCTTTGTCACAATCTGATGAAAACAAATGGGTTAAAACACAACATGTAGTGAACTACACGTTAATTTATGCCTTTATTTTGTGTCCGTCAACCTTATTTTTGGGGGAATTTTTGCACCGTTTTGGTGTGTTTTTCACAGGAATGAGGCCAGTATTTGCATAGAGTTATGGTGAACGTTTACTCACTTGTATGTTTAATTAAAAAATAAATAAATGGCATAAAATGTCTGTGTATGGGTGTATGCGCAAAGCCACAGAACATCATGCCAAAATTATGAGAAAATACAGTATGAATCGCTTTTTATATTCCATCATGTTGTATATGGTGCTACCTTTTGTGCCATTTAAATTATGGTGGCGCGGTATTAAGCAACCAGCTTACAGACAACATTGGCATGAGCGATTTGGCTTTTTCCAATTAAAATCGACCAAACCTGTTATTTGGTTACATTGCGTTTCGGTGGGTGAAACCCGCGCTGCGGAGCCATTGATTAAAACCTTGCAAACGCAATATCCCCAGCATCAAATTTTAATCACCAATACCACACCCACAGGCCGCGAAACCAGCGAACTGCTATTTGGCGATGCAGTACAGCGAGTATATTTGCCTTATGATTTGCCGTTTGCTGTCAGGCGTTTTTTAAAACATTTTCAGCCAAAAATCGGTTTGATTATGGAAACCGAATTATGGTTTAACTTAATTTCAGCCTGCAAAAAAAATGAAATTCCATTATTACTACTTAACGCACGCCTTTCAGAAAAATCGGCCAAGGGTTACACCAAACTAGGCTGCTTAGTAACAGAAGGTCTGAAAAGCTTAAGCGCGATTGCCGCGCAAACTTCCGCCGACGCTTTACGCTTGCAAAAACTAGGCGCGCGAAATGTTCAGGTGACGGGCAATGTTAAATTTGACGTGAAGCCGCCTTTAAATTCATTAGAACGGGGCCTAGCGCTGCGTGCATTATTGGGAGACAAAATAATATTTTTAGCCGCCAGCACGCGTGAAGGCGAGGAGATTTTGGTGTTAGAGGCAATAAAGGATTTAAATATACTAACCGTGATAGTGCCGCGTCATCCGCAACGCTTTGATGAAGTAGAGCAACTGATTAAAAATGCAGGCCTAAATTATGTGCGCCGCAGCCAATTGGAGGGTCCAATCCATTCAAGCATACAAGTAATTTTGGGTGATAGCATGGGCGAGTTATTTAGCTATTATGCCGCATGTGATTTTACCTTTGTGGGTGGTAGCTTGCTGAAATTTGGCGGGCAAAACTTGATTGAAGCGGCCAGCATGGGCAAACCCATTTTAATTGGTAAATATACCTATAATTTTGCCGAAGCCACAGCAAATGCTGTGCATGCAGGGGCTGCAGCAAAAGTATGCAATGTGAAAAGCTTGCGCGATAAAATTCAGTATTTAAGTACGCACAGCGAAGAAAGGGCGCAGATGCAACAGGCTAGTTTAAATTTTAGCCAAGCTTCTAGAGGGGCTACTTTCAGAACGATGCAGCTTATTTCTGCGTGCTTAATGCATTAAATGAATTAACGGTTTAACGAACAAGTTGCGATATTACTTTAAAAGCGGGATGTTGCGCGTTACCCAACCATTCAAAAACTACCGACTCTGTATTGGTGATAATGCAGCCAGCATCACGCATGCGCCCGATGGCGTTGGCTTTATTGCTGGCGCTACGCGAAATAACAGCATCTTCAACCACAAATACCTGCTTGTTAGCTTTGATTAAATCCAGCGCGGTTTGCAATACACAAATATGCGATTCCATGCCCGACAAGATGATTTGTGATTGATCGCGATGGAGTTTCTGGTTAAATTTGGGCTCGCTGGCGGCTGAAAAAGCGCTTTTTATTATGGGCTTGCTTGCGTCAACATACTGTTTAATTTCGGCCAATGTTTCACCCAAACCTTGCGGATATTGCTCTGTGACAATCACTGGCACATTAAGCAAACTGGCCGCTTGCGCCAATATGCCACAGTTTTTTATAACCAATGGCATGGCATCTGCCTGCATGGCACCAACAAGCTTGGTTTGCAAATCAATGATGACTAATTGACTAAGCTCGGCTTTAATTTTATTTGATATAACATTTGAGCTCATATTAAGGTACCAGTATCAATTGCTGATTAATATCTTGCAAATCCACCTCTGCCACAAGGCCTGTGGCCGATTTTAAACGGATAATGTTTACCAAATAATTGTATCGCGCTTGCAATAAATCGCGCTTGGCAGAAAAGAATTGCTGCTGAGCGTTAAGCACATCCACGCTAATTCGCACACCCACTTCGTAGCCCAATTTGGTTGAATCCAACTGGCTTTGGCTACTGATTAATGCTTGCTCTAAAGCCTTAATTTGCGCAACGCTACTGCTAAGGTTTAAAAACGCGCGCTGCGTTTCTAAATTGGTTTGGCGGCGCGCAATTTCAACATCATCTTTAGCTTTTTGTTGATTTAATAAGGCTTGGCGCACTCGTGAACTAATAGCACCACCTTGATAAAGCGGAATTTGAAGTTGCAAGCCAATACTGGCGCTGGAAAACTCGGTGCCAAAACCATTTAAACCGCCGTTTGCGTAGGCATTGTTGTAATTGGCGACAGCATCTAAAGTTGGCATATGCGCCGCTTTATTAAACGCCACATCTTGCTCCGCCAGTTTTAACGTATCTTGCTGAATGGCAATACTTAAGTTGTTTTGCAGCGCCACATCTAACAAATTCTGCATGCTTTGATTTAAGCTATTCACTTGAATATCACTTTTAACCGTGGCAAGCGCGGTTGGCAGTTCACCTGTAATTTGCTCAATTTCGTGCTGCGCAATTTGGTATTCGTTTACGGCAGCAATCTCCTGCGCCACCACCAAATCAAAACGCGCTTGCGCTTCGTTTACATCAGTAATGGTGGCGGTACCCACCTCAAAAGTAATTTTTGCCTGCTCTAGCTGGCTTAAAATGGAGGTCTTTTGCGCCTTAATCAGCTCAATTTTATCTTGTGCAATTAGCACATTAAAATACGCTTGCGTGGTGCGTAAAATCAAATTTTGTTGACTCAAATGATATTGCTTATCGGCAATACTCACCTGCGCATAGCTTTGATCCATTTGCACTAAGTTTTGTTGGCGGTAAATCGGCTGGCGCGCCTCTAAGCCATAATTAGAGCCTTCAAAAGTCGCTGTACCCGCCACTCGCGGAAAGTTTGAACTGATATTATTAAACTCAATACTGCTTCTAGTGCCAGTAATTCCTGCGCTAAAGTTAACAGTAGGCCTGTACAAAGCTTTGCCTTGCTCAATGATTTCTTGCGCGGCTTTATTGCTACTTAATGCAGAGGCTAATACGGGATCATGTGCTAACGCCTGGTGATAAATATCCAGTAAATTTAGTTTTTTTTCTTGCGCTTGCAAACCTGCTGGCAGAAATACGCACAGCACAATTAACTTTAATAAAAGCGGTTTAAACGGCATGTTAATGCTCAACATATTAAAACTCAAACGTGCTGGCCTGCGGCGCGTTAACTAACTCTGGCACATAGGTTTCAAACAATACATCTTGTCTAAATCCTGCTTCCGATAAGCGCTGAACCAAAGTAGCTTGCATAGCCGGACCTGTACCTAAAACAATGAATAGTGAACCGCCAATGGCTAGCTGATTACGGACACCAATTGGCTCTACAGGGGATGAGCCCGTGTAAACAATCAAATCAAACGGTGCTTGATTGGGTAGCCCTAATGCACCATCTTCCACCAATAGACTGACGTTTTGAATAGAGTGTTTTGTTAAGTTTTGCGCCGCCTTTGCACTTAATTCGGCATTAATTTCGACAGAGGTGACGTGTTTAGCCAAGCTTGCTAGCAAGGCTGTTACATAGCCGCTACCAGTACCAATATGCAATACATTGTGCGATTTTTGTACACTTAAGGCCTGCAAAATACGACCTTCTAATTTTGGGCTCAACATGTTTTGTCCAGCACCGATAGGGATTTCAATATCGGCAAAAGCCAGACCTTGGTATTCTGTTGGCACAAAGTGTTCGCGCGGAATTTCGTTTAGTAAAGCCAACACCACTGGGTCTAACACTTCCCACGTGCGGATTTGCTGCTCTATCATATTGAATCTCGCGATTTCGCGAGGCATGTTCAACCCAGCAACTTCACTTGCCGTTTTATTTTCTGCTGTTTGTATCATGTGCTTACTTTCATTAATTTAAGCTTAATTATAACGTATCTACTTATGCGTTTTAGGCTATTGCGTTTCAGGTACTTTAA
Organism: Methylotenera oryzisoli; assembly: GCA_945881735.1. GTDB lineage: Bacteria > Pseudomonadota > Gammaproteobacteria > Burkholderiales > Methylophilaceae > Methylotenera_A > Methylotenera_A aquatica. Next base: position 15,244 of record CAMCVF010000006.1, read on the forward strand.
CCCTAAACCATGCCGCATATAATGCTGGCAAAAATAACACGGTTAAAACCGTGGCAATTGCCAAACCGCCCATGATAGCAACAGCCATTGGCCCAAAAAATACGCTGCGTGTTAACGGTATCATGGCTAATATTGCCGCAGCGGCCGTCAACACAATTGGCCTAAAACGGCGAATGGTCGATTCTACAATAGCCTGCCAAGCTGGCAATCCACTTGCTTTGTCTTGGTCGATCTGGTCAACCAAAATAACCGAATTACGCATGATCATGCCCGATAAGGCAATAGTTCCCAGCATGGCTACAAAACCAAATGGCTTATCAAACAGTAGTAATGCTATTGTGACTCCAATTAATCCTAATGGTGCGGTAAGTAAGACTAAAAATACGCGCGAAAAACTTTGCAGTTGCAAGATAAGTAGCGTTAATACCACTACTAAAAACAAAGGCGCTCCTTTTGCTACAGATGCGCCCCCTTTGGCAGACTCTTCAACCGCGCCACCCGTTTCAACCGTTACTCCAAGCGGCAAATTGGCTTTAATGTTTTTAATCTTTTCTTCAATTTGCGCAGAGACCACAGGCGCCTGCATATCGCCGCGCAAATGCGCACGCACGGTAATAGATGGTAAACGGTTACGTCGCCAGATCACGCCTTCTTCAAAGGTAGAGCTAATTGTGGCTAATTGCGCCAACGGCACAGCCGATTGGCTAGTACTAGCGTTTTGCACATTAATCATCAAATTAGGCAAACGCGATAATTGCGAGCGCTCTACTTCTGCGCCGCGCACCACCAAATCAATACGCTCATTACCTTCTCTAAATTCCGTGATATACATTTCGCTTAAAGCCGCGTTCAATACATTAGCCACATCAACCGAGCTTACCCCAAGCAATCTAGCTTTTGCTTGATCAATCGTCACTTTAATCACTTTACTAGGCTCTTCCCAACCCAATTGCACATTCACCAAATTAGGGTTGGAGCGCATCACATCGGCAATTTGGTGCGATATCTGCCGTATTTGCCCAATATCGCTGCCATCCACCCTGAATTGTACTGGAAACCCAACAGGCGGACCGTTTTCTAGACGCAGTACAGATGCTCTTAACGCAGGGAAATCATTTTCAAATAAAGCCAACAAATCACTGCGTAAGGCTTCACGCGCTTTTAAATCTTTGCTTAAGATCACAAATTGCGCAAAACCGCGATGCGGTAATTGAATATCCAACGGCAAGTAATAACGCGGGCTACCCGATCCAATATAAGCTACAAAGTTATCAACGCCTTTGTATTTTTGGTTCCAAGCGCGCAACCAAGTTTCGAGCTTTTTCACCTCATTATTTGTTGCCTTGTAGGATGCGCCTTCTGTCATGCGCATATCCACCACCAATTCCAAGCGTGTAGAATCGGGGAAAAACTGCTGTTGCACCTTGCCAAAACCTAAAATAGACAACACAAACAGGATAAGCGTAATGGCAATTACCGTTTTGCGATAACGTATACAAGCTTTAATCAGTGACCGAAAGCGGCTGTAAAATGCGCTGTTATAAATATCGTGATGATGGTTTTCATCTGGCTTATCGGCTAGTTTAAATCTGGATTTTAACCAAAGCACTAATCTAGATGGTTGTGGTTTTTTGCTGTAATCCGGCAATAAGTGATAGCCCAAATAAGGCACAAAAATCACCGCTGCCACCCATGAAATAATCAAGGCAATGGCTGAAACCTGAAAGATGGAGCGCGTGTATTCGCCAGTAGAGCTAGCCGCAGTTGCAATAGGCAAAAAGCCAGCAACAGTTACCAGCGTGCCAGTGAGCATGGGCATGGCGGTGGATGTATAGGCAAATGCCGCCGCCTGCATGCGCTTCATGCCTTGCTCCATTTTAGATGACATCATTTCTACGGCAATAATCGCATCATCAACCAGCAAGCCCAGCGCCAATATCAGCGCGCCTAGTGAAATCTTATGCAGGCCAATATCAAATAATTGCATCACCAAAAATGTGGCTGCCAGCACAACGGGGATGGTAATGGCCACCACAATACCTGTTCGTAGCCCCAGTGATAGAAGGCTAACGCCCAATACAATCACTAAGGCCTCAATTAAAGATGTCACAAAATCATTAACCGAATTCGCCACTATTTTGGGTTGAGAAGTCACAGTTGCAAAGTTCAAACCCACAGGCAAATTTTGTTGGATTTTGGCTATTTTTGCATCCAACTCATGCCCCAGCGCAATCACATCACCGCCTTCACGCATGCTGACACCCAGCAACAAAGTATCTGTGCCGTTGAAGCGCACGGTGTCTCTAGGCGGGTTTTCATAACCGCGATATACACGCGCCACATCACCCAATCTAAAATCTTGATTATTGGCGCGCAGCCTTAAATTACGTAAGTTTTCTAGGGTATTGTAACGGCCAGAAACTTCAATACGAATGCGCTCATTAGACGAATCAAAGGTGCCGCTTTTAACCACCGCATTTTGCGTTTGCAAAATATTAATTAACGCTGTCGCGCTGATGCCCAAAGATGATAGCTTGGCGTTTGAAAGCTCTAAATAAATGCGTTGTTTTTGCTCGCCAAAAAAATCAATTTTGGCTATATCTTTGGCGGTTAGCAATTCCGCGCGAATGATTTCGGCTTGCTTTTTTAAGGCGAAATTATCAAAGCCATCGCCAGTTAGCGCATACATACTGCCGTACACATCGCTAAATTCATCATTAAAAGTCAAACTTTCAATATTTTGTGGCAAGGTATGACGAATATCGGCCACTTTTTTGCGCACCTGATACCAAATATCGGGCACATCTTGCGAAAACGTATCATCTTTAATCACAATAAAAATCATGGACTCACCAGGCCTTGAGTAGCTGCTGGTGTAATCCAAATGCGGTGTTTCTTGTAGCTTTTTTTCAAGCTTATCAGTCACTTGCTGCTCTACTTCTACAGCGCTCGCTCCTGGCCAACTGGTGCGCACAAGCATCACCTTAAAGGTAAAAGGCGGGTCTTCTGATTGACCTAGCTTGCTGTATGCCAACAAACCTGCAACCGTCAGCATTAGCATCAAATACAAAACTAAAGATCGGTGATTTAACGCCCAAACCGATAGGTTAAAACTTGAATTTTGTGGTTTTTCGGCTTCGCTCATTCTATTGGCTCTGATGCGGTGGAAGCAGATGGCTCAGGCTGAAGTATAGGTTTAACTTTTTGGCCCTTAATTAAAGTATGTACTCCTGCAATAGCAACCATTTCACCCACTTGCAAACCATCACTCACTAACACGCCGTTTTCTGTAAATTGTCCTGCGGTCACTGCACGCGGATTAGCAATCCCCGCTTTGTCTACAACCCAAACGCTATTTTTGCCGTTAATTTGTGTTAATGCGCTAGATGGCACAATTAATTCTGCGCTTGATTCGTTGCTGGCAAAGCGCACACCTGCCGTCATACCTAATTTCAGTTGTTCATCTACATCTAAAATCGCCACACGCACATCAAAGGCACGGGTGGCCGAGCTAGCGGCTGGCGCAATTTCGCGCACTTTACCGCTGTAGGTTTTATCAGGATTAGATAGTTGATTCGCCCACAATTTAAGTGCGGCGGAATCGCCTACTTTGATAGTCACCACTTTTGATTCTGGCACTGCGACTAGCACTTCGATTTGTTGTGTATCAACTACTTGTGCCACCATTTCACCCGCCCCAACTACTTGGCCCGGCTCTGCACGAATTTGAGTCACCACACCATCGCGGTCGGCAATTAAGCTGGTATAGCGCGATTGATTGTTTGATACCGCCGCTTGCGCTTTCAGTTGCTGTAAGCGCGCCACCGACGTTTTTAATTCCGCTTCGCGCAAATCCAGCGCTGAAGCCGAAATAAATTTTTTGTTAAACAGCATGCGTTGGCGCTCAACTTCTGCATTGGCTAGTGCATAGCTGGCCTCTGCTGCACGCACACTGGCATATGCGGCGGCGGCAGTAAGGTTGCTATCAGCAGCGTCTAAATTTGCCAATACTTGGCCTTTTTTGACCACACTGCCAACCTCTACCTTGCGCTCAATAATCTTGCCACCGATTCTAAACGCAAGGTTTGATTCATAGCGTGATTTCACTTCGCCCACCAATATCATGCCTTGCTCTACCGCTGTTTGTCCAACCACCGTTACTAATGCGGGCCGAGGCGGTGGGGGTGCGTGCGGCAGCTTATCGCATGCCACAAGCAATATAGCCATCATGGTTAAATTACATATTTTTAAGGTCATCGTTCGCTTTCGTTTCTTATTTTTAATTTATTCTATTTTATAGATTTGGTCTTGCAACAAGCCGCGCATCAACGTTAATTGCATCATTTGCAAACGTTGATCTATATCAGCCCAATTCACCCAGATATCGTTTGCCATACTAATTTGCAAAGCACAAACACCGTGCATGCCAGCCCAAACAGTCTGAGCAATTAAATCAGCATCATTCAAATCCTTCTTAAATCTACCCGCCAAATAAACATCATTCACCACTGTTTTTAGCTGAAAGTAGGCGTCTTGTTCGGCATTGTTTTGCTGAATGCTTGAATTGGTAGCGTCGCAAGGCGGGTGCCCTGTCATAAACATCATGCGGTAGTGGTTGGGATAATTGAGTGCAAACTGCGCGTAGCTACGGCCAAAGGCTAACAACCGCTCAACGGGGTCGTTTATCGTCAAGTTACTTTTTAAGGCTTCAGCTAATGCTAAAAAATCGGTATCGCAAACCGCGCGAATCAAGGCCTCTTTATCGGCAAAGTGCAAATAGATACTGGTAGCAGAATAACCGATGCGTTTGGCGATTTCTCGCATGGTCACCGCGTCAACCCCGCGCGCGACAAATAGCTGACGAGCTGCATCCATAATTAAGGTACGCAGTTGTTGACGTTCAAATTCGGTTTTGGGTTTTGGAGGCATAAGTTAAGACAAAACAACTTAACACTGTTAATTTAACAACGTTAGAATGTTGTGTCAACATCAAATATATAAATTTTGCGTGACGGCTATTTAAAATTTAACTGATCGAGCTTGTACCAAAGTGAGCGCTCACTAATTTCGAGCAACTTGGCCGCTTTGGCTTTATTGCCGTGACTGGCAGCCAAGGCTTCAAAAATTAACTTTTTCTCAATCTGCGCTTTCATTTGTGGGATTTGAAACGGCTGATCTGCGTCTTTGCTGATTCTATTTTTGGCTCATTAGGTTTTCCACATTTTGCCACTTACTGTGCCAGCAAATTTGCCGTACATGGCTTTTCACAAGCCTTAAGGCGCGAGTTAGTAAACACTCACATCGGCGTCACCTATATAGCCCCGCGTAGTATAAAAACCGATATGAACGATGCAAACACCGTAGCCATGTGGGCGAAAAGTGGTAACGCGATGGATAGTGCTGATAAAGTCGCCAGAATTATTGTGCAAGCACTTGAGAAAGAAAGGCAGGAAGTATTTATTGGTCAGCCGCAATCGTTTTTTGCTTGGCTAAACGGGGTATTACCAAAAGTGGTGAATTATGGCCTTAAAAAACAAACAGCGCTTGCTGCGCCGTTTGCTAAAAAATCGTGACTAAACTATAAATAAAGCACTGCTGGAAATACGGTGATAGCGAATACAAATACTACCCACTCCATATTCCAACGCTCTAAATGACCAGTAAAATGTAGTGCTAGTACACCGATGGCCAGCGCATAATAAAGTGCAATAAATACCATAATTTACCTGTTTAGTTATGTTTTGAGTAATTATTGATATTTATAACATTTTTTAACAAAAAAAACTAAAATTTGTTATTGCACCAACAGAATTTAAGCCCCGTTTTCATGCCGATTTGTAAGTCGCCTGCTTAAAGGCATTTCTTGCGCTTTTAGCCTTTTTCGCGTACATTGTTAAGAATGCTAGGGGTCTGTTTTTTGCTTTTATTCACTTAATTAAAGCAAAGTCAGTGAGAATCACCCTTTGAACCTGATGCGGGTAATGCCGCCGTAGGAAAGCGCTCCGTCATGCTTCCTATGCCATTTAAAATAGGAACGCCTCATGAACGCTACCGATAAAAATCTGCACAAAAATCTTGCCAAATTTACTGGCGAAACCGCTGAAATTGATCCAGACACCAAAAAGCCTTTTGCTAATTCGCGCAAGGTGTACATTCAAGGCAGCCGCCCTGATATTCAAGTGCCGTTTCGCGAAATTAGTTTAAGCGACACGCCTTCACAATTTGGCGCCGAAAAAAACCCGCCAGTAATGGTGTATGACACCTCTGGCGTTTACACCGATCCAACCGTAGAAGTGGATATTCGTAACGGCTTGCCAGCAATGCGCGCCGCTTGGATTATGGAACGCGGTGATGTTGAACAATTAGACGGCCCAAGTTCAGAGTTTGGCCAACAACGAAAAACTGACCCAGAATTAGCGGCTATGCGCTTTAATTTAACGCGCAAACCCTTGCGTGCAAAAGTAGGTGCAAACGTCAGCCAAATGCATTACGCACGCAAAGGCATCATCACGCCAGAGATGGAATATATCGCCATTCGCGAAAATCAACGCCGTGAAAATATGAGCGAGATGCTACAGAAACAGCATAATGGTCATGATTTTGGTGCCAGCATCCCCGCTGTAATTACACCTGAATTTGTGCGTTCTGAAGTGGCTTTAGGCCGTGCGATTATTCCTGTCAACATTAACCACCCAGAAATCGAGCCAATGATTATTGGCCGTAATTTCTTGGTTAAAATCAATGCCAATATTGGTAACTCTGCATTAGGTTCTTCTATCTCGGAAGAAGTAGAAAAAATGGTGTGGGGCACACGTTGGGGTGGTGATACCGTGATGGATTTATCTACGGGTAAAAACATTCACGAAACGCGTGAGTGGATTATCCGCAACTCACCAGTGCCAATTGGCACCGTGCCAATTTATCAAGCGTTAGAAAAAGTAAACGGCAAAGCTGAAGATTTAACGTGGGAAATTTTCCGCGATACTTTGATTGAGCAAGCAGAACAAGGTGTGGATTACTTTACCATTCATGCAGGCGTTCGTTTGGCTTACATTCCAATGACGGCAAAACGCATGACAGGTATTGTGTCACGCGGCGGTTCGATTATGGCGAAATGGTGTTTAGCGCATCATAAAGAGTCGTTCTTGTATGAGCATTTTGAAGACATCTGCGAAATCATGAAGCAGTATGACGTGGCCTTTAGCTTAGGTGATGGTTTACGCCCAGGCTCAATTTACGATGCTAACGACGAAGCGCAATTTGCTGAATTGAAAACATTGGGTGAGCTTACGAAAATCGCTTGGAAGCACGATGTGCAATGCATGATCGAAGGTCCGGGTCACGTGCCGATGCATCTGATTAAAGAAAATATGGAGCTGCAATTAGAGCATTGCGGTGAAGCTCCTTTTTACACATTGGGCCCATTAACAACAGATATTGCACCAGGCTATGACCACATCACCTCTGGTATCGGTGCCGCCATGATTGGCTGGTACGGCTGTGCCATGCTTTGCTACGTAACGCCAAAAGAACACTTAGGCTTGCCAGATAAAGAGGATGTGCGCGTGGGTATCATCACCTACAAAATTGCAGCACATGCAGCTGACTTAGCCAAAGGCCACCCCGGCGCGCAGATTCGTGACAATGCTTTATCTAAAGCTCGTTTTGAATTCCGCTGGGATGACCAATTTAACTTGGGTCTCGACCCTGAAAAAGCTAAGGAATTTCACGATGAAACATTACCACAAGAGGGCGCCAAACAAGCGCACTTTTGCTCAATGTGTGGTCCGCATTTCTGTTCCATGAAAATATCGCAAGACGTACGTGATTACGCCGCTGAGCAAGGCATTGGTGAACAAGAAGCGCTACAAAAAGGCATGCAAGAGAAAGCGATTGAGTTTGTAAAAAAAGGTTCTGAAGTTTATCAAAAAGTATAGTTGCTATTAGATATCTTAAGTAATTAAAAAAGCCAGCTATGCTGGCTTTTTTGTTGGAAGGCTCAAACCCTTAAGGAAAACTAAGGAAAAATGAAGCAGTTATTACTTCTCTATAGATTTATCTTTAAAATTACCTAAAGGAAGATATCTAGGATTGTGTGCTTAATTCCTATCTCAAACCCTACTTTTTATCGTTTGACATACGTGCAACATCGCCATTCGGCGCAACAATTGCATAATTAAGCCTCTTTTTTTAGAACAATCACACTTTGGGATAGCCGCTTCAACAAGCGTATAATCCGTTTATTCATTTTTGTAGTTAGCTAAATATTTTGACCACTATTAAAATCATCAAAAAACCAAATGATGCGTCAATAGCCATCAAAACGCCTGTGCGCCGCGCTGATCCATCCAAGCGTGATAGAAGACAAGCACCACCTAAAACTGTGGCTAAAGCAGACGATGCTCAAGCTTATTCAAAAGACAAAGTGGATTCAAGCGTTCGTGGGAATGACGCATTTGATGTTGGTGGCCGTACAAACGCGGCTAACGAGAACAGGCCTGCTGAGCCTACAAAAACGTCAGATAGCGCTCGTCAGCGTAATCACCGCTTTGATGGAAAAGCCCATGGTGAGCCATTTGCGGAGCAGTCTGTTGATAAGACTGAAGAAAATCGTTCACTTAGAAGCACATTAAGAGCGAAACCAGAAAGCGAACCAAAACAACACAAACCAGCGGGTGTGGATACGCGTATCACACCGCATCCAGACAAAAATGAGCCGCAATATCGCCAGGCGCCGCGCCGTGGTGGCAAGGTACGCGATGGTTATGATGCGGTTGCCACCCCACGATATGGCGCGGCAGCAAAAGCGGCTTATAAATCTTCTCCTGTTAACTTAGATATGCCGCGCCTTTCAAAAGTGATGGCAGAACGCGGTATTTGTTCGCGCCGCGAGGCAGACGAATGGATTGTAAATGGTTGGGTAAAAGTCGATGGCGTGATTATGGAAACGCTGGGCACGCGCATTAAGCCTGATGCGGAAATTGTGATTAGTGGTTACGCCTATGAACAGCAAGCAGAACAAGTGACGATATTGCTACATAAACCTGTGGGCTATGTGAGCGGGCAAGCGGAAGATGGTTATCAGCCTGCGATTGTGTTGGTTCATCCCGATAATGAATGGATGGATGACCCCGATTTAAATGACTTCAACGCAAAAGAATTTCAGCGCGGATTTTTGCATGGTTTAGCACCAGCAGGCCGCTTAGATATTGATTCAACGGGTTTGTTAGTACTCACTCAAGATGGCCGTATTGCGCGGCATTTAATTGGCGAAGATTCATCGGTTGAAAAAGAATATTTGGTGCGTGTTGAAGGCACATTGAGCGATGCAAATTTGCAGCGTTTAAATCATGGTTTAAGCTTAGATGGTGAAAAATTGAAGCCTGCCAAAGTGAGCTGGCAGAATGAAGACCAATTGCGCTTTGTATTGCGTGAAGGAAAAAAACGTCAGATTCGCCGCATGTGCGAAATGGTTGGCTTATTTGTAGTGGGCTTAAAACGTGTGCGTATTGGCAGCGTAAATTTGGGCAAATTGCCGCAAGGTCAATGGCGTTATTTAAGAGAGAACGAACGCTTTTAACACAAAATTTCAGCAATTAATTAGTACATTAAGTAATATAAAACGCGCAGTATTGATGCAGAGCGTTTTAATAGTTTTTAAAAAATGTCAGCGCTATAATACATTTTATAAGGCAAAAACGTACCGTTTAATACAATTTTCACGTGTTCACCCATTGGGTATGCCTCACGTTGAATATCCATCTTAAAATCAATCGCGCTAATAATGGCATCGCCAAATTCTTCATGAATCAGCGATTTTATTGTGGTGCAATACACATTAATTAATTCATAAAAAAAGTTTAGCTGCAGATCTGTCGGTGCAGCCGTGGTCAAGCTGACTTTGTAAGGCATCACTTGTAGCAATGCTAACGTTTGTGCTGGCAATTCAAGCGTATCATCAATGGTTGTAGCTTGCGATTCGTTTAGCGTCATTTATCCCGTCAATACAGCGGTAGTCCATTTCTTGGATAAGCTAATTTTATTGGCAATATCCAACCATGTGAACCCATTGCTTTTTTATTGATAATAATCATCTCAGTGGCATCATGGCGATTCATATTTATTACATTGTAAAAGTTTGTAAAAATTTTAGGCCTAGTTGTTTTTGTATAGGCAGCTAATGTACTATTTGGCATATATAGATGCGGCACATAGCTTGTTGCTTGTTGCTTGTAAGAGAAGCATACATTTTGTCAATTCAACATTATTACGGGAAAAACAAATGGGTTTATTTGATAGCGTAGCAGGGGCAATGTTGGGCAAACTAGGCGGCGCAAAAGGCAATGTGGGACAAGTTGCTTTGGATTTACTTAATCAAAACGGCGGCTTAAGTGGTGTTTTAGATAAATTTAAACAAGGTGGTTTGGGCGAAGTGGCTGCCTCATGGGTAGGCAAAGGCGAAAATATGCCAATCTCTGCAGACCAAATTGCCAGCTTACTGGGCAATGGTCAATTAGCCGAAATGGCGGCTAAATTTCATATTAATCCAGAGACATTAAGCGCACAAATTGCTCTTCACTTGCCTGGCATGGTGGATAAATTAACGCCAGATGGCGAAGTATCCGCGGAATCAGGCAATATCTTATCTACGTTATTAGGTATCTTGAAGTAATCAGCGCCTTTTTAACCTCACAAGAGGTTAAAACTACAAAGGGTGCTAACGCACCCTTTGTAGTTTGGTAAACCTGATAAAATGCAGGTCAATTATTAAAAAAATATCAATTATGGATTTAATGCTACTTATAAAAACTATCATCATGGGCTTAGTGGAGGGTACGACTGAATTTTTACCCATCAGCAGCACTGGCCATTTAATTATTGTCGGTGATATTCTAAGATTTTTAAGCAAAGAAAAACGCGATGTTTTTGAGATTATCATTCAACTTGGCGCCATTTTAGCAGTTTGCTGGGCGTTTAAACAACGCCTGTTAGACACTGTCACCAACCTGACCAAAGAGTCTAAAGCGCAGCATTTTGTACGTAACTTATTAATTGCGTTTGTGCCAGCTGCTTTATTGGGATTGGCTTTTCACCGCGTGATTAAGGAATATTTATTTTCACCATTTACAGTTGCGATTGCTTTAATAGTGGGTGGATTTGCTATTTTACTAATTGAAAAATTACCGCTTAAAACCCTCACACAAAGTGTAGATGACATCAGTAGAAAGCAAGCCTTACAAATTGGTTTTGCCCAAGCCTTAGCCCTAGTGCCTGGCGTTTCGCGGGCTGGCGCCACCATTTTGGGTGGCATGGTATTCGGGCTAAACCGTAAGGTAGCCACTGAGTTTTCCTTCTTTTTGGCTATTCCTATTATGTTTGCCGCCACAGGTTTTGATTTACTTAAAAGCTGGCACTTATTGAATGCTGACGATTTAATGGTGTTTGCCATTGGTTTTATAACGGCATTTTTATCGGCTTTAATTGCGGTTAAGTTTTTAATTCGCTTTGTGCAAACGCATAATTTTGTGCCGTTTGCATGGTATCGCATTGTGTTTGGCGTGGTTGTATTATGGTACTTTTGGTAAAGCCAAATTATTTTTCATTGGCTGGATTTGATTTAAGTATTTTTGACTCTGGCCTGAAAAGAGAAATAAGTTGAGTAAATTAATTAAATATGTACTTTATGGGATTGGCGGCATTGTTTTATTGGCTTTGCTGGTGGCTGGCTATTTTGCCGCAACGTTTAATCCAAACGATTACAAAGACGATATCATTAAGCTGGTGAAAGAGAAAAAAGCCCGTACACTGACCATTGATGGCGATATTAGGCTTAGCTTTTGGCCAAAAATCGGTGCCGATTTAGGCAAAATTTCTATTTCTGGTCACAAATCAGAGGCTGAATTTGCCTCTGTTAATAGCGTAAAAGTAGCGCTAGAAGTGATGCCTTTATTTAAAAAACAATTGGTGGTGGATACGATTTATGTAGATGGCGCCAAAGCTAATATTATCAAATACAAAGACGGCAGCACGAATTTTGATGACTTATTAATTAAAGACGAAACAGAATCAGAAACCATTAAATTTGATGTGGATGGTTTCAATATCACCAATTCTGCCTTCAATTACAGCGATGAAGCATCTGGCTCAAAATACCAAATTTCGGCATTTAGTATGAAATCGGGTCATTTTGCTTTGGCCGAGCCTGTAGATTTAGAAACAGATTTTAAATTAAACGCCAATCAACCTGCCCTTGCCGCTAACGTAGCATTAAAAGGTAACTTTTTAACCGATCCAGAAACCAAACATTATCAAGTAAAAGGTTTAGACACACATATTACAGGCGACGTGCTGGGCGGCACTGGCATGGATATTAAGATTATTGGTAATGTGGTTGCCAAACCTGAGCAATTAGAATTTTTGGTAGAAGGCTTACAATTGGTTGCCTCTGGCAAATTTGACGGTAGCACGCAAAGTGTTAATGTGAACGCGCCTAAGATCACTATTGCAAAAGATGAAGTTGAAAGTAAAAAGGTGACCATCAGCTTTGTGCAAGAAGAAGCGGAAGGCAATTTAAAAGCCAATATGGTATTGGCCGATATGAAAGGTTCACCCAAAGCCATCCAAAGCAGTGGCATTTCGGGTGATTTATCGATGGTGCAAGGTAAACGCACGGTAACAGGTACATTTGCATCGCCATTTAGCGGCAATATCGAAAACATGATTTTCGATGTTCCTAAACTATTGGGTAAATTAGACGTAAAAGACCCAAGCTTACCCAATGGCAGCATGAGCGGTAGCTTTGATTTAGCCGCGCATGCCGATATAAAAAAAGAGTTGGTAAGCAGCCAATTTAATTTGGCTATTGACGAAACAAAGCTAGTAGGCGATGTGAATGTGGCCAGCTTTAAAACGCCCAATATTAAATTCAACTTGAATGCTGATAAATTAGATTTAAATAAATTGCTGCCAAAAAATAGTGCAGCCAAATTGGATAGCAATGCGAGCAATAAGCCTGCTGATTTAATTGCACTTAAAAACTTGCTATTAGATGGTCAATTAAGTGTTGGCAACATTTTGTATGACAAATATCGCGTTTCTGGTTTAAACTTGGGCATTAAAGCCGATGGCCAAAAATTAACCTTAAGCGGCCTAAATGTAAAAGTAGATAACAGCCAAATCAAAGGTAGCCTTAGCATTAGCCAATTTGCTAAACCGCTTTATACGTTTAATTTAGATGTTGACCAAGTGGATTTAGATCAATACATTGTGTCTGAAACTGGGGCTAGAAAAGAGGCTAGCACCAGCAATAAACCGCTGGATTTAAGCGCATTAAAAGCCTTAAATGCCAATGGATCCATTCGCGTGGGCAATCTTAAATATGGCAAAACCAAAGCCAGCAATATCAATATCAATCTAAAAGCCGATGGCGAAAAATTAAGCTTGAATCCATTAAACGCCAAGGTGGACGATAGCCAGATTAACGCCAATTTGGACATTACTCAATTTAGCAACCCTACTTTTAATTTTGCACTGAATATCGACCAACTGGATGCGGATCGATACATTACCAAAGGAGAATCCAGCAATAAAAGCAGCGCTGACACGCCAATTGATTTGAGTGCGCTAAAAAAGCTTAATGCCTCTGGTGAGGCGAAAATTGCCAAATTAAAATTAGCCAATATTAAAACACAAAACGTGAATGTGGGACTAAAAGCCAATGGCGGCGTTGCAACCCTTTCTCCTTTTTCGGCTAATTTATATCAAGGCAGCATGAGCGGCCTTCTAAAAGTAGACGCGCGCGCCTCGCCTGCGATTACTTTTCAGCAAAATATGAAAAGTATTTCGATTGGACCATTGTTGGTGGATGCCATTAATAACGATATGTTAAGCGGTACTGGCAGCGTGAATGTAGATATGACAACGCAAGGCGCCAGTGTGAATGCGCTTAAAAAAGGCTTGGCAGGTAGCGCTTCACTTAATTTGTCGGATGGCGCGCTAAAGGGTGTGGATGTGGCGGGCAGTATTCGCGAGCTTAAAAGTAAAGTAAATATTCTAAAAACCAAAGATGCCAGCGCCGATATAACCAAAAAAACCGACTTTAGCGAATTAACCGCCACTTTTAGCATTAAAAATGGCGTGGCACATAACGAAGACTTAGCTATGAAAGCGCCTATATTACGCCTAGCAAAGGGTGATAGCCGCGGCGATATTGACATTGCTAATGAAAGTATCAACTACCTTGCGAAGCCGACGATTGTGAAATCTTTAAAAGGTCAGGGTGGAGCAGATTTAGATGATTTAAGTGGCATTACCATACCACTAAAAATTTCTGGCACATTTGCCAGCCCTAAATACGGCATGGATTTCGCCGCCATTGGTAAGGCTGTAGCGCAATCCAAGTTGCTAGATAAAGTAGGGGGCGAAAAAGGTGCAGCTGTTAAAGAATTCATTGGTGGTGATAATAAAGTAGATGCTTTAAGAGACTTGCTCAATAAGAAAAAACCTACTGAAGCGGCGCCTGTAGGTACTGAGCCAGAATCCTCTAAAGCTGAACCTGCACCTGCCGAAGAGCCTAAATCTTTAAAAGAGCAAGCTAAAGAAAAAGCGCTAAAAGAACTATTTAAGTTTTAGAATTATTTCATCAATTTGTTATTGGATTGCGCATTTGCGCTATTACGTGATCCAATAGTTTGTCAGGCGGCAAACAACACAAGCTACCAAAAGTCTGTTAAAAATTACCATTATTGCTAAAACTAGGTTTGTTATTGATTTCCCATTTATATTTAGGGGCAAATATGATGGCGCAATAAACCTGTGCAAGACGAGCAAAATAAGCAAAGCAAACCTAAAAATCACATGACTTCATTCTCGCAACGCATTATTGATTGGCAAAAACAGCATGGTCGCCACGCTTTGCCTTGGCAGCCCAAATTAAATCAGCCGGTAGACCCATATGCGATTTGGGTTTCAGAAATCATGCTGCAGCAAACTCAAGTGACCGCGGTAATTGGCTATTACACTAAATTTATGCAGCGCTTTCCCACTATTGCCGCGTTGGCAGCAGCCACGCAAGAAAACGTTTTACAATATTGGAGCGGCTTGGGTTATTACACGCGCGCGCGCAATTTGCATGCTGCTGCGCAAACAATTGTGGATGATTTTTCTAGTGTTTTTCCCCATAATTTTGACGATATTCAAAGCCTTGCTGGTATTGGTCGCTCTACCGCTGCCGCTATTTCTACTTTTGCATTAAATCTGCCGCAACCGATATTAGACGGCAATGTAAAGCGTGTTTTTGCGCGGCATTTTAATATAGCAGGCTACACAGGCTCGCCAAAAGTAGCGCAGCAATTATGGCTAATTGCCGAACGCGAAAATCCGCGAGGTGCAGAGAACATCCAAAATGCCATTAGCTATACCCAAGGTTTAATGGATTTAGGCGCCACGCTGTGCACGCGGACTAAGCCAAAATGCTCAATTTGCCCAGTGAACAACACTTGTGAGGCGCTGGAGCAAAACTTGGTTAAAAATCTGCCCACGCCAAAACCACGCAAAACCATTCCTGAAAAAAGTTTGACTATGCTGGTATTAATTCACCAAAACGAAATCATGCTAGAAAAACGCCCGTCTAGCGGCATTTGGGGCGGCTTATGGAGTTTGCCCGAAATGGGCATGGAAGAAATCGGTACAGAAGTCGCGCTAAGTCGTTTTGGGTTAGCCACCGAAGCACTCGAGCCACTGGCAGTAGTTCAACATGCGTTTAGCCATTACAAACTAGCCATTATGCCTCAACCCTTGCTAAGTATAGGGGGAAGGCATATTGTCGCCCAATCTAATCCAAACACAAGGTCACACATTTGGCTGCCTATTCAAGAGGCGATTGCTGCTGCCATTCCTACTCCTGTGCGCAACATTTTGCTAAGCTTACAAAGAAATGAATTATCCACAAACTCTCAATACCGCTAAGCGATTATTGCTAACCTTGCCGGCCTAAATTTTCATTAGCTTGGCCTAGTTTTATGTATTATTTAGCTACTTTGGCATCAATTCACTAGCTAAAAAAATTGGTACCATGGATTGCCGATAAACAACTGGCTAGTGAAGCCAGTGTTGGCAAGGTGAGTTTTAGCCGACTCCAACTAAAACTCACTATAGACGACTTTAGTTTAAACGAAAAAAACCTTGCACTGAACTGCTACCCTTTACTGGACTAATTATCGCGGTAAAGCGATTCAAAAAACGCTAATGGATGTGGGCACTGTTGCTGAGTGTGTTCATTTTGATAAAGCGATTGCAGTAAAAGGCGATAGCAAAACAAAACGGATTGCAACCAAGCTGACGACTGATGTGAAAGCAGTGTCTAAAAAGCCGAACTAATCGGCTTTTTTTACTTAACAGCAAGCCTATTAAATGTATGCTATTGAGGACGAGATGCTAAGATTCTATCGGCCAGCATTTGAAAACGCGGTGAAACAAATTGCCGCGCTTGTGAGCCCGCGTCTGCAATTGCCAATAATTCTTCAATTGCTGATCTAAAACCTAACTCAAATAGCCAATAATCAGATGGATCGATTGCCGATTTTGCGTCCTTATTGACATCGGCGCATAGTCGCTCAAAAGCTTCCATGCATACGTTACGTTCAGCCATAATAGTATATCCGAATCTCGTTTTTACTCTTATACAAATTTAATACCTATTTTGGGATTTGCGCTATTGTTTTTTTGCAAATCCCGAATGACTTAAAAAAATTTTATTTTTGATCCCAAGAATCTTCCCACATGCAATGTTTGATTTTATGACGATTTGCAATCAATTCATCTATGCTTGGTTCATCGTTTAATGCACGCTTGATAGCAAGTTTAGTTGCATCATAGTTGTTTTTGTACATATCGGCTTTATCTAAAGTACCTTCTTTTTCTAGCGCGATACAACCTGGGTCAATCCAAACCAAGCTAATAATACATAGTTCGTTGACTTGATCTTTAGGAATAATGCCTTCAATCACGCAATCTAAAATCGCATCGGCCGTCGCGGCTTGAACCACGCCACCAAATAGGCTGACATCGGTGCTACCTTTTAAGGTTACTTTTGGCACTGTCATGCAAACTGGGCGCACTAATTGGTTGATATCACGCACCGCAAACATGGCGGTGTGACCTTTGCTTTGTGCCATTAAATTGGCAAATGCTTGACCCACTGGTCCATCGACAGCGCCGATTAAAATTTCTGGCATAGCTGCCGTAACATCTTTGCCTTCTGTGTAAATGGTTGCTTCGCCTGCTTTAAAAATAATTTTTGACATAACAATTCTCTCTTGAGGTTTAACGATAAAGATTTAATTATCTATTTTAACAAATGCTGGGCATAGCTCACAATTAATCTTGCATCGTCTCATTTTGTAGCGTGCGTTTAATCTAGCTTCAAACACATGTCCACGTGTGGGATATGCAAGTCGGTATATTCACCACTGGTGATTTGAAAATCCGCCTGCTGATAAAAATGAATAGCATGCGTTTGTGCGGATAACACAATCTGCTTGCTGCCATGCTGACGACAAATATCAATCGCCTCTTCTAAAAGTCTATTACCCACACCCATGCGACGCCAAGGCTTTAAAACCGCCATGCGGCCAATTTTCTCAAAATGAACAATGCGTAAACAGCCAATCGCTTGATTTTCATGCATCGCTAGCAAGTGCACCGCTATATCATCAATTTCATCCCATTCAAACTCTGGTGTGACAAACTGCTCTTGAATAAATACAATTGTTCGTACATGACGTAGATAAATTTCTGCTTGCTGCCATGTTACTTGTTGAATGGACACTGGTTTGATTGTGATATTTTCTGGCGAAAGCCCCACGATTTATTTCCTAAAATTAACTAAAGCACTAGCTATAGCTTGCTTGTTAAGCGTGTTCAGTGCATGATTCAATTTAATTTTTACTCAATAATTTGTTAAAGGTTACCTATGCAACGCTATTTACCGACTCTTGCCCGTATTTTACTCGCACAAGTTTTTTTATTACAAATCGTGATGTTAATTGTTGGCTTTTTTAGTAATCCTGATGGCTACTACCAATATCAGGTAGGCTTGGGTAGCTTGGGATTACCCGGTATTTTTGCCCCATTGATTATCCTAATTCAATTGGTCTGTGGTTTAGCCTTGTTACTTGGTTTTAAAACCAAATTTTTTGCGCTATTTATGGCGATTTATGCCGTGATTATTTCGTTCTTGTTGCATTTGCCAGTTTTGCAATATTTGGCTATTGCAGGCGGATTGTTAATGCTGTATCAAAATCCAATCACCGCTTTTAGTATCGATAATTTGAAAAAATAATTAACTCAGCTCATACAAAAAGCGGCCAATATTGAATTTATGCGCCGCTTTTTTATTCCCACTCAAGCGCAGGGTATAGCGTATTCACATTGCGCCTATTAGCAATATCAAATAACAGCCATTTATCTTTTTCTCCTGCCGCCGCCGTATCCATGGCTTTACCCATATCGCTGCCATTTTTAATGGAGGTGCGTATATCGGTTAACACGGCATTTAGATAGCGCTGCTCATTGTTTAAAGCACCCACCCAATCCTGCGCAACAGGCCCATGACCTGGCACCACTTGCATCACAGGGTAGGATTTTAGTGCTTCAATCGCGGCAATCAAACCTTTAATATCGCCCTCAATCACAGGTGTTCGCTCAATAAATAGTAAATCGCCAGTAAATAAGGTGCTGGTTTTTGAGTCGATTACCGTAATATCGGTATTTGTGTGCGCATTTGGGTAGGGCGTTACTTTTAAAGCTCTATCACCTAGATCCAAATCGATTGGCTCATTAACCATTATTGTTGGCTTAACAATTTCGCTGCCTTTAGCATCGGCACCCAAGTATCTGATATTTAACTTATCATAAGCTTCTTGGCGTAATTGCATGGCATCACCCAGTTTAGCATGGCCTACAAACTTTGGCTTGTCTTGTTTAAATGCGGCATTGCCAAAAATATGATCAGGATGTACATGCGTGTTAATCACATACAAAATAGGCAATGGCGTCACTTTTTTAATCGCATCGCGCAACTGATTGCCCACTTTTAAACTGCCACCTGTATCAATCACAGCAACACCCTTTCTGCCGACCACAAAGCTGATATTACAAATATCACCTTGATAACCAACATCAATATCTAAATGTTTGCCATGATGCACATAGATTCCACTACCTAAATCTTCTATCGCAAAAGGATTGTCTTTTAAAGTTGTGGCTTTTTCTTGTGCATGCGCGCAACTAATGAAAGCTAAGCTAAACAATAGTAAAGAAAATAGCTGCATTATTTACATCCTTAAATAGTGTTTAAACACGTTTAATCGCTTAGAATACGCTAATATTAAGTGAAGTGTGATATTAACTATTGTGCCTGGCGTTAAATGCTCAATCACAATTTAACCGCTTGAATTTACATGAAAGGTTATTAATGAGTCATTCAGATAATATTTTTGGTAATAATCGTTATACAAAAACCGCTGTTTTATTGCACTGGATTATTGCCTTCGCCATTTTCGGCATGTTCGCACTAGGTTGGTGGATGAGCGATTTGCCAAAAGAAGCACCGAAACAAATGGCCTATGACCTTTTTAATTGGGGTTTTTACACATGGCAGCTAGCTGAAGAAGCTTCACCAAGAACCTTTTATTACAACCTGCATAAATCATTTGGCGTAACCATTCTAGCCCTAATTACAATCCGTGTTTTATGGCGCTTTACGCACAAACCACCACCCATTCTGAGCACTTACAAATCTTGGGAAAAAAAGCTAGCTACAGGAGCCCATCATTTGCTGTATCTGTTGATGATTGCATTACCAGTTAGTGGTGTCATCATGAGTGCTTACAGCAAATATGGCATCAAATGGTTTGGTGTACCATTTATAAAGGGTCTAGATAACAATGACATGCGCGAATTTTATTTAGAGATACACGAAGCGATAGGTATCGTTATTCTTGTAATCGTAGCAGTACATATTATTGGCGCATTGAAGCATAAATTTATTGATAAAGATGAGACTTTAAAACGGATGTCTTTGTAATATTCAGTAAATAAACAGCCCGCAATTGCGGGCTGTTTATTTACTGATGATAATGTTTACTATGTTCACGCACAGCCGCTAACATCGCTGCGGCATTCTCTGGCGGTGTCCATTGCGTAATACCATGGCCTAGATTAAACACATGACCGTTGCCACGGCCATAGCTGGCCAAAATAACGGCTACTTCCTTTTCAATCGCTTCAGGCGTTGACAGCAAAATGGCAGGATCCAGATTGCCTTGAAGTGCTACTTTGTCGCCCACGCGTTTGCGTGCAGAACCAAGATCCACAGTCCAATCCAAGCCTAACGCGTCTGCGCCTATCTCCGCTTGCGCTTCTAGCCACAGGGCGCCACCCTTGGTGAACACTACGCTGGGCACTTTGCGCCCCTCATTATTTTTTGTTAATCCAGACACGATTTTATGCATGTAATTAAGTGAAAACTCTTCATAGGCATTGTGTGAAAGCGCGCCGCCCCATGAGTCGAATATCATCACCGCCTGAGCGCCAGCAGCGATTTGGGCATTTAAATATTGAATCACCGTTTGGGCGGTTGTTTCTAAAATATGGTGCAATAAATCGGGCCTTGCATAAGCCATTTTTTTGATATTGAGGAAATCCGTACCCCCTTTGCCTTCAACCATATAGGTCGCCAGCGTCCATGGGCTGCCAGAAAAACCAATTAACGGCACGCGGCCATTAATCGTTTTGCGTATTTGGCTAACGGCATCAAATACGTATTGCAGTTTTGTCATATCGGGTACGGTTAATTTTTGTATATCCGCTTCTTCGCGCAAAGTGCACTCAAATTTTGGACCTTCACCTTCCTCAAAATACAATCCTAAACCCATTGCATCTGGCACGGTGAGAATATCGGAGAACAGGATAGAGGCGTCCAATAAAGGATAGCGATCCAGCGGTTGCATGGTTACTTCTGTCGCAAAATCAGGGCTTTTGCAAAGCTGCAAAAAGCTACCCGCCGATTTGCGGCTTGCTTTGTATTCTGGCAAATAACGACCTGCTTGGCGCATCATCCACACTGGTGTGTAGCCTGTAGGTTGGCGCATTAGCGCTTTTAAAAAAGTATCGTTTTGCAATGGATTCATAACTACTACCTAAATGACTACTGCAATTACTGGCTAATTATTGGGCCTAATAAAAAAGGATACAAAGCAGATTTACTTTGCACCCTTTGTTTTTGTAACAAACTCTTAAAACTTATTATCCAGTTAATCTATTATCTAGGTAAATTAGAAGAACCCATTAAGAATTCATCTACCGCTTTTGCCGCTTGGCGGCCTTCGCGAATCGCCCACACCACAAGCGACTGACCACGGCGCACATCGCCCGCTGCAAATACTTTAGCCTTGCTAGTTTTATAGCTGTCTAAACCTTCTGTTGCGGCTTTTGCATTTCCACGATTGTCTTTTTCTACCCCAAACGCATCCAATAATTTTTGTACTGGAGACACAAAACCCATTGCTAACAATACTAAATCGGCCTTAATGGTGAATTCAGTGCCAGCAACTTCAGCCATCTTACCTTCTTTCCATTCTACTTTGCAGCCTTTTAAATGCGTTACTTTACCGTTTTCGCCAATCAATTCCTTGGTAGTAATAGACCAATCGCGATTTGCACCTTCTTCATGGCTGCTTGAAGTACGCATCTTAAGTGGCCAGTTTGGCCATACTAATTCTTTGTTTTCTTTTTCGGGTGGTTGCGGCATTAGCTCAAATTGGGTAATGCTCAAGGCACCATGACGATTTGAAGTGCCCACACAGTCAGAACCTGTATCGCCGCCGCCAATTACCACGACATTCTTATTGGTCGCCATTACTTGGTTAGCTACTGTATCGCCCGCTACAACTTTGTTTTGTGGTGTTAAAAAGTCCATGGCGTACATCACACCATCCAGTTCACGGCCTTGTACTGGTAAATCGCGTGGCCATTCTGCGCCGCCAGCTAATATAACCGCATCAAATTCGGCAACTAAATCATCCGCATTAACGCCATCTAATCCTTCGGCACCAACGTTTTGATTCACTCTAAACTCGACGCCTTCGGCTTCCATCTGCACCATGCGTTTATCAATATGCGATTTTTCCATTTTGAAATCAGGAATACCATATCGTAGCAAACCACCGATACGGCTGCTTTTTTCTAGCACCACAACGTCATGACCAACGCGCGCCAATTGCTGCGCTGCAGCTAAGCCAGCAGGGCCTGAGCCAACAATGGCGATTTTTTTACCTGTTTTATGGCTAGGGATTTGCGGCGTAACCCAACCGTTTTCCCATGCTTTATCAATAATCGCATGCTCAATCGATTTAATACCAACTGGGTCTGCGTTAATGTTTAAAGTGCAAGCCGCCTCACATGGAGCTGGACAAATACGGCCAGTGAATTCTGGAAAGTTATTGGTTGAGTGCAACACATCAATCGCACCACGCCAATCTTGGCTGTAAACCAAGTCATTCCAATCTGGAATAATATTATTTACTGGACAACCAGTGGTACAGAACGGAATTCCACAATCCATACAGCGCGCGCCTTGTTGCTTAGCTTGGTCGTCCGTTAAATGCAGCACAAATTCTTTGTAATTTTTAACGCGATCAACCACTGGCAGATTTGCCTCTGCCAATCGTTCAAATTCCATAAAGCCTGTTACTTTGCCCATACTAATAAGCCCTTACCTATAATCAATATATTTGCAGGTTTGCCACGAATTTTATGCATACACCTAAAATTGCAAGCTTTACGCTGCAACCAGCGCTTTATTTTCTGCCAATTCAATTAATGCACGTTTATATTCATTTGGCATTACTTTTACAAACTTAGTTCTGTAATTTGCCCAGTCAGCCAGCATGGTTTTTGCACGCACGCTACCTGTGTATTTTGAGTGGTTTTCAATCAAGGTTTTCAGCGTGATTTCATCTGGCTGATCTAAGTGATTAATTTTGCCAACACAAGATTCAGCACTTTCCACTTTTTCAAGCGCAACCATGCTCATATTGCAGCGTTTAGCAAATTGTCCATCATCATCGTATACATAAGCTACGCCGCCGCTCATTCCTGCCGCAAAGTTTTGGCCTGTTAAACCTAAAACCACTACGGTTCCGCCTGTCATGTACTCACATCCGTGATTGCCAACGCCTTCAACTACGGCAGATGCGCCGGAGTTACGCACACAGAAACGTTCTCCCGCCACGCCGCTGAAATAAGATTCGCCTGTGGTAGCGCCGTACATAACGGTATTCCCTACAATAATATTTTCATGTGAAACTGCATTGAACGCCTGCGGTTTTCGTATAATAATTTTACCGCCGCACAAACCTTTACCTACATAATCGTTACCTTCGCCTGTCAGCTCAAACGTAATGCCTTTAGCTAAAAACGCTGCAAAACTTTGGCCAGACGTACCAGTAAAGTTGATGTGAATAGTGTCATCTGGCAAGCCCTTATTGCCGTAGCGAGTCGCCACTTGATTTGACAACATCGTACCGACCGTTCGGTTGGTATTGGTAATTGGCACATCCAACACCACTTTTTCGCCTGTTTCCAGAGCATTATTCGCGTATGCTAACAATTTGTTATCAAGCGCATTCACTAAACCGTGATCTTGCACATCATTATTTTTGCGTGACACGCTAGCTGGCATTTCTGGCAAATGGAATATTTTACTGAAATCTAAGCCATTGATTTTCCAATGATCAATACCTGCTTGCATATCTAGTAAATCAGCACGGCCAATCAAATCATCAAACTTAGCAATACCAATAGACGCCATTAATTCGCGCACTTCTTCTGCCACAAAGAAGAAATAATTAACCACATGCTCTGGCTGCCCAGTAAAGCGTTTACGTAACTCTGGGTCTTGTGTAGCCACACCAACTGGACAAGTATTCAGATGGCATTTGCGCATCATAATGCAACCCTCAACCACTAGCGGCGCGGTTGCAAAGCCAAACTCATCAGCACCCAATAAGGCGCCAATCAGCACATCACGGCCTGTTTTCATTTGGCCATCCACTTGCACAACCACACGACCGCGTAGTTGATTCAACACTAACGTTTGCTGCGTTTCAGCTAAACCCAATTCCCAAGGCGTACCTGCATGTTTAACCGATGATATTGGTGATGCACCTGTGCCGCCATCATGACCAGCTACTACGATATGGTCTGACTTAGCTTTTGCCACACCAGCCGCAACCGTACCAATACCTGTTTCTGACACTAGTTTTACCGAAATAGACGCTTTTGGATTGGCATTTTTAAGGTCATGGATCAATTGCGCCAAATCTTCAATTGAATAAATATCATGATGTGGCGGTGGCGAAATTAAGCCTACACCTGGAACTGAAAAGCGCAGTTTTGCGATGTATTCTGAAACCTTATGACCAGGTAGTTGGCCGCCTTCGCCTGGTTTTGCACCTTGCGCCATTTTAATTTGAATTTGGTCAGCATTCGCTAAGTATTCTGCCGTCACACCAAAACGACCAGAAGCCACTTGCTTAATACGTGAGCGCATTGAGTCGCCCGCTTTTAGCGGAATATCACGCTCAATATTTTTAGCGCCAATCACATTAGCCATCGTGGTGTCGTATGCTACTGGAATAAATCGTTTGGCGTCTTCACCACCTTCGCCTGTATTCGATTTACCGCCGATGCGATTCATCGCAATCGCCAAGGTCGCGTGGGCTTCAGTTGAAATTGAACCCAATGACATCGCACCTGTAGCAAAACGTTTAACGATTTCTTTGGCTGGCTCAACGGATTCTAAAGGTATCGCTTTTCCTGTTGATTTGATTTCAAACAATCCGCGCAATGTCATATGACGGCGCGATTGGTCGTTAATTAAGGCGGCGTATTGTTTGTATGTAGATTCTGAATTGGTACGCGTTGCATGCTGCAATTTGGCAATTGAATCCGGCGTCCACATATGTTCTTCACCGCGCACACGGAATGCGTATTCGCCGCCCGCATCTAAACTATTCGCCAATACTGGGTCATCGCCAAAAGCACTGGTATGCAAACGTACCGCTTCTTCAGCCACTTGATCTAAGCCGATGCCTTCAATATTGGTCGCTGTACCCGAGAAATATTTGTCTACAAAAACAGTGTTTAAGCCAATCGCCTCAAAAATCTTTGCGCCACAGTAAGATTGATAAGTAGAAATACCCATTTTCGACATGACTTTATATAAGCCTTTACCGATGGCTTTAACGAATTTTTTAGTTGCCTCGTCATTGTCTTTGCTGTTTGCCTGATTATTGGCTATAAGGTTAATAGTTTCAAAAGCTAACCAAGGACAAACTGCCTCGGCACCATAACCTGCAAGCAAGGCAAAATGGTGTACTTCACGCGCTGAGCCAGTATCAATTACTAAGCCCGTACTGGTTCTTAAGCCTGCTTTGACTAAATGCTCATGCGTTGCCGAGCAGGCCAATAATGCAGGAATGGGCAGGCGGGTGTCACTAACACTTCTATCTGAAAGAATCAAAATATTAAAGCCTTCACGCACCGCGTTTTCAGCTGCACTGGCAATGTTTGCCACTGCAGCTGCCATGCCTGCTTTGCCTTTTAAGGCAGGGTAAGTAATATCAAGCACCAATGATTTATATTGGTTTTGCGTGAGTGTAGCAATCACTTTTAATTGCTCTAACTCATCTAGCATCAATATTGGCTGAGCGGCTTCTAAACGCATAGCTGGCTTGGTTTCATCTACGCCCAGTAAGTTTGGCTTAGGGCCAATAAACGTTACCAATGACATCACCAATTCTTCACGAATAGGGTCAATTGGCGGATTAGTCACTTGTGCAAATAGCTGCTTAAAGTAGTTGTACAATAATTTTGGCTTAGCTGATAACACTGGCAACGCAGCATCATTACCCATTGAGCCAGCACCTTCTTCGCCGTTGGCTACCATTGGTGCCATCACGAATTTGATGTCTTCTTGCGTGTAACCGAATACTTGCTGTGTGTCTAACAAGCTAGCTGCCATTTGCAGGCTGCCTTCTACTTTTGGCATATCACTCAAAAAGTAGCGCGTTTTTTCAATCCATTGCTTATATGGCTTGGAAGTGGCTAATGTATTTTTCACTTCAGCATCGCCAATAATACGGCCTTGCTCCGTGTCAATAAGCAGCATTTTTCCTGGTTCCAAACGCCATTTTTTCACGATTTTTTCTTGTGGAAAAGTCAGCACACCCATTTCAGACGCCATCATAACAATATCGTCATCCGTTACTAAATAACGGGCTGGGCGCAAACCGTTGCGGTCTAATGTGGCACCAATCATGCGACCATCGGTAAATGCTACCGCCGCTGGGCCATCCCATGGCTCCATTAGTGCTGCGTGATACTCATAAAAAGCACGGCGTTCTACATCCATAAGGTATTGGCCTTCACCATCCTTGGCGCCCCAAGCTTCAGGAATCAACATCATCATGGCATGCGGCAAACTGTAGCCACCCGCCACCAGTAACTCTAAACAGTTATCAAAACAAGCAGAATCTGATTGGCCTTCAGCAATCAATGGCCAAAGTTTATCTAAATCTTCACCAATCACACTAGATTTCATTGTTTCGTGACGTGCCGCCATCCAGTTGACATTGCCTTGCACAGTATTAATTTCACCGTTGTGCGCTATCATGCGGAAAGGATGGGCTAGATCCCATGCTGGGAATGTATTGGTTGAAAAACGCTGATGGACCAATGCCAGCGCTGAAGCAATGCTTTCATCACTTAAATCTGTGTAATAAACACCCACTTCGTTCGCTAACAACATACCTTTGAAAACAATAGTGCGTGAGGATAACGACGGTATATAAAAAGCCGCTTTATCGCTTAAATTGAGCGCTCGTACGGCATGCTCAATGCGTTTGCGAATCACAAACAGTTTGCGCTCGAATACATTTTGATCTGTGCAAGTGCTGGCAATAATCAATTGGCGGATTGTCGGCTCAACATCACGTGCCGCTTGGGCAGTATTGTTGTTGTCCACAGGTACATCACGCCAGCATAAGAATGTTTGATTCTCTTCAGCGATAATTTGGGTAGTTAATGCTTCACAAGCCTCGCGGTTTTTAGCAGTTTGTGGCAAAAATACATTACCAACGGCATACTGGCCTGCATCAGGTAATGCAATACCGAGCTTTGCTGCCTCTTTTCGCATAAATGCGTCAGGTAATTGAATTAATAAACCTGCACCATCGCCTAATTTAGGGTCATAGCCAGTCGCACCGCGATGCGTTAAGTTGGTCAGCAACTCTAAGCCTTTTTGCACAATGGCATGGCTTTTTTTGCCCTTGATATGCGCAACAAAACCTACACCACAAGCATCTTTTTCGTTACGCTTATCGTATAAACCTTGGTTTCGCGGTGCAAGATTACTGATGGTTTCACTGGTGTTCAAGAATTGCATATTTTTGCCCAAAATTCCATATCAAAACATTTAGCGGAACTTTAAATAATACCTTTTAAAGCTTTCAAGTTCAATCGCTTAACACCAAATTAACACTAGTTTTAGCAGAATTACGCACAACTTAATTAAAATAATTTGACAATTCAAATGATAATAATTACCAATTTTATCTGTTGACTATTTTTTGAGGAAATCAATATGAATTATTTTACTTATACTAACCTTGAGGAAAAGGTTTTGCTGTTCAACAGCCTTGGTATCAAACTATTTTAGTTTAACTTGAAATAGGCATGAATTGTATGCGACTTAACCCAAGCCTGACTCAGCATATTGCAAATGTGATGTTGAAGGCAAGTTTGCAGCTTGTTCATATTGAAGCCGCAAACAAGCGCATAGAGTCTAGCAAAATTGGCTTAAACACCAGACCAAAAATGACGCACTAACAGACTAAAAAATCTTAATTCAGCCAGTTACAAACTAGCAAAAGCTTTTTCAGCGGCATGTACAGTTAAGGCAATATCGGCATCGGTGTGCGCAGCTGATACAAATCCTGCCTCAAAAGCGGAAGGGCCTAAGTAAACACCACTATCCAACATGCTGTGGAAAAAGCGATTGAAATGCTCTTTATTGTTGTTTTGCATAATTTCTGCAAAGCTACTTGGGCAGTTTTCGCTAAAATATAAGCCAAACATACCGCCCACATTTTGCGCATTAAAAGTGACACCCGCCTTTTTTGCCGCTTGTCTTAAGCCATCCATCAGCTTTTTGGTTTGTGCTGTTAATTTTGTGTGGAAATCTGGGGCTTGAATCAATTTCAACGTGGCTAAACCCGCCGCTACCGCAACGGGGTTGCCAGACAAAGTGCCTGCTTGATACACCTTACCCAGAGGTGCCAATACACTCATGATCTCTTTACGACCACCAAATGCTCCCACAGGCAACCCGCCGCCGATCACTTTACCCAGCGTCGTCATATCTGGCGTAATGCCGTACAACGCTTGCGCGCCGCCCAAGTGCACTCTAAAACCCGTCATCACCTCATCAAAAATCAAGATTGCACCATGCTTAGTACACAGCGCTCTCAAGGTTTGTAAAAATTCCATATGCGGCACTATTAGGTTCATATTGCCCACTACTGGCTCAATAATCACACAGGCAATTTCGTCGCCGCGCTTGTCAAATAGCTCTTGTAATTGCTGAGTATTGTTATACTCAAGCGTCAAAGTGTGGGCTGCCACACTCGCTGGCACACCTCCAGAATCAGGCTCTCCAAAGGTTAGCAAACCAGAACCTGCCTTTACTAAAAGGCCATCGGAATGGCCGTGATAACAACCTTCAAACTTCACAATGGTATCTCGGACTGTAAAGCCACGCGCCACGCGGATGGCACTCATGGTCGCTTCCGTTCCACTGCTATTTAAGCGCACCTGTTCCATGCTAGGCACTAGCTTATTAATCAGCGCCGCCATTTCTAGCTCTAATCCAGTTGGCGCACCAAATGAAAGGCTATTTGCTGCTGCGGCTTGCACAGCTGCAATCACCACAGGGTGTGCATGGCCAACAATCATCGGCCCCCAAGAATTGATGTAGTCGATATATTCTTTACCATCGACATCCCACAACCTTGAGCCCAAACCCTTTTTAAAGAATACTGGTGTGCCGCCCACAGAGCGAAAGGCGCGCACTGGCGAATTGACACCACCCGGGATTAATTGCTGAGATTTTTCAAATAAGCTTTTATTTTGAGAAATACTGGCGTTTTGTGATGTCATGGCTTAGTTTTTAAATAATTGTGAAAATTGTTGAGAGGCTGATTTTACGTCATCTACTATAAAAATGGCTTGAATAACTGCAATCGCATAAGCGCCCGCCTCAATAACTTGAGTGGCATTTTGCAAATTAATTCCCCCAATAGCGACAGCTGATATGGTTAATTCTGCGCGCGCGCGCACAAACAAACTGAAATCGGCCACAGGTGCATTGGGCTTGGTGTTTGAAGCAAAACAGGTGCCAAATGCTACATAATCGGCACCTTGGTTTTGCGCTGTAATCGCCAAATCAAAACGGTTATAGCAAGATGCACCTAATATTTTATCTGCACCCAATCTTGCTCTAACTTCTGCCAAATTGCCGTCATCTGCGCCTAAATGTACACCATCTGCATCCAATTCTAAACAAAGCTTAATGGAGTCATTAATAATCAGCGGCACATTATATTGCCTGCATAAAGGCATTAATGCACGAGCTTGTAGGGTTTGCAGCTTATGATTCGCCTGTTTATTGCGGTATTGCAAAATGTTCACACCACCAAGTAGTGCTGCTTCTACTTTTTTTACAAGCAAATCGGTATCTGCGATGTCAGGCGTTACGGCATACAATCCTTTAATGGACAGACCTTTAATGCTGGATAAAAGGGACTTTTTCATTGCCATCCGACTCATCATCGCGTGCCCAAAAGAATCGGTCTGGTATAAATTGCCCCATGCCAGGACGGAAGGCATTTTTCAGCGTTTGCCAAGTGTATTCTTGCGCTTCTTGAATTGCCTCTTCCATACTTAAACCATGCGCTAGGCAAGCCGCAATTGCGCTGGTTAAGGTGCAACCAGAGCCATGATAACTTCCTACAAGCCGCTCCCAGTGGTAAGCCTTTATTAAGCCACAGGCGCCTGATGGGCTGGTTCCGTAAAGCGAATTTACCACATCGGTGCTGCGCTCATGCGTGCCAGTAATTAGTACATATTCGGTACCTAAATTCAATAGACGCTGCGCGGCCTCTTCCAGTGAAGTATGCAGAATTTCATCACCGTCATCCATAAAAGCTAGACGTCGCGCCTCTAAACTATTAGGGGTGATTAAAGTGGCTTGCGGAAATAATAATTCCGTCATTGCGGCTTGCATTTCTTCATTGGCCAATTCATCGCCCCGGCCAGAGGTTAAAATAGGATCAATCAGCAAGGGTACATCAGGATAATCGGCCATAATTTCGGCAATAACCGCGATATTTTCAACGCTTCCCAGCAAGCCTAATTTGAAGGCTGAAACTTGTATATCTTCTAAAATCGTGCGCGCTTGCTCATTAATAAAATCAGAATCTAGCGCCATCACGCTTTCCACACCCACGGTATCTTGCACAGTAATACCTGTTACAACTGATAAAGGATGGCAACCAATACTGGCCAAAGCCAATATATCAGCCTGCAAACCCGCACCGCCGCTAGGGTCAGTGGCTGCAAAAGTAAGTACGGTTGGCGGGGTAGGTGTCATGGCTTTAGTCATTTGAAAAATAATATTATTTTAACGTAATTAAGAACATATAGCTCCTAACATGTATCTTGCTTCTAGAGATAACTAAATAATAGGAAAGCCATACCAGATTAAAATTCTAATGGATCAATATCCAAGCTCCAGCGTACTTTTGTTGCAATTGGTAGCGCCCGCATTTTCGGCATCCATTCTTTTAGTAAGCGCTGTAATGCAGCACGGGTATTAGCTTGAAGCAGCACTTGCGCACGCTCCATGCTCTTAAGCCTTTCCATCTGCGAACGAATTGGGTCATATATCATGACATCCGTTTTTATGTCGTTTGCGATTTTAAGTGCTTGATTTAAAAATTGCCCAACCAAACTAAAATGATTGGCCTCTGCGCGTAGTAATGCAAAAAAACATGTGGGCGGAAATTGCATCACACGCCGCTCTTGCAAGAGCTCATCTGCAAAACTGGCGTAATCTTGCGCGCGGAGGGCATTAAATAACGCATGTTGCGGAAAAGCAGTTTGAATCAATACTTGCCCTGCTTTATCGGCTCGCCCAGCTCGGCCTGCCACTTGCATCAGCTGCGCAAATAAGCGCTCACCGGCGCGAAAATCCGGACTATATAAAGCACCATCAAGATCAATCACACCAACTAAAGTCAGATTCGGAAAATCATGCCCTTTGGCCAACATTTGTGTGCCAACTAAAATATCGATTTCTTGATTATGCACTTGCGTTAATAAATCGGTCAGCGCATTTTTATTGTTCATGCTGTCACGATCCACGCGCGCAATTCTAGCGCTCGGCAGCAAAGTTTGCAGGGTTTGCTCTAAACGCTGCGTGGCATGACCTAAAGGGCGCATATCGGCATTGCCGCAGCTTGGGCATTGTAATGGGATTTTTTGCTCAAGCCCGCAATGATGGCATTTAAGTCTTTTTTGGCTTAAATGCACCACCAAACGCGCAGAACAACGCGTGCAAGGCGCCACCCACTGGCAAGCATTACAATGCAAAACTGGCGCGTAGCCACGACGATTGATAAACAATAAGCTTTGCTCACTTTTAGTTAAGCGCTCTTGCAGAGCTTTTACTAGTAAGGGTGAAAGCCCATTTTCAGTCGGTGATTTTGCAACATCAATACAATAAATATCGGGCAGCGCCGCATTTTCAACCGCTCTTTTAGCTAACGTAAGTAATCCATATTGCTGCTTCTGCTGAGTCTTTTGGTCATCTGCTGGCTGATTAGTCGCATTAAACCAAGTTTCTAATGATGGGGTCGCACTACCTAAAATAATCGGGATGTTGAGTTGCTTAGCACGCACCATCGCCACATCACGCGCATGGTAACGCATACCATCTTGTTGCTTGTAAGAGCCATCATGCTCCTCATCCATCACAATCATTTTTAACTGTGGCATGGGTGTAAATACACTTAAGCGGGTGCCAATCACAATTTTAGCCGCCCCAGAACTAGCCGCCAACCAATTTTGTAAACGCTCACTTTCGCTTAAATTGCTGTGTAATGTGACTAATGGAAATTGACTTAGGCGGCTTCTAAAACGCGCCTCTAGTTGTGGCGTTAAATTGATTTCTGGCACCAAAACTAACACCTGCGCGCCCATTCCCTGTGCATTTTTTTCGCTTAATACTCGCTGCAAAATCTGAATATATACCTCTGTTTTGCCACTACCTGTTACGCCATACAATAGCCAAGGCTTAAAATTGTGAGTGAGCGCTAACACACATTTAATTGCCTTTTTCTGCTCAACATTTAATGTAGGTTCAACTGCCGATGTTGGCAGAGATGCTTTTACGGCAGTGACTTCATACGCTGTCACAATGTTTAACCTTGTTAATTCCCTAATTGCTTTGCGCCAAGTAGCAGAGATTAATGCCAATTCAGACTCTGTAACTTCTTGTTTTGATTGCAGCGCCGTCAACATGAGTTGCATTACCACTTTTTTAGGTGAAACTAACGCCATATCGGCATTTTCTGTTAATCGATACGCAAACATTTTGCGTGAAACGGCTGGCTTAATTTGACGCAAACGCAACGGTAAGGTTGAAATTAAAGCCTGTCCTAATGGGTAGTGATAATAGTCGGCGCAAAAATTTAATAATTTAAAGCTTGGGCTATCGATTAGCACCTCATCAAATACATTACTGACTGCTTTTAATTTTTCAATTGGATAGTCCGATTGATTGCTAATGGCAACGATAATACCGATTAGATTTCGGCCAGCAAATGACACAACAACGCGGTTTCCCAGCTGCGCATTAAAGCCACCGCTAAGATAATCAAATAATCGATTAATCGGTACATCTAAAGCAATTTTTAAAATAACTGGCGGCATTTGAATATGGGGGATGCGTTATGTGTCATATTAGGAACAAGTAATTGTTAGCTAAGTTACTAAAATTAAAAGGTAAGTCATATGTAACAGTATCTCAATTTTAATCAGTAACTCAGGATTTAAAATCTCGCTTGAGTTAAAATACTTGCTCTGTAAAAATTAACCTCTATTTTAGAAAGCATCCGTTTTTTTGAAAGCTCATTTATCCTCTTTATTAACGCAAGCGGCCACCAAAATTGGTGCAGATACCTCACAGATTAATTTAATAATTGAGCGCCCAAAATCGGCTGAGCATGGCGATTTTTCCAGCAATTTAGCCATGATGTTGGCTAAACCACTGCGTAAAAACCCGCGTGAGCTAGCCTCCAGTTTAATCAATGCGTTGCCACAAAGCGAATATATTGTAAAAGTAGAAATCGCAGGGGCGGGATTTATTAATTTCTTTTTAAACGCGCAATCTAAACAAAGCGTGATTAGTGAAATTTTGCAGCAAGGCGCTCAATTTGGGCGCAATGATTCGGGTAAAAATGAGAAAGTACAAGTGGAGTTTGTGTCTGCAAACCCAACAGGACCATTGCATGTTGGGCATGGTCGCGGTGCAGCGGTAGGCGATTGCTTGGCTCGATTACTAGATGCTAACGGTTGGGACGTAACGCGCGAATTTTATTACAACGATGCAGGTGCACAAATTGATAATCTGCTGATTTCTGTATTGGCGCGGGCTAAAGGTATTGCCACCGACGACATCAGCTTTCCAGAAAATGGTTATCGTGGTGATTATATAGTGGATATTGCCAATGCCTATTTGGCAAAAAGTACAATATCGGCGGATGATAGGCAAGTGACTGCCAGTGGTGATCTAGATGATATCGAATCAGTGCGCGCTTTTGCGGTGGCGTATTTGCGGCAAGAGCAAGATTTAGACTTAAAAGCTTTTCAAATTAAATTTGACGTTTTTTCGCTTGAAAGCGCCCTGTACTGTACAGGTAAAGTAGAGAATACTGTACAAAATTTAATTAAAAGTGGCCATACCTACGAACAAGACAATGCGCTTTGGCTAAAAACCACAGATTTTGGGGATGATAAAGACCGCGTAATGCGCAAAACAGATGGAGGCTACACTTATTTTGTACCCGATGTGGCCTACCATTTAGATAAATGGAATCGCGGCTTTGTGCGTGTGATTAATGAGCAGGGCGCTGATCACCATAGCACGATTAACCGCGTGCGTGCTGGCTTGCAGGCTTTAGATGTGGGCATCCCACCCGCTTGGCCAGATTACGTATTGCACCAAATGGTGACAGTGATGCGTGGCGGCGAGGAAGTCAAACTGTCTAAACGCGCTGGTAGCTATGTTACTTTGCGTGATTTAATTGATGAAGTAGGCTGTGACGCAACGCGCTACTTTTTGGCAGCGCGCCGTGCCGATTCACAATTAGTATTTGATATTGATTTAGCGCGCGCGCAAACCAATGATAATCCTGTGTATTACATTCAATACGCACACGCCCGTATTAACAGCGTACTAACACAATGGAACGGCGAAATAGACTGCTTAAAACAAGCGAATTTAAGCCCCTTAAATATGCCAAATGAAACAAAATTGTTGCAGCGTTTAGGGGAGTACCCTGAAGTGGTCCGCAGTGCCGCGACTGAATTGGCACCTCACACCATTGCCAATTATTTAAAAGAATGTGCCGCTGATTTGCACAGTTATTATAATGATACAAAATTTTTAGTGGATGATGCGACAACTAAACTAGCTCGAATGGCGTTAATTGCAGCAACACAACAGGTGCTCAAAAATGGCTTAAATTTGCTTGGTGTGAGCGCACCCAATAAAATGTAACTCCAATAAAAACAACAAAGTAATATTAAGGAATAAAAATGAGTAAAGATTACAAGCCCACCCCAAAAATAAGTAGCAGTAGCAAAGGCAACCCGTTTTTTTCAGGCTTGCTAATAGGCTTATTAATAGGCGTTGGTTTATCACTTGCCGTAACCATGTACATTAAAGGCTCTGAAAGCCCATTTAGTGAGAAAAAATCCATTTCAAACAATGGAGAAATGCTTTCTGAAAAACTGCCGAAGCAAGAAATAGCTACTGAAAGCGCTTTGCCTTCAGAGGAAAACCCTGACGAAACAGCGCAAAATAAAGCCAATAATCAATTTGATTTTTATACGATTTTGCCCGAAACTGAAAGTACGGTCACTGAGCAAGAAGTAAAAGACAGTACATTAACCGTTAAAAAAGACAATTATTTCTTGCAAATTGGTGCTTTTCAAGATGAAGCCGATGCGGATAATATGAAAGCCGAGCTTGCGCTACAAGGCTTTGAAGCCGTTGTGCAAACTGCGACGATTCCTGAAAAAGGCGCTTGGCATCGCGTACGTGTTGGACCACTAAGTGATATTAACCAAATTAATAAAATTAGAAGCGAGTTAACCACTGGCGGTTTTAATACCGATTTAATCAAAGTGCATACTGAAACTAAATCAAATTAGCCTCACCTAATAATTTGTCATCTGAATCGTTTATTATGCGTTGTTTGTCATAGTTTGCTGTATCAAAAATAAATTTTTAAAGTCATCTAGGAATTACCCCATGAAAAAATATTTAAGCCTATTAATGTTATTGTTAAGCACTTCTGTTTTGGCGGAAGCGCCAAAACCAGGTGCTGAGTTTGACGCGGTTGCGCAACCTATCACCACCGATGTGGCTGGCAAGATTGAGGTAATGGAAGTGTTTTGGTATGGCTGCATTCATTGCTACCAAATGGAAGTACCTTTAAACGCCTGGGTTAAAAAATTACCAGCTGACGTTTATTTTAAACGTATGCCAGCCTTACCACGCGCCGATTGGGCACCAATGGCCAAAGCTTTCTTTGCGATGGAAACATTAGGCTTACAAGAAAAATTGCATACGCAATTATTTGAAGCGGTCCACAAACAAAAAGTGCTTAACCCAACAGATGAAAAAGCAGCTATTGACTGGGTAACAAAAGCCAGCGGCATGGATAAACTTCAAGTAGAGCAAGCCTTTAAATCTTTCACAATCAACACTAATTTAAATCGCGCTGCTCAAATTTTCCGCTCATCTGGCGCAACAGGCGTACCTAGCTTAATCATTGATGGCAAATTTATCACTTCTAGCACCATGAGCGGTGGAAATGCTGAAGCGCTTAAAGTATCTGATTACATTATTGAGAATGTGCGTAAAGAAAAAGCCATGCAAACTACAAAGGCACCCGCTACAAAAAAGTAGAGGCGGCCAACAAGGCCAAAGCAGCACCTAAGAAAAAAGTCTTACTTAAAAAGACGATATTGATTAAAAGCTAGCTGTTTTATTTAGCAACAAACCCGCTAATGTCTATATACAGCTGGTTTTTACGCGCTACAATTTATGCTTATGAAAATTTTTATCACAGGTGCCTCCAGTGGTATTGGCTATGCGTTAGCCAATGAGTATGCCCGACGTTACTCTAACAGCAATTGCATTATTGGCATAGCTGCCAGACGAAGTGATCACTTACACGAGTTAGCCGATAGTCTACAAAACCAGTATCACATCACCTGTTGTATTTACCCTTTAGATGTGCGCGATAGCTTAGCCTGCCAATTAGCCGCCCAAGATTTTATAGGCAAATTTGGCGCGCCTAATTTGGTAATCGCCAGCGCAGGCGTTAGCCGCGGCACCTTAACAGAATGTCGAGAAGATATCCCCGCTTTTCAAGCCGTGATGGATATCAATGTGATGGGCATGGTGCATACTTTTCAGCCTTTTATCGCCGCCATGAAGCAGGCCGCCGCTAACGGTGAAAGCGCACGAATGGTTGGCGTAGCCAGTGTGGCAGGCATACGCGGCATACCCGGCAGCGCCGCCTACAGCGCCAGCAAATCAGCGGTAATTACCTATTGCGAAAGTCTGCGTGCCGAAGTGCAACACTACAATATTGCCGTTAGCACCATTGCACCTGGTTATATTCGCACCCCTATGACAGAAATTAACCAATATAAAATGCCATTTTTGATGGACGCCGATGAGTTTGCCCACAAGTTTGCCGATGCCGTTGAAAACAAAACACGCTATCAAGTTATTCCCTGGCAAATGGGAATCATCGCTAAGATAATGCGCTTAATACCTGCGCGTTTATGGGATTATCTCATGAAAAACGCGCCACATAAAAAGCGCATTGAATGGGATTGGTTGTAACAAATAAGACTTAGTCATTCGTCAATCCCTTATTGACGGGAATCCAGGCAAGCACCTCATTAGACAATGCAACAAAAACAAAGCGTTTACCCTATAAAACATTGTCTCTGTCATACAGGATACTCACTAAATACTAAACCCCTGACTGAATAACGGCCTCCACTGTTATGACGTGGCTTACAAAGCTGTAAACTTAACTATCGAGTAATTGGTTTATAACGAATGCGTTTTGGTTTAGCGCCTTCTTCTCCAAGTCGTTTTTTCTTATCAGCCTCATACTCCTGATAATTGCCGTTAAAAAACGCCCATTGCGATTCGCCTTCTGCCGCCAAAATATGGGTAGCTATACGGTCCAAGAACCATCTATCATGCGAAATCACCAATACGCAACCAGCAAACTCCAGCAAGGCGTCTTCTAACGCGCGCAAGGTTTCTACATCCAAATCGTTGGATGGCTCATCCAGTAGCAATACATTGCCGCCAGAAATAAGCGTCTTAGCTAAATGCAAACGTCCGCGCTCACCGCCAGAAAGTTGGCCGACGATTTTTTGCTGGTCGCCGCCTTTGAAATTAAATCTTCCAATATAAGCTCTTGAAGGCGTTTCATAACGGCCAACCGTCAAGATATCTGAACCGTTGGCGATTTCTTCAAACACCGTTTTGGTATTGCCCAAATCGTCACGGCTTTGGTCTACATAGGCCAATTTTACCGTTTGACCTATATTCACTTCGCCGCTATCTGGCGTTTCTAAGCCCATAATCATTTTAAATAAGGTGGATTTACCCGCGCCGTTCGGGCCGATAATGCCGACAATAGCACCTGCTGGGACGCTAAAGCTTAAATTATCAATTAATAATCTATCTTTAAACGCTTTGGTGACGTTATTAAATTCAATCACTTGATCGCCCAATCGCTCGCCAGCTGGGATAAAAATCTCCTGCGTTTCATTACGTTTTTGGTATTCGGCGCTGGCGAGCTCTTCATAACGTGCAATACGCGATTTACTTTTGGCTTGGCGCGCTTTTGGGTTTTGCCGCACCCATTCTAGCTCGGTGTTTAAGGCTTTACGGCGTGAGGATTCTTGCGATTCTTCTAACGCCAAACGCGCTTGTTTTTGATCTAGCCAGCTTGAGTAATTGCCTTTCCAAGGAATACCATGGCCTCGGTCTAGCTCTAAAATCCATTCGGCGGCGTTATCTAAAAAGTATCGATCATGCGTTACCGCCACCACCGTGCCTGTGAATCTCACCAAAAATTGCTCTAACCACTCCACCGATTCAGCATCCAAATGGTTGGTTGGCTCATCCAACAGCAACATATCGGGTTTGGATAATAGCAATTTGCACAACGCCACGCGGCGTTTTTCGCCACCTGATAATGGGCCTATTTTGGCATCCCAAGGTGGTAAGCGCAGCGCATCGGCAGCAATCTCTAGCTGCGTACTTAAGTCACTCCCGCTGGCAGCGATAATATTTTCCCACTTGGCTTGTTCTTCCGCCAGCTTGTCAAAATCGGCATCTGGCTCAGC
The DNA here is from genome assembly GCA_945881735.1 of Methylotenera oryzisoli. Lineage (GTDB taxonomy): Bacteria > Pseudomonadota > Gammaproteobacteria > Burkholderiales > Methylophilaceae > Methylotenera_A > Methylotenera_A aquatica. Next base: position 54,100 of record CAMCVF010000006.1, read on the forward strand.
ATAAGCCGCATAAACAGCCTCTAGCATCACCTGAGCTTGCATCACTTCACCCATGCCGCTTTCTACTTCTTCGCGCACGGTTTTTTCGGCATCCAATTGCGGCTCTTGCGGCAAATAGCCTATGGTCATATTGGGCTGCCATTGCACTTCGCCCTCAAACTCTTTATCGGCATTGGCCATAATGCGCAACACGGTAGATTTACCAGAGCCGTTTAAACCCAGTAAACCAATTTTTGCACCTGGAAAAAAAGACAACGAAATATCTTTGATGATTTGCCGTTTTGGCGGCACGATTTTGCTCACGCGGAGCATAGACATTACATATTGAGCCATAGCAATAACTTAAATATTTAAAAGAATGAAAGCTTAACAGAAAGCAGGGTTAACTGGTAAGCAGGGCAGGCTTGCTAAAAGGTATAATGCAAGCACTTTAATGAAAGAATGCAATGGCAACTACTTTTGGCGCGCGCAATAGCGCTTATACTGGAGGCGCGCAATGGCGCTAAAATCCACCATCTATAAAATTGACTTAAATATTGCAGATATGGACAGGCAATATTACGCGCAACACAGCTTAACGCTTGCTAAACATCCATCCGAAACCGATGAACGGGTAATGGTACGGTTGATAGCGTTTACACTTTTTGCTAGCGAATCACTGGTATTTGGCAATGGCTTGAGTGATGACGAAGAGCCTGATTTATGGCAAAAAGATTTAACAGGCGCCATTCAGTTATGGATAGATGTTGGCCTGCCAACCGAAAAAGATATTCGTAAGGCAATTGGAAAATCTGCACAGGTTGCGGTGATGCTGTACGGCGGCAAAATTGCTGATATGTGGTGGCAGCAAAACAGCAAAGGTTTGTTAAAACTAAACAATTTAACCGTGATTAATCTGCCCGATACACAAGAGCTGGCAAAGCTAGCTGCCAAAAGCATTAATATTAGCTGCACTGTGCAAGATGCCGAAGTGTTGCTAAGCCACGATAGTGGCAGTTTTAATATCATGCCAGTGATTCTAAAAGAGCGAACCTAATTAGCCGTATTAAAAAATGCTATATAAAGCAGGGCTCCAAAAGGTGAGCTTTAAAAAAACTAATTTAAGTTATTTTTGCTTTTGAGATTGCATTAAGTTGCTCTTCAGCAATCTGCTCTATATCCGTTAGGTTAAACTTCTCCAGTTTCATTCATATAATCTGATAACTGAACTGAATTCAAACCTCGAGTATACAAATGTTCGATCAGCCTATGACGTAGCAATTGCTCTTCTGGAATATCTTTTAAAGTGAGAAGTTTGGTTGTAATTAATATGTCGTAACCATAGTCGACATCTTCACATTTTATATAACGAAATCTATTCTACTGTAACTGACTTTGCCAAATTCCTTGGCTTATCCACATCAGTTCCCTTTAATAACGCCGCATGATACGCCAGCAATTGCACGGGAATGGTATGCAAAATAGGGGATAACACGCCTACATAACGTGGGGTGCGAATCACGTGTACGCCTTCGGATTCAGTAAAGTGGCTATCGGCATCGGCAAACACAAATAGCTCGCCACCGCGCGCTTTTACTTCTTGCATATTGGATTTCACTTTTTCCAACAAAGCATCATTCGGCGCAATCACCACCACTGGCATATTGTTATCCACCAGTGCCAATGGACCATGTTTCAGCTCACCTGCAGGATACGCTTCTGCATGAATGTAGGAGATTTCTTTAAGCTTAAGCGCGCCTTCCATGGCGATAGGGTAGTGCACACCGCGACCTAGGAATAGTGCGTGTTCTTTATCGCCAAAGCGTTTTGCCCACTCTCGAATTTGCGGTTCTAAATTTAATGCAAATTGCACGCTGCCTGCTAATTGGCGCAATGCACCTAAATATTCTTGCTCTTTTTCGGCACTTAACAGACCCTTTTGTTTAGCCAATGTAGAGGCCAGTACAAACAAAGCTACTAATTGTGTGGTGAATGCTTTGGTTGATGCCACGCCGATTTCAGCCCCTGCGCGGGTATAAAAAACCAACTGCGATGCACGTGGAATGGCGCTTTCTTGAACGTTACAAATACTTAAGCTTAATTCTTGACCTAAAGATTTGGCATGTTTAAGCGCTTCCATCGTATCTAAGGTTTCGCCCGATTGCGAAATAGTGACAATTAATTGGTTTGGGTTAGGTACCGATTCGCGATAGCGGTATTCACTGGCAATTTCGACATTGCAAGGCACTTTGGCAATGCCTTCTAGCCAGTATTTGGCGGTTAGCGCGGCATAATAACTGGTGCCTGCGGCCAAAATCAAGATGCTATTTAACTGATTAAATACTTGTGCCGCGCCAGTACCAAATAATTCTGGCCTAAAGGCGCCATCATCAATTAACGCTTCAATAGTGTCATTCAAGGCAACTGGCTGTTCGTAAATCTCTTTTTGCATAAAATGGCTGTAAGGACCAAGCTCTAAGCTGGCAAGAGAAACATCACTGGTGTGTACTTTGCGTGTGGCTAACTCGCTATCTTTACCGTAAATGTTCACAGCATCGGTTGTTAATGTAGCTACATCACCATCTTCTAAATAAATCACTCGACGCGTAACAGAAAGCACGGCAGAAACGTCTGAAGCGATATAATTTTCTCCATCACCCAAGCCGATTAATAATGGACAACCTAAGCGCGCGCAAACCATTAAATCAGGTTGACTCACCGCAATAACGCTGATGGCAAATGCACCTGTTAACTCAGCTATGGCTAATTTAGTGGCGACCAATAAATCGGGTGTTTTTGAATAGTAATGATGAATTAAATGCGCAATCACTTCGGTATCGGTTTGCGAATGAAACTCATATCCCAAAGCCTTTAATTTCGCACGTTGTTCATCATGATTTTCAATAATACCGTTATGCACAACGGCAATTGTTGGATTAGCTTGTGTAGAGGATACATGCGGATGTGCATTGCTTTCTGTTACACCACCATGGGTGGCCCAGCGTGTGTGACCAATACCCACCAAGCCATTTAAATTGGCGTCTATTATCTTTTCCATCATTGCTGCAACTCGACCAACCGCGCGCACTCGTTCAATGCCGTTGCTGTTTAACACCGCAACGCCTGCTGAATCGTAGCCACGATACTCTAAACGGCTGAGGCCTCCTATCAGTGTCGGCACTACATTTCTATTTGCAACTGCGCCTACAATTCCACACATAATTTACTTTCTTTCATTATTACTTATCTATTTTTGATTAAACTTTTTTAATTTTTTGCGGCCGTTTCCAACCCACGATGGTTTTTTGCTCTTTGGAGCGACAAAATGTAAGTGCATCGGCTGGCGCATCTTTGGTAATGGTAGATCCTGCGGCAATGGTGGCGTTTTTGCCTATGGTCACTGGCGCAATCAACTGCGAATCCGAGCCGATAAAAGCACCGTCCTCAATCACGGTTCTAAACTTATTGGCGCCATCATAATTACAAGTAATCGTTCCCGCACCAATATTCACATTTTTACCAACCGTGCTATCGCCGACATAACTCAAGTGATTAATTTTGCTACCAATATCCACTTGCACATTTTTTAGCTCAACAAAATTACCAATATGTGTATCAGATTCCAGTAAAGTGCCTGGTCTTAAGCGCGCATATGGCCCAATGCGGCTATTTTCACCCACCACGGCGTCATCAATATGTGTAAAAGGTGCAATTTGCGTGTTGGCAGCGATTGTTGCGTTTTTAATAATACAATTTGCCGCAATTTTTACGTTATCGCCTAAGCTTACATTGCCTTCAAACACACAATTCACGTCAATTTCCACATCACGGCCACAGCTAAGTATGCCGCGCACATCTAAGCGGTCAGGGTCCTTTAAGGCAACACCCATTTGAAGTAGCTTTTGTGCTACTCGGCTTTGATATATGCGCTCAATCTGACTTAAATCCACTTTAGAATTAATACCAGTTACCGACCATTCATCCTGAGTAATTTCGGCAATTACATCCACTTTATCCAAAACGGCAAACTCCACAATATCGGTTAAATAATACTCACCTTGTGCATTATTATTGCTTATTCGGCTTAGCCAATTTTTAAGATACACATTTGGCATCGCCATAATACCTGTATTTACTTCTGTGATTTTATGCTGCGCTTCTGTGGCATCTTTGTGCTCGACAATGGCGGTCACTAAATCGTTATTTCGAACAATTCGGCCATAACCGGTAGGGTCCGCTTTGTTAAATGATAAAATCGCCAGCTTGTTTGCAGCAGACGCAATCAAACTGACGCAAGCCTCTTTATCAACCAATGGCACATCGCCTAGCATAATCAAGGTCTTGGCATCATCATCTAAATAAGGCGCCGCTTGCTGCACAGCATGCCCTGTACCCAGTTGCTCAGCCTGGTTCACCCATGTAATGGTTTCGTGCGCAAATGCCTCACGCACTATTTCACCACCATAGCCATAAACCACAATCATCTTTTGTGGATTTAATGTTCTTGCACAATCAATCACGTGCGCTAAAATTGGCTTGCCGCCAATCTCATGCAGCACTTTAGGCTTGTTTGAATACATGCGCGTGCCTTTACCCGCAGCAAGAATAACAATATTGAGTGGTTTTTTAGACATTTGATTAGACGCTGTTCAGTATTATTTATTACATTGTAAAGTATAAAGATGACACAAACAAAAAAGGCAGCCTAAGCTGCCTTTTAGTTACAAAATATTAAATTTAATGTGTTTTACGTAAGCGCTCAATGGCTTGAATCTGCGCCATTGCTTCCGATAACTCAGCTTGTGCTTTGGCATAATCCATATCAGAAGTACGATTTTTCATGGCTTCTAATGCCGCTTCTTTTGCTGCAATCGCTTTGGCTTCATCCAAATCATGACCACGCACTGCCGTATCAGCCAGTACAGTAATCATGCCTGGTTGTACTTCTAATAAGCCGCCAGAAATAAAAATGACGACCTCTTCAGCAGCATCCGCTAATTGAATGCGTAACGCACCCGGTTTGATTGTGGTAATCATTGGTGCGTGATTTGGGTAAATACCCACTTCACCAGCACCCGCAGGTGCAACCACAAATTCGGCTTCGCCTGAGAATATGCTTGCTTCTGCGCTTACTACATCGATATGAACAGTATTTGCCATCATTTATCCTTAAACTAAATTAATTAACTAAACTTAGTTTAAAGTTTTAGCTTTCTCAACGGCTTCTTCAATACCACCCACCATGTAGAACGCTTGCTCAGGCAAGTGATCGTACTCGCCAGCAACAATCGCTTTAAAGCCTTTGATGGTTTCTTTTAATGGCACGTATTTACCTGGCGCGCCAGTAAAAACCTCAGCTACGTGGAATGGTTGTGACAAGAAACGTTGGATTTTACGTGCACGGCCAACAGCTAACTTATCTTCTGGTGATAGTTCGTCCATACCCAAAATAGCGATAATGTCACGTAGTTCTTTATAGCGTTGAAGTGTTTGTTGAACGCTACGTGCAACGTTGTAGTGCTCTTCACCAACTACCAACGGGTCTAACTGGCGTGATGTTGAATCTAGTGGGTCCACCGCCGGGTAGATACCTAAAGATGCAATGTCACGTGACAACACAACTGTTGAGTCCAAATGTTGGAACGTTGTCGCTGGTGACGGATCGGTCAAGTCATCTGCAGGAACGTAAACGGCTTGTATAGACGTAATAGAACCAGTTTTCGTTGAAGTAATACGCTCTTGTAAACGGCCCATTTCATCAGCTAGAGTAGGTTGGTAACCTACAGCTGAAGGCATACGGCCTAACAACGCAGATACTTCAGTACCGGCTAATGTGTAGCGGTAGATATTATCAACGAAGAACAATACGTCACGACCTTCGTCGCGGAATTTTTCAGCCATCGTCAAACCTGATAAAGCCACACGTAAACGGTTGCCTGGTGGTTCGTTCATTTGACCAAACACCATCGCTACTTTTGATTCTTTCATGTCATCTAATTTAATAACTCCAGCTTCAGCCATCTCGTGGTAGAAGTCGTTACCTTCACGAGTACGCTCGCCCACTCCTGCAAACACTGATAAACCTGAGTGTTGTTTTGCAATGTTGTTGATTAACTCAAGCATGTTAACGGTTTTACCTACACCCGCACCACCGAACAAACCAACTTTACCACCTTTAGCAAACGGGCAAACCAAGTCAATCACCTTGATACCTGTTTCTAACAAATCTACAGAAGGTGATAACTCTTCAAATGTTGGTGCTTTTTGGTGAATCGCTCGGCGCTCATCAGAATCAATCGGACCAGCCTCATCAATTGGGCGACCTAACACATCCATAATGCGACCAAGTGTACCAACACCAACTGGCACAGTAATTTGTGAACCTGTTGATTTAAATGCTGTGCCACGTGCAAGGCCATCAGACGAGCCCATCGCAATGGTTCGTACAATGCCGTCACCAAGTTGTTGTTGCACCTCTAAAGTTAGGCCTGCCTCTGCTTGACTTGTCGCATCATCAATAATCAATGCTTCAAATACGTTCGGCATTTGATCACGTGGAAACTCAACGTCTACCACCGCACCAATACACTGAACAACTTTACCAATTTTCGCTGTACTCATCTTTGTGTCCTATTCAAACTATATTTTTGAATGTTAATTAAATTCTTTTTTAAGCTAACTTTATGCTACCGCTGCCGCGCCGCCTACAATTTCAGAAATCTCTTTAGTAATCGCTGCTTGACGTGCTTTGTTGTAAACCAGTTTTAAATCGCCAATTACTTGTTTAGCATTATCAGAAGCTGATTTCATCGCCACCATACGTGATGATTGTTCTGATGCCATGTTTTCTGCAACCGCGTTGTAAACCAATGATTCAACATAACGCATCATCAATTGATCAACCACTGGTTTAGCTTCTGGCTCGTAGATATAATCCCAATGACCCGCAGGGCTTCCTAGTTTCTCACCACTTAAAGGAAGCAATTGCTCAACTACTGGCTCTTGCTTCATGGTGTTGATAAACTTGGTATAACTGATATAAAGCTGATCAATTTCACCCGCTTCATAGGCATCTAACATTACTTTAATTGTACCAATCAAGGTTACCAAATGTGGCACATCGCCCAAACCAGTAATATGCGATTTAACATTGGCCCCTACACGATTCATAAAGCTAAAGCCTTTGTTACCAATTGCACTTACTGTTATGGCTTTGCCTTCAGTTTCCCAGTTTTTCATTTGGTTAACAGATAAACGCAACATATTGGTGTTTAAACCGCCACACAAGCCTTTATCTGAGCTCACCACTATCAAACCCACATTTTTAACTACATCACGCTTAATCAAATAAGGGTGTTTGTACTCTGGGTTTGCAAATGACAAATGCGCCGCAACGTTACGAATTTTTTCTGCGTAAGGGCGTGATGCACGCATTCTATCTTGCGCTTTTCGCATTTTAGAAGCTGCTACCATCTCCATCGCCTTGGTGATCTTGCGTGTATTTTCTACACTTTTGATCTTGGTTCTAATCTCTTTACTACCAGCCATTTTAAAGTCCTAGATAGTCAATTAATTAGTACGCGTTTGTTGCTTTAAAGTCTTGAATTGCTGCTTCAACCGCTTTTTCGTTTTCGCCAGCTAAATCTTTGCTCGTTTCAATTCCGTCCATCAATTTAGCGTATTTAGAAGCCATAAAGCCGTGTAACGCGCTTTCAAAACCTAATACTTTATTGGTTGGAACGTCATCAAAATAGCCTTTATTTGCTGCTAATAACGTAATCGCCATTTTTGAAACGCTTAATGGTGCGTATTGCGCTTGTTTCATCAACTCAGTAAACATACGACCTCGGTCTAATTGTTTACGTGTTGCTTCATCCAAATCAGACGCGAACTGTGCAAACGCAGCCAATTCACGATATTGCGCTAATGCCAGACGCACACCGCCACCAAGTTTCTTAATAACTTTAGTTTGAGCTGCACCACCCACGCGAGACACTGAAATACCAGCGTTAATCGCAGGACGTATACCAGCGTTGAACAAGTCTGTTTCCAAGAAAATCTGTCCATCGGTAATTGAAATCACGTTGGTTGGAACGAAAGCAGAAACGTCACCAGCCGCTGTTTCAATCACTGGCAATGCAGTTAATGAACCAGTTTTACCTTTAACAGCACCGTTAGTGAATTTTTCTACATATTCTTCATTCACTCTAGCGGCACGCTCTAATAAGCGTGAGTGAATGTAGAACACGTCACCTGGGTAAGCTTCACGTCCTGGTGGGCGGCGTAATAGCAATGAAATTTGACGGTAAGCAATAGCTTGTTTAGTCAAATCATCATAAACAATTAACGCATCTTCACCGCGGTCACGGAAATACTCGCCCATTGTGCAACCAGCATATGGTGCCAAGAACTGTAATGCAGCAGAGTCAGAAGCAGTAGCTGCAACAACGATGGTGTATGCCATTGCGCCGTTTTCTTCAAGCTTACGTACCACATTAGCAACTGTGGAAGCCTTTTGTCCAATAGCCACGTAGATACAGGTCATATTTTGACCTTTTTGGTTGATGATGGCATCAACTGCTACGGCTGTTTTACCTGTCTGACGGTCACCAATAATCAATTCTCGTTGACCACGACCAACTGGAACCATTGAATCCACTGATTTCAAGCCAGTTTGCACTGGTTGTGAAACAGATTTACGTGCAATAACGCCAGGCGCTACCTTTTCAATCTTATCCGTCATTTTTGCGTTAACTGGGCCTTTGCCATCAATCGGCTGACCCAACGCGTTCACTACGCGACCAATTAATTCTGGACCCACTGGCACTTCTAAAATACGACCTGTACATTTAACTGTATCGCCTTCAGTAATGTGCTCGTAATCACCTAAAACTACTGCACCCACTGAATCGCGCTCTAAGTTTAAAGCTAGACCAAAAGTGTTGCCTGGGAATTCGATCATCTCGCCAGCCATTACGTTTGAAAGGCCGTGAATACGTACGATACCGTCAGTAACTGAAATTACCGTACCTTGAGTACGCGCTTCAGCTGAGGTAGAAAAATTTTCTAATCTGCTTTTAATCAGTTCACTGATTTCTGATGTGGATAACTGCATTTATGTCTCTCCTGTGCCTTATGCTGAAAGCGTATAGGCTAAATTTTGTAACTGACCTTTGACGGACGCGTCTATCACGGTATCGCCAACAATAATTTTAATACCACCAATGAGTTCTGCATCTACAGACACATTAGCTTCAATCTTTTTGCCAAACTTAGTTTCAAGACGCTTTACTAAATCTTTTACTTCTGCCGCGCTTGGTTTAGCTGCCGCAATAATTTGCGCGTCCAGGGTGCCTTCATCAAGCGCTTTAAGTTCTTCGAACGCGCTTGCAATAGTCGGCAAAATGGACATGCGATTATATTCAACCAACACTTTAATCAGGTTTTTTCCCTGCTCATTGAGTTTGTCGCCACACACTTTTAAAAAAGTATTTTGTAAATCGCTTGCCACTACTTTTGGGTCTTGGATGTAAGCTTGCATTTGCGCATCGCTAGAAACAGCAGTAGCAAAGCCTAACATCTCAGACCACTTAGCCAGCGATTTTTGCTCTTTACCAAGCTTGTAAGCGGCTACAGCATAAGGCCGTGCAATGGTTGATATTTCAGCCATAACTTATAGCTCCGCGGCTAGTTTAGAAAGCATTTCAGAATGCGCTTTGCCATCAATTTCTTTACGCAAGATTTTCTCAGCGCCTGCAATTGCCAATGCTGAAACTTGCGCACGTAAACCTTCTTTAGCACGGTTTACTTCTTGATCAATTTCAGCTTTTGCACCTGTAATGATACGGTCGCCTTCAGCTTTAGCATTGCCCTTAGCTTCTTCAACGATTTGTGTCGCACGTTTTTCAGCTTGACCAATAATCTCGCTGGCTTTTTGTTTGGCCTCGTTAAGTGTGGCTTCTGATTTTTTAGCGGCTACTTCTAAGGCACTTTTGCCTTCTTGTGCTGCTGCCAAACCATCGGCAATTTCCTTTTGGCGTGTTTCAATCGCTTTTAACAGCGGTGGCCAAACGAATTTCACTGTGAACCAAATCAACACAGCAAATGCGATAGCTTGTGCGATCAGTGTAAAGTTAATATTCATGTTTAATCCAATTAAATTAAGTCAGTATAAAAATTTGAGTCATACGCTTTTATATTAAAAGTATGACTCAAAAAATTAATTTGCTGCTGTAACAACGCTTAATAATGGGTTAGCGAACGCGAACATCATGGCTAGACCAACACCAATAATGAAAGAAGCATCGATAAGACCTAATAACAGGAATACTTTACCTTGTAATTGTGGAATCATTTCTGGTTGACGTGCAGCGCCTTCTAAGAAACTTGCACACATAATACCAATACCGATACAAGCACCTGCAGCGCCTAGACCAATAATTAAACCAATACCGACGCCTGTGTAGGCTTGAATCAATGCTAATGCTTCCATTTTATTACCCTCTCAAAAATTAAATTACAACAACTTAATAGTTTAAAACTAACTACAAACTTTTAATGGCTTTCGTGCGCCATCGCTAAATAAACAACCGTCAACATCATAAAAATAAATGCTTGTAATGCCACGATTAGAATATGGAAGATTGACCAGCCAGCGCCTAAAATCGAACCGAAAATAGTGCCAGATAAACCTGTTGCTGCCCACATACCGAGTAACAAAAAAATCACTTCCCCTGCATACATATTTCCGAAAAGACGCAATGAGTGTGAAAGTGGTTTTGAAACGTATTCGATTAAATTAAACAAGAAGTTAAGCGGCAATACCCAAATTTTGGTACCAAAAGGTGAGTAGAATAATTCATGAATCCAACCACCAAAGCCTTTAACTTTAATTGAGAAGAAAATCATTAAAATCCATACCGACAAGGCTAAAGCGAATGTAGTATTGATGTCTGATGTTGGCACAGCACGCCAAGTATCTAAACCAATTGCATGCATAAGTTTGGCAAAAATATCAACTGGCAGGAAATCCATGGCGTTCATGGCGAACACCCATAAAAAAACCGTCAGTGCTGTTGGAGCAATAAAGCTATGACGGTTGCCATGGAAAATATTCTTAACTTGGTCATCCACAAAACCAAAAACTAATTCAATAAACGCTTGGCGTTTTGTTGGAATGCCAGCCGTTGCACCGCGCGCTACCCACCATACAAAACCCATTACCAAAAAGCCTAAAATAACAGACATAATCAAAGTATCGATATGCAATGTCCAAAAACTACCATTGCCAACAGATTGCGCATTAAAACTTAAATGATGCGAAATATACTGTGACGGGGTGAGTGCGTGTTCTGCGTGTTCTGTAGCCATATCAATCCGAATTGCCTTAATTTACGAGGCGTTTAATTAAAAGTTATTTTGGTTAAATTCTAAAAACTTAATTTTCTCTTACAGCTTGCTAAACTTTTCACATAATTCAATAATTTTATATTTCTAATTCAGTTTTATCTAGCTTGCTCATAGCAGCCCCTGAAAACAAAGCAGATGCCGCTAATCCTGCAATTAGCGCAAATGGCACCAATTGTTTGTACACCTTAAACATAATAAACAGCAGCACAATAATAATCACAATTTTAACGGCTTCTGCTTTAAGCAAGTTTACCAATACTGTTGCGGCTTCTTTACTACGGCGCTGCGCGATTTTAGAAGCGAAAAACGCGCCTATCGCCACTGATAATCCGCCAGAAATGGCTGAAACACCAGCATGCGCGCCCGAAACAATCACCGCTATTACCGCTACTACTAATGTTGCTATTAACTGCAATTGCAACATTTTATTAAATATTTTATTTGAATCTATAATGCTTGTTGATAAGCTTGACGCAGATTTTTGCTCTTCTGTCATTTTCGTTTTCCTGCCATTTCATTTTGATTAAAAAATGGGCTCATCAGCAAAGTCGGCGATTTTGAATTATTAAGCATTTTTAGTCAAGTAATAAGTGCAAGTATTACAACAAGTTTCGCGCAAAATGAAACACTTAGCGCGATATTTTGCGAATAATGTCATCTAACTGATCTAAATTGGCGTAACTTATTTTAAGCAAGCCAGAACCGTTTTGCTTTGCCGAAATATTTACGCTGGCGCCTATTTTTTCGCTTAATGAGTTTTCCAGCGCTAAAACGTCATGATTAACAGCGGTTTTCTGAGCAGCGGACGCGCTATTTTGCGCTAATTTTTTGACCAGGTTTTCTACATCACGAACAGACAAGTCCTGTTGCACAATTTTATTAGCCAGCATAATCTGTTGCGCTGCATCCAAGCCAATTAACGCTCTGGCATGGCCCATATCCAGCTTGTTATGCATTAACATGGCTTGTACTGTCGCACTTAGTGATAACAATCGCAGCAAATTGGAAACGGCCGCGCGTGAACGACCAACGGCACTAGCGGCTTTTTCATGTGTCATTTCAAACTCGTCAATTAAACGCTTAATGCCTTGTGCCTCTTCTAACGGGTTTAAATTTTCACGCTGAATATTCTCAATCAAGGCCATCGCAAGCGCTGATTCATCGGCGATATCGCGCACCAATACCGGCAATTCTGCCAAACCTGCAATTTGTGAAGCGCGCCAGCGGCGTTCACCGGCGATGATTTCATATTTATTAGCACCAATATTTCTAACCAAAATCGGCTGCATAATGCCTTGGCTGCTAATCGATTCTGCCAAGGTTTGTAATGCTGCATCATCCATATACGAGCGGGGCTGATATTTGCCAGGTTGCAACTGGTCAACTTTTAACATCATTAACGCTTCGCTTTGCGCCATTTCATCATCATTTGCCAGCAAGGCATCTAAGCCACGCCCTAAACCTTTTAATTTAACCATTTTGAATGCTTGCTCCAGCTAATTGCGGATTTTTATTAATAATTTCGGCTGCTAAATCCAAATAGGCCACAGCGCCTTTAGAAGATTTGTCATAGATCAACACAGGCAAGCCATAACTCGGCGCCTCGGCTAAACGAATATTGCGCGGAATTACCGTGGTATAAACTTTACTACCAAAATGGCTGACTAACTGCGCCGATACTTGGTTTGCCAGCATATTGCGATTATCAAACATGGTACGCAATAAGCCTTCAATTTCTAATTTTGGGTTTAAGTGCGCGCGCACTTTTTTGATGGTATTCACCAAATCGGATAAGCCTTCTAGCGCATAATATTCGCACTGCATAGGAATCATCACGGTATCAGCGGCGGTTAAAGCATTAACCGTTACTAAATTGAGGGCTGGAGGGCAATCCAATAACACATAATCGTATCCTGTTACTTTTGCCAGCGCTTGCTTTAATCGCAGTTCGCGCGCCAGCTCATTTACCAGCTCCACTTCTGCGCCTGCAAGCTCACGATTGGAAGGGGCGATATCAAAACCGCCTTTTTCACTTTTAACAATTACTTCATTTAAAGTTTTTTCGCCAATTAATACATGGTAAATACTCAGCTTAAGATGTGCTTTATCAATACCGCTACCCGTACTGGCATTGCCTTGCGGATCTAAATCTACCAGTAATACTTGTTTATGTTGTGCAACCAAACTAGCAGCCAAATTCACACAAGTAGTGGTTTTACCCACGCCGCCTTTTTGATTAGTAATCGCTAATATTTTCATCAATTATTCTTTAAGCTTTTATGTATGTATTATTAAAGACTAGCAAATGCCGCTCAGCATCTAAATCTGGCACTTTTAAGACAATCACCTGTTTGGGTGCAAGCGGCAAACCTTCTAACTCATCTGCTGGCATTACACCTTTCATCGCAAGCCATTGCCCATTTTCTGCAATCAAATGTTTGGTTAAATTAATAAACAAAGCTATTTCTGAAAAGGCACGCGAAATTACTATTTCAAAAGGAGCAACAGGCTTAAAATCTTCTACCCGCGCATGTACCGGCGTTAAATTATCTAAACCTAACTCACCTTTTACCTGGCGCATAAAAATCACTTTTTTCTGCACCGCATCAATGGTGGTTACTTGCAGTTCTGGCTTACATATCGCCAACACAACGCCTGGCAAACCCCCGCCACTTCCTACATCTAGTAAATTTTTGCTATTCACATACGGCAATACACTTAAGCTATCCAGCAAATGTAAGGTCACCATTTCTAAAGGATCGCGCACTGCGGTAAGGTTATATACCTTGTTCCACTTTTGCAAAAGCGCCATATAGGCCAGTAATTTTTTCTGCACCTCATCAGATAGTGCCAAGCTCATGCAAGCAATACCTTGCTCCAATAATGCGGCTGGACTCATGCAGCTTGCGTATCAGAATTAATACTGTTTTGGCTGACCTGTTTTTTATGTTTACGCTTTAAATATACTAGCAATAATGAAATAGTGGCTGGCGTAATTCCTGAAATGCGGCCTGCTTGACCAATCGTTTCAGGCTTGTGCGCCAACAATTTTTGCCGCGCCTCAATACTTAAACCATGCACATCGGCATAATCCACATCAGCCAATTTAATATTTTCACTGCCTTTTTGTTTGGTAATTTCTTCTTGCTGGCGCGTGATATAGCCTTGATATTTCGCCGCGATTTCCACTTGCTCACGGACAGAATCATCAAGCTCACCCATGCCTAACTCACCCAAACTTAGCACGCCATCATAAGATACCTCTGGGCGACGCAGCAATTCAAACAAGCTATATTCATGCTCTAAGGGCTTACCCAAAATCGCGACTTGTGTTTCACGTGAAACAACATCGGTGGCCACTTGTACAAAAGTCTTTTTAAGGCGCCCTTGCTCGCGTGATATGGCTTCTAGTTTTTTCTCAAAAGCCGCCCAACGCGCGTCATCTACCAAGCCAAGCTCACGACCTTTGGCAGTTAGGCGCATATCTGCATTGTCTTCACGCAGCTGTAAACGGTATTCCGCACGACTGGTAAACATACGGTAAGGCTCTGTGACGCCTGTAGTAATTAAGTCATCCACTAACACGCCCAAATAAGCCTCATCACGGGCAGGGCACCAACTGTCCTTACCTTGCGCATACAATGCCGCATTTGCACCTGCAAGCAATCCCTGTGCGGCGGCTTCTTCATAGCCTGTTGTACCATTAATTTGGCCTGCAAAAAACAAACCTTGTACGCTTTTGGTTTCCAGGCTGGATTTCAAGCTGCGCGGATCGTAGTAATCGTACTCAATGGCGTAGCCCGGGCGCAAAATATGTGCGTTTTCTAAACCATTTATCGAGCGCACCAATGCCAGTTGGATATCAAATGGCAAGCTGGTTGAGATACCATTCGGATAAATCTCATTGGTGGTTAGGCCTTCTGGTTCTAAAAATAACTGATGCGATTCTTTATCGGCAAAGCGATGAATTTTATCTTCTACACTTGGGCAATAGCGCGGGCCAACCCCCTCAATCACACCTGTATACATAGGTGAGCGGTCTAAGCCGCTGCGAATAATGTCATGCGTGCGTTCATTGGTGTGTGTAATCCAGCACGGCACTTGTTTTGGATGTTGCGCCACATTGCCCATAAATGAGAATACAGGGGAAGGGTTATCGCCCGGTTGTTCCAACATTACGCTGTAATCAATGGTGCGGCCATCAATGCGCGGCGGGGTGCCTGTTTTAAGCCTGCCTGCTGGCAAACCAATTTCGCGCAAACGCGCTGCTAATGAGATTGCTGGCGGGTCTCCTGCGCGGCCTGCGCTGTAGTTTTGCAAACCTACATGAATCAGCCCCCCCAAAAAAGTACCTGCTGTTAACACAACACTTCTCGATTTAAAGCGTAAACCAATTTGCGTCACCACACCTGCCGCGCTGTCACCCTCTAAAATAATGTCATCCACCGCTTGTTGAAACAACCACAGGTTTGGTTGGTTTTCTAGCTTGTGGCGCACCGCCGCTTTATACAAAATGCGGTCTGCCTGCGCACGCGTGGCGCGCACGGCAGGACCTTTTGAAGAGTTTAAAATACGAAATTGAATGCCGCCAATATCCGTTGCCTGCGCCATTACGCCGCCAAGCGCATCAATTTCTTTAACCAAATGGCCCTTGCCGATACCGCCAATACTGGGGTTGCAAGACATTTGACCTAAGGTTTCAATGTTGTGGCTTAATAAAAGTGTTTTTTGGCCCATACGTGCAGATGCCATTGCAGCTTCTGTCCCAGCATGTCCACCACCCACCACAATCACATCGAAAATATCTGGAAATTGCATTGTTTTAAGCTTAAATTGTGCAAAAAAGAGATTTTACTGCAAAGGCGCTTCTAAGTCATTTAAAAACAGATATATAGGACTTAAATCTTACTGTTTCACGTGAAACATCTCAAACGTTTACAAGGCAATGTATTGACGAATAAAGGAGTTCGCGCCTATGGGGATAGTGGTAAATGCTTATAACGTTTTATCAATTGTAGTGCCTCTAATGCTAAAAGCCTATGTGGCACAACTAAAAATTTTATGCCGAATTAGTTTAAGAGAAAACGATGGCCAATATTCAAGAATATAAAGTCGCGCTAGCAGAATACATTTCATCTGTACATTTAGGTGCCTTACAAGGTATGGCAAGAAGATAACCATTGGTGTTAATAAAACAAGATTCGCATTTTGTTTCTTATGGCGACGCGGCTGAAAAAGCAACTGTTCGCGAAAACTTTTTAAACAAAAACTTATTTTAACGCAAGGCGATCCATGCGCCTTTTTTTGTAAACATTTATTTTAAATTTATATTTATGCCTATTACTTTCCGATGCAAAACTTACTAAAAATTTCGCCCAATAAATCATCTGGCGTAAATTCACCTGTAATGCTGCTTAACGCTTCTTGCGCTAACTTCAATTCTTCAGCTGCTAATTCGGCAGCATTAATTTGTAATGTGGCATTGGATAAATGTTTTTCTACGTATTCAAGTGCGGTTAAATGCCGGGCGCGCGCCATAAAAATACCCTCTGCATTTTGTTGATAGCCCGCAATACTCAACAAATGTTGTTTTAGTAAATCAATGCCTGCGCCCGTTTTGGCCGAAAGATAAATGTGTGTTTCATCGGAAATTTCTACCATTTTTGGGCTGTCATTGCTGGCATCAATTTTATTATGCACCCAAATTTTGGCAATTGCTTGCGGCATGCGGTTTAAAACGATTTTCTCCGTTTCCCCAATACCCTTGGCTGCATCTACTAATAATAATGCAACCTGCGCGTTTTCTAGTGCTTGATAAGTTCGAGCGATTCCGATTTTTTCTACCTCATCCTTGGTGTCGCGCAAGCCAGCAGTATCAATTATATGTAATGGTAAGCCATTGATTTGTATAAGAGTTTTGATAGAGTCGCGGGTTGTTCCTGCAACTGGGGTGACAATAGCCACTTCTTCACCGCTTAATTGATTCATTAAGCTGGATTTTCCGACATTGGGCTGACCAACCAATACAATATGCATGCCTTCACGTAAAAGGCTACCTTGTTTGGCTTTTGCAAACACCGATTTTAATTCCAAGGCAATCGAGGCTAATTTTTCAGCCACGTTTCCTTGGGTAATAAAATCAATTTCTTCTTCAGGAAAATCCAAGCAG
This sequence comes from Methylotenera oryzisoli, assembly GCA_945881735.1. Lineage (GTDB taxonomy): Bacteria > Pseudomonadota > Gammaproteobacteria > Burkholderiales > Methylophilaceae > Methylotenera_A > Methylotenera_A aquatica. The sequence goes on from CAMCVF010000006.1 coordinate 71,657, forward strand.
GCCTCTACATACATGCGCAAATTAATCAGCTTGGCTAAAACGGCATTAATGCTATTTGAAAACTCACCCGATAAAGATCTAACCGCACTTTTGGCTGCTTCTAATGTTGTCGCATTAATCACATCGGCAACCGCTTCAGCTTGAGCTAAATCGATCTTGTCATTAAGATAAGCGCGCTTGGTAAACTCACCTGGTTTTGCTTGGCGCGCGCCCAACTCAATACAACGTGCCAACAATAGTTGCATTAATGAAGTGCCGCCGTGAGCTTGCAGCTCTAAAACATCATCACCTGTATAAGAATGGGGATTTTGATAATAAATCGCGATACCGCGGTCTATTAGTTGTTGCTTGGCATCATAAAAAGGCAAGTACGCAGCATGGCGTGGGGCAGGACAGGCACCTAATATTTCAACCGCTATTGATTGACTTAAAGCACCTGAAACACGCACAACACCAATGCCGCCCGCACCGCTCGCGGTAGCGATGGCAGCAATAGTGTCATTATTATCTAGCATAAAAAATTTCAGGCCTTTTAGTTCGGCGTGTGAACATGGCCTAGCTTTTTGCAACGCCTTTTTTGGCTAGGGCCGCGGCGTGAATGGTTTTGTTGATATACCATTGCTGGGCGATTGATAAAATATTGTTTACCAACCAATACAACACCAAACCAGCAGGGAAGAAGAAGAAGAACACGCTGAATACAACTGGCATAATCTTCATGACTTTTGCTTGAATTGGATCCGTTGGTGCCGGGTTCAAATAGGTTTGAATAATCATGGTCGCGCCCATCAAAATCGGCAAGATAAACCATGGATCAATCGCTGATAAATCTTGAATCCAGCCAAAAAATGGTGCATGGCGCAACTCAACAGAACCTAGCAATACCCAATATAGGGCGATGAAAACAGGGATTTGCACAATAATTGGCAAGCAACCACCCATTGGGTTGATTTTTTCTGTGCGATACATTTCCAGCATCGCTTGCTGCATTTTTTGTTTGTCATCGCCAAACTTTTCTTTCATGCTTTGTAAGCGTGGTGCTAATTCACGCATTTGCGCCATCGATTTATAACTGGCAGCAGATAAAGGGAAGAATGCAGCTTTAATTAATACCGTCAGCAAAATAATGGCCACACCCCAATTATGCACAACGCCATAAATTTTTGATAACACCCAAAATAAAGGTTTAGCAATCACCGTTAGCCAGCCATAATCAACAGTATATTCAAGGCCTGGTGCGGCCTTAACAAGCTCCTTTTCTGTTTGTGGCCCAGCAAATAGCTGCGCGCCAACCTCTGCTGTAGCACCTGCGGCAATTGGTGCATTTGGCGTCAAAACACCCATAGCGAAAATATTATCGGATAGCTTTTTAGTGTAAAACTCACGCTCTACGCCTGTTTTTGGAATCCAAGCACTGGCAAAATAATGTTGAATCAAGCCAATCCACCCATCTTTTGCGGTTTTGGATAAATTCTGATCGGCCATATCACCAAATTTAATCTTTTTAAACTTATCCGCATCTGTAAAGTAAGCGCCGCCTGTAAAGGTTGGCATCATGGCAGATCCTTGATTCGATTCACTATCATGCACAATTTGATAATAGGCTGAAGGGTTAACGGCAGCCGCGCTACCGTTATTAATTTGATAGCGCACATCAATCACGTAACTGTTACGGTGAAATGTGTAAATCTTATCTACCGAAATACCATTACGAGCCCAAGAGAGCCGTACTTCTTGACTAACAGCACCATCGGCTAATGTGAAATTAGTAGCGGCAGTGGTAAATTGCGATTTATGATTAGGTAAATCAGCGCCCATTAGACCCGATTGCGCCACGTAAAACATAGGCTTAAAGGTGTCATCCATCAAAACAAAATTACCGTTTTTGACTTCTTCTGCACGATGTTTGTTAAGTACTAAACGACGAAGATCGCCGCCTACCGTATCGATATCGGCTTCAAATAAATCGGTTTTAACTTTAACCCGCTGGCCGCTAGCCAACTTAAAACTGCCATCGTTAAAAGTTGATTGGATATTGCTATTTGTACCGCCGTTAGCTAGCGCTGGCACATCTGTTGTGGAAGTTTGCGCGGTAGTTGGCGAATTAATGACTGGGCTAGCTTTTTGTTTCCAGGCATCCCACAGCATTAATATAGAGAAAGAAAAAATAACAAATAAAATTAAGCGGCGTGTATCCATGGGTTTTATAAACTTTTTCTATAATCTATTTTGTTAAAAAAGTATTTATTCATCGGTTAAAAGAATAAATATTAAGGTACTAAGTCACTACCGCCAGCATGCCAAGGATGGCAGCGTGATATACGTTTTAATGTTAAACCTAAACCACGCCAGGTACCGTGTTTTTGTATGCTCTCAATCGCGTAATACGAACAAGTTGGGTTAAATCGACATTGCTGACCAAAAAAAGGACTTAATGAAATTTGATACAAACGAATAAGGGCAACTAAAAAACGAGTCATATTGGTACTAAAACAATACGTCCATATTAAACAAAGCGGAGTTATTAAAAAGACTGAGTTTCTTTTTTAGTGACATTTTCTAATGATGCTTTTCAATTAACTTTTGCGCTAATTTCTCAAACTCTTGTTTTATTTGATAAAATTCAGTCTTTTGAAATTTCTTTTGTACTTGCACAACCAAATCTAATGACGGCAAATGATGCTGATTTAACCTAAACAATTCGCGCAAAACGCGTTTCATGTAATTCCGATCAACAGCCAACTTAGCGGTTTTTTTGCCAACCACCAAACCTAAGCGCGGACGATTAAGAACGTTCGGTTTAAAACGTATCACCAAATACGTATTTGCGATTCTTTTACGCAAATTAAAAACGGATGAAAAATCATCCGTTTTTAATAACTTGGCATGTTTAGGTATACTAAACTTTACCAATTGATTATTTTATTACTTTACCCGATATGTGCAGCAGGTAAAATAACTAAAGGCCTAATCGCGAACGACCTTTGGCACGGCGAGCTGCAATAACAGCACGACCGCCTTTAGTTTTCATCCGCACTAAAAAACCGTGTGTACGTGCACGACGTGTTTTAGAAGGTTGATAAGTACGTTTCATTTAATTCTCCACCAAGCTAATGCTTCAAAACCATACATTAAACACGATTAGTGGGTGTTTTGTCAATTATTATTTAGTTTAATCTCTAGCCAATTGGCTGTGGATAAGTCTGATTAAACCAGCTAAAATAGTAAAATAACGTAAATAATTTTTATGGTTTGTTAAGGCAAATATTGATCGATTCAATAACAAAGTTAAGAATCTTAACAATACGTTTTTGAAAGTAAGCTGTTTCTATACAAACTTGCATTAATTCTATTAACACGATAACAATAAAGCTTGAGGTTTTGGGCAATAGATGAATAATTTTTGGCCTACCTGCTTAAGTCGCTTTGAAAAAGAGCTTTCGACGCAACAGTTTAATACATGGATTAAACCCCTACAAACAGAGATGGTGCAGACCGAGCAGGGTAAAAACGCCATTAGATTAATAGCGCCCAACAAGTTTGTGCAGCAATGGGTTAAAGACCGTTTTTTAAATAAAATTGAAATCATTGCTGCTGAATTATTACCCGAAAATACAGTGATTGAACTCTGTATCAGCCAATCCAATCCAGTTTCACAAGAGCGAAATAACAATATTAAAAAGCGCTTACCAACTCAATTAAGCGATATTGTGCATAGCGCGACTTCTGCCAACTCTTCAAATCCAGTAAATGCTAGTAATATCAACTTAAATAAAGATAGTGCAACCAAAAGTATCAGCAATCGTCGAAATAGTGAGCGAGTTACTGGCTTAAACCCTAGCTTTAATTTTAATAATTACGTAACGGGTCGCGCTAATCAACTGGCACGCGCTGCGGCAATTCAAGTAGCAGGCAATCCTGGTGAATCATACAACCCTTTATTTATTTATGGCGGCGTTGGTTTGGGTAAAACTCATTTACTACAAGCCATTGGAAACCAATTAAAACTACAAAAGCCGGAAGCTAATATTCGCTATTTGCATGCTGAACGCTATGTTTCTGATGTGGTAAAAGCTTACGAAAACAAAGCGTTTGATGATTTTAAAAGGCAATACCACTCATTAGATTTATTATTAATTGACGATATTCAGTTTTTTGCTAAAAAAAATCGCACACAAGAAGAATTTTTTTATGCTTTTAACACCTTGATTGATGAAAAGAAACAAATTGTCATTACTTGTGATACTTATCCAAAAGAAATTGTTGATGTCGATGAGCGCTTGCGTACGCGTTTTAGTTGGGGTTTGACAGTTGCGGTTGAACCACCAGAACTGGAAATGCGCGTGGCCATTTTATTGAAAAAAGCGGAAGAATGTAAAATAAATCTTACGGAAGATGTGGCTTTTTTTGTAGCAAAGCAAATTCGATCAAGCGTACGTGAATTAGAAGGCGCTTTAAATCGCATCATCGCCATGTCAAAGTTTACTGGCCATGAAATTGATGTGCATTTAGCAAAAGATGCATTGCGTGATTTGATTGCAGTACGTGGCAGACAAATTACCATTGAGAACATTCAAAAAACGGTTGCGGATTATTACAAAATAAAAATCGGCGAAATGTATAGTAAGAAACGCTCGCGTAATTTTGCGCGTCCTAGGCAAGTAGCAATGAGTCTTGCACGCGAATTAACCAATCATAGCTTCCCTGAGATTGGAGAAGCATTTGGCAGTCGACATCACACCACAGTAATGCATGCGTGCGATGAAATTGAGCAATTGCGCTTAAATGATCAAAGTCTTGCGCGTGATATAGGATTTTTAACGCAAGTAATAAGAGATTGATGTTGTGGATAACTTTTCTTTTATATTGTGGATAAAATAAGAGTAAAGCGCTTATTTGCCATAATGCTAAATTCATACACAATTAGTACACAGAAATAGAGTGAGTTGTATACAGATGAAACTTCTTGTTAAGTATTTGATTTAATATAGTTATTAGAGTTATTCACAGAAAAAAGCAGCATTATTACTACTATTATTTTTTATATTACTTTTTAAATAAAAAATAATATGATTGAATAAGCAAAAATGAAGCTTTAAATTTAGGATATTGAATGATGCAAATTAAAATAAATCGCGAAACATTGTTAAAACCATTAATAAATGTAACTAGTATTGTAGAGCGCCGTCATACCTTACCAATATTGTCAAATTTGTTATTGGAAGCTAAAAATAATCAAATACACCTAACCGCAACTGATTTGGAGATGCAGATTTCGTTAACGGTTGAAAATAGTTTTAATGGTGAGCTTTCTACAACGATATCGGCTAAAAAATTCTTGGATATTTGCCGTTCTCTGCCAGAATCAGCTGACATTGATATGGTCACTAACGATAGCCGTATGACGGTTAAGGCAGGTAAAAGTCGCTTTAATTTGCAAACATTACCAGCGGCCGATTACCCTGTGATGACTAAAGCAGGCGGTTCTGGTACTACCATAGCGATTAGTCAAATTGCTTTGAAAAAACTATTTAAACAAGTTGAATTTGCCATGGCACAGCAAGATATTCGCTATTATTTAAACGGTTTATTACTTGAAGTTAACGAATATAATCTAAATGTGGTGGGAACCGATGGTCATCGATTAAGTTTTACAACGGCTAAATTAAATCAACATTTCGATAAAATAGATGTGATTATCCCAAGAAAAACCGTGATTGAATTAACCAAGTTGTTAAATGACAGTGAAGAAGAAGTGGTGATTGAAATTAATGCCGGCCAAGTTAATTTTACGTTTAGTGATATACGTTTAATTTCAAAAGTAATTGACGGTAAATTTCCTGATTATCATCGCGTGATTCCGACTAATCATCAAAATACCTTTAGCGTCAATCGTATAGGTGTTTTAACCGCTATGCAGCGTGCTTCTATTTTATCGAACGAAAAGTATCGTGGTATACGCTTGGTGTTAAGTAATAATAATCTAAAATTAATTAGTACTAACACAGAACAGGAAGAAGCAGAGGAAGAGCTGGAAATCGAATACACTCAAGACGGTTTGGATATTGGCTTTAATGTAACGTATTTAATTGATGTATTGAATAATGTAACCGATGAAAATATCAACTTTTCATTTGCAGACGCCAATAGTAGTTGCTTGATTACTGTACCTAATGATCAAAACTACAAATACGTAGTGATGCCAATGCGTATTTAGTAAGCTTAAAACTAAGTTTCACGTGAAACATAAGTAACAAACCCATTTATTATAAGTAAAGAAAATAGTATGGCTAATACCCCTAAAGCACAACCAGAATATAACTCAGACAGTATTAAGATTTTAGAAGGTTTAGATGCTGTGCGTAAACGCCCAGGTATGTATATTGGCGATACTTCTGATGGGTCTGGTTTGCATCATATGGTATTTGAAGTGTTGGATAATGCGATTGATGAAGCATTAGCTGGACATTGTGATGATATTAAAGTCATTATTCACCCAGATAATAGTATTAGCGTCTCTGATAATGGGCGTGGTATTCCAACTGATATTAAAACCGATGACAAACACGATCCACAACGTTCAGCCGCAGAAATTGTGATGACAGAGTTGCATGCTGGCGGTAAGTTTGACCAAAACTCTTACAAGGTATCTGGTGGTTTACATGGCGTGGGTGTTTCAGTGGTTAACGCTTTATCGGATTGGTTACGTTTAAAAATCTACCGCAATGGCAAGGTGCACCAAATGGAATTTCAGCGTGGTGTACCAATGGCCCCATTGGCATTAACAGGTAAAACAGATAAAAAAGGAACAGAAGTACACTTTTTGGCTTCGGTTGAAACCTTTGTTTTAGTGGAGTATCACTTTGAAATCTTAGCAAAACGTATTCGTGAATTATCGTTTTTAAATTACGGCGTAAAGATTGAGTTAATTGACCAACGAAATGGTAAGTCGGAAAACTTTGCACATGCCGGCGGCATTAGAGGCTTTGTTGAATATATTAATCGCAGCAAAACGGTTCTGCACCCAAAAACTTTTTACGCTAGCGGTGAAAAAGAAGGTATGACGATTGAAGTCGCCATGCAATGGAATGATAGTTATTCTGAAACCGTTCAATGTTTTACCAATAACATTCCCCAACGCGATGGAGGTACCCATTTAACAGGTTTACGCACAGCCATGACGCGTACGTTGAATCAATATATTGAGCAGAGTGAAATGGCTAAAAAAGCCAAAGTAGAAACCACAGGCGACGATATGCGTGAAGGTATCACTTGTGTGTTATCTGTTAAAGTGCCAGACCCTAAATTTTCATCACAAACCAAAGATAAATTGGTCTCGAGCGAAGTGCAGCCAGTAGTTTCAGAAGTGGTATCTGCTAAATTAATGGAATTTTTAGCAGAAAATCCAGCCGATGCAAAAATCATATGCGGCAAAATTATAGATGCAGCCCGCGCACGCGAAGCAGCGCGTAAAGCCCGTGAAATAACGCGTCGTAAAGGTGTAATGGATACCATGGGCCTCCCAGGTAAATTGGCCGATTGCCAAGAGCGTGATCCTTCAAAATGCGAATTGTATCTAGTCGAAGGTGATTCGGCGGGTGGTTCAGCTAAGCAGGGGCGTGATCGTAAAAACCAAGCCATTTTGCCGCTTAAAGGTAAAATTTTAAACGTGGAAAAAGCGCGTTTTGATAAATTATTGGGCTCGCAAGAGATTGCCACATTGATTACGGCGCTAGGCACTAGCATTGGGAAAGCCGATTTTAATGTAGAAAAATTACGCTATCACCGCATTATTATCATGACTGATGCCGACGTAGATGGTGCGCACATTCGTACACTATTACTGACATTCTTCTACCGTCAAATGACGGAATTAGTTGAGCGTGGCCACATATATATCGCTCAACCACCTTTGTATAAAGTAAAACAAGGCAAAGAAGAGCGCTATTTAAAAGATCAGCAAGAACTGGATATTTACTTGCTGAATTCAGCTTTAAAAAGCGCAGAGTTAGATACTAAAACAGGTGCGGGTATATTAACAGGCGAACCATTGGCGGAGATTGCCAATCAGATGGTGTTAACCGAAGCCGTTATTCGTCGCATTGCCGCGCTGTATGATGAAAGTGTATTGCGCGCTATTCAAGATGTTGGTGATATTAATTTAAGCAATGAAGCCAATGCCAATCAAGTAGCCGAAAAGTTACGTCCTATTTTAGGTGCAATCGGATCTGAAGTGATTGTCGGTTTTGATGCAGAATCGAATAGCTATCGCTTAGAAGTGAACAAATATGTACACGGCAATTTGCAATGCTGCGTGATTGATGCGGAATTTTTAAGCAGCGGTGACTACCGTCAAATTAATAAAGTATCAAGTCTATTGCATGGCTTGGTTGGTTCAGGTGCAACCATTAAACGCAATGATAAAGAGCAAGTAATTGGCAGCTTTAAACAGGCATTGGATTGGTTGTTATCAGAAGCGAAGAACACGCTCAATATTCAGCGTTATAAAGGGTTGGGCGAGATGAATCCTGAGCAACTTTGGGAAACCACAATGGATCCAACAGTGCGCCGTTTATTAAAAGTGCAAATAGATGATGCGATTGCTGCGGATGAAATCTTCACCACATTAATGGGCGATAACGTTGAACCAAGGCGCGCATTTATTGAAAATAATGCGCTAAGGGCAGGTAATTTAGATATTTAGGATATTTGTCAAAAAAATCAGTATTAATAGAATAAAGCCCCAAGTGGGCTTTTTTCTATTTTAAAGTGTTTCTTTTTAGCTCAATAGTTAGATATTTGCTAATTGTTATCCTGCAAATATTGAACATTGCAAATAGGCAATTCTGAGTATCAAAAATAAAAGCCCTGCAATGAGGGCTTTTAAATCGGTATAATGCTTATTTATTTACAGCAGACTTAAGTGATGCACCTACCGAAAAGCTAACGCGGTTGCTTGCAGCAATCTTCAAAGTTTCGCCATTGGCGGGGTTACGTCCATCGTAAGCTGGTTTGTGCGCGACTTTAAATTTACCGAAGCCAATAATGTTTACATCATTGCCTTTTGCTAATGTTTCAGTGATTGCAGCTAAAACATCATTCAAGGCTTCTTGAGCATCTTTTTTGCTGCGGCCATTAGTAGCCAATAACTCAACTAATTCTGACTTACCGACAATTAATTTACCTTCTTCTTTTACCATCTGTATTTCCTCTACTTGGTAGTTTGACTTATGAAACCCTATTAAAGGGTAATATTAGACAATAAAGCACAAGTTTATTAAGGTCAAACAAAATATCAAAAGATACCGTATTTATTGCCTGCGCATGAATATTTACAAATTTAAGGAACAATAGCAATGACAAACGCACAACGTAGAGCACTTGCTCGCATGGCTGAAATAAATTCAGCCAGTAATGATAGCAAACCTACACCAACGCTTAGTAGCGGTTTTAATCCGCATTCGTCAGGCGCATATTACGTAGTAACAGTGGAAACTGTAGCCAAAATTATCAATCTTTTGGCCAAAGAAATTGATCCACCTACTTTCACGTATACCATCACCACCATAAATTTTGAACAAGACGCCGATACTGGCAGATGGTTTTGGTTTGATGGTAATGAAAAGTTATCGCCACGTAACAACCAGAATAGCTGGCGTATAGGCAGCAAAATGCTTTATGACACTCGCGAAGCGGCAGAGGCTGAACTTCAACGATTGATGGCAAAAAACGGTGACCGCGTGACCAAAGTACATGATTTGCCAGAGGATTTGACCCAATTGAAGAAGATCCGCAGTGCCCATCACCCAGACCGTAATAACCCCGATTCTGACCATGATCTCTATCAAGCCGTTATTGAGAAAATTGATAGAATGCGTTTTATTAACGCTTAAGGATTTTTGGGTTATAAAATCTAGTGTTTAATAAGTTCTGATTTAGATAACAATCAAAGAGTCTATAGATGGCTATTTAAAAGCACAGATAGCCCGGACGATACTAGCAGCTATGAGCTATGGGTGATTGTTTTAAGTGAAGAATCGCATACCGCTCAAATTGAGGCGTTGATGCTAACGTTTAAACTAACCAAACGCGAATCGGAAGTACTTTACTGGGCATTTAAAGGTAAAACAAGCCTCGATATTAGCGATATATTAAGTAGTAGCCCTGAACCAGTAAAAAACATTTAGAACATGTTTTTTAAAGTTCTGCGTTGAAATTAGAACGGGGGGTGGCAACGCTTGCCGCTTATAAACTTCGTGGATTTAATTAGGGACAGTGTGCTGGAGTTTAAAAAAGGCCTTAAAAGGCCTTTTTTATTTATTTAATTTTTATAACAAAAACATACAAAAGTGCACTAATCACCACTAATACACCTGCTAAATAATAAATACCAACTGCGCCAACAAAGTCCAAAATACTCTCCAATTGAAATTTTAATTTTTTAATTTATTTAAAAGTGACACGCTAAAAAAATCTAATCCTAATTTGCGGTCAATATTTTAACCTAATTTAAAAAAATCTCAATTGCTTGGGCCATACATTAGCGATATTTCGTTTAATATTTAAGCAGTGGTTTCATTAATCCAATCTAATAAAGGTTGCCATTGCTCAATATCTTGAAAAACTAGAGATGGGCGCATATCAAATAAACTGGTGCCTTGCTCTGCTGCCGTAATATAGTTTTGTGCACTGCGCAAATAAGTTAAAACAGGGAAATTAGTTTGTGCCATAAATTCGGCTAATTTAGCTGCCGCATTGGTGCGATTATTAACGCGCATCCCCACCAAAGCAACAAAGGTTTTTTGTTTGCGAATGGCTTTCTCTTCATTTAATAAATCTAAAAAGTCTTGAGTGGCGCCAATATCAAATGCTGATGGCTGTATCGGTACAATCACGCAATCCGCTTGTTTAATGGCGTCCGATAGTTTTTCATCTCTAAAACCACCGGGGGAATCTGCCACTAGCCATTGCGCTTTAAAGTCAGTTTGTTTGGCTTTTGGGTTGTGCGCTTCAATAAAAGGTAAATCGACCGAGCGCCGTTGCAACCAGCCAGTTGCCGATTGTTGGCGATCCAAGTCTGATAACATAACACGGTAATTTAAACTAGCAAAATAACCCGACAGATTAGTTGCCAGTGTGGTTTTGCCGCTGCCCCCTTTGGGATTAGCAACCAGTATGGTTTTCATATTTTTCCAGTCCCATCAACAATTAGCCAGCATTTTTCTTAGCAAAATCATACCGCACTTTTGGCTAACATAACATGCTAAAACTCCACCATTTCAAAATCACCTTTGCCTGCGCCGCACTCTGGGCAAAGCCAATCATCAGGCACATCTTCCCAACGAGTGCCAGCCTCAATGCCATCTTCAGGCCAGCCTTTTTCTTCTTCATATATCAAGCCGCATATAATACACATCCAAGATTTCATTACTATTCCTAATGGCTAGTTAAGCATTGATTTTAATTGATAAATACTACCGTACTTTGTTAAAAAACATAAAGATTTAGATAAATTAGGCCGTTTACGCAGGCACAGGGGATGGGATTTATTTAAGAACCAAGGACTGAGTTAAAGCTAAACAATAAATTAACGAGCGTTGATGCCCATTTGGGTCGACCAGTTTTGCGTTCACGTATTTCGTATAAATTTTCACCACCGCGGTTCTATGTATACGCTAAGCCAGTTAAATTCACAAAAAAGTCGTTGCTTAAAACACCTTCACGGTAAGTTAATACGCCATAATTATTGCGAGATTACGCGCAAGTTACCGATTCTTAGCTTTTTTATGAAAAATAATCTAAACCCTTTTATTTGCGCTTGAATCTATCATTAAACGCAAACAAAAATTCCAAGTGTAATCGGCTAGTTGCTCAATTATCGTCAGATAAGCCGTTTCAACAATTGTTTTAAACATTTGGCGCTCCTATATACATATTTAGTTGATATGTTAAGCATTGTGGCGAGTTGATATTTATTTGCATAATTGTTTGTTTTATATAATTGATTAATTTTATTAATCGAAGTACGATTAATAAAGCCGATTAAACTAGAGATAGTGATGAGCCTTACAGAATTAAAATTTATTGTGTCCGTTGCGCAAGAGCGCAATTTTAGACGTGCTGCAGAAAAGTGTTTTGTGACGCAGCCTGCCTTAAGCTTGGCGATTAAAAAGTTAGAGGAAGAGCTGAATGTGATGATTTTTGAACGGAGCCGAAAAGATGTTTCTTTAACAGAAATCGGCGAAAAAATTGTAGAGCAAGCCGAGAAAGTGTTAGAAGAAGCGGGGCGTATTAAACAATTAGCGGAGTTAGGTAAAAACCAGCTTAAAGGCACTCTAAAATTAGGCCTTATCCACTCTATTGGGCCTTATCTATTACCGGAAATTATTCCGATCTTGCGCAAAACAGCACCAGAAATGCCATTAGAAGTAGAAGAAAATTTAACCGCCAATTTGGAGGCGCAGTTGCGCAATGGTGTGATTGATATAGCGATTATTGCCTTGCCGTTTGATGTGCCGGGTCTTCAACATAAAGCGCTATATGACGAAGAGTTTGATGTGGTGGTGCCCAGCCATCATCATTGGGCCACACGCACGCACATTAATCCAGAAGAATTATCCGATGAAAAAGTACTGTTACTAAATAGTGGGCATTGTTTTAGCAATCAGGTCACACAAGCCTGCCCAGAACTTTCACGCAAGGGTGAGGTGTTACAAGGAAACTCGCTAGAAACCATTCGCAATATGGTGGCATCCAATTTAGGCATTACGGTATTACCTAGTTCAGCCACGGCATCGCGCTATAACAATCCCCTCATAAAAGTGATTCCTTTTACCAGACCAGCACCCACTAGGCGCATTGCCATTGCTTGGCGAAAAAGTTTTGTCCGGCTAGAAACAGTAGAAAAAATTATGGATGCGATTAAAGCGATTGATTCAGATTTCATGAAGATGATTGCCTGAAGTTTAATCTAAGCATTTAAGCTTATTTATTCGTTACGTACATTGTAACTCCAAAGCCAAAACGCATTTCTGTGGCAGCTGTTGTTGTCAACATAATAGTTCTCCTAAAAATTAGTTTGATTTAAATTATCTAAAATATTTTTCTAAATATAGATATATCAAAAAGCTCTAACGATTTTCATCAGATGCTAGAAAATTAGGTGAAACTAGTAAGAAACCAGTACGCGATAACCTGTAACGGATAGATTTTGCACGTTGAGAGCAAGGTTAATACGCACTTCTTCTCCTGCAATCATGCCATCAAAAATATTAACGCCGCTATCTAGATACTCTTGCGGGCGCAACAGTTTTCTCAAAACAGGTTTGTCATCAATATTGGTTAGGGTAAATTCTATATTGGGGAATGCTTGCACATGGCGCGCATTATTAATGATTAAACAAGAAAAATTAATCACATTTTGATAATCATCGCTTTCCTGTATATCAGAGTCATCAATGGTTAGCAAATCGAGATTTTGCGGTAAGCTAACTGTGCAATTTAAATAGCGGCAGGCTTGTTCTAAATGTGGTTTTAACTGTGGATAATTAACCGCGATTGTTGAGCGTAAAAAGTAAATGCTTTGCAATAGCGCAACAATAAGCAGTAATACGGCGGCCTGGATCAACCAAATATTACATTTAGGTTTATTGAATTGAAACTTTGGGTCAACAGTTAAATCCTCAATAAAAATCGGCGCACGCACGGCATCAATATTAATATCTTCTTCAGCTATTGAGGCTGGTGTTTGACTGCTGATATAAGGACTGTCAGAATCTGGATTAAGATTGAATACATTTTGTGCGCTTAAATCAGAGAGATTAGGTTCCGTTTCTAGCACTACATTTAATACTTCGCCAATAGGCTTTTGTTCTATTGCATGCTTAGATTCAGCGTAAGTAGGTTCAACTTGTAAAACTGGGTTTTCAGTACCAAAGCTTGTTACTTCATCACTGTTTACCTTATCGATGTCATTGTTCTCTGTAAAACTAACATCCTGTTCAGTGGCGGTGTATTCATCCACACTTTGAATATCGTCAGACACTTCAACGAGTCGATTTTTGGCATTAAACACATGGTCGCAATGGCCGCACTGCACTTTGCCGCGGTACGCTTTTAAATGATCTTTAGTCAGTAAAAACTGCGTTTCGCAAACCGGGCAGGAGGTGGTGTAATTCATTTTTTAGCGCCAGTAAGCAATATCCAGCCGTCTTTTTGGCGCGGTGAATGCATTGTAAACCATTCACTATAGCGTTCTGTTAGTGCTTGGGTTTGTGTTTCTAAAATGCCAGAAAGTGCTAATTGGCCACCTGTTTTGCAGTATTTGGCTAAAACAGGCGCAAGTACCATTAAGGCGCTTGATAAGATATTCGCTACGACCACATCAAATGTTTCGTGAGCAAAGGTATTAGCATCAAAAAAAACTACATCCACTTGATTTTGTTGCGCGTTGTAATCGCTGGCGATAATGGCCTGATCATCAATATCCACCCCAACTACGTGTGGTACGCCTAATTTTTTTGCAGCAATCGCCAAAATACCTGAACCACACCCATAATCCAAGACTGACTGGGCTGGCATTGTGTTGGTAAGCCACTCTAAACATAAATGCGTAGTAGGGTGGCTACCTGTGCCAAAAGCTAAGCCAGGGTCTAAGATAATATTAATAGCGTCATGTTGCGCGGTTTCTAGCCAGTTGGTTTGATGCCAAGTCGGCACAATCCATAGCTTATCCGTAATTTTAATCGGGTCAAATTGCGCTTGCGTAGCGCGCACCCAATCTTGTTCTTCAATCACTTCAGTGCTGTAATGAAAATGCACAATTTCTGTTGCGGCACTTAATGTTTGAATAAGTTGCTCAGCATTTGCGCCAGCATCAAAAGTGGCGGTGACGATATTTTGTTGCCAAATACCAAGGGGTGGATACTGTATATCTTCACTGCTTGGTTCGCCAAAAATAGCTTGCTCATTTTCAGTTTCAGCGAATGCATCTTCTATACTGGCTGATAGCGCCCCCAAATCCATTAATGCATCACTGATTTTGTCTGCATTTTGCTCATTTGCCTGAATTTTAAGTAATAGCCAAGCCATCAAATGTTTCTATCAATACAGAATTTATTTATGGCTAATACCTAATTTTTGTTCAAGATAATGAATGCTAGTGCCACCAATATGAAACGCAGCGTCAGCCATTAAATCAGCATGTAATGGAATATTGGTTTTAATACCGTCTACCAACATTTCAGATAGCGCAATGCGCATGCGTGCAATGGCTTGCTCGCGTGTTGCACCAAAGGTAATGAGCTTTCCAATCATTGAATCATAATTAGGCGGTACAACATAGCCTGCATACGCATGCGTATCAATTCGTACACCTGGCCCGCCAGGCATATGAAATGTTGTTAACTTGCCAGGAGATGGTACAAAACTGTAGGGATCTTCGGCGTTTATGCGGCATTCAATGGCATGGCCGCGCAGTTCAATATCGCGTTGACGGAACGCTAGTTTTTCACCCGCCGCCACAAAAATTTGCTGTTGAACCAAGTCAATGCCCGTAATCATTTCGGTTACGGTGTGTTCGACTTGCAACCGCGTGTTCATTTCGATAAAGTAAAACTCACCGTTTTCGAACAAAAATTCAAATGTACCAACACCACGGTATTTAATTTTGCGGCAGGCTTCGGCGCAACGCTCACCGATTTTATCTCGTATTCTCGGGGTTAATAAGGGTGCCGGTGCTTCTTCAATAATTTTTTGATGACGTCGTTGCATGGAGCAATCGCGGTCACCTAAATAAACGGCATTACCATGCTGATCTGCCAAAATTTGAATTTCAATATGGCGTGGGTTTTCTAAAAACTTTTCCATATAAACCATGGGGTTACCAAAAGCCGCTTGAGCTTCTGCTTTGGTCATATTTACTGCATTCACCAATGCCGCTTCGGTGTGCACAACGCGCATACCGCGTCCACCACCACCACCAGCGGCCTTAATAATAACAGGATAGCCTACTTTTTTAGCTATTTTAATAATTTCAATAGGGTCATCTGGTAATGCACCTTCTGAGCCAGGTACGCAAGGCACGCCAGCTTTTTTCATGGCATCTTTAGCAGAAACCTTATCGCCCATCAGGCGAATGGTTTCAGCACGTGGACCAATAAAAACAAAGCCACTTTGCTCTACACGTTCTGCAAAATCCGCATTTTCGGATAAGAAACCATAACCAGGGTGAATCGCTTGTGCGTCTGTAACTTCGGCGGCACTAATCACCGCAGGAATATTTAAATAACTTAAATTAGAGGGTGCAGGGCCAATACAAACGGATTCATCGGCTAATTTAACGTATTTGGCCTCTTTGTCAGCAACAGAGTGGACAGCTACCGTTTTAATTCCAAGTTCGCGGCAGGCGCGTTGAACCCTGAGGGCTATCTCGCCGCGGTTAGCGATTAGTATTTTTTCAAACATATTTCTTCAACCAATCGCAATTATTCAATAATAAACAATGGCTCGCCAAATTCAACTGGCTGACCGTTCTCTAACAATATTTTTTTAACAACGCCAGCAACATCGCTTTCAATTTCATTTAGCAACTTCATCGCCTCAATAATACAAAGCGTGTCGCCAACAGCTACTTCAGAGCCTACATCGACAAAAGGTTTGGCATCTGGCGATGATGAGCGATAAAAAGAACCAACCATTGGCGATTTAACGGTATGACCTTCAAGTTCTGCTACAACGGGCGCCACGGCTGTTGTAGCAGGCGCAGCGTGAGTAGCCGCCGCTTGCGGTACTGCCATATATTGAGTCACTGGCGCGCTACTTGGCATTAGCGCGCGGCTAATGCGTACTTTTTCTTCACCTTCGGTGAGTTCCAGCTCAGAAATGCCAGATTCCTCAACCAAATCGATTAATTTTTTAAGTTTACGTAAATCCATAATAACCTCTGTGTTAACGTAGTTTTGATTGTAAGTGTTAATTAGTGTTGAAAATGTTGTTCAAAATAAAGCTTAAAGTTCTTATTGGGCTTTTTTATTGCAAAAATTAATGGCGTACTGTAAGGCTGCAGCATAACCCTCGGCTCCTAAGCCGCTAATTACACCCACCGCAATATCGCTAAAAAAAGAATGATGCCTAAAACTTTCGCGTGCGAAGACATTGGATAAATGCACTTCAATAAACGGGGTTTTAATGGCAGAAAGTGCGTCGCGAATCGCAACAGAAGTATGGGTAAATGCAGCAGGGTTAATCACAATAAAATCGACAGTGTTAACAGCATGCGATTGTATTTTAGCCACAATGTCCGCTTCGCTATTGCTTTGGAATGTCTCTAAATTGACAGCATTTTGTTGAGCGATAGACGCTAATTGCGTATTAATAGCAACAAGTGTTAAGTTGCCATAATGTTCTGGCTCACGCAAGCCAAGCAAGTTTAGGTTCGGTCCATGTAATACTAAAATCGATTTAGAGCTCATTTAGCACCACATATATATTGTTTTGAAATAGGTTTTGCCGATTTTTGACGAACTTTCATATAAACAAGTTTGCCGAACTTGAACGCTTTTGTCCAGCAAATTCACCGATTTTAGATGAAGTTTAATCGAAGTTATTGAAATTGTAAGGTTTAAGTGGTTGAAAGTTAAATAAAATTTACGATTCTGGCAAAAACCAACCTTTATAAAATAGTTTTTAAGGTTTTTTCTAATAATGGTTTAGTAATGCGGCCAAAGTAGGTTTTTGCCACCGTGCCATCGACTTTTATAATGACGGTATAGGGCAAAACCCCCTTGTTGTTGCCCATGCTGGTGGCTATATCCATGCCTTGCACATCTGCCGCAAATAAGGGATAGCTTACTTTTGTCTCTTTTAAAAAATCATTTATACCTGCAACATCTTCTATCGCCACGCCTAGTACCACCACATTTTTGTCTTTATAACTGTTATGCAACTCTGATAATTCAGGCATCTCTTCACGGCACGGCTCACACCAGCTGGCCCAAAAATTCAGGACCACCACTTTACCCTCGTATTGCTTTAATGACTGTGGCTTACCATTTTCATCTGGAAAGTTTGCGGTAAATAAGGCATGTGTTGAGCTTGATGGAGTTGGTGATTTAGAGACAATTTGCGTTTGAGGATTAAGAAAAAAGTAAAAAATAGCATAACCAAAAGTCATCGTTAAAACAAGGTAGAACAAAGGCATTTTTAATTGATTAAACATTATTGAGCGTTCACTTTATTGAGTATTTGGGTAAATTGGGCGACGTTTTTATAGCCAATGACTTTAGGCTTTATTTCATTGCCAGAAGCATCGAAAAAGATAATACCAGGTGGGCCAAATAAGCCAAAACGTTTTAATAAGTCTTGGTCATACTCATTATTTTCGGTCACATTGGCTTGTAGTAAAACGGTGTTTTTTAACGCAGCTCGTATGTTATTGTCACTAAAAGTGAATTTTTCCATTTCTTTACAGGCCACACACCAATCAGCATAAAAATCCAGCATCACCGTTTTGCCATTAGCCTCTGCTATTGCCGCATCCAGTTCTGCCACACTTTTAATGCGCGTAAAAGGCAAGTTATGTTCAGTCGAGGCACCAAAAAGTTTGCTAATGTGTTGCGTTACGGTATTAGGCAATACTGGCCAAATTAAATAAGCCGCCATTCCCAACATGATTACACCAAAAAAGTTACGCACCATCGTCATCCAGCGGCCCGCCTTTGGTAGCAAGCTACCAGCGGATGCGCCAATTAATAACAGGGGTACGCCCATGCCGATGGCTAGCGCAAAAAGCCCAACACCGCCTAGCAACACATTGTGGGTTTGGCCAATATAAATCAGCGCACCTGCTAACGGCGCTGCAACGCATGGGCTTACAATTAAGGCTGATAGCACACCCATGACAAAGACACCTACAAATTCGCCACCTTTTAAGTTTTGGCTAGCGCCCAGTATTTTGTTTTCAATTACCGCTGGTAATTTTAATTCGTAAAATCCAAACATAGAGAAAGCTAATGCCACAAAAACCATTGCTGTTGCGCCTAAAACCCAAGCGTTTTGTAATGATTGGCTAAGTAGATTACCTGATAAGCCAGCCGCAATACCCGCAAGTGTGTAGCTTAGTGCCATGCCTAACACATAGGCTATTGATAAGCCGAAAGCATGCAACTTAAAATTTTTACCGCTTTTTGCCTGACTGCCAACGATGATGCTAGATAAAATAGGAATCATTGGTAACACGCATGGCGTAAAGGAAAGTAGAAGGCCTGCGATAAAAAATACGCCTATAATTAGCCATAAGTTACCGCCTTTTAAGGCTTGTGTGGTTTTGTCGTCGTCTGCGCTAGAATCTAACGTTGAAACGGAATCGCCATCAGTGCCCAGCCCTAAAGGCGATATTTCAATCAATTTAGTGATTGGCGCATAGCACAAGCCTTTTTCACTGCAGCCCTGATAAGTAGCTGAAACATTAAGCGAACTATTGGCAGCGTCGGCTAGAATTATTTTTGCGGTGAAATCATGATGATACACCTCTTGCTTGCCAAAGTTAGGGTCATCTTTCATTTCACCTAGAGGCAAATTGATATTGGTAAGTGTGTTTGGTGTGCCTGGCGCTAATTTAAATTTGATACGCTCTTTATACAAATAATAGCCAGGCACTATTTTAAAGCTAGCGCTTAAATTGTTGGCATCAATAGCCGTTAAATTCAGTTTAAATGCTACATCAGGCGCTAAAAAATTCTCTTCTTGAATCTCTTCAATAAAAGCGTTTTTGCCTCTTAGATTGTTATCCGCAGCATGCAAAGCTCCCACAACAAATGTTGTCATAAAAGCGACTACAATGCTAATTAAAAGGTTTTTCAAATAATGCTCCATCATTCGTTGCTAGCAGTTGCAAATAATGCATTCAACACCCAAATAGTGAAAACAATTGGATAGAAAGTACTTAATTATATGCGTTTTTTAACAGGTTTAATTTTACTCGCTTTTCCATTTGCCGAACTATTTCTGCTAATTAGCCTCGCAGATGAGTATGGTTGGTGGTTATTGTTTTATTTAGTCGTCATAGGTTACTTAGGCTTACAACTGATTCGCGGCGAAAAATTATTGTTAACGGCTAAAATGATGCAAGGCATGGCGGCAGGCGGCAACCCACTAAAAACCATGCTGGGTAGCGCGCGTAATATGGTGGCGGGCATTTTGTTTATTATTCCGGGTGTGATCACCGATATTATTGGCGTCATTTTATTACTGCTGCCAATTAGTAAGCAAAATCCAAACCCCACGACTAATGCTTATGAGCAGTCGTTTCAACAGCCCAGCCAAGCAAACCCAGGGGCACATGCTGCCAATGAAGATGTGATTGAGGGCGAGTACACCCGCGTGCAAGACGATAATCCTAACAAGTAATTTTAAAACTGTAGTTTTTTTAAAAGTTCGATAAAAATGCAAAAAGTAACCATTAAAAATAGCGGCAATACCTTTAAAGTGCGCCCCAGCCAAACCGTATTACAAGGCGCCATAGAGGCCGGCATTAATTTGCCTTACGGCTGTCGAAATGGTGCCTGCGGTGCCTGCAAAGCTAAATTACTACAAGGTAAAGTGATCCACGATGATTACCAAGGCAGCGCAATGAGTGATGCTGAATTAATTGCTGGCAACGCTTTATTATGTTGCGCAAGGCCAATGGAAGATTTAACGATTGAATGCCGCGAATTGGGTGGTTTGGCAGGGATTAAGCCAAGAATATTACCCGCACGCGTAGCAAAAAAAGAGCAGCTTACACATGATGTAATTGGCTTACACCTGCAATTGCCTGCAAGTGAGCGCTTTCAATTTAAAGCAGGTCAGTACATTGAATTTATTTTAAAAGATGGCAAGCGCCGCGCCTTTTCAATCGCCAATGCGCCGCACGATAGCGATTTTTTACAGTTGCATATCCGTGTGATTGCGGGCGGTGTCTTTAGTGAGTATGTCGAGAAAGAGTTACAAGAAAAAGCCATCTTGCGTTTAGAAGCGCCGTTTGGCAGCTTTTTCTTACGCGAAGATTCACAAAAGCCGATTATTTTAGTGGCGGGCGGCACAGGCTTCTCGCCGGTAAAAGGTATTATTGAGCACATTCTGTATAACAATATTAAACGTGACATTCTGCTTTACCGCGGTGCACGCGAATTACGCGATTTATATATGCACGATTTATGCGAAAAATGGGCCGCGTTAATGCCTAACATTACTTACATCCCAGTTTTATCTGAAGCCGCAGACAGCGATAGTTGGCAAGGCAGGGCAGGGCTTGTGCATCAGGCTGTGTTAGACGACATTAGCGATTTAAGTGCTTATCAAGCTTATGTGTGCGGCGCACCTGGTATGTGCGAAGTGGCTCATCAAAGCTTTCTTCAACAAGGTTTAGATGCAGAGGAGTTTTTTAGTGATGCGTTTACGTTTGCGAATCCAGCACCTATACCCGCAATATAACTTTAATCTAAGCGCATGATGTTGCTGAGCATTGCTTCATCGCCAGGCGCATCGGCAACGCAAACTTTTAAACCCATTTGCAACGGCATTTCTGCAATGCGCGCATGATTCACAAACAAGGTGATATTGTTTAACCATTTGGGATCGCCTACTAAATCCAGCAAGTGGCGCATGGCTTCACTGCTGGTAATTACAATGCCGTGTAATTTTTTATTTGCCCATAATTGAGCCAATAAATCGATGTTAGTTTGCGGGTTGATTCGTTGATAACATTCTGCAAAAGTAACGGTTGCGCCGCGCGCTTTAAGCTTTTCTGCCAAAACATCACGGCCACCAATGCCGCGGAAAATCATCACTTTTTTACCCTGTATTGCCTGCATTTCTGGCAATGCCAGTAAGGTTTCAGAATCAAAGCGGACCTTGCTTTCGTCGCCATCTTGAATATGGCTTAATGGTGTGAGCACTTGCTTTACGCCAAAGCTTTGTAGCTCTCTGGCGGTAACTGGGCCGATTGCGGCAAATTGAAGCCTGCTTGGAATACCCACTTTCAGCAATCGCGTCATGCTGTTCTGCACGGCATTGCTGCTAATAAAAATGGCCCAATCGTATTCGTGAACAGTTTGAATCACTGTATCAAATAGCCCGTAATCGGATAAAGCGGTAATTTCGATTAGCGGAAATAAAACGGGTGTACCACCAGCCTCACTAATTAATGCGCTTAGCTTTTTGGCTTGGTCAACTGGACGGGTAATGGCGATGGTGATGCCACTTAAACTCTTAGTGTTCATTCTGAACCCAAGATTTATTTAGGTGAAGAATCCAAAGCCTGCAAGCTAACGAAAGTCTGGATTCTTCGCTACAATCACAATGACTGAGAAAAGAGTAAGACATTTGCTAATACTTTATGCCATCCAGCGCAGCCAAAATCTTGTCCGCACCTTTCGCTACTAATTTAGCCGCTAGTTCTTGACCGATTGCTTCGGTGTTATCAATACTGCCACTGACTTTTTCGCGCAAAATTTGTTGTCCATCCACACTAGCAACAAAGCCAGAAATACTAATTCGGTTGCCTTGTCGCGTTGCATATGCTCCAAGCGGCACAGTGCAACTGCCTGCTAGCGCACGGCTCATGCCGCGTTCGGCTTCTACGCATAGTTGCGTGTCGATGTGGTTTAATGGGCCTAATATATCAATTAAATCAAGGCGATTTGCATTAATTTCGATGCCAAGCGCGCCTTGACCTACGGCGGGGATGCTCAACTCTGGTGAAATATATTGGCGGATGCGGCTACCTAATTCTAAGCGGATTAAACCGGCGGCGGCCAAAATAATAGCGGCATATTGGCCTTCATCTAGTTTGCGCAAACGCGTTTGCACATTGCCGCGTAAAGGCTCGATTTTTAAATTAGGAAATCGTGCCTGAATTTGGCTTT
This sequence comes from Methylotenera oryzisoli, assembly GCA_945881735.1. Classification (GTDB taxonomy): domain Bacteria; phylum Pseudomonadota; class Gammaproteobacteria; order Burkholderiales; family Methylophilaceae; genus Methylotenera_A; species Methylotenera_A aquatica. The sequence continues at coordinate 94,561 of CAMCVF010000006.1, forward strand.
GACGGCGCAGGCTAGAAGTGCCAATAATGCTTCCAACTGGCAAATCTTCTAAGGCTAAGAAATGATTGGATACAAAAGCATCGCGCGGATCTTCGCGCTCGCCTGTGGCTGCCATTACAAAACCTTCTGGCAGGTTCATGGGTACATCTTTCATGCTATGCACAGCTAAATCGGCGCTGCCATCTGCCAGCGCCATTTCCAGCTCTTTTACAAATAAACCCTTGCCGCCAATGCGCGCCAAGGGCGAATCTAAAATCCGATCGCCGGTGGTAGTCATGCCCAAAATACTAACATCACATAAGGGGTATAACTTTTTAAGCTTAGCTTGAATATGCTTGGCTTGCCACATGGCCAGCGCACTTTCGCGTGATGCGATGATTAATTGTTTAGGATCGGGTTTTTTAAGTTGATTGTGCATAAAATGAATTTTAGCATGTACTGAGAGTACGCAAACGGCTACACAAAAATGGGTTTTTTGGGTTAAGATAAAAATGGTCAATATTGAAATGATTAAGCTAAGTTTCCGCTTTACGGGCGTTTTATTTTTTAAAAACGGATAGATGATGAGCTAATTAGCTGTTTTAAAATGTTTTAAGGAGAAGGTCATGCAATATCAATTAGATACTTTTATCAATTCGCTGAATGAATTCTGGGTTCAACTCATTCATTTTGTACCTAAATTTTTAGCGGTTGTTGTTATTTTATTTTTTGGTTGGTTGATTGCCAAATTAGCAAGAACGTCTGTAAAACGCTTATTGGTTTTAACACAATTTGATAAAGCGGCTCAAAAATCAGGCCTTGAGGCGTTTATTAATCATGGCAATTTTAATGTGACGTTAAGCGGCATTATTAGCCAAGTGGTTTATTGGTTAGTGATTTTGCTATTTGTGATAACCGGCGCCAATGCGCTGGGTTTAAATGAAGTGGCCCTAGTGCTAAAACAATTGGCTAGTTATTTGCCACATATCATTGTGGCGATTTTAGTGCTTATTTTTGGTACCTTGCTAGCGCGTTTTGTGAATCGATTGGTATTTGCATGGTTATACAGCATTAAGTTTTCGCATGCTTTAGCGGTCAGTACATCGGCAGAATACGGCATACAAATTTTAGCGATTTTCGTGGCGCTTGAGCAATTAGGCATCGGTACACAGCTGATTCACTCCTTATTTATTATTGTATTTGGGGCCGTCTTTTTAGCCCTGGCACTGGCTTTTGGTTTGGGTGGGCGCGAGTGGGCCGCCAAAGTAATTGCCGAAATGGACGCTAAAAAGAAGCAATAAGGCGTTAACTTTTAAGCAGGTTTTCGCGCACTAAATGTTGCAGGCGGCGGCTGATGGCAACGGTTTCGGGTATTTCTTTGAGTATGGCAACCCAGCGCTCTTCGTTTGCTTCATTCAATCGCTTTTCATAGCCAGCTATGAATGCTGGCGAAACAAGGCAGTTGCGATGCAGGCGAACAAATCGTACACCAAATTCGTTTTCTAAATGGGTGAGCGATTCTTCTATGAGATACTCACGTTCTGCTGTGCGCACTGTGATATATTTGAGTTCTGCACGTAAATAAATAATCTGCTCAACAGGCACCAAAATCACACGCCCACGCTCATGAATGCTGAGATGGCTGCGCATTTTTTGCAGCGGTTTTAAGGCTTCAATCTGTTTAGGCTTGAGCTCATGCGCTTTATCAATCGCGGTTTGCAGGCGTTCTAGACGAATCGGTTTTAGCAAATAATCAATGGCATTTAAATCAAACGCCTTAATCGCATAAGCGTCAAACGCGGTAGTGAAAATAATATTGGGCTTAGGCTCTAGCTTTTGCGCGTGCTGTGCCGCTTCAATGCCATCAATCAAGGGCATGCGGATATCCAATAATAGTAAATCTGGCTTGGTCTGCATGGCCAAATCAAGAGCTTCTTTGCCGTTTTTGGCTTCGGCAACAATCATCACCTCGGGAATATCGCCCAGCAAATCACGTAAGCGGTTGCGCGCGGGTGTTTCGTCGTCGGCAATTAAAATAGTCAGCATCTTTTTATTTGGTTAGCGGTAGACGAATATGCACTTCATATCGGTTTTTTTTGGCCTCTGCTTTTAAGCCGGCTTCTAAATCAAAGTGTAGGCTTAGTCGCTCTTTAATGTTTTTTAAGGCCATTTTATTGCCATTATGGTGCTGATTTTGTGGTGCATAGGGGTTGCTGATGCTGATATGCAACTCTCTGTGCCGTGTATAAATGGTGATTATAATTTCGCCGCCATCCGCCATGGGCTCAATGCCATGGTAAACCGCATTTTCAAGTAGCGGCTGCAAAATCAAAGGCGGAATCAGCGTATCGGGCGGCATGTCGTCTATTTGCCAAGTGATTTGTAAGCGTTCTTCTAAGCGTAATTTTTCTAAAGCCAAATATTGCCGACACAAGGCAATTTCTTGCGCCAGTGGAGCCAAATCTCGATTATCCGCCATTAAAACACGAAATAAATCCGCCATATCTTCTAGTGCGGTTTCCGCGCGCTTGGGTTGGCTGCGGATCAGCGATAAAACGGCGTTAATGCTATTAAATAAAAAGTGTGGGCGAATACGTGCCTGCAACGCCTGCAAACGCGCCTCTGCAATGGCAGGCGAATAAGCGCGCTGTTGTAAATGAAAGTAATAGAACACAATTCCAGTGACTATTGCGCTTAACAAGCACGCGCGATAGGGGCTAGGTAGCCCATCCAATAAAAAAAGTTGGCTAAAAAAAACAAATACCAAAAAAGTTAGGCCGATTTCTAATAACAAAATACAAAAGATGCCTGCCCAATATTGCAAATTTTTCAGTAATGGATAAAGCAGATATAGGCTTAGCATGCTGAGTAATAAAATAGGCTGTACGACAGCTGATAGCTCAGCTAAAAGGGGTAAAAAATCATTAAATTTTTGGCTTAACAAAACCGCTGTAATAGCGGCTAACAGGTTCACAAGCACTAAAATACGCAGGTGAATGCCAAGGTTGTGTAAATTAGGTAAACGGCCATTTTTGCGCACGGCGTATAGTTCGTTATAATGAGAGCATAAGTATATTATTATTAACGAATATTTTCATAATTAAAGCAATTTCAAGAAAGCAATCATCCTGTGCAAGACAATTCATTAAATAAAAAAACCAGCGCGTGGTCTGGTCGCTTCAACGAACCAGTGGCTGAGCTGGTAAAAAAGTACACCGCATCGGTTGATTTTGATAAACGTTTAGCTGAGTTTGATATTGCAGGCTCAATCGCGCACGCCCAAATGCTTGGTGCGCAAGGGATTATTAGCTTGGATGATATGGCTAAAATTGAGCTAGGCTTAGCTGAAATTTTGGCTGAGATTCAAGCGGGTAATTTTGAATGGTTGCTAGATTTAGAAGATGTGCATTTAAATATTGAAAAGCGTTTAACCGATAAAATTGGAGATGCTGGTAAGCGCTTACATACAGGCAGAAGCCGTAACGACCAAGTGGCGACCGATGTGCGTTTATGGTTGCGTAAAGTGGTAGATGATATTTTAGTGGCAATTAAAAAACTGCAACTGAGCATTGTGGATTTAGCCGAGCTGCACGCTGATACCATCATGCCAGGTTTTACGCATATGCAAGTGGCGCAGCCAGTGACTTTTGGCCATCATTTAATGGCCTATTTTGAAATGTTAAAACGCGATGCTGCAAGGTTTACAGATTGCCGAAAACGCATCAATTATTTGCCGCTGGGTGCTGCGGCATTGGCAGGTACTAGCTACCCAATTAATCGCGAAATGGTTGCGACCAGTTTGGGTTTTGATTGCGTCTGTGAAAATTCATTAGATGCTGTTTCTGATCGTGATTTTGCCATTGAATTTACCGCTTCCAGTGCTTTGCTAATGATGCATTTATCGCGCTTTTCTGAAGAGCTGATTTTATGGTCTAGCCCAAGATTTGCCTTTGTGGATATTGCCGACCGTTTTTGCACGGGCTCATCAATTATGCCGCAAAAGAAAAACCCCGATGTGCCAGAGTTGGTGCGCGGCAAAACAGGGCGCGTAAATGGCCATTTGGTGGCCTTGCTCACTTTGATGAAAGGTCAGCCTTTGGCATATAATAAAGATAATCAAGAAGATAAAGAGCCGTTATTCGATACAGCCGATACCATCTTAATGACTCTAGCGATTTATGCCGATATGTTGCGCGGCATAGAAGTGAATAAAGCCAATATGCGTCAAGCTGCTTTAGAGGGCTTTGCCACTGCCACCGATTTGGCTGATTATTTAGTAAAAAAAGGCATGTCGTTTAGAGATGCACATGAAGCGGTCGCATTGGCAGTAAAACACGCGGTGCAGAAAAAATGTGATTTGGCCGATTTGCCATTAAGCGATTTGCAGCAATTTAGCCAAATGATTCAAGATGACGCATACGCGGTATTAATCTTAGAAGGTTCACTAGCCAGCCGCAATCACATTGGCGGTACTGCGCCTGTGCAAGTAAAAAAAGCCATTGAACGTGCGCGCTTATTATTAAGTCAATTATAAATGTGAAATTAAAATTTATTTTTGTTAAATCAATACCGCTGATTTTTGGTAGCACATTGCGCGTTATTGATGGCAATATGCCGGACAAGAGTTATCCGCTCAATATGTGGTGTGACCAAGTGAGTTATCCAGAGCATATTTAGAAAGCTTGATTACCAATAACCTTGATGGCGAGCGCGCTGGTTTTAGTCAAGTCGTAATAGAAGAAATTTTATTGTTGCTGAATTTATTAGATGCGCGTAAAGAGCGTAGCTAAAGCCGATTAATCTAAAAATAGAGCCAATAAATCGTTTAAATAGCGCTGGCCCAAAGAGGTGGGTTTAATGCGTTTTAAATCTTGTGTGATTAAGCCTTTTTGACATCCCGCCGTCAGACCCTTATTAATGGCTTGCAAACTTAATCCAGTTCTTTGTTGAAAAAAGCTCACTTCAACGCCATCACTTAAACGCAGCGCGTTCATCATAAACTCAAAACCTAAATCAGCCTGTAAAATTTGCCAACTAGTATCCACCGCGTTTCCATTTTCCGCGTTTTCCATAAAGGCTTTTGGGTGTTTGTGCCGCGTTTCACGGGTGATCTTATCGTGATAACTCAGCTTAGAATGCGCACCAGCGCCTATGCCTAAGTAATCACCAAATTGCCAATAGTTTAAGTTGTGCCTACCCTGACTTTTTGGTTTACAAAAAGCGGATGTTTCATAATGCTCATAGCCATGCTCAGCCAACAAAGCTTCAATCTGCTCCTGCATATCCGCGCTTATATCATCATCTGGCAAGCATGGCGGAGTGCGATGAAATGGTGTATTTGGTTCTAAGGTTAAATGATAAAACGATAAATGATCTGGATTATGCGTCAAGGCTTGGTGCGCATCTAGTAGCGCATGTTCTAAGCTTTGATTGGGTAGCGCATACATCAGATCTAAATTCACACGTTCAAACGTGTTCAGCGCTAATTCAGCCGCTGCAATTGCCTGTTTATCATCATGAATGCGACCAAGTGCTTTTAAATAATCCGCATTAAAACTTTGAATGCCCAGCGAAATACGATTAACGCCTGCCTGCTTATAGCCTGCAAAACGCGTGATTTCCACTGTGCCAGGGTTGGCCTCTAATGTAATTTCTGCGCCATATTCCAAAGGCGTTAACATACGCACGGCACTTAAGATTTCATCAATCGAATCTGCCGAAAATAAGCTAGGCGTACCGCCACCAAAAAATACACTTTTAATTTTGCGCCCGTACACGCGTGGCACGCTTAGCTCTAGATCCCTAATCAAGGCGGCCACATAACGCTTTTCGGGAATTTCAGTGCGCGATTCATGCGAATTAAAATCACAATAAGGACATTTTTTAACGCACCACGGAATATGAATATACAGCGATAATGGCGGTGGGTTGGTCAAGCCCGATAGTGTTGCATCGCCTAAAACAGGTGAGGTAGTATTGACGGGCTTAAAGTCTTGAATGGGGATAATGGGAATCATATTGGGTTTAAAACTCAATTAAGCAGTGCCGTTTGATTATTAAGATTAAATCGTTCGGGTCATGCCTAACAATAGTAATCACGATTGTTAGACAAACTTTCAAGCATTATCATTGATGCTTGAAAGTTTGTATCAATCCAAGGCTTTTTTGTTTGCCCTTCAAACTGTTTTCAGCAATCCTTTGACGTGCTTATCGGAATCGATTATTGACCTTGATTGTAAGGGTTTACCAAAGCGTCCACCAGATGCTGCAGTGCCTCACGCATCTGTGTCTCATTCACTTCCATAAGCAAGCCGTCTTCAAACGCGTCTTGCATCATTTGTTGAATCTCCTCAAAGTTTTCCTGCATGACTTTGATTTTTTCGGTGCAGGCAACAACGCTTTTATCGTCGCGCAGCCAAGTGGGTAACGGTTTCATCAGTAAAGTCTAATAGGTTAAGTGTTGAATTAGCTGCAACATTTTACGCAAAGCATGACCGCGGTGACTGAGTTTATTTTTAATTTCTGGCGTTAATTCGGCTGAGGACTTACCAGTGATGGAGTCTAAAAACAATGGGTCGTAACCAAAACCATTCATGCCTCGCGCTTTTTTTAAAATAGAGCCTTTCCAAATGCCTTCGGCAATCAAAGGTTGCGGGTCGTCATGTTTTCGCACTAGCACCAAGCAGCAGTAATAATGCGCAAAACGGTTTTCATATTGCTTTAAGGTGTTAAGTAAGTGCAAGTTATTGTTAGCATCGCTTCTGGGTTCTCCACCAAAGTAGGCTGAATGTACACCTGGCGAGCCCTGTAAGGCTTCTAAACATAAGCCAGAATCATCGGCTAATGCTGGCAAGCCTGTGGCAAGGCTGGCATGGCGCGCTTTGGCAAGAGCGTTTTCAATAAAAGTGCAATGTGGCTCTACCGCTTCGGTTACGTTAAAAGCCGATTGAGGCAACACTTCTATATCAAGCGGTTGCAGCAAAGCCTGGATTTCGGCAAGCTTGCCTTGGTTGCCTGTGGCAATGACTAATTGTTTAAACATGACCTAATTAAGCAACTAACTTTTATATGCTTAATACTGCTTTTTGTTTAGCAAGTAAGTCGTTAATGCCACTAGCGGCTAAGTCCAGCATGGCGTTCATGGCTTCGCGTGCAAACGGCTCGCCTTCAGCTGTGCCTTGAATCTCTACAAAGCCACCATCCGCCGTCATCACTACGTTCATATCGGTATCGCAATCCGAGTCTTCAATATAGTCCAAATCTAAAACGGGCGTGCCCTTATAGACACCAACCGAAATTGCGGCTACCGCTTGTTTGAGTGGGTTTTCAGTAATTTTGCCTAATTCTAATAAAGTGGTAATCGCATCATGCAAGGCTACATAAGCGCCAGTAATGCTGGCCGTGCGTGTGCCGCCGTCGGCTTGAATAACATCGCAATCAATGTGGACACTACGCTCCCCCAGTTTTTCAAGGTTAATAATCGCGCGGAGACTGCGGCCAATTAAACGCTGAATTTCTTGTGTGCGGCCAGATTGTTTGCCTTTGGCAGCTTCTCTATCCATCCGGCTGCCAGTGCTGCGCGGCAACATGCCATATTCTGCCGTTACCCAGCCTTGATTTTTACCTTTTAAAAAGCTAGGTACTTTTTCTTCCACACTGGCTGTACAAAGCACATGCGTATCGCCAAATTTAATAAGCACAGAGCCTTCAGCATGTTTCGTGTAATGGCGAACGATTTCAACTGTGCGCAACTCATTGTTGTTGCGTTGGCTTGGACGGCTAATGAACGAAGAGGTTGTAGATTGCATAGTTAAGTGTTTAATATAAAATAAGGTTATTATAAGACATGCATTATTCAGATAAAAAAACTTAACTAGTTTTTTTGGGTTAAATTTTTGGTTTTTGCTGCGTTTTGTTTAGCGCGTTTTGAATCTCGGCAATGGTATTTTCAATATCATCATCCGACAAATCATTTAAATCCATGTCGTCACTATTTTGTTTCTGAACCGCGTTCACGATAGTGGTGGTTTCGCCCAAAGGCATTAGCTGCGTAGAGACGGTAGTAATGCTTTGCTGCCTATCGCCCCATTGCAGGCCAATCGCACTCATATTGTCGCCGCGCTCATCGCTAGCAAGTTCGGCGCTATCCATGAGTTTATTGGTGGCATCCGCAATCACAGTATGGTGCTGGATAATTTCTTTAATTTGCTGATCGCTCAGCACACCCCAAATGCCATCGGTGCACAATAAAATGGTGTCGCCTTCAAGTAATTCAAAGCGGTCAGATAAATCGATTTGTGGCGGTGTTTCGCCGCCTAAGCAGTTGTAAACTTTATTTTTATAAGGATGCGTGACCATTTCGTCTTTGCTAATCATGCCCTTTTTGTACAGCGATTGCACGACCGAATGGTCCTCGGTGCGAAACAGCAAATGACCATCACGAAAGTGATACAGTCTAGAATCCCCCACATGAGCGCAATATAGATACCCACGTTGAATAATCGCCACCACGATTGTTGTACGTGGTGATTCAATCAGCTCATCGCGTTGTGTAACGTTATCAATCATATCGTGCACTTGCTGAATATGATCGATTAAAAATTTGGCGGGACTGCTTAAAAATGGCACAGCTAAGCGCTCAAAAGCATCTGTTAATGTTTTTACGGCCAATTGTGCCGCTACTTCACCGTTGCGGTGACCACCCATTCCATCAGCCAATACCAGCAATAAGGCATCTTTGCTATAAGAGTAAGCCAAGCGATCTTGGTTGTAGATTCTGGGCCCTTGGCGGCTATTTTGATAAATAGAGAATTTCATTTATGCAGTTATTGTTAAGTGTTTGTGTGTGATTAATATAGCAATCATATCTTAAAGTGTTTTATTTAAAACGTCTTTGATTTTTCTGGCCAAGCTAGGCTTTTTTACCTCTAGCGGCGGAGCGTTTTCAAATAATGTTTTTTGTAGCGAAAATACACTTTGCGGTCTTTCTAAGTAATTAAGCTTGAGGCAATTATCAATAATTTGTAGGAATTCTTGTGTATAAATACCCTTGCCTACTTTGGTGGCAGGCGCTAAAAAATCATTTTTAACGCGCTGGTTAGCTGCCATGGGAGCCGATCTGACCAAGCATGAATAGAGACTAGCACCTATGCTGTAAATGTCGCTCCAAGGGCCTAATTGTTTGCGCTCAAAGTATTGCTCTGGAGGCGCAAAGCCTGGGGTATAGCTAGGTGATAATTTAGATTGGGTTTGCGTTAATGTTTGGCGTGCAGAGCCAAAATCCAGCAGCACGGGTGAGCCATCTATACGAATATAAATATTGGCGGGCTTAATATCCAAATGCAGAAGTTTTTGTGTGTGCACTTCACGCAAGCCATGAAGCAACTCGCCAAATACGCGCCGCAAAAAATTTTCGTTTATAGGTTCGGGTTGCGACAGAATGAAATCCTGCAATGATTTGCCGCGTTCATACTGCATCACCATGTAAACCGTGTTGTTTTCTCTAAAGAAATTAATCACGCGCACAATATTTTTGTGGTCAATTTTAGCTAGCGCCAGGCCTTCTTCAAAAAAACATTTCAGGCCGTGTTTAAAGGTGGCGACATCATCGTCAGAGCCTAGTAGCATAGTAGCGCCATCTTCACGCAAAGCCAAGCCAGTGGGCATGTATTCTTTAATGGCTACAATATTCTTGTTGATATCTTGCGCAAGATAAACAAAACTAAAGCCACCAGTGCTTAAAACACGTGTGATGATGTAATCTTGCAGAATATAGCCGACAGGCAAAGATTGGTTTTTAAGTGTGGCCATTTAGTATCGTTGTAGCGTCAATTGTAGCGTGCAAAAAACTTAATTTTGTTAATAAGATTTTGAATCCTCAACCAATTAATAATGGCATTCTCGCACAAAAAATACGTTAAATCATAGGTGTTTGATACAATTATCACAAATTACTTTAACTAATATACAGAAGATTGCAACCATGATACTAAGTATGACAGGCTACGCCTCGCAAGAAATCAACACCAAACAAGGTGTGTTGATGGTTGAATGCCGCTCGGTTAATCACCGTTATTTAGAATTGCAACTTAAATTAGATGACAATTTACGCGTATTTGAAGCCACAGCGCGCGAATTGATTCAGGCCAAATTAGGGCGCGGCAAAGTAGATATTCGCATGAGCATGATGCGCGATGTGAGCATGGATAGTGCGCCTCAGCTTAATCACATCGTTTTACAACAAATTGCCGAAAGCGCTAAAACCGCTGCGCAATATTTTCCACATACGCAGCCAGTGAATATGTTGGATATTTTGCGTATGCCGGGCGTGATGATGTCTGAAGCGCTGGATACCGATGCACTGGAAGCCAATTTTAGACATCTGTTGAATCAGGTTTTGCAGCATTTAATTGATGCACGTGCGCGTGAAGGCGAAAAATTAAAAGTCGTTATTTTGGATAGATTGCAGCAAATTGAGCAGCATGTGACCAGAGTAAAGCCGATGATGCCCAATCTGGTTGCGCAATATCAGGCAAAATTAAGCGCTAAATTGTTTGAAGCAACGAATAGCCACGACGATGACCGCATTCGCCAAGAGATGGTGTTATATGCGCAACGTATTGATGTAGATGAAGAATTGTCACGCTTAGATTCACATATTTCTGAAGTAAAACGCATTTTGCAAACAGGCGGGGCGGTGGGTAAGCGTTTGGATTTTTTAATGCAAGAAATGAATCGCGAGGCGAATACATTAGGCTCAAAATCAGTAGCAGTAGAAACCAGCCAGATTTCAATGGAGCTTAAAGTGCTGATTGAGCAAATGCGCGAGCAGATTCAAAATATTGAGTAGTATTTCAGCTCACATCATCACATGTCGTAATACCTTTTAAAGCCATTAAATATAAGGCTTTTTGCTTGACGTGATTGGCTCCAAAGAACAAACATTTAAACAAATTTTCTCTAATGCCTCATAACACTCATCTCTGATAATTGAGTATGTACAACGTTATGATAGTTTTGGTGGATTTTGTACGCGTGAAAATGTTACCAAACTGACCGAGGCGGCTTTTTTAAGTAGTTCAGACAATATAAAATCCAGCAATAAATTATTAATTCCGTTATTAGCCATTACCCAAAATGGTATGATAGGTTTTTCGCAAACTTCTTCAGTGCCATTATTATCATGACATATAACGTCTGTTTATTAAAAGAAGTATTTTCGGCGCTGCCAAGCCCAGATTGATGCTAAAGATGACCTTGAACAATATATTAGATCAAGTCGCCGGTAATCTTTTTATTATTACTGCACCATCTGGCGCGGGCAAAACCAGCTTAGTTAAATCTATCTTAAAGCACGATGCGCAAATTAAATTATCGGTTTCTCATACCACGCGCACGCCAAGAGTAGGCGAAGAAAATGGCGTGCACTATCACTTTGTGACTGAGGCGCAATTTTTAAGTACCTTGAGCGAAGGTGGATTTTTAGAAAGCGCCGATGTGCATGGCGCAAAATATGGTACTTCACAACTTGCCGTAGATTGTACTTTGCAGGCGGGTTGCGATGTGATTTTAGAAATCGATTGGCAGGGTGCAGCACAAGTGCGCGCTATTTATCCACAAGCCATTAGTATTTTTATATTACCACCGTCGGTTGAAACGCTAGAACAGCGCTTGAACGACCGTGGTCAAGATAGCTTAGAAGTGATTAATAGGCGCGTTGCAGCAGCGCGAGAGGAAATGCGCCATATGGTCGAGTTTGATTATGTTACAATCAATGATAATTTCGACATGGCTCTACAAGACTTATTAGCGATAATTCGAGCAAATAGGCTGAAATCGGCATCACAACTACAGCGTTATGCTGAACTTGTTCAAAAGTTAACCTGATTTAAGCATCTAGCTAGTTTTAAAATTAACTTAGCTTAAACAACGGCTTAGCTGAACAATTAACCTAATTTAGCAGTCAGAACTCAATAGAGCTGCACAATTTATTTTAAGGATTAAAAATGGCACGTATTACAGTAGATGATTGTTTAGAAAAAATTCCAAACCGCTTTCAATTGACTTTAGTTGCGGCTTATCGCGCGCGTCAATTGGCAAATGGTTCCGATCCTTATGTGCATAGCACAGGACAAAAAGATAAGCCAACAGTGCTGGCTTTGCGTGAAATTGCAGCGGGTAAAGTGGGTTTGGAAATTTTAAACCGCACGCATCCGTAAGCTTCAAGCATGTTATGTGATGCCAAAAACTGCAACTAAATCAGGCATTTATAAATCTACAATCGACAATTCTCATCCTGCCGAGCAAAATTTGTTGCCGGCAGATTCCGAAGCTTCACCGCTTACCCTCTTACTTAAAGAATACTTTAGCCAAACCGATATTGAACAAGTGTGGGCTGCTTACCGCTATGCGTATATTGCGCATGATGGCCAAACCCGTAAAACCGGTGAGCCTTATATTACCCACCCTGTTGCCGTTACCTGCATCTTAGCCAAACTGCATCTGGATTTGCCCACTTTACTGGCAGCTTTGTTGCACGATGTGGTGGAAGATACAGGTGTTTCGGTTGAAGAAATCGCTGAATTATTTGGTAAGCAAGTAGGTGAATTGGTTGATGGCTTAACCAAGCTGGATAAAATAGAGTTTCAAAGCGCGACACAAGCGCAGGCTGAAAACTTCCGCAAAATGCTATTGGCGATGAGTCAAGATGTCCGCGTGATTTTGGTGAAGCTAGCGGATAGATTGCATAATATGCAAACGCTGGAATCGATGCGGGTAGATAAGCAAAAGCGCATCGCACGCGAAACGTTAGAAATTTACGCGCCAATCGCCAATCGGCTTGGGCTTAATTTAATTTATCAAGAATTAGAAGATTTAAGCTTTAAATATCTGTATCCGATGCGTTATCGCGTGCTTTCTAAATCCATTAAGATCGCGCGTGGTAACCGTAAAGAAGTGATTGCCAAAATTTTAGACGCTATTAAAGAGCGTTTAAATGAGGTGCATATTGAAGCCGATGTTAAGGGCCGTCAAAAACATCTTTACAGCGTTTACAGAAAAATGGCCAGCAAAGGCAGCGCGTTAGATCAAATACACGATATTTATGGCTTTAGAATATTGGTGAAAGATATGGCGCAATGCTATTTAACTTTGGGTTATTTGCATGCGCTATACAAACCGATTCCTGGCAAATTTAAAGACTATATAGCCCTTCCCAAGGCCAATGGTTATCAGTCTTTGCATACCACTTTGTTTGGACCATTTGGCACCCCAATTGAGGTGCAAATTCGTAGCGAACAAATGCATAGTGTGGCCAATGCGGGTGTAGCGGCACATTGGATGTATAAAACATCGGACGCCAATTTAACCGCATTGCAGCAACAAACGCATCAATGGTTGCAGCGTTTGTTAGAAATTCAAACCGAATCAGAAGACAGCTACGAATTTTTAGAGCACTTTAAAGTCGATTTATTCCCAGATGAAGTTTATGTATTTACTCCCAAAGGTAAAATTTTAGCCTTGCCACGTGGCTCAACCGCGGTAGATTTTGCCTATGCGGTGCATACCGATGTTGGCAATAGTTGCGTAGCTGTTAAAATCAATAACGAATTAGCACCCTTGCGCGCGGAAATGCGTAACGGTGACCATGTAGAAATCATTACGGCAGCGCTGGCGAAGCCAAACCCAGCTTGGCTGAATTATGTAGTAACAGGCAAAGCACGTTCGCATATTCGGCATTATCTAAAAACCATACAAGTGTCCGAATCCGCCCATCTAGGTGAGCGTATGCTTAATCTTGCTTTGCGCGCTTTGCATATTGAGCCTAGCGTGATTACAGATAAGCAATGGCAAAAAGTGATGAGTGATTATGGTGCCAAGCATAAAAATGATATTTTGGCAGATATTGGTTTAGGTAAGCGCGTCAGTTTAATGGTGGCTCATCAATTATTAGCCAATAATCATGACTCAAATAATGATGAAAACGGCAAAACCAAAACGTTCAAACCGCTGGATATGATTACGATTCGAGGCTCTGAAGGAATGGCTGTGCAATTTGCACAGTGTTGTACGCCTATTCCGGGCGACCCGATTTTAGGTTTTATTAATAAAGAAAAAGGCTTAATTATTCATACCCATGATTGCGCTACTGTGGCCAAATTTAAGTTAGATCCTGATAAATGGCTGGATGTAGAATGGGATCCAGATAACGAAAAGCTCTTCAAAGTAAATGTTCGCATGGTGGTAGCCAACGAGCTTGGCATGTTGGCTAAAATTGCCGCTGGCATCTCTGAGGCAGGCGCCAATATTGATAATGTAAGTGTTGAAGATTCGGATGGTAGCCAGTATTCCAACGTAAATTTTGTGGTGCAAGTACGCAACCGTGTGCATTTAGCCGATTTAATGCGCAATTTGCGTAAAATTCCCGACGTAGTGCGCATTAACCGCGTCAAAGGCGGCAACCCAGAAAATAGAATTCGATAAGCGTATTTATTGTTTGGGTAAGGCTGCGCTTAGTAAATCCATGACCACTCTAGCCGAAATCAAGGCGTTTTCAAAACCACTTGTTGCTAACTTATTAAAGCTTGGCATATTAACTATTCAAGATTTATTGCTGCACTTGCCTTTGCGTTATATGGATGAAACGCGCATTACCAGTGTGCGTGATTTGCGCCTTGGCGATACGGCGCAAGTAGAAGGCGAGATTGTGAATTGCGAGGTGTCGTATAAACCTCGAAAAGCCTTAATTGCGCGCATAGAAGATGCCAGCGGGCAGTTGACTTTGCGATTTTTACACTTTTATCCTAGCCAAATCGCCGCACTTAAAGTCGGCTCAATTTTGCGTGTTTACGGTGAAATTCGCCACGGTTTTTTTGGATACGAAATGGTGCATCCACAATGCAAAGCGGTGGGTGAAAAAACGGTGATAGCAGAAACGCTTACGCCTATTTATCCAACAACGGCTGGCTTAACGCAGCCTAATGTCCGCAAAGCAATTGCGTTGGCTCTAAAGCAAGATGCATTGGCTGAAACATTACCAGCAAGAGTTTATCAGTCATTTAATCTACCCAGTTTTGCTGCTAGCATTCAAGCTTTACATCACCCAGCGCCCGATGCCAATTTGGCCGACTTAGAAAATCACAGCACGCCAGAATGGCGACGATTGGCTTTTGATGAGTTGTTAGCACAGCAGCTTTCTATGCGTAAACATTACGCCAAGAGGCGCAGCATCAACGCGCCTGCGATTGCGATATCCAAAACATTAACCCATCGAATGCTTGAAAATTTGCCCTTTCATTTAACTAATGCGCAACAAAAAGTAGTGGCTGAAATCAGCCATGACTTAACCCAACCACACCCGATGCAGCGCTTGCTGCAAGGCGATGTAGGGAGTGGTAAAACCATTGTAGCTTGCATGGCGGCATTGCAAAGCATTGAGCATGGCTGGCAAGTTGCATTAATGGCGCCAACCGAAATTTTAGCTGAACAGCATTTTAAAAAGTTTGAAACATGGCTTAAGCCGTTTAAAATTCAAATTGCTTGGTTAACTGGTAGCCAAAGCAAAAAAGAACGCGAGGCCGCTTTGGCCGATATTGCCAGCGGTACCGCCCAGCTTGCCGTTGGTACGCATGCATTATTTCAAGACACCGTGAGTTTTAAAAAGCTAGGCTTAGCGATTATTGATGAGCAGCACCGATTTGGCGTACAACAGCGTTTGGCTTTGCGCAAAAAGGGGGAGCCTGAGCCGCACCAACTGATGATGACTGCCACACCAATTCCACGCACATTGTCCATGAGCTATTTTGCCGATTTGGATGTATCCGTGATTGACGAGTTGCCACCTGGCCGCACTCCAATTATCACTAAATTAGTCTCAGACGAGCGCCGTGAAGAGATCTTGCAGCGCGTGCGCGAAGCTTGTTTGGCGGGCAGCCAAGCCTATTGGGTTTGTCCTTTGATTGAAGAGTCAGAGGCCTTGCAGCTACAAACTGCCAATGATACCTTTGCGCACATGCAAGCCAGTTTTCCAGAACTCAATATTGGCTTGATTCATGGTCGCATGAAGCCCGCCGAAAAACAAGCGGTGATGCAGGCATTTAGCAAAAATGAAACACAACTGCTAGTGGCAACAACTGTGATTGAAGTGGGTGTGGATATACCTAATGCCAGCCTAATGGTGATTGAGCACGCAGAACGCTCTGGCTTAAGTCAATTGCATCAATTGCGTGGGAGGGTAGGGCGTGGCGCGGCAAAAAGTACCTGTATTTTATTGTATCAAAATAAGTTATCTGAAACCGCACGCGCTAGACTAAAAGTAATCTTCGAAAGTAACGACGGCTTCGCAATTGCCCAAGCCGATTTGCATTTACGAGGCCCTGGTGAATTTTTAGGCACGCGCCAAAGTGGCGAGCCCATGTTAAAAATCGCCGATTTAGAGCGCGATCTTGATTTGCTTGAAACCGCAAAAAAAATGGCTGACAGCCTTATTAAACAATGTCCGTCAGCCGTAGAAGCGCATTTACAACGCTGGATGCGTCATGCGGGGGAGCTAGTGAAAGTTTGAAGCAAAAAAAACTACATTCCGCATGGGTAGTTAATCCAATATTGGCGGGGCGATTAAAGCCTTGGTTAATTGAAAAGGGCTCACTCACCTTGCGTTTACAAAAGCGCTATGCTGCTTTTGGTGTTAATCCAGTAAACGTTCGCTATGCAAAGCCCATTTTTGATGAAGCGTTACGATTAGTTTTGCCCAGTTACAAAACGGCATTAATTCGTGAGGTACTGCTACTTGGTAATCATCAATCAGTGGTATTTGCACATAGCGTATTGCCGAGAACAAGTCTAAGAGGAGAGTGGAATGGGCTTGGTAAACTTGGTAACAAGCCATTGGGTGAGGCTTTGTTTGCCAATCCGCAAGTTAAGCGTGCGCCACTACGCTTTAAGAAACTGGCGCCGCATCATGTGTTATATCAGCATGCCGTTAAGCATTTAAGCACTAAGCCTGAGTATTTATGGGCGAGGCGTTCGGTATTTAGTTTAAATTGCGCTAGTATTTTAGTCACCGAAGTTTTTTTACCGCAACTACTATCCACATGAATACACAACAATTGATTAAAAAACTAAATGCCTATGAACGGCTCATGCGTCTAGATAAGCCGATTGGCATTTTATTGCTTCTATGGCCAACCTTGTGGGCCTTGTGGATCGCCAGTCGTGGCAAGCCCGATTGGATTGTGGTTCTGGTTTTTGTGACCGGCACAGTCCTAATGCGCAGCGCAGGTTGTGTGATGAATGATATTGCAGACCGCCAATACGATGGTTTGGTTGAGCGTACCAAAAATCGTCCGCTGGCAACAGGTGAGGTGAACGTTAAAGAAGCTTATTTACTAGCAGCAGGATTAATTTTGTTGGCATTTTGGCTTGTATTATTATTTAACAAAGCCACCATTTTATTATCGTTAGCCGCTTTATTTTTAGCCGTTAGCTACCCATTTACCAAGCGATTTTTAGCTATTCCACAAGCCTATTTAGGCATTGCTTTTGGCTTTGGTATTCCCATGGCGTTTGCTGCTGTAAATGATTACATTCCACCAGTTGCTTGGGCGTTATTGTTGGCTAATGTGTTTTGGGCCATTGCATACGATACCGAATACGCCATGGTTGATAGGGATGACGATTTAAAAATAGGCATCAAATCATCCGCCCTATTTTTTGGCAAATACGATGTGCTTGCCGTAATGCTTTGCTATGCCGCCATGCTGGGTTTATTGGCTTATATTGGCCAATATTTATTAGGCTTTGGCCTTTATTATTACCTCAGCCTAGCAATTGCTTTTGCGCTAGTCATATTGCAATATATAGCCATAAAAAAACGCCTTAAAGCCGATTGTTTTAAAGCGTTTTTACAAAACAACTCGATTGGTTTGGCTATTTTTGCAGGTATTTTGGCGCAGTATTACTTAAAATACCCAATCTAATCCAGCCTTGCCCTCATAAAAGCTCACACAGAGTGTTCCAAGCGTAGTTTAATTGTACTCAATTAAGTTAAATTCAAAGAACTCTTCATGCTCTTCAACAACGCTAATGCCTGCTTTTTCAGCTTTAAGCAAAGTTAATTTTTCTAGCTTAGGCAATTTATCCGCTTTCAATACACTAGCACCACTACTTAGTGGTTTGTCGGGGCTGTATACAACTATACAGTCACCCTTAACCTCCACCTTATTTGTGTAAGTATTTGACTTATATGTTTTTAAGGTAATCACAGGGTTTGTTTCCCCAAATTTTGAGTTGTCCTTAACTACATGTTGATTAACGTGGATGATTGCTTTCATTACTTTTTCTCCGTAAATAGTTTATTCATTGAGGCTACTTGTATAGGATGCAGTGATACCCAGCAATAAATATAGCTTCGGCTACCTCACTAGCAGCTAGTTTTGCTGCTTTCATTTCTTTAATCGCCATATTTTTCTCCTCCATTTGAATAACATCTGCTTTTCTTAAATTGCTTATGGCAATGCTTCTTAATAAAATTAATTCCTCCTAAAATGCTTTTTAAAACCAACACGTTTCTAACATATTCGGTGTTAGTTAATTACTGCTGCTGTTTGTGTGGTTTGCTTTTTAGCAGAAGTAGCTTTTACGCGAATTTTTTGGCTACAACCTGGGGTAGACACTCGCGACATTTTAAAAATCGGTTTCGCAACAACGGTGTCTGCAATTTCGTCACTATTGACGATATCTTTATGGTTTGTTTGCTGAATTTCAGCCATTAAAAGTGGATCAATCAACAAGATAAAATCGCGTGTAAAGGTGCTGTCACATAAGGCTTGCTTTAATATACAATTGATGTGCATGGGGATGACCTGTTTTTCCAGAGTATCTTTGTTATAAACAGTAAGCAATTGGTGTGCCAACTAAAAATTATGCCCCAAAACCCTTTTAAACAGCATTAAGCTTTAAAAAACCACTATTTAATCAATTTTTACAATTGACAAGCCCATTAGCAAAAGCATATAATCCGCCCTCTTGTTTTTATAAGCTATACAATGATGATAGCTTGATACAGAACTGGCTTAAACTGAATGAGCTTATATTGAAATAGGTAGTGATAAGATGAATATTTTTTCTGGAAAAACATTTTCTGCAAAATCGCATGAAGTAGAACGCGAATGGTTTGTAATTGACGCAACCGACTTAGTGTTAGGTCGTTTGGCAAGTGCGGTAGCGCACCGCCTACGCGGAAAGCATAAAACCGTTTACACGCCGCACGTTGATACGGGCGATTACATTGTGGTGATTAATGCTGACAAAATTAGAGTGACAGGCGCAAAAGCGACTGACAAGCAATACCATAGTCACTCTGGTTACCCAGGTGGTATCAGCACAACAACATTCTCTAAAATGCAAGACAAGTTTCCTGGTCGTGCTCTAGAAAAAGCAGTAAAAGGCATGTTGCCAAAAGGCCCATTAGGCTATGCAATGGCTAAAAAAATGAAAGTGTATGCTGGCGATAAACACGATCACGCTGCACAACAACCAAAAGCACTGACTATTTAAGGTAGATGAAATGATTGGTAAATACAATTACGGTACAGGCCGCCGCAAAAGCTCAGTAGCGCGCGTGTTTTTAAAATCGGGTAAAGGCAATATCATTGTGAATGATAAGCCTGTTGATGAGTATTTCTCACGCGTTACTTCACGCATGATTTTGCGTCAACCACTAGAGCTGACAAACAACACAGCTAGCTTTGACATTATGGTTAATGTTATCGGTGGCGGCGAATCAGGCCAAGCTGGTGCGGTTCGTCACGGCATTACCCGTGCCTTGATTGACTACGATGCTGCTTTAAAAAGTGCATTGTCACATGCTGGCTTCGTTACACGAGATGCACGTGAAGTAGAGCGTAAAAAAGTGGGCTTACGCAAAGCGCGTCGTCGTAAACAATTCTCTAAACGCTAATTTAGCCCACGCCTTTTTAGGTGTTAAGAGTAAAAAAGGTCGCATTAGCGGCCTTTTTCATTTAAGGTTTCGTTTTCACAGTTAATATTTCAACTTCAGCAGTATGGCAAATCAAAAACTAAAAATTGGCATCGTAGGCGGCACAGGTTATACAGGTGTAGAACTATTACGACTATTGGCAATGCACTCAAATGCGGAGCTAACGGCAATCACATCACGCGGTGAGGCGGGCTTGCCTGTGGCCGATATGTTCCCTAGTTTGCGTGGCTTTGTGGATTTAGCTTTTGCTGATCCTGCCACAGCCGATTTAAGTAGCTGTGATGTGGTTTTTTTTGCCACTCCGCATGGTGTAGCGATGAGTCAGGCACAAGCTTTATTAAAAGCCAATGTCAAAATCATCGATTTAGCGGCCGATTTTAGGCTCCAAGATGCTGCCGTTTTTGAAAAATGGTACAAGCTGCCGCACAGCTGCCCTGATGTATTGAATATGGCGGTGTACGGCATCCCGGAACTGAATCGGGAGCAAATCAAAACTGCCAAAGTGATTGGTAATCCAGGCTGTTACCCAACAACCGTGATATTAGGTTTAGCGCCATTATTAGAAGCTGGACTAATCGATTTTTCAGCACCTATCATTGCTGATGCGAAATCAGGTGTGTCAGGCGCTGGCAGAAAAGCTGAAGTGGCAAACTTGTTTGCCGAGTCTAGCGACAATATGAAAGCCTATGGCGTAAGCGGGCACAGGCATCATCCTGAGATTCTTGCTCAACTCACACATCTTGCGGGAGCCAATATTGATTTCATCTTTATACCGCATTTGATTCCCATGATACGCGGCATGTTGTCGACCATTTATGTCAAATTAACCGATGTTGGACAAGCAACGGACTTGCAAGCTCTGTATGAAAAGCGTTATCTAAATGAACAGTTTGTGGATGTTTTGGCTGCGGGCAATATGCCGGAAACACGTTCTGTGCGTGGTTCTAACCAATTACGTATAGCATTGCAAAAACAAGCCGACACAGGCTATTTAACCGTGGTTGCAGTGCAAGATAACCTAGTGAAAGGCGCTGCAGGGCAGGCGATTCAAAATATGAATATCATGTTTGGTCTGGATGAGTATAGTGGCTTGCAAGTTCTACCGCTGTTACCATAACAAACTATGAAACCAGTACGTCGCAAAATCCGTCGCCATTTTGGATTAACTGCCAAGCAAGTGGCGGTGCGTTCAAAACGGCCTTGGTATTTTCAAACCTCATTGGCGATTTTGTTTGTTGTGTTCGGTTTTGCAATGGCGTATTGGTTAATGCACGACGGTGAAAATAAGAATATTCGCCAACGCTCAGAGCAAATTGCGCTAGAAAATAAAGCCTTACAAACCAAGCTAGTTGGCGCGCAACGCGAGTTGCAAATTGAGCTGGCGACTAATAATAACCTTGCCAAAGAGCTTGCGAGCGTTCAAGATGAGAACATTAAAATTAAGGAAGATTTATTTTTCTACAAAAAAATGTTGAATGGCAAACGATCAAAATAGCGATAGACTAGTTTGATTACCAATAAGCCAAAAACCTGCGGGGATAATTATGTTTTTTAAAAAAGTCAACAAAATTGATAATCGTATTGATACGTTAATAGGTGTAGAAACTCGTATTGAAGGTGATTTGCATTTTAACGGCGGGCTGCGCGTAGATGGAGCGATTCGTGGCAACGTGAGTGAACAAAACGGTACGCCTAGTACATTGATATTAGGCGAGCATGGCAAAATTGAAGGCGCGATAACCGCTTCAAAAATTGTATTGATTGGTAAAGTAATTGGCCCTGTTAAATCGAGTCAATTTATTGAACTACAAGCAACAGCTCGTATTACTGGTGATTTATATTATAAATCGCTAGAAATGCATACTGGCGCAGTAATTGAAGGTAAATTGGTCTACCTAGGCGATGGTGCGCCAGACCATGAAACGTAAGTAACAACCCTGACTTTCTAATTAAATTGTTAAAGTCTTGTAAAAATGAACATTAACCCCAAATTATGTTCTATAGTTAAGTATATGAAGTTTAAGGAGTAATCATGAACGCAGTTACCGATATGCCAGATGTAGAAATGCCAACACCCTTGGTGTTTACCGATAATGCCGCCAAAAAAGTAAAAGAATTGATTGAGGAGGAAGGCAGCCCCGATTTGAAATTACGCGTTTTTGTTAGCGGCGGCGGTTGCTCGGGCTTTCAATACGGCTTTACGTTTGAAGAAGAAGTAAACGATGATGACACGCAAGTAATGAAAGATACCGTAACTTTGCTGATTGATCCAATGAGCTTGCAATACTTAATGGGTGCAGAAATTGATTATCAAGACAACCTGCAAGGGTCACAATTTGTAATTCGTAACCCACAAGCCACTTCAACTTGTGGTTGCGGCTCTTCATTCTCTGTTTGATATTTGTTTTTGTATTCAAAAAAGCCAAGCCTTTGCTTGGCTTTTTTTGCATTTAAAGGTTTTATTATATGAAGCGAATCTGAAAACATGCAGCAACACCAAAAGCAGCAACAGTGCTAATTTTGGGCGATAGTTTAAGCGATGGTAAAGGTGCTAAAGATGGTGATTACTATCCCACATTGTTTGCGAGTTTAGCTAAGGCTTGTTCTAATTTATTGTACTTGCTAGACCAGTTGCTTTTAAAGATACCATGAGTACAGGCATCCCGAACTTCTTTATCAAAATGACTACAACCAGCAAAATAATCTAAGACAAAAATTGTATCAATAAAATCAGGCATATGATTTAATCTTTACAAAAGCATCAGCAATTTTAACTAGATTTTATGGCTAAACTCTCTTGCCCATAGGTACAAGTTCACGTCTAACTTCACCCGTATATAATTGTCTTGGACGTCCAATTTTGTGCTCTGGGTCTGCGTTCATCTCGCTCCACTGTGCTATCCAGCCTGCGGTTCGGGCGAGGGCGAAGATGGCGGTAAACATGGAGTTTGGAATGCCCATTGCGCGCATCACGATGCCGCTGTAGAAATCGACGTTGGGATAAAGTTTGCGTGAAACGAAATATTCATCTTCTAACGCGATTTTTTCTAATTCCATGGCTAGTTTAAACAGCGGGTCATCTTGTAAACCCAGTTCATTTAATACTTCATGACAGGTTGTGCGCATAATCGCGGCGCGCGGGTCCATATTTCGGTAAACTCTGTGGCCAAAACCCATTAGGCGGAAGCTGTCGGATTTGTCTTTGGCGCGCTTAATAAATTCACCAATGCGCGATACATCACCAATTTCTTCCAGCATCTGTAAGGTTGCTTCGTTGGCGCCACCGTGCGCTGGACCCCAAAGTGACGCAATACCGGCCGCTACGCTGGCAAATGGGTTTGCGCCGCTTGAGCCCACCAAGCGAACTGTGCTGGTTGATGCGTTCTGTTCATGGTCGGCATGGAGAATCAATATTTTTTCAAACGCTTTAGCTAAAATTGGGTTGGGTACATACTCTTCGCACGGTGTGGCAAACATCATGTGCATAAAGTTTTCAGCATAATTGAGTTTGTTATTTGGATACATAAAGGGCTGACCCATAATGTATTTATAGCTCCAAGCGGCAATGGTTGGCACTTTTGCCAATAAACGATACGCAGAAACTTGACGATCGGCTGAATCGTAAACGTTCATTTCATTAAAATAGAAGGCAGACATTGAGCCTACCACGCCCACCATAACTGCCATAGGATGCGCATCGCGCCTAAATCCACGGAACACATTATTAAGCTGATCATGCAGCATGGTATGGCCGCTGATTAAGTTAATAAATTCAGACTTTTGCGTGGCGTTCGGTAATTCGCCATGCATTAATAGATAAGAAACTTCTAAAAAATTACAGTTTTCAGCCAATTGTTCAATTGGATAGCCACGGTGATACAACAGGCCTTTTTCACCATCAATATAAGTGATATTGGATTGGCAAGCGGCCGTGGACATAAAGCCAGGGTCGTAGGTAAATATGCCATGCTTGCCTAAGCTGCGAATATCAATTACATCGCTACCTAAACTGCCCGATAGCATAGGCAATTCGATAGGTGCTGCGCCGTTATCAAATGTGATGGTGGCTTTTGTTGGTTTTGTGGTCATAATCAATCTTTACTACTTTTTAGTTCTTTAGGTTAGATAACAATAATACCAAATGTTTTAGTGTTAAAAACGCTTAGGCCGAATATATTGCACCCAGCATACGCAAACCTTTTGCACCAGTCACCGCGGGAAGGTTGCTTGGTTTGTGGTCAATCGTTTGCTTAGCAAGCCAGGCAAAGGCGGCAGCCTCAACCCAGTCAACGCCTACGCCCAATTCGGCAGTGGTATAGAGCTGACTATTATCCAATAATTTTTTTAAATGCTGCACAATCAGAGCGTTATGTGCACCGCCGCCACATAAATAGGCATCTTCTAAATTGCCACAAAATCGGTTAAGCGCATCATGAATGGTGCGTGAGGTGAGTGCGATTAAAGTATGCGCCACATCTTGTGGTTGGTAATCAGCTTTGCCCAAATGTTTAGCCAGCCAATCATCATTAAATAAATCGCGCCCAGTACTTTTGGGTGGCGCTAACGCAAAAAAAGGCTCCGCTAACATTTGCAGTAATAGCGGCTCAATTACCTCACCAGTAGCTGCCCATGCGCCGTTTGCATCATAATCTTTGCCCAGGTGCTGTTTTATCCAAGCATCTAGCAGCATATTGCCAGGGCCAGAATCAAAGCCCAGCACATTACCATTTTTGGCCAAATAAGTAATATTGGCGATGCCGCCGATATTAATCAGTGCGCGATTGAATTGAGAGGAACCAAAAACGGCTTGGTGGAAAGCAGGCACCAGTGGGGCGCCTTGGCCACCTGCAGCAATATCGCGGCTTCTAAAATCAGAAACCACGGTGATGTTGGTTAGCTCGGCCAATAGGGCCGAGTTGCCAATCTGTAGAGTAAATCCAAGTTCCGGTCTGTGGCGAATAGTCTGCCCGTGGCAACCAATAGCAGTGATGTCACTGGCAGCAAGGTTTTGATTCACTAATAAAGTATTAACGGCATCAGCATATAAGCTTGCAAGGGTATTGGCCGTTAAAGCCGTCACTTCCAATTCATTGTGCGATGACGTGTGTAATTGCAATAACTGGGTTTTGATTGCTTGCGGATAATCCAAAAAGTGCGTTGCAAGCACTGCGCACTTGGCATCATTTAAAGCACATAATGCTACATCGACGCCGTCCAAGCTGGTACCTGACATAATGCCGATAAATAATTGAGGCTTATCCATCGTTTTAATCAGTTGAGGCGGTTTGCCTGCGATTAAGCATTTCAATGCGCGCCATCAGGTTTAAGCTTTGCTTATCAAATGCTTGCTTATACTTTCCTTCTATAGGAATGCTCATAGGCAAAGCTACTTTCATTGGGTCGCGATGCACTTTATTGATTAAAAATTCATAATGCAAATGTGGCCCGGTTGCTAAACCAGACATACCTACAAAACCAATAATATCGCCTTGTGCTACCCTCATACCTTTACGTAAACCTGGCGCAAAGCGAGATAAATGTCCATATACCGTGCTAATGCCGTTATCGTGTTTAAGCACAATTATATTGCCATAACCACCTTTGCGGCCCACAAAATCTACTACACCATTGCCAGAAGCTTTAATTCGAGTACCCGTTGGTGCCGCCATGTCCACACCTTTATGCGCTTTGATACGATTTAAAATAGGATGAAAACGGCCTGCGTTAAAAGAAGAGCTAATGCGGGTAAATTCTAGCGGTGAGCGTAAAAAAGATTTATGAATGCTTTTGCCTTCTGGCGTGTAATAGGCAAACTTGCCCTCTGCGTCACCAAAATGCAGGGCTTGGTATTTTTTGCCTTGATTCACAAACTCTACCGCCAGCACATTGCCAAGCTTCATCATCTCGCCAGCATTATAAAAAGCTTCATACACTACATTAAAATAGTCGCCAGGCCGTAAATCATCATGAAAATCTATTTCGCTCGAAAAAATATCGGCAATTTGCAACGCAATTTGGTCAGGTATGCCGGCATCATCTGTGGCGCCAAATAATGAATCCACAATTATGGCTGATTTTAAAACCTGATGATTTTGCAAAATCAGCTTTTGCGTTGCGACTTGATAGCCGCTGGGGGTAAGGCCAGCTACTAAAATGGTTTCGTGGTCCAATTCATACTCTAAATGCAGTAATCGGCCATCCAAATTAGTTTTAATTTCTAGGGTATGGCCAGGAATCAGTCGGTTGTTCATGGCGCGTGCTTCTGGGGAAAGCATTAAAAATTTAATCGCATCTTCATCGCGAATATTCATGCGTTTAAAGATACTAGCCAACGTATCGTCACGCCGCACTTGGTCAATTTGCCAAAACTCCTCATCGTGATTGACATTGTGCACGGCTAGCGGCAAGGTCACCTCTTCTGTAATGGTTCCTGCTTTAACATAGCGCGGCTGCTCGGGCGAAACGGTACCAAAGGCAGCGATAATCGCAAAAAATGGTAAAACCAAAATAAGCGAAACCCAACGCAATTTTATTTTTCGCAAACCCTGTAATAGGTTTTGCGTTAAAATAGTGGGTTTAGTTTTTTGCGTATTTTTGTTTAAGAAATGCGTCATAAAATAATATAAAAAATCGCTCAAATGCCTGAATTAAAAAGCTTTATACTTTAAATAGAAATACATATTAACAGAAATTTTATCGCAATAAAAAGTAACAACTTGTAAATATACTCTTTTTAGCCATTGGAAAAAGCCGTGAATACCGACATCAACCAATCATTAGCCATCATTAAACGCGGATGTGAAGAATTACTGATTGAACAAGAATTAATCGAAAAATTACGGTTGAATGCTAAGTCTGGCATTCCGCTAAGAATCAAAGCAGGCTTTGATCCAACCGCGCCCGATTTGCATCTTGGTCATACTGTACTAATCAACAAGCTACGCCATTTTCAAGATTTAGGCCATCAAATCTTGTTTTTGATTGGCGATTTCACAGGCATGATTGGCGATCCAACTGGTAAAAGTGCGACGCGTCCACCATTAACTAAAGAGCAAGTGATTGAAAATGCACAATCTTATGCAGAGCAAGTCTTTAAAATATTAGATAAAGATAAAACCGAAATCGTATTTAATTCAAGCTGGTTAATCGATTTGGGTGCGGCAGGTATGCTCAAACTAGCCTCAAGTTTAACAGTTGCCCGCATGCTAGAACGCGATGACTTTTCAAAAAGATTCAAGTCTAACCAACCAATTGCCATTCATGAGTTTATGTATCCGCTACTTCAAGGCTACGACTCAGTCGCATTAAAAGCGGACGTGGAATTGGGCGGTACTGACCAAAAATTCAACCTATTAATGGGTCGCGAGTTACAAAAACAAGCAGGCCAAAGCCAGCAGTGCGTATTGACCATGCCACTATTAGAGGGTTTAGATGGCGTTAATAAAATGTCCAAATCGCTGAATAACTATATTGGCATTAACGAAGCGCCTGAAATTATCTTTGCAAAACTAATGTCGATTAGCGATGAATTAATGTGGCGCTACATAGAGCTGCTTTCGTTTCAATCATTAGAAACGGTTCAGCAATGGAAATCAGCCGTAGCAGCTGGCGAGAATCCTCGTAATATTAAGGTGAGATTCGCACAAGAGATAGTAACGCGCTTTCATAGTCAGCTTGATGCCGAAAAAGCGCTAAGTGATTTTCAAACGCGGGCCAAAGGCGGTGTACCCGATGATGTGCCAGAAGTGACTGTCAATATTGATAGTGCATCGATTGGAGTTGCGCAATTATTAAAATTAGCAGGCTTAGTAGAAAGCACTTCTGAAGCAAATCGCGCTATTGATCAAGGCGGCGTAAAATTAGATAGCGAAAAAGTAAGCGATAAAAGTTTGCAGCTCAACAAAGGGTTTACCGGCGTAGCGCAAGTGGGTAAACGCAAATTTGCTAAAATAAATGTAGTTTAGAAAGTCGATTTATCGATATCATCAATCCTCTTTAAAAGTCTTTCAAAATTAGTGTAGACGGGGCTTCAAAGCTCTGTATAATGCGCACCTCTTTACAAAAAAAGCGTAACGTAAAGTAATTAAAAAACGCAGCAATTTAAAGCATTCAAAATTAATTAGAAGTCTTACAAAATTAAACATTGACGTTGCTTCAAAGCTCTGTATAATGCGCACCTCGTTAACGCAAAGCGTAAAACGAAATATCCAAAAAGTGATTCACTTCTTCGGTAGCAAGAACAAGCTCTTTAACAAAATGAACGACTGATAAGTGTGGGTGT
>CAMCVF010000007.1 GCA_945881735.1 Methylotenera oryzisoli
CGGGCTATGTTTGCCCGAATCCGCTTGAGTACTTATTTCAAATTCACGCAATAAATCTTTTTGCTTTTCAGTTAATTTAACTGGCGTTTCAACCACCAAATGCACCATTAAATCGCCATTTTCAGATTGGCGTAGTGGTTTAATACCTTTGCCTTTTAATCTAAATACACCGCCTGTTTGCGTTTCGGCAGGTATCTTCATTTTGGCAGAACCGCCTAAAGTAGGCACCTCAATTTCGCCACCCAATGCCGCCGTGCTAAAGCTAATTGGCATTTCGCAATGTAAATTGCCGCCATCACGCTGGAATATCTCATGCTGTTTTAAATGCACCACTACATATAAGTCGCCTGTTGGGCCACCGTTTACGCCTGCCTCACCTTCACCACTTAAACGAATACGGTCGCCTTCATCTACACCTGCCGGAATCTTAACCGATAAGGTTTTATTGATTTTTTCACGTCCGGCACCATGACAAGTAACGCATTTGTCATCTTCTTTAATAACTTTGCCGCTACCATGACATTTTGGACAGGTTTGCTGAACAGAGAAAAAGCCTTGTTGCATGCGTACTTGGCCATGACCAGCGCAAGTAGCACATGTAATCGGTGATTTTCCTGTTTTAGCGCCAGTGCCTTTACAGGTTTCGCATGCCGCTTGCACAGGAATACGTATCTTGGTTTCAGTGCCCTTTGCAGCGTCTTCCAAGCTGATTTCCATGTTGTAACGTAAATCGGCGCCGCGATAAACATTGTTCCGCTGACCACCTTGTCGACCACCACCAAAAATATCACCAAAGATATCACCAAACGCATCACCAAAACCAGCGCCACCAAAGCCGCCAGCACCTGCTCCTTGTTCTACGCCTGCATGGCCGTATTGATCATAGGCCGCACGTTTTTGGTCATCCGACAACATCTCGTAGGCTTCTTTTGCCTCTTTAAATTGTTCTTCTGCTTTCGGGTTATCTGGATTGCGGTCAGGGTGGTACTTCATCGCTAGTTTGCGATAAGACTTCTTGATTTCGTCTTCAGAAGCATCTTTGTTTACGCCCAATACTTCGTAATAATCTTTTTTGGTTGCCATGTCTGATATCTAATCTATTTGAACAGTGATTAATGATTAATTAATAATGAAAAATCGTTAGCATCATTTCAGGACGCTAACGATTATCGAAAACAAAATTAAAACTTAGTCTTTCTTCACATCTTCAAACTCAGCGTCTACCACTTCGGCATCTACCGTTTTTTCACCTTCTGGGCTAGGTTGCGCGTTGGACGCATTGGCTTTTGCTTGCTCTTCTGCATACACTTTTTCACCCAATTTTTGTGATGCTTCCATCAAGGAATTGGTTTTTGCTTCAATGGTGTCTTTATCGTCTGATTGCAGCACATCTTCTACATCTTTCAATGCGGTTTCAATGGCAGTTTTTTCAGCTTCATCTAACTTATCACCATGCTCAGTCAATGATTTTTTCACGGAGTGAACCATACCATCGGCTGCATTGCGTGCATCAACCAATTCGCGGTATTTCTTATCTTCATCCGCATATTTAATCGCATCATCTTCCATTTGCTGAATTTCAGCTTCAGACAAACCAGAGTTTGCTTTAATGGTAATTTTATTTTCTTTACCAGTGGTTTTATCTTTAGCAGAAACGTGCAATATGCCGTTGGCGTCAATATCAAAAGTCACTTCAATTTGCGGCATGCCACGTGGTGCTGGTGGAATGTCTGACAAGTTAAATTGGCCTAGCGATTTATTAGCAGAAGCCATTTCACGCTCACCTTGCAACACTTGAATCGTTACAGCATTTTGGTTGTCATCAGCGGTTGAAAACGTTTGGGATGCCTTAGTTGGAATTGTCGTATTTTTCTTGATAACCTTAGTCATCACGCCGCCCAATGTTTCAATGCCTAAACTTAATGGAGTTACGTCTAATAACAATACGTCTTTAACATCACCTTTCAATACGCCGCCTTGGATAGCAGCCCCTACGGCTACAGCTTCATCAGGGTTGACGTCTTTACGTGGCTCTTTGCCAAAGATCTCTTTCACTTTTTCTTGCACTTTAGGCATACGGCTTTGCCCACCAACTAAAATCACGTCGGTAATATCGTCAATTGAAACGCCAGCGTCTTTAATCGCAGTGCGGCAAGGTGCCATTGTACGTTCAATTAAGTCCTCAACTAAAGACTCTAATTTAGCGCGTGTAATTTTCACTACTAAGTGTTTCGGGCCTGTCGCATCGGCTGTAATGTACGGCAAATTCACTTCCGTTTGAGTAGCACCAGAAAGCTCGATTTTTGCTTTTTCAGCCGCTTCTTTCAAACGTTGTTTGGCTAATAAATCATTACGTAAATCTAAGCCGTTATTATCTTTTTTGAACTCATCTGCCAAAAAGTCGATTAAACGGTTGTCAAAGTCCTCACCACCCAAGAACGTATCGCCGTTGGTTGAAAGCACTTCAAATTGATGTTCGCCATCAATGCTAGAGATTTCAATAATTGAAACGTCAAACGTACCGCCGCCCAAGTCATAAACCGCAATCTTGCGGTCGCCTTCTTGCTTATCTAAACCAAACGCTAATGCAGCAGCTGTTGGCTCATTAATAATACGTTTAACATCTAAACCCGCAATACGGCCCGCATCTTTAGTGGCTTGGCGCTGAGAATCATTAAAGTAAGCAGGAACAGTAATTACCGCCTCAGTCACTTCTTCGCCTAGATAGTCTTCCGCTGTTTTTTTCATTTTGCGTAACACTTCAGCCGAAATTTGTGGTGGCGCCATTTTTACGCCGCGCACTTCTACCCATGCATCGCCATTTTCATTTTTAGCAATGGTGTATGGCATTAACTTAATGTCTTTTTGCACTTCTTTTTCGTCAAAACGGCGACCGATTAAACGTTTAACCGCATACAGCGTATTTTTGGGGTTGGTAACCGCTTGGCGTTTAGCTGGTGCGCCCGTTAAAATTTCACCATCTTCTTGGTAGGCGATGATTGACGGTGTTGTGCGCGCTCCTTCAGCGTTTTCAATTACGCGTGGTTTGCCACCTTCCATCACAGCGACGCAAGAATTTGTTGTACCTAAATCAATACCAATAATTTTGCCCATGTTACTTAATCCTTTTTCTTTCAATGTGTCTAATTTAATTTAACAACTAAATTTGCTTATTTTAAAACCTTCATGCATCTTATGTTGGGTGGTTTTTTCACTTTTCAATAGCCATAAAAACTTGTGGCTGTCGAATTAAATTTTTATCTAGATGCTTACTTAGCAACCATCACTAAAGCAGGGCGCAATACCCGTTCATTCAATATGTAGCCTTTTTGCAGAACGCTAGTCACTGTGTTGGGTTCGCCGCTGTTTTCTAGCATTGAAATCGCCTGATGTTTATTGGGGTCGAATTTCTCACCCAAAGGGTTAACTTCTACAATATTGAATTTTTCGAACACGGAAGCCAATTGTTTGATGGTGATTTGAATACCGTCTTTGTAGCTTTGCACATCAGTCGCTTCGATTAGTACCGCAGCGTCTAGGCTGTCTTTTACCGCCAGCAATTCACCACTGAATTTTTCTAACGCAAATTTACGCGCTTTATCAATATCATCATTGGCTCGGCGACGGATATTTTCACCCTCAGCTTTTACATACAAAACACTAGCTTTGGCTTCTGCTAACTCAACTTCTAAGGCAGCAATTATTGCCTCTGCGGTTAGCGCATCTGTCGCAGCTTGAGTTGTCGGTGTATATTCTGCAGTCTGGTTTTCAGTAAACTGGGTTTCTTCAGGTCTATTTTCTTCATTCTCGTGCATCTTTTTTTCCTATTTATCTTTGTTAAATCTTAATAACACGTTTTAAGAAAGGTGGGGATGCAGAAACGCTTTTCAAGAGTCAACTTTAACATTAATGTAAAAGCATTCTAAGCTACCAAGAAAAAAGATTCTCTGAAAAGCTCATGGATATTTGCTTGTAGGGGTGGGGCAGAAATGAAATGGATTTTGAATTAAGAATAGCTTAAATATCATGCAAAATTTAAAGCGTTTTTTAAGTGCTTGGTGGTGCTTGATTGCGAACCTTGTAGCGATCGTAACTCCACAAATATTGGTTTGGGCACTGGGATATTGTGTGTGCGATTTCTGCATTTAGTAATGCAGGGCTATCGATACCACCTGCATCAATGGGGCGAATATGGATGTGATAGCCGCGACCCCAGTTTAAGCGTTCGCCGAAAGCCATATACACTTGCGCACCAGATTTTTGAGCGAGTTTTGATGCAAGTGTCATAGTGTAAGCGAGGCGACCAAAAAACGGTGCCCATTCGCCTTCTCCAGTCAGTGGGGCTTGATCTGGCAAAATACCGATTGCTTCACCTCGTTTTAGCGCTTGCAACAATTTTTTTACGCCTTGCGCGTTGGCTGGCGCCAGAGTGATTTGTCCGCGCTCTCGGCCGCTGCAGATTAGAGGCAATAACCAAGCTTGACGCGGTGGGCGGTAAAGCACGGTCATTGGTTGTTTTGATCCATAAAAAAGTGAAGTGATTTCAAAACAGCCCAAATGCGGCGTTAAAAAAATAATGCCTTTTTTAGCCTGTAAGGCGATTTCTACATGCTCCCAACCATCTACTTTTTTTACCATTTTCAGCACATCGGTTTGCGATTTAAACCAAATGGCGAAGGTTTCAAATACGCTTTTGCTGTTTTCTATCGCGCTTTTTAAAATAGTTTTGTTGAATGCAGTCTGGCTAATTAAGTGACTTTGCTTTAAGTTTCGGGTGGCGTGTTGGCGTAAATCGCTATTAAAAATATAGTTAAAAAAGCCAATAAAAACACCAATAACGTGAACGATAGGTAAGGGTAAGTGCCCTAGCAATTTTAAGCTGGAGACAAGGACTTTAGTTAAAAATGATTTTACTTTATACATTGGTAAAAACACCAAAAGCATTGAGCTGCGCTAATACTTCAATTGGTGAAGGCTGCAAATTTTTACCACCTAAATTGACGCAAGCCAGTTTGCCTGCCACAACGCCTGTAAGCGCTGGATCGGTGTCAGTATAAATAGCCACTACGTGTTTGTTAAGTGCTGCAGCTAAGTGTGATAATCCAGTATCCACACCAACAGCAGCGACTGATTGGCTAATGATGTTGGCAAGTGCCCTAATACTTAGCTTAGGTAACACAACAGCGTTATCTGACTTACTAGCAATAAGTAGCGCGCGCTGATGTTCAGCCTCACTCGCCCAAGGTAATACTAGTTGAATGTTTTGAGCGGCTAATTGATTAACAAGGCTGAGCCAGTGCTCTGTTAGCCATAACTTACTATTGCGGCTAGTGCCGTGCAACGCAATGATAAATGGGTGTCTCAAGCTGATTGACGCCTCAAGTTTCGACGCTGCTTGAATGCCGTAATCTGGCATGGAAATTGGTGGCGTAAAACCCAAACTAAGTGCGGCAAGAGTGCGGTTTCTAAGCACCGCATGTTGTTGGTAAGAAATGTTAAATTTGTGCTGATAAAAACAACTTGCCAGACCCTCGCGTGCCGATTTTTTATCATAACCACATTTATTTTGGCTGTTGGACAAATAGCTCAAAAGAGCGCTCTTTAGCAAGCCTTGCGCGTCAATCACAATATCATATTGCTGGGATTGAAGTTGCTCCTTGAAAGCGTTGAACTCCTGCCATGTTTTCTGAGTAAACAATGATTTACGCCAACGTCGAATGGCTACTTTAATGACTTGATTTATAGCAGCATGCATGGCTGGAATTTCAGCAAAGCTTTCTTCTACCACCCAATCAATTAGAGCGCTTGAGTATTGTTTTTTAATATCTGCAATGACAGGTAAACAGTGAATAACATCACCCAAAGATGAAGTTTTAATGATTAGGATGCGCATGATCAAACCAATGCCTTGATGACCTCAATGACGCGGCTTGCGGGTAGTTCATCCAAGCATTTGCTGTGGCTATTAATGTGGCGATCGCAACCCTCTAGGTGGCAAGGCACGCAGTCACCCAAGCCCTGCAGCAAGGCAACGTTCTTAACGTGTTGAGTCGCACCTATCATTTTCCATGGGCTTTCTATTTGCTTATAAGCTTTTGGCCAAGGCCCCCATTTAACA
Organism: Methylotenera oryzisoli; assembly: GCA_945881735.1. Lineage (GTDB taxonomy): Bacteria > Pseudomonadota > Gammaproteobacteria > Burkholderiales > Methylophilaceae > Methylotenera_A > Methylotenera_A aquatica. The sequence goes on from CAMCVF010000007.1 coordinate 6,119, forward strand.
GGGTTGCTAGGGCCAAACAGCGCAACCGTTGGTGCGCCCATGGCAGCGGCCAAGTGTGTTGCAACAGTATCTGGTCCCACATAAACATGCGTTTTATGGAGCAGATAAGACAACTGTGCAAAATTAAGTTGCCCTGCCAAGTTAAGTGTAGAGGCGGGTAATGTGACGAATAAATCTTGAATATAACTCATCTCGCCCGCGTCATTAGAGCCTGTGAGTATCACGCGGATATTGTGCGAATTGAGCCATGTCGCTAAATTTTGCCAAGCGGCTTTAGACCACATTTTATAAGCAAACTTAGGGTAAGTGTGCAGCACGGCATAAGCTTGATGAGCAGAACTTGTATGCGATTGCAAAAGTGCATCCACCTTGTGTTGATCCGCTTTTGTCCAATGCACATCCACATTGAATTGCGGCGCCAAACCTAGCAAACTTGATAGTTTAAGCCCCATACTGATGGTGTGAGTATTGGTGTTATCAAACGCAACCCATTTGTTGAGTAAAAACTTCTTCCAACCCTGATTCTGCTTATCTTCTAGCAAGCCTATGCGCTGCTTGCCCGCCAGCCAAGCGTAAAGCGTGGCGCGGTCGCTAGGCAAGGCTGAAATCGCCAAATCATAACGGTTCCACAAGCCAAGTATCCATTTAAACGCTGCCCCTTTGGAGGCGTGATTCGGCAAGCTAATCACTTGATGAATATCTGCATGGTTAGACAAAATATCGCGCGTATTTTCAAATACCAACACATCAATATTTGCCTGCGGCCAAGCGGTTTTAAGGGTGTGAATAAGTGGCGTTGTCAGTAACACATCACCAATGCGGCGGGTAATGATGACCAAAATTTTGTGAGGCAGTTTTTGATTAAACATGGCGGCTTACGCTGCAATGGCTGAGTTGAGAGTGAGTCCCATATTGCGTATACTGGCTGATGAAAATTGAATTATAACTTGCTATTGAGTTGCGATACACATGAAAGCCGTAAATGCCCAAACTTTACCCTAAGCTTTACATAGACGAATTTGTTGGAATTACGAATCGTTTTGAAACATTACCGCTTGCATTTGCACTTCAAAAAGCCCATGGACATTCAATTACCTTAAATTGGCATGAGTTAGATAGCTTTAGCGTAAATGGCACGCAAACTGGCAATATTGGCTTTTGGCAAAAGCTGGGCGCAGAGCGCGTGCGAGATTGCGATGCACAAAAGTTCAACGATTTAAAAGGCCGCAATTTAGTTTTGCGCTCGCTCGATGGCCCATCAGACTTGCTGGACTCAATTTATTTGGAGGTTGCGCATAAAATTCGATTAAAACCGCATTTATCCGCCGCCATTCAAGCGAGTTTTACGCCGTATCTGAAGCGTCCGATGGTGGGCGTGCATGTGCGTCATGGCGATTATCACTTAGAAAATCCAGACCTTTATGTAGTTAAGGGTGTAGAGTGGCCTGCGATTCCCGTATGGTGGTATGAAAAAGTGATGGCTAACATAGTCGCCAAACAGCCTGACGTGTGCTTTTTGCTATCGAGCACTGGCGACCCGAATAGTTACCCCACTTTACGCAAAAATTTTGATGTGTTTACCGTGGATGCGCCATCGCCTTATGCCTACAAAGGTACTGACCATCAATCTGCAGTCAACCCTGTGGCAGACCTATTCGCACTGGCGTGTACGCCAGTGATGTTAGCGACGCCAATTTCTGGTTACTCACATTGGGCGGCCAATGTGTTGGGTGCGGCGACTACTTGTATTGTGCCGCTTGAAGGTGCAACCACTGATAATTTACTGTGCGGGCGGGTAGATTTGTATGGCAAACGTTTGTCCGTATGGCGCAATGCGGGGCGCGAAGGCAGCGACACCCAAATGTTAGATGCGGATTTAAGTGCGATTGATTTTAACAAGCCTGCGCAATTAGACTGGCTGGATTTTAAAGCGTAACCGCGCTATTTTTAGCTGAAATTATTGTTTTAGAGCCTGCCTGCAGACCTCGTCCCTAATGGTTCGCAGAGCATCTGTTTTTAGGTTTGATAATTTGAATTTATTGGCTATTTTGCCTTAAAAAAGCCAGTTTTAAATAGCGGTAATAAGTGGTTTCTGCATTTGAAACTGCCAATACAAACCCCATTTTGCCATCTAAAAAACCAAGACGCAAAAAGTAAGTTCGTATAAACGCCCAAACGCCATGAGCAACCGCACTGCCAAGCGAAGAAGATCTGCCGCGTGCAAGTGACATTAAAGCGCCATCCGTAGAATATCGATTCACTTTATCTAATACTTCTTCTAAATTCACATAGCTGATGTGCAATATTGCATTTTTTAAAGTGGCACATACATGAGTTGTGACTAAGCGCTCGTGCACTAAATCGTCGCTAAATCGCGCATGGTCGCGTTTAAATAAGCGCGTGACGTAATCGGGCGACCAGCCAGAATGCTGCATAAACTGCCCGCAATAACTCGAGCTGCGCGGCATGCGATAGCTCATATCGACATTTTCTGCTATCACACGCTTGATTTCCATCTGCAGCTCAGTGCTAATGCGCTCGTCGGCATCTAGAGAAAGCACCCAAGGCTGCGTAGCCAGCGCCAGCGCACGATTCTTTTGCGCACCAAAGCCGGGCCAGTCTTGAGTTGTCGTGACGTTAGCGCCAAACTGTTTGCAGATATTGACTGTATCGTCTGAGCTGCCAGAATCCACTACAATAATCTCATCCGCCCAAGCAGCCGAATGCAAGCAATCGGCAATCGCATGCGCTTCATTTTTAGTGATGATGATGACAGATAGCATGCTTACATTGATCGCTCACGAGACGGTAGCCCTGCAAAAAGTAAGCCCAAAAACCAGCCAAAAAATAGTCCTTCGGCATGGTCCAACAATAAAGAGTTAAACAAGCAACCCACAGCAATGGTAATGATAACGCCGTGTGCAAGGAGGGTGTCTGTATGATTGACTAGCCTTTTTGCCTGTTGCCGTGCAAGCGCTAATAATGCGATAAATGCGGCAAGCCCCAAAGCGCCACCTTGCGCCCAAAATAGCAAGTATTGGTTATGAGGATTGCTGGATGGGGCAACCGCGGTACCTGCAATTTCTTTTGCATAAGCGGCTTCAAAACCACCAGTGCCCACACCAAATAAGCAGTGTTTGTGAATAATTTTAATGGTATTGCTGTAGTAATCTAAGCGTGTACCAATCGATGAAGACTGATTATTGCCTTGCATCGGCTGCCAAGATTTGGCTTCATGCAGAGATAAATTGACGCGAGATTGTATTTGAGGCGAGCTGACATAAGTAGACACAGAGGCCAATAAAATAAGGCCTAAGCCCCACATAATAGATTGTTTAGGTAAGATGCTGAGTATCAAATAAATAGCCAAAGCAAATATCACTAGATAACCAGTTCTGCCCTGCGTCATCAGTAACACATTGCAAGCCGCTAACACGCTGGCACTTACAAACAGCCAACGCGTTTTGCCAGCACTTTGCATCGCGTAAACAGCAAACATAAAAGCTGCAAAACTCATGAAAATAGAATGTGTAATATGCAGCTTAAATACCACAGGGTTATCTGGCATCCGAGTGGCGAATAGGCTAGTGCCTTGAAATACGCCTAGCCAAATGAGGTATGACAGCACTAAAGTGAATAGCATAGCCGCCATAAAGCTGTATTTAGCGTAAGTTTGAAGTATTTGTTGTTTGAATATTGGGATTAACAACACAATCAAAATTAACTCATCATATTTTTTGAGCACTTTAAAGCTGTTTTTTAATGGAGCCTGACCAAAAAAACAGGCAATGAATAAGATTAAGAATAGCGCGAGCGACGCCTTGGCAATAGGGTTATTGGTTATGTAGTCGATGTATTGCTTATTCCAGCCTATCAACGCAAAAAATAAGATGAATATCAGTAAAACACTATCTAAACCAGTCGATATTGGCATAGAAAATCCCAAAAGAATTCCACAAGCAACTGCTATTTTTTGTGAGTAAAATGATATGGTTTGAATGAGGGATTGGCTAATCATTATAATAAGTATCTTCAAGCGTTACAATTTTAAATGTTGCTTGATTATCAAAGTCCTAAGATTTGTTTTAGTAAGTTTTTGCGGTTCTTTAAACCAAATTTTAACATGCCTTAGAGTTTGGAAATAAGATCTTTCGCTTGATTTCAGTTTACTTAATCTTTTGTAAAGCAATAGGTGCAGTATTATTGCTCGCCATAGCCCATGGTGATTGTTAGCACCTTTAAAAAACATTCACTTAGATAAATCTAAGTTTAAAAATTGCTTGGCTAAAGTTCGGCGCTGAGTATGGTTTATAATTTTTGCGCATTCAGCCTAAAAAGTGCCCACCTTCTATATTTGCTTGTTTTAAAAACACTTTCTTTAATGTTGGGTTGTTGGCTTGATTTTGAGTGGTTTTGACGAGTTCTGAGATGGCCCTAATGTAGCTTGCCCGATGACAGACGACTTTCTCAGAAGGGTTGGCTGTGATAGATAAGGTGTTGCGCCGACAACCTTAAAGCGGAGTTTTGACAAAGCCAATTGGTTTTGCAGAAATTGCAACTTGCAGCGTCCAAATGATATCTTGATGTACGATATGTTCCGTAAATCTTGCTTTAATATACTCCAAGTAGTCTTTGCGGATGAGTTGTAACTAAAAAAAATGCTGCCACTCCTGCATTTTAACACTGCGCGTAATCCACTCTGAACTACTTTCAATTACTCCTAAAGCTTGTCGACTTAAAATAGAGCGAAAATACTAGCCTCATTTGGCTGATTGGACAAATAAAATCCATTGCCAATAACCATGTCTAGTGAGGCATATTCAGCAAGTGAAAACCAAGTTTTAAGCGCATCTGGCGCAAGCCAATCGTCACTATCGGCAAAGGCAATATCGCCCATTAGCATATTTCAGCCCATCATTTATGGCTATAATTTCAATTGATGTAAGGGTTTGCTTAATTAAGGAGTCCAGCAAGGTTGGTAGATAAGAAGCTACGTTAAATATGGGTGCGATGATGCTAATGTCTATTTTTCTCATGAAGACTAATTGTTAACTTTGTAATTTTATCAATAATCATATGCCAGAAATCTAATGCTAGCTATTTTGGAGTTGTATTGAGTATTTTCTGGCGGGTAAGCCATATTTATCGATACTAGTTATGTGTTAAGTTTGTTCTATTAACCGCGATTTAGCGACACGACTTCTATCATTCGTTTGATGCTAATAACTGCTTTGATGGTAATTGAAAGTCCTGAGTTTGCTTTGAGCCAGAGTTTGTCTCCAAAATACTGAAGAAATGACACCTTATAAATTATGTTAAAATCTAAATTGATCTAAAAAAACCGCCATTAATGCAAAAAAAAAATTTCAACACTAAAAAGCTATACCTTCGCTTATTTGAATACGCTAAAACTCACTGGCTAATGTTTAGCATTAGTATTTTGGCGCTAGTGGTGTTATCTGCGACAAATACAGGCTTTTTAGCCACCATCAAAATGGTTACCGATGAAGGTTTTGTTGCGACGGATTCAGGTAAGCATAAACTTTTGCCACTCATGCTCATCTGTTTGTTATCCTTACGTGCAATTTCTGGATTTACTTCCAATTTTACTTTACGCTGGGTGGGTAGAAAAGTCGTAGAGAAATTGAGATTAGACGTATTTCAGCACGTTATGGCTTTGCCAGTGAACTTTTTTGATGCACATTCGGTTGGTATTATTAGCTCTCAGATCACTTTTGATACAGAACAAATTTATAACGCTGTTACTAAAGTAACCATTAGTTTAGTAAGAGATACTTTAACCATCATTGGCATGCTGGGCTATATGTTGTATCTAGATTGGCGTTTAACCTTGGTTTTTGCTGGCATGTTGCCTGTGATGACCATTTATTTAAAAAAAATGACACCTAAATTAAGGGATTCTGGTAGATTAGTACAGCAAACCATGGGGCAGATGTCGCAAGTAATAGAAGAGGCGGTAAGTGGACAGCGCATCGTTAAGATATTTGGCGGCCAAGACTACGAATTTCAACGCTTCAAACAAGTTGCTGGTAAAAATCGTCATCTGATGATTCGATTAGGGCGTATTTCAGGCATGAATAGCATGGTAATCGAATTGCTAGCTGCTTTGGCTTTAGGCCTGGTAGTTTTTTATGCGATAGGTAAGTTTAGTGCAGGAGAGTTTGCTGCATTTATAGGTGCATTACTTATGTTAATCGCGCCCATAAAAAGTTTAACTTCATTAAATGAAGATTTGCAGATTGGACTTGCAGCAGCGCAAAGTATTTTTAACCTGATAGATACGCAATCTGAAATGGATGATGGACGAAAAGAGATTGGTCGATCCAAAGGTGAAATTGAATTGCGCGATGTTAATTTGCGTTATGAAAACTCGATACAGGCAGCACTAAAAAATCTGAATCTGAAGATTAAAGCAGGTGAAAAATTAGCGTTGGTAGGACTTTCAGGTGGTGGAAAAACGACTCTAATCAATCTATTCCCTAGATTTTATGAATTGCAGAGCGGGCTGGTTAAAATTGATGGTATTGATACCCGCGACATGACATTACAAAGCCTTCGACAGCAATTTAGTATGGTCAGCCAAGATGTAACTCTATTTAATGACACCGTATTCAATAACATTGCCTATGGCAGCTTGAGAGGCGTGGATGAAGCGCGAGTCATTGCAGCAGCGAAAGCGGCACATGCTTGGGAGTTTATACAGCAATTGCCTAATGGACTACAAAGTGAAATAGGCGATCGTGGTGTGCGTCTTTCTGGCGGGCAACGCCAAAGACTAGCCATAGCGCGCGCTATTTTAAAAGATGCGCCAATTCTTTTGTTAGATGAAGCGACTTCTGCGCTTGATACGGAATCTGAGATGCATGTGCAAACGGCGCTTGATGAATTAATGCATAATCGCACCACTATTGTTATTGCCCATCGCTTATCTACTATTGAGAATGCAGATCGTATTTTAGTGATGGACAAAGGCGAAATAATTGAAAGTGGAAGCCACGAGGCTTTATTAAAACGAAATGGAACTTACAGTAAGCTCTATCAAAAACAATTTAGTTAAATAATTTATTAGCAATTCCATGTTATTTCACGAAACTTAACTAACAAATTTTATCTGATATAGCTGCCTTAGTTGGGTTAATCAGCACTGACAAATATTTGGCTATTTAGCTAATACGCATCATCATTTGTTTGACGTTAAGACCTGCTTTGAGGATAATTCAGTCACTGAACTTTTGCTATTAAGGCCTGTAAGTAATGAAACAATCGCATGTAGAAGTAACCGAACGTATTATTGAGCGTAGCCGACCGACGCGCGCAGCCTATTTGAACCGCGTTGATGAAATGATTAAGCGCCCAAAAGGTCCGGATAGATTAGGTTGCGCCAATATTGCGCATGCGTTTGCGGCAGTTCCACAAAATGATAAATTGCGTATTTATGCCGAAAAACCACCGCATATTGGTATTGTCACGGCTTATAACGAGATGTTGTCTGCGCATCAGCCTTATGTCGACTTTCCTGATGTGATTCGCGACGAAGCGCGTAAATTAGGTGCTACCACCCAAGTGGCGGGCGGAGTGCCAGCGATGTGTGATGGCATCACCCAAGGCGAGGCGGGCATGGAACTTTCGCTGTTTTCGCGAGACAACATTGCCATGGGTACTGCGATTGCGCTGTCGCACGATGTGTTCGACGCCGCATTATTGCTAGGTGTGTGCGATAAAATCGTGCCAGGCTTGCTCATAGGCGCGCTACATTTTGGCCATTTACCTTGTGTGTTTGTGCCAGCTGGACCGATGAGCACGGGCATTGATAACACCACAAAATCTAAAGTACGCGAGAAATATGCACAAGGTTTAGTCGGCCGCGAAGAGTTATTGGCCAGTGAATCTGCAGCGTATCACGGCGCAGGTACTTGCACCTTTTACGGCACCGCTAATAGCAACCAAATGTTGTTAGAGGCAATGGGCTTGCATGTGCCAGGCGCTGCGTTTATTCATCCACACGATGGCATGCGCGAGGCGCTTACGCGGGAAGCAGTACGCGTGGTGTTAGAGAACACTAAGCAAGATAGCTTTGTGCCAATCGGCAAACTGGTTGACGAACATGTTATTGTCAACGCCATGGTGGCTTTGTTGGCCACTGGCGGTTCAACCAATCATTTAATTCATTGGGTAGCAGTGGCGCGCGCGGCTGGTATTGTAATCGATTGGACAGACTTTCATTATCTAGCCAAAGCCACGCCATTATTAGCGAGCGTTTACCCCAATGGCAAAGCCGATGTGAACGAATTCCAAACGGCTGGCGGCCCAGGTTTTGTCATCCGCGAGCTAATTGATGGCGGTTATATGTACCCCGATGTTTACGCGGTGGCCAAAGGTGGATTGCACGAATATGGCAGACAGCCGTTCATGCAAGCCGATAAACTCATTTGGAAAGATTATCCAAAAGAAAGCGGCGACGAAACGATAGTTCGCACGCATACACATCCGTTTAATGAGAGCGGTGGCTTGCGTTTGTTAAAAGGCAATTTAGGCCGCAGCGTGATTAAAATTTCTGCTGTGCCAGAAGATCGACATATTATTGAAGCGCCTGCGATTATATTCGACAGCCAAGAGGAGTTGTTGCAAGCATTTGACCGTGGCGAATTAGAACGCGATTTTGTCGCCGTGGTACGCTTTCAAGGTCCTAAAGCGAATGGTATGCCAGAACTGCATAAACTGACGCCACCATTGGCGGTGCTGCAAAACAAAGGCTTTACTGTAGCCATTGTCACCGATGGTCGCATGAGTGGAGCATCTGGCAAAATTCCTGCGGCGATTCATTTAAGCCCGGAAGCAAGTGCAGGCGGTGCCATTGCCAAAATTCGCGATGGCGATATTATTCGCTTAAATGCCACAGTAGGCACCTTAAACGCGCTGGTAGATGAAGATACTTGGTCTGAGCGCCAAGCGGTCGAGTTAAGTGATAGCAAACGTCATCATAATTCGCACGGCATCGGGCGTGAGTTGTTTGGTGGGATGCGGCGGAACGTGCTTTCAGCCGAAGAAGGCGCAATCACTTGGTTGTAAACTTTGCAAATCGACTGATAGCTTCGTTACTTTCGCTTGCCCTACAAAAACATACTGTCTGCTTTTAAGTGCCATGTTTTCAGCCGAATGTCAAAGCTTGTATTATTGCTTGGTTTAGCTAAAAACTACCCAATCCGTCATTCCCGCGCAACCGGGAATCCATTTTGAATTTCAATATATAATCAATTAAAAAGTTAAATAGGTAAAACAGAAACATGAACACATTAGATTTAGCCAACTACGGCCCCGTTATTCCCGTTATCGTTATCAATAAAGTTGAAGATGCTGTGCCAATGGCAGAAGCATTACTAGCTGGCGGCATTAGAGTGCTAGAAGTGACTTTGCGCTCAAGCTGCGCGCTTCAGGCCATGGAGCAAATTGCCAAACAAGTGCCTGATGCAATCATGGGCAGCGGCACTGTGAGAAACTTAAAAGATGCGCAAGCTTCGCTAGATGCAGGTTGTAAATTTGCGGTTAGCCCAGGATATACAACAGATCTTGGCCAATTCTCACGCAAAATTGGTTTGTCATTGTTACCAGGTGTTTCAACGGGTTCAGAGATTATGACGGCTAATGCCGATGATTACTTTTTTTTAAAACTGTTCCCAGCCGTGGCAGTAGGCGGTATTAACTTGTTAAAAGGTTTTGCAGGGCCATTTGGTGATGTGAAATTTTGTCCTACTGGTGGTGTAACCGTTGATTCTGCATCACAATTTTTAAGTCTTCCAAACGTAGTAGTTTGCGGCGGTACATGGTTAACGCCAGCCGATGCCGTAGCGCGCAAAGATTGGGCGTACATCACTAAATTAGCTAAAGAAGCCAGCGCCATTAAACCAGCATAATTATTGCAGCTTTTTAAAAATTAGGGTTTGTGGTTATCACAAACCCTTTTTTTATATGGTGTTATATTAATTCAATAATGATAACAAAAGTAGAAATGAGGAAACTTGTTTGAAAGTTGATTTAAAAAAATATAAAACCATCGTATTCGATTGCGATGGTGTGATTTTGGATTCAAATGTTGTTAAAACGGAAGCCTATTTCCGTACCGCTAAAAACTTAGGTGCCACGGATACCCAAGCTCAGAAGTTGGTAGATTACCATGTTAAATTAGGCGGAATTTCACGCTATCATAAGTTTGATTGGTATGTGCGTGATGTGTTAAAGAAACCAGTCAATGATAAAGCAATTCAAGTATTGTTAGATGAATTTGGCCGTGAGTTGGAAGTGGGTTTAATGAATTGCAGCATTGCTGATGGTTTACAGGAATTGCGTAATCTCACCGCAGACGCCAAGTGGATGATTCTTTCTGGAGGTGATCAACAAGAAATTCGTGATCTATTTGCTAGACGTGATTTAGCCAAGTATTTTGACGGTGGCTTGTTTGGCAGCCCAGATGATAAAGACAAGGTTCTAGCGCGCGAAAAAGCCAATGGCCATTTGCAAATGCCTGCTTTGTTTATTGGTGACAGTAAATACGACCATGAAGCGTCCACTAATGCGAGTTTGGATTTTATTTTTGTTAGCGATTGGACAGAAGTGCTAGATTGGCAGGCTTACTGCGCCGAAAATAAAATTAAAGTATTAACAAGCTTGAGCCAATTACTTTAAAAAAACATGCAACTAAGCAAGTTAAAATTTCGGGATATTGACAGCTATACGCATACTAAGGAAATGTTTGAAGTGCACCTAAATTTACCTGAAGTTTTGGAGCAAGATGCTTATGGCGTGTATGTTTTTAGGTTAGCCGATTGCAATATACTAAAAAATATTGCGGATTAAAAGTATTTTAAGTTTTGCCCGTATTATTCTTATTTGCGATAGTTCTGTAATAATGCCATAAGGTTAAAAGGGCTTATTATCCCCACTGTTAATGTCCTTAAGTTATTTCATCCAGTGGCTAAAATATCTGCAGTAATAGTCGCGAGAAAAGTAATTAGCTAAACTAAAAAATGACTCAAACAGAAGTGCTGGATAGAATTAACCGGTGGTCTGCCAAGCTTTAGGATAGGTTTGAAATAACGTGTTGCGGCTGAATTTGTTTTAAGCAATTCAAGTGCTTTAAAGGGCACTCCCGCTTAAAGCAAGGGCTGCAATACAGGCCTAAATATTCAATCACCGCTTTGTTGCTCATGGGCGGGGTGTGGTAGGGGTCGGATGAGCCGAAAATAGCGATTAGTTTTTTATGCTTTTCATTCTCTGTAATAAGGGCGGCGGCCACATGCATCAAGCCAGAATCATTGCTAATCACCGTATCGCATAAAGACATTAAATCAATCGCTTCGCCCAGTTTTGTTTTTCCGCCAAAATCATGACATCGATTTTGTGTGAGTTGGTTGATTTGGCTGGTTATGGCTATGTCTTTGTCTGAGCCAAATAGCCACACTTGCCAACCTTTAGTTAACGCGTCATTGGCAACATCAGCATAGTATTTCGCTGGCCAGCGCTTGGCTTCACCATATTCGGCACCTGGGCATAGACCAATTACTTTATATTGTGGTGCTTCAATACCCAATTTAGCCAATGTTGCCAATACTGTCTGTGGGTTAGTAGCTAATTGGGGATTTGGAATTTCTATTGGCAGCGATTCATTGATTTTTAATCCCAAAAACACAAACCGCTCAACGGTTTTTTTAAGTATATTTTTATCTAATGGACGTATGTCATTTATCAAGCCATAACGCATTTCACCTAAAAAACTGGTGCGTTTTTTTATGCCAGCAGCCCAAGGCAACAAAGCGGATTTAAGCGAATTGGTGAGAATAATGCTTTGCGTGTAGCCGGCTTTTTTTAAGTTTTTGCCAAAGGCAATGCGTTGCCAAAATGCTAATTCACCATGCTTAAATGGCAATGCGATTTTGCCAGACACTTCTGGCATGCGCTCTAATAAAGGCAATGTCCAAGCAGGGGCGGCAACATCAATAACGCAATTCGGGCTGTTGGCTTTTAGCGTTTTAAATAGGCTTTGCGCCAATACCATATCGCCCACCCAGGCTGGACCAAGTACTAATATCTTCTCTGCGATTTGTTCTGATGGCATTTTCGATTAAGGGCAGGCTTAATTTTTTCTAGCTATTTATTTTTTTGATAATGGTGCTGGTACTACGACCTTCAACCAAGTCAATCAGCGCAATTTCACCGCCCCAGCTTTGCACCTCTTTGCCGCCAACCACTTGTTCTGCGGAGTAGTCACTGCCTTTGGCAATTACATTTGGTTTAATGGCATTAATCAGACTCAGCGGTGTGTCTTCATCAAATAAAATAACCGCATCCACACTCTCCAGCGCTGCTAGCACACGTGCTCTGTCATTTTCATTCACCACTGGGCGGGCAGGGCCTTTAATTGCACTGACTGAGCGATCGGTATTTAAGCCTAAAATTAATTTATCGCCACGTTTTTTGGCGGCTTCTAAATAAGTCACATGCCCTGCATGCAGCAAATCAAAGCAGCCATTGGTGAAAACAATTTTTTGATTGGCTTTTTTCCAAGCGTTTACCTTTAGATTGATTGCGTCTAAATCGCACACTTTATAGGCTTGCTCGCTAACCTGATGGCTGGCTAAAGCTTCTAGCAAATCGCTCTGTGAAATTGGTACTGTGCCCACTTTGCCAACCACCACAGCAGCTGCAATATTGGCTAACTGCAAGCTTTGCAGTACAGATAAGTTGTGCATTAAACCTGCCGCTAATGTAGCAATCACGGTATCGCCTGCACCAGAAACGTCAAATACTTTTTTCGCAATTGCGGGTAGGTGATGTGTTTTATCATCAATCAGTGAAATGCCTTCCTCACCGCGTGTCACAGCTAAAAATTCAAGCTGTAATTTTTGCTTAAGCGCACTAGCTTTGATAATTAAATCATCGTCATCAATGTTTGTTTCGCAAGCTTCGGCGGTTTCTTTTTTATTGGGGGTCAGTGCAGTAGCGCCTCTATATTTGCTGTAATCGCGACCTTTTGGGTCAACCAAAACTGTAATATTAGATGCTTTGCATTTTGCAATAATGGCTTGGGATGTGGCCTCGCTTAGTAAGCCTTTGGCATAATCAGACAAAATTACTACGCTTGGTTTTAAGGCTAATTGCAGTTGAATCGCTGCTTTTAAGCCAGAATTTTCGGCTGCATTAAAAGCCGCATTACTTTCTTGATCTAAACGCAGCATTTGCTGATGACCACTTAACACGCGGGTTTTAGCAATTGTAGGCCGGTTTTTTGAGGTGTAAACGCCACTGGTATCAATACCCATTTGTTGCAATAGCTTAAATAAATTAACGCCTTCGCTGTCATCGCCCACGCAGCCTATTATATGCGTTTTAATGCCCAGTAAAGCCAAATTGGCTGCCACATTTGCCGCACCGCCAGCGCGCTCGTTTTGCTGATTTAGCAACACAATCGGCACAGGCGCCTCCGGTGAAATGCGGCCCGCATAGCCAATTAAATAGCGGTCTAGCATCATATCGCCAATCACTAGTGCATGCTGATTATTCTTGCCAAATTGCTTTACGGCCTCTAAAAAAAGATCAGACATACCAATTTAAGACTCTAAAATTTCACACAAAGAATGCCCAACAAAAATATGCGCTTCTTGAATACGTGCCGTAACGGATGACGGCATGACTAAATTAAAATCGCAAATAGCATTTAGTTTGCCACCGCTACCGCCTGTTAAACCAACCGTAACTGCTTCAATTTCTTTAGCCGCTTGCATGGCACTTACTACGTTAGCGCTATTGCCTGAGGTAGTAATGCCAATTACCAAGTCTTCTGGGCGGCATAAAGCCTCAATTTGGCGAGCAAAAATATAATCATAGCCATAATCGTTGCCTACAGAGGTAATGATTGAGGTGTCGGTAGTGAGTGCAATAGCTGGCATACCTTTGCGTTCTTTTTTAAAGCGACCCACAATTTCGGCTGCAATATGCTGGCTATCAGCCGCGCTACCGCCATTGCCCATAATCAGAATTTTTCCGCCATTTTTGATGCACTCTTGCATCTTTAGGCCCACAGCACTAATCATTGGGAATAGTGGCTCAAGCGCCATAAACATGGCCATATGCGCGGTATGTTCACCTTTTAAAAAATCAATGTAATCCATTAGCAGTATTTATCCTGACTTAAAAGATAGTTCTGAACATAATCTTTAACTCCATCTTCTAAGCTGGTAAACGCTTTAGTGTAACCAGCTGCGCGTAATTTTGCTACGTTGGCTTCTGTAAAATATTGGTATTTGCCTTGTAAATCTTCTGGCATATCAATGAAATCAATTTGTGGTGTTTTATTCATGCTGTGCATCACGGCGCTGGCTAAGTCTTTAAAGCTACGCGCTTTGCCTGTGCCAATATTGTAGATACCATTTTTACAAGGTGTTTTAGAACCAGTAGCTTTATCAAAAAAATGAACAATAATATCCGCGCAATCTTTAACATATACAAAATCGCGCATTTGCATGCCATCAGCGAAATCGGATTTATTGCTTTTAAATAGCTTCATGCCGCCAGTGGCTTTTACCTGATTAAAGGTATGAAAAGCCACGCTGGCCATGCGTTCTTTGTGGTATTCGTTTGGGCCATACACATTAAAAAACTTAAAGCCCGCCCATGCTGGTGGCTGTGGTTCATTTTCGGCTACTTGGCGTAATGCCCATTGGTCGAAAAAGTGTTTCGAATAGCCGTAGCCATTAAGTGGGCGTAACTTTTCAATACTGAAATCATCATAACCATTTTGCCCGTCACCATATGTGGCGGCAGAGCTGGCATAGAAAAACGGTACTTCATGTTCTGCGCACCAGCCCCATAAGTCTTGGCTGTAATGAATATTGGCTTCAACTAATTTATTGTAATCCCGCTCCGTAGTGGCGCTTATGGCGCCCATATGAATGATAGCGTCAATCTCAACGCAAGCTTCATTACCGTCTAAAAAGTCAAATAATTGGTCTTTATCCAAGTATTCAACATAATGTCGATGCACAAGGTTTTGCCATTGCTCTTCATGGGTGATGTGGTCAACAATCACTAAATCCTCGCGACCTAATTTTTGGTTGAGGTGCCAGGAGATTAGACTGCCAATCATACCTGCCCCGCCTGTAATTACAATCATATTCAAGCCACTATCAACTGTAAGATGAAATTATAGCGCTTATTGTTTTGCACGCCTATTGATTGACTGACCTGTTAGTTAGCACCCATGACTTGCGCGCGCAATTTGGTCATTTCATTGTCTTTTTTCGCCTGCATGCCATCCCACTCAGTCGTTACCCAGCCTTGCAGATTTTCTAGCGCGATTTCTGTCATGGCATGAATCCATGCCTCATTTTCGTTTAAGGCAGGTATATAGTGATACTCACCACCGCCAGCATGGGTGAAAATCTCTTTGCCTTCCATGGCGATTTCTTCTAACGTTTCTAAGCAATCGGCACTAAATCCTGGGCAAATCACATCAATGCGCTTGGTTTTGGTTTTACCTAAATCTTCTAAAACGCCTGCCAAATAAGGTTTTAGCCACTCTTGTTTACCAAAGCGCGATTGAAAAGCCACCATATATTCGTCTTTGCCTAAACCCAATGCCTCGCCCAATAAGCGCCCAGTTTTGTGGCAAGCGCAATGGTATGGGTCACCTTTGGTTAAATGCACCTTTGGCACGCCATGAAAGCTCATCACCAATTTACTTGGCTTGCCGTTGATTTGCCAATAAGCATGTACGCTTTTTGCCAATGCAGCGATGTAAGCAGGGTTGTCGTGATAGCTGCGAACAGTGCGCACTGCGGGCACGTTACGCATTTTAAGCAGCACTTTCCATGTCGCATCAAATACAGCAGCTGTACTGCTGGCCGCGTATTGTGGAAATAATGGGAACACCAAAATACGATCGCAATGCTGTGCTTTTAATTTTTCAATGGCAGCTTTCATGCTGGGGTTGCCATAGCTCATTCCTAGCTCTATCGCAAAAGGTGATTTTATTTTTTGTACCAAAAAGCCACTGAGTAATTGGGTTTGTTTTTGGGCATGTGCCAGCAAAGGCGAGCCTTCTGGCGTCCACACTTGCGCATATTTGGCGGCGGATTTTTTTGGCCGTATCACCAAAATAATGCAATGCAAAATCCAGCACCAAATGAAGCGTGGAATTTCAACCACACGTCTATCCATTAAAAATTGGCCTAAGTAGCGCCGCAATGCGCTAGATGTTGCAGCGTCTGGGGTGCCAAGGTTTGCGATTAAGATGCCGACTCTGAGTTGGTCGCCATGAGAAAAAGGGGGTTCGGGATTGTAATAAGCCATATATCGATTTTAGAGTAAACAATCGCCAATAGCTATGAGAAAATCATGGCTAACCTGTGTTGTGGCATAAAAAAAGCGCAAATTGCGCCTTTAAAAAATGTCCGCTCGCATTTTTTATCTGCGGTGGTCAGAAAACACTAAAACACCTCTAACAGCCAAGGCTGCAATGCTGCCCCACAACGGAATGTTCACTTGCTCTTTTTGTTGCACTTTTAATTCAATAGGGCCGATTTTAGCTTTGGTGCTATCTTGAGTGTAACTAAAGCCGCCATACATCAAACCTAAAGCACCCATCACCAGTAAAATGACGCCAATCATTTTTTTTGTGTCCATTTTAATACTCTTTTTGTTGACGGTTAAGTTTATTTACCTACTTGGTTGCCAATGACACCACCAACTGCCGCGCCACCAACAGTACCGATTGCACTGCCACCTGTTAGCACAGCACCTGTTACCGCGCCGATGCCAGCGCCTGCTGCAGTTGCTTTATCACGTGTAGACATGCCGCTACATGCTGTCATACTGATGGCGCAAGCTAGCACTGCTAATGATGTTAATTTTTTCGTCTTCAATGTGTTCATTTTAATTCTCTTGGTCGATTGTGCGTGAGCTTTAAGTCATGCAGCAGTTTGTGTTGCTTAACTTGTATTCTGCATCCACAGAAAGTTTAAAATAATCAGGATAAGTCTGTATTTGTTGTCAGCGCTCTCTGACAAGAATGCTGGTTTGATGTTTTTATTGCTTGCCGGATAATGCGTTGGAAAGCAATTTTGCGGTGACATCCACAATTGGTATCACGCGCTCATAAGCCATTCTGGTTGGGCCAATCACACCCAAGGTGCCCACCACTTGGCCGTCTGCTTCATAGGGCGCGGTAACCATTGAGCATTCATCTAGCGGCAAATAGCCGCTTTCGTTACCAATAAAAATTTGAATGCCCTCTGCACGCTGGCTATTATCTAACAGTTGCATCAAATTGGTGCGGCGCTCAAAAACTTCAAACAATTTGCGCAGGCTGTTTACATTAGTTGATAGCTCATCCACATGCAACAAATTGCGCTCCCCGGAAATTACCACGCCATCATTGTTGGCAGCTTTATTGCTTGCATCCAATGCCGCCGTCATCAGATTATTCATATCCGATTGCATTTGTTGCAATTCGGCATGTAACTTAAGGCGCACTTCATCAAAGGTTTGACCAGAAAAGTGCGCATTAAAATAATTGCTGGCTTGGGTTAATTCGCTCGCGGAGTAAGGTTTTTCAGATACGATGATGCGATTTTGTACATTTCCATCGCTGGTGACAATAATCACCAACACACGTTTTTCAGTAAGCGGCAAAAATTCTAAATGCTTAAATGCTACGCGTTGACGTTTGGGAACCATCACCACGCCTGCAAATTGTGTTAGTTGCGACAACATATCGGCGGCGCTACTAATCAACTCACTTTGGTTTAGCGAATTTAAACCACTTTTTAACTGTGCAATGGCCTGATTTTCAAGTGGCTTTACTGTTAATAATAAATCAACAAATAAACGGTAGCCTTTTTGGGTAGGAATGCGCCCAGCCGACGTGTGCGGGCTGGCCACAAAACCCAGTTGCTCAAGGTCGCTCATCACATTACGAATAGTGGCAGTGCTAACATCCAAGCCGCTATGCTGCAATAAAGTGCGCGAGCCAATTGGTTGCCCATCACTAATGTAGTGCTCAACCAAGGTTTTTAATAATATTTGCGCGCGTTTATCCAAAATTTAAGCAATAAGCCTTTAAAAAATACACCGTTATTTTGCCTTAATTGTGACCACATTAGTGAGATTATACGTTTGAAACTAGGTTTCATTTTGATGACAAAAGCAAAATTCCATTTTTGAGCATGTTTGAATAGCCGGCTCGGGCTTATACGCTTAATTTTCTCTCTATTATTAAGCGCTGTTTTCAAGCCGGCTCTCTAAGGATTTAAATAGGCATAAAGCTTTTTTTTGTTAATATTTTATAGGCTTACTTTTTCAAAGCGACTATCTATGATTTAATGCTGAGATGACTCAGCCGTTCAAATCTATAGCCGTTATTGGCAAATACATGAATCAGCTCGCTTTGCAGCAAATGCAAACCGATTTGGCTGATTTAGCGCGCCATTTAAAAGCCAAAAAAATTGAAGTATGGATAGAAGAAAACACAGCAAAATATGCTGAATTAACGGGTTTTAATAAAGCCTCTTTGGCAACTATTGGTAGCAAAGTAGATCTGGCCATTGTGATGGGCGGCGACGGCACTATGTTAAGTGTGGCCAGAAGCTTAATTGATAATGATATCCCACTAGTAGGCATTAACCGCGGTCGCTTTGGCTTTTTAACCGATTTACGCGCAGAAGATATGTTGGGCGCTGTAGATAGAGTCTTATCCAACCGCTACCAAATTGAATCGCGCATGTTAATCAATGCAAGTGTTATACGTGGCGGAAAAACTATCCAGCAGGGTTTAGCATTTAACGACGTAGTGATTAAAGGCGGCTTGCGATTAATTGAGATTGCCGTTGAAATTAACGGCTTTTTTGTGCACAAACAGCGCGCAGATGGCATAATCTTAAGTACTCCAACCGGAACCACCGCTTATGCTTTAAGCGCAGGAGGACCAATTTTACACCCCAGTTTAGAGGCGATTGCCATTGTGCCAGTTTGCCCGCATACATTAAGCAATCGCCCCATCGCGGTTAACAGCTCTAGCTTAATTCAAATTACTATGATACAAACCGACGACGGACAGTTAAGCTACGATGGCCAGTTTCAAATGTTGCTTGAAAGCGGCGACAGAGTTTTGGTACAGCGCGCTGAAAAGCAAGTCAGGTTGCTTCATCCAAGTGAGTATTGTTATTTTGATATGTTGCGCAATAAGCTTAACTGGGGCTAATTTTTTGCCAAAAATCAAAACTGACTGCGTTATCTTCGTCCGCCGAACGCAAATACCACTATGTGCTAGAAAGAACCAATTTGCGCGAAAAATACTAAGAAAAAAATCTTAACTCATTATGTTGCAAGCACTTTCTATTAGCGATTTTATTATTGTAGACAAGCTCGATTTAGAGTTTGATAGCGGCTTTACCACACTCACCGGCGAAACCGGCGCCGGTAAATCGATTCTAATCGATGCCTTATCACTTACTTTAGGTGCTCGTAATGATGGCTTGGTAGCCCGCGTAGGCTGTGATAAAGCAGATATTAGCGCGACATTTTCGATTGATGATAATAGCGATGCTAAAAACTGGTTAACTAAAAACGAAATAGAAGTGGATGACCAGTTAATGTTGCGGCGCGTGATTTATGCCGATGGCCGTAGCCGTGGTTTTATCAATGGCGCATCTGCAACCGTTAATCAAATGAAAGAGTTGGGTGAATTTTTGGTGGATATTTACAGCCAAAATGCCCATCATTCCTTGCTTAAAGCTAGCACGCAACGCCAAATTTTAGATGAATTTGCGCACAATGCTGAATTAGCAAGCCAAGTTGCGCAGCATTATAAAACTTGGCATACCTTGCATACGCAACGCTTAGCTTTCGAAAAAAATGCCGCCGCCTATGCAGATGAGCTAGTCGAATTGCGCGATAAAACGCGTGAATTACAACAATTAAATTTCAACCTAGACGATTGGCAAGACATCCAGCAAGAGCATCATCGCTTAGCTAACGGCACATCTCTACTTTCAGGGCTAGAAGCCTGTATTGCTCTGCTAAACGATAACGACGTGAATATCAGCGCGATGTTGGCGCAAGTGCAGCAAAAGTTAATGGGCTTGGTGGATTTTGATGCACAAATCAAAGACGCAGCCGATAATGTGGACTCTGCCTTGATACAGCTAGAAGAAGCAAATCGCACACTTAATCGCTATTTGCAAAAAGCAGAGCTAGACCCTGCAAGGCTTATAGAGGTAGATAGTCGCATCCAAAGCATACATAACATATCGCGCAAATATCGCAGCAAACCAGAAGAGCTTCCCGATTTATTAGTGGTATGCCAATCGCGTATGGCAGAACTAGAAACTTTTGCCATTGATGGTTTGCTGACAAAACAAGAGCAAGAAGCCTTAAACGCTTACCAAACAGCGGCCAACACCTTAAGCCATAAACGTATGCAGGCGACAAAAATACTTAGCAAAAGAATCAGCCTTGAGATGCAACGTTTATCTTTAAGCGGTGGCCAGTTTAGTGTGGCTTTAAATGCCTGCGAAGCATCAGCCCATGGACTAGAAACGGTAGAGTTTTTAGTAGCAGGCCATGCAGGGGTAGGCCCGCTACCGCTTAACAAAGTGGCATCAGGCGGCGAGTTATCTAGGATTAGCTTGGCGCTACATGTCACAACCACCTCACAAGGCAGTGTGCCGTGCATGATTTTCGATGAAGTAGATGTAGGTATCGGCGGAGGCGTGGCAGAAGTTGTGGGGCAGTTGCTTAAACAATTAGGTGCTGAGCGCCAAGTGCTGGTGATTACGCATCTGCCACAAGTCGCGTCACAAGCCGCACAACATTTACAAGTGAGCAAAAAGCAACAAAATGGCGCCACTTTAAGCCATATTCAAGCCTTAAGACAGGCAGAGCGCATAGAAGAGATCGCACGTATGTTGGGTGGTATTCAAATTACCGAAACCACCCGGAGTCATGCTAAAGAAATGCTGGGTTTGTAGGTTGTGTGTGAGCTTAGGTATTAGAAGCAAACAGATGCTATTAAGAGTGACTTTCTTATACTTTTCTTTCTAATTAAGTTTCGGTTTAATTCGCTAACTCCGCACCCTCAACCACTACCTGATACAACCCTGCTTCTTGCGCAGTTTTAACGCGCTCGCCCACGGCAATTTTATTTTGCTTCCCAGCAGCAACACCGTCAATCAACATAGAATTGCTTTGAGCAACGGCTCGGCCTGTTTGCGCATCGTATTTCACTACGCGCACTTGCACACGGCCAATGGATAGGCTGGTAGTGTTTTGTACTACGGCATATAAATTGCCAGCATTATCGGCTTGTACGCCTGATTTTATATATTTGGCAGGGTTGCGCGGAAAATCAATGCGCGTAACGCGTTCGTTCGCATCTTTGCCAATATCCGAGTTAGAGCTTGCGGCCACTTGATAATGTTGCAAGGCCGCATTGATATCACCGCGACCTTCCGCGATTTGGCCTAAAAGTAAATGGCTTGGCGCGGTGGGTAACAACTCATTAGCGCGTTTTAAAAAGGGTTCAGCCTCACTTTTTTTGCCCATATTAAAAAGCGCAATACCGCTTTGTACGTGAGGTTTAAAGTAGTCGGGATGCATTTTAATGGCTTTGGCGTAGTAGTTTAGGGCATCTTGCGATTTATTATCAGTTAAAGCAATATCGCCTAATAACTCTTGAAATCTTGCCTCACGCGGTTCCCCTGCAATCGCCTGTTGCGCAAGCTTGGTAGCGGTGGCGGTATCTTTTTTAGCTAACGCCTTCACACCGTCGTCATACGCTTTATAAGCGGCTTGCGTAGCTTTTACTTTGCCCACTTTTTGCGCATACAATTCTTTGCCCATATTGCCGCCCGCACCAATTTTGGCCAACGTCACTTTGTTGGCAGACACACGCTCAGCTGATGGCGGGTGGCTAGCAAATAAGCCGCTAATAAAATCACTTTTACGGTCCTTACTTAAGCGCACAAAGGTTTCTTGCAAAGTCACGGCTGCGGCTGGGTCGTAGCCCGCTTTTTTCATATAAAGCATGCCGTAGTAATCCGATTCCGATTCAGCATCGCGACCGTATTTGCTAGTTGTTAATTGTGCGCCAAGTTGTGATGCGCCTACAATTAAATTACCGTAATTACTGTTTTGCGCGCCAATACCTACTGCAATCATTGCGCCTTGCAAAAGAATGCCACGCTCCATGCCTTTAGCGCCGTGGCGAGCTGCTGCATGTACAATCTCATGGCTCATCACAGCGGCTAATTCTGCCTCAGAGTTTAATTCGCACAAAAGCCCACGGTTAAAGGCTATTTTGCCGCCTGGCATAGCCCATGCGTTGGGAACAGAATCGTTTAACACAACAAACTCATAAGGCAACTCAGGCCTATCTGAAACCGCGCCTAGGCTTTTTCCAACATCTTGCACATAGGCAGTTAATTCGGGGTCAATTACATAATCGCCGCCTTGAGATTGGCGGGCAGGGGCGTAGTTTTGTTTGCCAATGGCAATTTCTTTATCTTGCGATACAAATTGAAACTCTTTTTTCTTGGTAACAGGATTGGTCCCGCATGCGGTAACGCTGAATCCAATGACTATAGAAATTAGTAGCGAGGAATAGCGTTTGAACATGATTAACTCCAAAACGTTAGATTCAATTATTAACGTTTAGATAGCTAAATCGATTGACAGAATAATTGAAAACAATTTACCTAAAGCAGATATAAAAAATATTTAGGACAACTAAATGAAATATTTATTTTTTCTTGCCGCAAGGTTGTACCGCGCAAATACCGTAAATCATGAGTGAATGCTCTTGCATTTTAAAGCCACGTGATTCAGCCGCATCTTGCTGGCGTTTTTCAATTTCGGCGTCATAAAATTCCTCTACTCGACCACATTTAACGCAAACAATATGATCGTGATGCGTGCCTTCGTTTAATTCAAATACGGCTTTACCACTTTCAAAGTGGTGGCGCGATAACAAACCTGCTTCTTCAAATTGCGTTAATACGCGGTAAACTGTGGCAAGACCAACATCCTCGCCAGTAGTGATTAAAATTTTGTAAACATCTTCCGCTGATAAATGACGTTCCTTGCTGTTTTCAAACAGCTCTAAAATTTTTAAACGTGGCAAGGTGGCTTTTAATCCAGCGTTTTTTAAATCTTTTTGCTCATGCATAGTTTGCGCTCAATAATAGTAGAATAATAATTTGATGTTTTAGGCTGTCAGCCGTCATGATATATTAACGCCAATTTAGTAATAAGTCTTTAACCAATGCATAAAACGATGCGCAGTACTCTTATCCTTTTTATTATCCTTCTAAGCACATTAACGGTGGGTTGTGGATCAAGTGTGCCTGTTGTTAGGCCGTTTAAAATGGATATTCAACAGGGTAATGTCGTGACATCTAAAATGTTGCTACAGCTTCGCCCAGGCATGACTAAGTCTCAAGTAAAATTCATTATGGGTACGCCGTTAATTAACGATAGTTTTCATACCAATCGTTGGGATTATTTTTATCAAATGCGCCGCGCAGGAAAGGTAATTGAACAGCGCCGCGTGATTTTAGACTTTGAAAAAGAGTTGTTGGTGCGTGTGCGTGGCGATGTAGTGCCACAAGGAACACCTGGAGCCGATACTGGTGTGAGTTTATCAAACGAGCCATCATCAAAGGCAAAACCAGTCGCAAAAGAAGGGTTGCTAGAAAACTTAAAATTTTGGAAAAGTAATCAAGACCCAGAAGTTGAGCCAGCCAATAAGTCACCAGTTACAGAGCCAAAAGATATTAAGCCAGCAGAGACCAAGTCTGAGGCAACAGAACAAGCTGCACCCACTGCAGAAACGAAGTCTGTAGGTGTTGAGCCTGAGGCAAGTAATGCATCGTCAGTCGTAGAGTCAGAAGCGCCTTCAATGTTGACAGTGCCAACTGAAATAGTACCATCAGACGAGTCACCATCAACGGCAAAACCAGTCGCAAAAGAAGGGTTGCTAGAAAACTTAAAATTTTGGAAAAGTAATCAAGACCCAGAAGTTGAGCCAGCCAATAAGCCACCAGTTGCAGAGCTAAAAGATATTAAGCCAGCAGAGACAAAGTCTGAGGCAACAGAGCAAGTTGTACCCACTGCAGAAACGAAGTCTGTAGGTGTTGAGCCTGAGGCAAGTAAGGCATCGTCAGTCAGAGAGTCAGACCCGCCTTCAATGTTGGCATTGCCAATTGAAATAGCACCATCAGAACCGCCACTAGCACCAGTTATTTCGCCAACCCCTACAACCGTTGAGCCTATAAATACACCTGCCGTTGTTACACCTTCTCAAGTTCCTACTAAAGCAGCTCCAATAGAGCCAGCACCTGAGCCTGCCTCTGTTAAAGCTTATGACCAGTTTATTTTTAGGCTGGATAAAGATTTGGATACGAAAAGTTTAGAAAATTCTCAAAAAGTGCCCGCACAGCCAAGCACCCAGTCAAAAGCGACAGACGAAAAAACGGTACCTGCAGAAGATCTAGGTTATTTTGAGCGTATGTTAGAAAAGATAGGTTTTTAGCTTAACAATTGGGCTTAAAAAAGCGACTAAATATGATAAAAACTAAAGTAGTAATTGCAGGCGTAACTGGCCGTATGGGGCATGCTCTGTTAGAGGGTATTTTTGCAGATAACGAATTGCAACTGCATGGCGCGCTTGACCGTGCTGACAGCCCGAAAATTGGGCGTGATGCTGGAGAGCAGTTTGGTAAGCACACAGGCAATCTAATTACTGGCGATTTGCAAGCGGCGTTAAATGGTGCCGATGTGCTAATTGATTTTACCCGCCCCGAAGCCAGCATGCTGTATCTGCAAGCCTGTCAACAAGCCAATGTAAAACATATTATTGGTACAACAGGTTTTAGCGCAGAGCAAAAAGCCTTGATTGAGAAGGCTGCAAAAAAAATTGCGATTGTGTTTGCACCCAATATGAGTGTTGGCGTAACTTTGCTCATTAACTTGGTTGAACAAGCGGCTAAAGTGTTGAATGATGGCTACGATATTGAAGTGGTTGAAATGCATCATAGGCACAAAGTAGATGCGCCATCAGGTACTGCGTTAAGATTAGGTGAGGCGGCAGCGCAGGGCTTAGGTGTTGCGTTAAAAGATTGTGCCATTTATGCACGCGAAGGCGTTACTGGCGAGCGCGAAGCAGGCACGATTGGCTTTGCAACCATGCGTGGTGGTGACGTGGTTGGTGATCACACCGTAGTTTTCGCTGGCATTGGTGAGCGCATAGAGTTGTCCCACAAAGCCAGTAGTCGTGCGACTTTTGCTTTGGGCGCATTGCGCGCTGCCAAATATTTAAGTGCCCACAACACGGGTTTATTTGATATGCGCGATGTACTTAATTTGCGTTAATTAACATTTGTTTAAACTAAAAATAAAGCCGCATTGATGCGGCTTTATTTTCATTTAACAACCCAATAAAGCGTTATTAAACTGATTTGCGTCTAAAACCTGCAAAGCCCAATAATGCTGAACCAAATAACCATGCGGCTGCTGGTACTGGTACGGCTGAAAATTCTGCTTTACCATTTAAAGATTTAATGGTTACGTCAATAGTACCAAACACTCTATTGGTGACATCGGAATTAAGTCCAGCAATCGCTTCTTGTACAGTAAGAACGCTGGAAGAAACAGCCAAAACATAACTACCGATACCTAAATATTCAAAAATAAATGAGTCATCAGTAAGCCCAAAATTGTTGTTACCAGCGATGAAATTGGGTGCACTCAATGGGTTTGAGAATAATAGTGCATGAGGATTTAGTTTGCGATTATCAATAATGAATCCATCGTCGGCCACAATGCCAAAATTACCAGCATTGGTTACATCAAAATCAACATATTTTACAGTTTGATTTTCATTGATTAATACATCTTTGCTAATCAAAGTGACAGCTTGTGCGCTACTTGCAAATAAAGCCAGTAATAATAACAAGTGTTTAAATTTCATTACACATTCTCCTTAAAAATTAAAAAATACGTTTCTTTAGAATAAATTTTCACACAAATAATATTCTAAGTAATGTTCGCTGTATGACAATAGCCCGATTGGGCTATAGCTTAAGGGTTAAATTTAAGCCGAAAAATACTATGGATGTTTCGGTAAATCGCAAACAAAATCCACATTTGCACCTGATTTACAATTGTTTTAATTTTAAATCATTTCGCCAACAGCGCCAATGAATATTTCTTAAGTGATTTAAATGACTCGTTGTTATTCAGAGATCAATCCATCTATAAGTTCGTCAGAGTTGGGCTTAACTTTATATCAGAATCGGCTGATAAACATATTTTAAGGTACTAAATTTTATAGCGAAATTAGAAAAAAACGTGCAGATTGAACTTGAGGCTTGAACTAAATTCAGCTATAATTCATTAATTCTGAAACGGGAAGAGTTTATAAAGCTTTTCCCGTTTTGCACATCTAACAAAGGCGTGTTCAAAAATAGTTGCAGTTAAGCTTTACGGCAAGAAAATAAAGGAGCTTCAAGTTGTCGAAAACAATTCCAGCGTTTTTAGTGTTAGCAGATGGGACTGTTTTTAGAGGCATTTCAATTGGTGCTTTGGGGCATACAGTCGGCGAAGTGGTGTTTAATACCGCCATGAGTGGCTACCAAGAAATTCTAACGGACCCTTCATATACCGAACAAATTGTCACTCTCACTTATCCGCACATTGGCAACACGGGCATCAATCCAGAAGATGTTGAATCGAACAAGGTGTATGCCGCTGGTTTAATTATTCGCGATTTACCGCTTCTTGAATCCAACTTCCGCAGCACGCAAAGCCTTTCCGAATATCTAGTCGCTAATAATGTAGTGGCGATTGCTGATATTGATACGCGAAAATTAACACGCCTGTTGCGTGAAAAAGGTGCGCAAACGGGTTGCATTATTGCGGCTGACAATGTTGATAGCGCAAAAGCATTAGAGCTAGCCAAAAGCTTCCCGGGTTTAACGGGTATGGATTTAGCTAAAGTGGTGAGTTGCAAAACGGCATATGAGTTTACGGATGGCGAGTGGGCTTTAGGTAAAGGCTTTGTCAAGCCTACAAAAGCGCCGTTTCATGTTGTTGCATTTGATTATGGCGTCAAACAAAATATTTTGCGCATGTTGGTTTCGCGTGGTTGTAAAGTGACTGTTTTGCCAGCGCAAGCCACGGCAGAAGAAGCCTTAAGTTACAAACCAGATGGTATCTTTTTATCTAACGGCCCTGGTGACCCTGAGCCATGCGATTATGCAATTAAAGCCATTAAAGCGTTGGTAGATTCAGGCATTCCCACATTTGGTATTTGTTTAGGTCATCAATTATTGGCTTTAGCCAGCGGTGCTAAAACTATGAAGATGAAATTTGGACATCATGGCGCAAACCACCCTGTGCAAGATGTTGAAACCAAGCGTGTTTACATTACCAGTCAAAACCATGGCTTTGCGGCAGATCCCGCATCTTTGCCAGCTAATATTAAAATCACGCATGTTTCATTGTTTGATGGCAGTTTGCAAGGAATTGCGCGCACAGATAAACCTGCGTTTAGCTTTCAAGGACACCCAGAAGCTAGCCCAGGACCAACCGAAATGAGTTATTTGTTTGATCAATTTATATCGCTTATGCAGAAAAAGGAAGTAGCATAATGGCTAAGCGAACCGATATTAAATCTATTCTTATCATTGGCGCAGGGCCGATTGTGATTGGTCAAGCATGCGAGTTTGACTACTCTGGTGCTCAAGCCTGTAAATCGTTGCGTGAAGAGGGTTACCGCGTTATTTTGGTGAACTCAAATCCCGCTACGATTATGACCGACCCTGAAATGGCCGATGCCACTTATATTGAGCCCATTACTTGGAAAGTGGTTGAAAAAATTATCGCCAAAGAGCGTCCAGATGCGTTATTGCCCACCATGGGCGGGCAAACGGCGCTTAACTGCGCGCTGGATTTAGACAAGCACGGCGTTTTAGCTAAATACAATGTTGAGCTAATTGGTGCTTCGAAAGAAGCGATTGATAAAGCCGAAGATCGCCAAAAATTTAAAGAAGCCATGACCAAAATTGGCTTAGGTTCTGCGCGTTCTAGCATTGCCCATTCCATGGAAGAGGCCTTGCAAGTGCAAGCTAGCATTGGCTATCCAGCGATTATCCGTCCATCATTTACAATGGGCGGCAGTGGCGGCGGTATTGCTTATAATCGCGAAGAATTTATCACCATTTGTGAACGTGGCTTAGATGCGTCGCCAACCAAAGAGCTATTGATTGAAGAATCAATGCTGGGTTGGAAAGAATATGAGATGGAAGTGGTTCGTGACAAAGCGGACAACTGCATAATTGTTTGCTCAATTGAAAACCTAGACCCAATGGGGGTTCACACCGGCGACAGTATTACCGTCGCGCCATCGCAAACATTGACGGATAAAGAGTATCAAATTATGCGTAATGCCAGTTTGGCAGTCTTGCGCGAAATTGGTGTGGATACTGGGGGCTCGAATGTGCAGTTTGCCATTAATCCTGATGATGGCCGCATGATTGTGATTGAGATGAACCCACGCGTTTCACGTTCATCCGCACTGGCCTCTAAAGCCACTGGTTTTCCGATTGCAAAAGTGGCTGCTAAATTAGCGGTTGGTTTTACCTTAGATGAATTAAAAAACGATATTACAGGCGGACAAACACCTGCTGCGTTTGAACCTAGTATCGATTACGTAGTAACCAAAATACCACGATTTGCTTTTGAAAAATTTCCGCAAGCTGATTCGCGTTTAACTACGCAAATGAAATCGGTTGGCGAAGTGATGGCCATTGGCCGTTGCTTCCAAGAATCATTCCAAAAAGCTTTGCGCGGTTTAGAAGTGGGTGTGGACGGTTTAGATTCTATTTCAACTGACATGGATCGTATCACCAAAGAAATGGGTGAACCAGGCCCTGAGCGTATTTGGTACGTAGCAGATGCCATGCGTCTTGGAGTCAGCAATGAAGATATTTTTAATATCTCAAAAATTGATCCTTGGTTTTTAGCTCAAATTAAAGACATTGTTAATCGTGAAGCGGCTTTATCTGGCAAGCATATTGCCGATTTAGATAAAGAGGCACTATTTCAATTAAAACGTCGCGGCTTTAGTGACCGCCGTTTAGCTAAATTGTTAGATACCGACCAACATGCTGTGCGCGCCTATCGCCAAGCCTTGCAAGTGCGCCCAGTTTATAAGCGCGTGGATACTTGTGCGGCTGAGTTTGCCACTAATACGGCGTATATGTATTCCAGTTATGAAGAGGAATGTGAAGCCAAGCCTTCAGATAAAAAGAAAATCATGGTGTTAGGTGGCGGGCCAAACCGTATTGGTCAGGGTATTGAGTTTGATTATTGCTGTGTGCATGCCGCTTTTGCGATGCGTGAAGATGGCTACGAAACCATTATGGTTAACTGTAATCCTGAAACGGTTTCAACCGATTACGATACCTCTGATCGCTTGTATTTTGAGCCAGTGACCCTAGAAGATGTGCTTGAAATTGTGCATATTGAAAAGCCAGTTGGTGTGATTGTGCAATATGGCGGTCAAACACCTTTGAAACTTGCGCGCGCTTTAGAAAAAGCCGGCGTGCCAATTATCGGCACTACGCCAGATGCGATTGATAGAGCCGAAGACCGTGAGCGTTTTCAAGCAATGTTGCATGAGCTTGGCTTAAAACAACCGCCAAATCGCACCGCACGTACGCCAGAAGCGGCGCTAATTGCGGCCAATGAAATTGGTTACCCCTTAGTTGTGCGCCCAAGCTATGTTTTAGGTGGTCGTGCCATGGAAATCGTGCATGAACAAAGCCATTTAGAGCGCTATATGCGTGAAGCGGTAAAGGTTTCTAACGATTCACCTGTGTTGCTTGATCGCTTTTTAAACGATGCCTTAGAGATTGACGTAGATGCGATTTGTGACGGCGAAGACGTATTAATTGGCGGCATTATGCAGCACGTTGAACAGGCTGGCGTGCACTCAGGTGACTCTGCCTGCTCATTGCCGCCTTATAGCTTAAGCGAAGAGTTGCAAGATGTATTGCGCGTACAAACCGTACAAATGGCCAAAGCGCTAGGCGTTAAAGGTTTAATGAACGTACAATTTGCGATTCAGGGTACTACCGTTTATGTGCTGGAAGTCAATCCGCGCGCATCACGTACTGTACCGTTCGTATCAAAAGCCTGTGGTTTGCAATTAGCTAAAATCGCGGCACGTTGCATGACCGGTCAAAGCTTAAAATCGCAAGGTGTGTCCAAAGAAGTAATTCCACCATATTTCTCAGTGAAAGAAGCGGTATTCCCGTTTATTAAATTCCCAGGTGTGGATACGATTTTAGGCCCAGAAATGAAGTCAACCGGCGAAGTGATGGGTGTTGGGGCTACTTTTGCAGAAGCGTTTGTGAAATCGCAATTAGGCGCATCAGCTAAGCTACCAAAAGGTGGGCGCGCCTTTATCAGCGTGCGTAATGAAGATCACCAAAAAGTGGTGGATATTGCGCAAGACCTTGTTAAATTAGGCTTTACCTTGGTAGCTACTAAAGGCACAGCAAAAGCCCTAATAGCGCATGGCCTAACGGTTAATCCAGTCAATAAAGTGGCTGAAGGTCGTCCACATATCGTTGATATGATTAAAAACAATGAAATTAATTTTATTGTGAATGTGACAGAGGACAAAAAGGCGGTAGCTGACTCTTACGAGATTCGCCGCAGTGCATTGCAAAATAAAGTGACCTATTACACAACTTTGGCCGGTGCTAAAGCGGCTTGTATTGGTATGGCGCATATGCAAGAGCTGGATGTTGAGTCACTGCAAGATTTACATAAAAGACTGGTATAAAACTCGCACAAAGTCTAGTTTTAAACAAAGCCATTTAACCAGTCTTTAAGACTTGCATTAAAAGCTTATCTAAAATACACTTTTAAAACTACTATATAAAACCACGCTCGTTACGGGTGTGGTTTATTTTTTTCAATAATTTTGAACGGTATTACAGTATGGCATTAAATCAAATCCCAGTGACAATTAAAGGCGCAGAAATGCTAAAGCTGGAGCTGCAGCGTTTGCGCAGTGAAGATAGACCAAGTGTGATTTTGGCAATTGCAGAGGCGCGCGCGCAAGGTGATTTATCTGAAAATGCCGAATATGAAGCAGCCAAAGAAAAGCAAAGTTTTATCGAAGGCCGAATTGCTGAGTTGGAATCAAAATTATCTAATTTGCAGATTATTGACCCTGCTACATTAAATGCTGAAGGTCGAGTGGTGTTTGGTGCAACCGTAAACATTGAAGATTTAGATTCAGGCGACAATAAAACCTATCAAATCGTGGGTGAAGATGAAGCGAATATCAAAGGCGGAAAAATTTCCATTGGCTCACCAATCGCGCGCGCATTAATAGGGAAATCGGCAGGTGATGTGGCTGAAGTGTCTGCACCTGGGGGCATTAAAGAATACGAAGTTTTAGATGTGCTTTATATTTAAGGCAATCAGCACGTTTTTAATTAAAGCAGAATAAATACAAACAGCTATGTATCGTTTATCTTTGATTGTGATTACGTTGTGGGTAGGCGCTCTGTGGGCTACAGGCTTTAGCGCATACGTGCTATTTGATAACTTACAAGATAAGCAATTGGCGGGTCTCTTAGCAGGGAAGCTATTCACTGTGGTGAGCTATATTGGCATGGGCAGCGCGTTTTACTTGCTGGTTCAGCGCCCAATGGATTACGGTACTGCCGCCTTAAAACAAAGTTTCTTTTGGACCGTTTTGTTGATGCTGTTATTAGTTCTGGCAGGCCACTTCGGTATTCAACCATTATTGGCACAATTAAAAGCTGATGCAATGCCTGCCGACGTGATGAATAGCGTATTTGCTAGCCGTTTTAAAAACTGGCATGGTGTTGCTAGTGTGGCTTATTTGGCAGAATGCTTGCTGGGTTTTGTATTGGTTTTAAAAGCAAGGTCTTAAAAATAATACTTTAAGTTTTGTATATAAATTAACTAAGGATTTGGGATTGCCACTTTAGCAGACTCTTTAATCGTATCGCTTTTTCGATAAACCACCAATTGTTTACCAATATGATGCACAGCAATCGCATTTGATTTGGCGCAAATTTCAGCGTAAATGGCTTTGCGCGCCTCGCGGTCATCACCAGCAACTTGAATTTTAATTAATTCATGTGC
Organism: Methylotenera oryzisoli; assembly: GCA_945881735.1. Lineage (GTDB taxonomy): Bacteria > Pseudomonadota > Gammaproteobacteria > Burkholderiales > Methylophilaceae > Methylotenera_A > Methylotenera_A aquatica. The sequence goes on from CAMCVF010000007.1 coordinate 38,378, forward strand.
GTTTAAATTAAGCTCAACCTCTTTAATTACACTGTCGGTTAATCCAATATTGCCAATCATTACAACTGGACTTAAGCTGTGAGCTAAGCTGCGTAAATGCGCGATTTGTTTAGTGCTAAGTTTCATTGTGTTACCTTTTAAATAAGCTGATATTTTATCATGAACAACCTTTTTAAATTTGAAAGACCTGATTAATTGAAAGTATATAGACTTGAAACCCACACGTACCAGTAAGGCTTGGATGCAAGAGCATCTGAATGACGAGTATGTAAAACGGGCCCAAAAAGAAGGCTATCGCGCGCGCGCGGCTTATAAATTAACAGAGATTGATGATAAAGATAAATTAATCAAACCGGGTATGACTGTGGTGGATTTAGGCTCAACGCCTGGCAGTTGGTCGCAAGTAGTGGTTCAGCGCCTAAAAGGGCATGGCAATGTGATTGCTTTGGATATATTAGATATGCAGCCAATTGCAGGTGTCACCTTTATACATGGTGATTTTCGTGAAGATGCTGTTTTAAAAGAACTAGAAAACACGATAAATGGTAAAAAAGTAGACCTTGTAATTGCGGATATGGCACCCAATATAAGTGGTATTAAAGATGTTGATTTAGCTGGATCGGCATATTTAACCGAATTAGCCTTAGCATTTAGTTCGGTATGGCTGAAACCAGATGGACATTTTCTAGTCAAAGTTTTTATTGGATCTGGCTTTGACGAAATAGTGAAATTGATGCGCCAACAATTTACTAAAGTGGTGACGCGTAAACCAAAAGCTTCTCGTGACCGAAGCAGCGAAGTGTATTTGTTGGGTTTAAATAAAAAAGCTCGATAATGTTTTTAATCGTTGCACGCAGCTATTAAAATTAACAGCATGTGAATTATAAATGGTTTAAAATAATGTATTAACTCCCCAATTTTATAGGAATGGGTACGTGAATAATATTGCAAAAAGTATCGCAATTTGGTTAGCAGTCGCACTTGTATTGATGATGGTATTCAACCAATTTGGTAATCAAAGTAAAACAGACAGCCAAATGGTTTACTCACAATTTATGCAAGAAGTAAAAGATGGCCGTATTGCCAAAGTGCAAATCGATGGCCGCGTTGTGCATGGTAAAACACAAGAAGGTAAAGAATTCAGTACCTATGCGCCCAATGACTTGTGGATGGTGAATGACTTGCTTAAATACAACGTCATCGTAGAAGCCAAACCAGAGCAACAACGTTCTGTGTTGCTTGAAATTTTCATGTCATGGTTCCCAATGATTTTATTAATTGGTGTGTGGATTTTCTTTATGCGCCAAATGCAAGGTGGAGGTAAAGGCGGAGGTCCATTCTCGTTTGGCAAAAGCAAAGCTCGTCAATTAGATGAAAGCTCTAATCAAACTACCTTTGCCGACGTGGCAGGTTGCGATGAAGCTAAAGAAGAAGTGACAGAGTTAGTCGACTTCTTAAAAGAGCCAACAAAATTCCAAAAATTGGGTGGCCGTATTCCACGTGGCGTATTGCTTGTGGGTCCTCCAGGTACTGGTAAAACTTTATTGGCACGAGCTATTGCCGGCGAAGCCAAAGTACCCTTCTTCTCAATTTCAGGTTCTGATTTCGTTGAGATGTTTGTTGGTGTAGGTGCAGCACGTGTACGTGACATGTTTGAAACCGCCAAGAAAAACTCACCTTGCATTATCTTTATTGACGAGATTGATGCGGTAGGCCGCAGCCGTGGCGCGGGTACTGGTGGCGGTAACGATGAGCGTGAGCAAACATTAAACCAATTGTTAGTGGAAATGGATGGTTTTGAAGCCAGTTCAGGTGTAATTATCATTGCCGCAACAAACCGTGCCGATGTTTTGGACAAAGCATTGCTTCGTCCTGGTCGTTTTGACCGTCAAGTAATGGTTGGGTTACCTGACATAAAAGGACGTGAACAAATCTTATTAGTACATATGCGTAAAGTTCCAATTGACCCAGATGTAAAAGCGGACATTATCGCGCGAGGCACGCCTGGCTTTAGTGGTGCCGATTTAGCCAACTTGGTGAATGAAGCGGCTTTATTCGCGGCGCGTCGTAGCAAACGTACAGTGGATATGGAAGATTTTGAAGATGCAAAAGACAAAATCTACATGGGCCCAGAGCGTAAGTCCATGGTAATGCGTGAAGAAGAGCGTCGCAATACGGCGTACCATGAAAGTGGTCATGCGGTAGTGGCTAAATTATTACCAAAAGCAGACCCTGTGCATAAAGTAACCATTATGCCGCGTGGTTGGGCGCTTGGTTTAACATGGCAGTTGCCTGAGTTTGATCGCATCAGTAATTACAAAGACAAAATGCTCGAAGAAATCTCGATTTTATTTGGTGGCCGCATTGCCGAAGAAATATTTATGCATCAAATGAGTACAGGCGCTAGCAATGACTTTGAACGCGCCACTAAGTTAGCGCGGGATATGGTGACTAAGTATGGCATGAGTTCGATGGGCATTATGGTTTACTCTGGTAGCGAACAAGATTCATTTTTTGGTAGCATGAGTTCTAAAACGGTATCTGAAGCAACACAACAAAAAGTGGACAATGAAATTAAACGTATTTTGGATGAGCAATATGCTGTTGCACGTCATTTGTTAGAAACTAACAAAGACAAAGTAGAAGCAATGTCTGCTGCATTGATGGAGTATGAGACCATCGATGCGGATCAAATAAACGATATCATGGCAAGTATTCCAGTACGTGCGCCTAAACCGCGTCAGCCAAAAGTAAAGCCAAGCGATAGTGGCAGCTCATCTGGTACGACGGCTACGCCTGCACCGCAGCCGGTCGCAAAAAGTGAGTAAAATTTAGGTTCAAGTATGCCTTAATTTGAAAACTTAAGTAGTGTTAAAATAAGGGTTAGTTCGTTCTAACCCTTTTTTATTATCAGTATCTAATTAAAGCCTAATGCTATTTAACTGCGGAAAATTTCAGCTAAACCTTCATCGCCCTCATGTGATGGGTATTGTGAATGTGACGCCTGATTCTTTTTCAGACGGTGGAAGATTTTCGAAAGCCAATTTAGCGCTTCAGCATGCATTAAGCCTAATAGAACAAGGTGCTGATATTTTGGATATTGGTGGCGAATCTACGCGACCTAATGCTGTGCCAGTAAGTTTGCAAGAAGAGTTAGACCGCGTGATTCCTGTGATTGAAGGTTTGGTTAATCAAATCAACATTCCAATTTCGATTGACACCTATAAACCACAAGTCATGCAGGCTGCTATTGATGCTGGCGCTAGTATCGTCAACGATGTGCGTGCGTTACAAGAAAGTGGTGCAATAGACATGATTGCAGCGTCAAATGTGGGGGTGTGCTTAATGCATATGCAAGGCACACCGCAAACCATGCAAATCAATCCACAATATAATGATGTGGTGGCAGAAGTGAAAGCCTTTTTGCAACAAAGATTAGTTGCGTGTGAAGAAGCTGGTATTGTAAAAAATCGTATATTACTTGACCCTGGATTTGGATTTGGTAAAACGCGTGTGCACAATATTACTTTGATTCAACATCTTGCTAGATTTGCATCACTTGGTCAGCCTTTGCTAGTAGGGTTATCGCGTAAGTCGGTATTAGGTCAAGTTACCGGCAATGATGTGGATTCGCGACTATATTCAAGCATTGCAGCATCGGTGATATCCGCCATGGTTGGTGCTAGAATATTGCGCGTGCATGATGTAAAAGCAACTGTAGAAGCGTTAAAAGTAGTGATTGCAATTCAACAATAAATATAAACAATAAATGACTACAGTAGTAAGGTGGAAAATGGCAAAACAATATTTCGGCACAGATGGTATTCGTGGAAAAGTTGGCGAAAGCCCGATAACGCCAGATTTTGTCATGCGTTTAGGCTATGCAGCAGGTCGCGTATTGGCAAGTCGCGCTGGTAATTTGGCAAAAGGCGCGCATCCAGCCGTATTAATTGGTAAAGATACGCGTATTTCTGGCTATATGTTAGAAGCCGCTTTAGAGGCGGGTTTATCGGCTGCTGGTGTGGATGTGCTGCTGACAGGGCCAATGCCAACGCCTGCTGTGGCCTATTTAACACGTGCGCTACGCGCGCAGGCTGGCATTGTTATTTCGGCTTCGCATAATCCATATTACGATAACGGCATTAAGTTTTTCTCTAGTTTAGGCGCTAAGCTGGATGACGAAATTGAACATGCCATTGAATCCGAATTAGATAAACCCATGCAGGTAATGGAATCGTCCAAGTTAGGCAAAGCGCGCCGTATTGATGATGCGGCTGGGCGTTATGTAGAGTTTTGTAAGAGTACTTTTCCTAATCATTTAGATTTGCGCGGCATAAAAATCGTATTGGATTGTGCACATGGTGCTACTTACCATGTGGCGCCTCCCGTTTTTCATGAACTGGGTGCAGAAGTCATTGCCATTGGTAATAAGCCAAATGGCTTAAATATCAATGAGCAAGTAGGCTCAACGCATCCACAAACCTTGCAAAAAGCGGTGCTAGAACATCATGCCGATTTAGGCATTGCTTTTGACGGCGATGGCGACCGCGTAATGATGGTGGATAGCCTTGGTCATTTGTTAGATGGCGACCAGCTTTTGTATATTATAGCGCTGGGTTTATACGCCAAAGGTAAGCTAAAAGGGGGAGTGGCAGGTACATTAATGACCAACCTAGCGCTAGAGCATGCCTTACAAAAACACCAAATACCGTTTGCGCGTGCCAATGTGGGTGACCGCTATGTGCTGGAATTATTAAATGAAAAAAATTGGAAATTGGGTGGTGAAAATTCTGGCCATATTTTAACGCTGGATAAACACAGCAGTGGTGATGCTATTATTGCTGCCTTGCAAGTGTTGCATGCGTTGGCCGATAGTGGCAAAAGCTTGACTGAAATGGGTGAGAGTTTACGACTTTATCCACAAGTTTTAATCAACGTAACAACCAAACAGAAGTTAGATTTAAAACATGCTGATATTCAAGCGGCGGTTATTAAAGCTGAAAAAACATTAAATGGGGCTGGGCGCGTATTGTTGCGCGCATCTGGTACAGAGCCAAAAATCCGTGTGATGGTAGAAGGCCAAGATGGCGCGCTGGTGCAAAAGCTGGCTGAAGATATCTCCGATGTTGTTAAAATGGCTGCTGACTTGTAACCGCTAGGTGATAATATAAAAAATAATATTATTATTTATCAATAAGTTAATTCAAAAAAACTTCATTTAACTGACACTTTAAATTCATATTCTCCTGACACACTGCCACTGTATACAAGTGTAAAGAGAATAATAATGACGAAACAGTTGCAAAATTATTTAAGTCGCATGCATGCGCTAGATAGCGCCGTATGTGTGACAGTAAGCCATAGCAATCAATACCGTTTGATTCGCGATTGGTTTAGATTAATTAGCCGCTTGGGTGATGGTGTGTTTTGGTATGGTTTGATGTTGGCGATTGTGGTGACACAGCAATCTGAAGGCATTATGCCAGTGTTACATATGATAGCCGCTGGCTTGACGGGCACATTTGTTTACAAATGGTTAAAACAAAAAACGCATAGACCACGACCTTTTCAGGTGCGCCAAGATGTATGGGTGGTGGGTAAGCCGCTGGATCACTTTAGTTTTCCATCTGGTCACACTTTGCATGCGGTTGCCTTTAGTGTGGTTGCGATACATTATTATCCAGAATTATCTATTGTGCTAATACCATTCACTATAATGGTTGCCATGTCGCGCGTCATTTTAGGCTTACATTACCCTAGCGATGTATTGGCAGGACTAACTATTGGTTATGGTATTGCGCAAAGCTATTTAATGGCTTTTGCATAATTGCAGATAATATTTATTTGATTAAGTTTTCTAAATTTAATCAATAATTTCTTATTTATTTGATTATCACTTTAGGTATAACTATTTGGTCACCTGATTGTAAAAGTGAATCGGCGTTGCTAGGCGCTTAGTTAACTCCTTCAAACATTTTTCACGCCAAAGCACCATCTCCGTTGTACTTAAGTGCCTTAATTCTGGGTCCCATTGAGGCCTATTGCCTTTAATCGATTGATCAAAATGCGTTAATGCATGCTTGGTTTTAGTCAAATAGTATTCTAGGTTAATCATTAAGCGTTTATCTTTAAATCTTGCAACTAAAAGAACGCTTTGCGATAGAAAGCTTTTTCTAAGTGCATAATCAGCCCATGCAAGCCGCCTTAAATGCGTGATAGCTTGTACTGGAGATAAACTGGCGTTAGGCTTTGAAAAGTAGGGCGCCACAAAAGCACTTAATTGGTGTATGTGCATTCGAATCAACTGATTTGGCGTGTAATCAATTTGTTTTGCTATATGCGCGTCCATCGCCCATTCTGAAGCAATATGCGTAATTACCGATTTATTCAACCAAGGAATGCGCTTCCATTTGGCTTCAAATGCAGGCACAAAATGATTGTGCGCCACCACATCCACAAATAAGTGGCTGGTAAAGCCAATGGCAATAGCTAATTCTTCATCGGTACTAGCATTATTCATCATCAATTCTGCTTTTTGCCATTGATGCGTTGTGTTGAACGATTTTGAAACAATCGCTAAATCGGGCAAACAGGCGCCTGCCAGTACTAGAGTAGGAAATTTTTTGATAACGCCATGAAGTTTTGGATCTAACAAAGGCGTTGCCATTAATAGCCATTGGGTAAAATAAATATGCGTATACAACCCCCACGCATTAGCATCGAAGGCAAATAAACTTAGCGGCATACACCATAAAATAGGCGTTACATAAGGCTTTATCATGCAAAATACTTTTACACTGCGGCATTAAATATAAATGACAAATAGGTGATAATTTTGTGACATGTCATCTAAATTTAGCTAACTCATTCATTAAAGCGTCATAATGAATCGCTAAAATTTAAATTAAATAATTATGGTTAAGCCAATGAATATATTACTTATTTCAGATGTTTACTTTCCGCGTGTGAATGGTGTTTCTACTTCCATTAGAACATTTACGAATCAATTGCAAAAAATGGGTCATAGCGTACACTTAATTGCACCCGATTATGGCGTGATGACAGAGGATGAAGCATGGATTACCCGCGTACCTGCGCGTGCGATTTATTTTGACCCAGAAGATAAGCTAATGAAGTATGGTGAAGTTTTGAAGCTGAACGCCAAATTAAAGGTCATGCGGTTCGATATGTTGCACATCCACACGCCTTTTATTGCGCATTATGCTGGCTTAAAGCTAGCTAAAACCTTAAAAATTCCAGCAGTAGAAACCTATCACACCTTTTTTGAAGATTATCTGCATCATTATTTGCCATGGATTCCGCAATTTGCCGCCCGCGGTTTGGCGAGGCTAATTTCTAAAAAACAGTGCAATCAAGTCGATGCCATCGTTGCGCCTTCTCAGCCGATGTTGGATGTGCTGCGTGGTTACGGTGTTAATAGTCTAGCGGAAGTGATTGCCACGGGATTGCAAGCACATAGCTTTAGCCCTGCCGATGGCAATGCTTTTAGAGTAAAGCATGGCATAGCGTTAGACCGACCTATGATATTGTACGTGGGCCGCGTTGCGCACGAAAAAAACATTGGTTTTTTGTTGATAGTAGCTAAGTTATTAAGCGATGTGATGCCAGATGTATTGTTAGTTATTGCGGGGGAGGGTCCTGCATTGTCTAGCCTGCGCAACTCCGTTAAAGAGCACAGTATTGAAAATAACGTTCAATTTATAGGTTATTTAGATCGTAATACACAGCTAAACAGTTGTTATAAAGCAGCCGATGTTTTTGTGTTTTCATCAAAAAGTGAAACACAAGGCTTGGTAATTTTAGAGGCGATGGCTCAAGGCACTCCAGTAGTGGCGATTGCCGAATTAGGTACCGCTTCTATTTTAATAGAGGGGAAAGGTGCGCTGATTTCAACAGAAAATGAATCAGAGTTTGTGCAAAAAGTGCATAGTGTATTGATTAACCCGCAGCGCCGTCAGCAACTTAGTGAAACGGCACTTGATTATGCGCAAAATAAATGGTCTGCCGAAATACAAGCAGAACGCATGCTTAGATACTATATGGTGGTTGCTAGCATGCATCAAAGTCAATCTAAAAAGCCTGAAGTATTGAGTATTCAGCAGAATTAAAAAGCCGGCATTGCTGGCTTTTTAATTAACTGAAATAATCTGAAAGAATACTAGCCAAATTTACCAGTAATATAATCTTCTGTTTCTTTTTTGGTTGGGCGAGTAAAAATCATATCGGTATCGCCGTATTCAATCAACTCACCTAAATACATATAGGCCGTGTAATCCGATACGCGAGCAGCTTGCTGCATATTATGCGTCACTACCAGAATAGTCAGCTTGTTACGCAATTCGCTCATTAGCTCTTCAATATTAGCTGTAGCGATTGGGTCTAATGCAGACGTTGGTTCATCAAACAACATGATTTCGGGGTCAGTTGCCAATGCACGGGCAATACACAAACGTTGTTGTTGGCCGCCAGATAAGTTAAACGCTAAATCGTGCAAACGGTCTTTTACTTCATCCCATAAGGCGCCGCCTTTTAAGGCTTCTTCAACTTTGTCATCTATCATGCGCTTGTTTTTCTCGCCGCGCACGCGCAAGCCATAGGCCACGTTTTCATAAATCGATTTAGGAAAAGGGTTAGGTTTTTGAAACACCATGCTGATGCGCATACGCACTTCAATCGGGTCTACACCTGGCTCTAAAATATTGGTATTATCAGGATGCATGATAACTTTGCCCTGATACTTATTGCCTGGATATAAATCGTGCATGCGATTAAAGCAGCGCAAAAATGTCGATTTGCCGCAGCCTGAGGGGCCAATTAATGCCGTGATTTTATTTTCGTACAAAAGCATGTTCACGCTTTTTAAAGCTTGCATACCATTACTATAGAAAAAGTTTAAATCACGCGACTCTGCTTTAATTGCTGTTGTTACATTGGCCATAAATTTTCCCAAAAAATCTTTTAATTATTTAACTCTAGACAATATTTAAATCGAAATTTTATTGATTACCACTTAATATTCTTACGAATTTTGTAACGTAGATAAATGGCCGTGCCATTCATTAATAGCGTTACGATAATAATAATAGCGCCTGTTGCAGCGGCATTGATGTGAAATGCATGGTCTGGGCGTGATAGCCAGTTAAACATTTGAATCGGCAATACGGTAAAGCCAGAAGTGAGCCATTCAAAATTGATAAACGGTGGTTCAGTTGAAATTGGAGATGGTGGTAAAAAGGCAATAAACGTGAGTGCACCAATGGTAATAACTGGAGCAGTTTCGCCCAAGGCGCGTGCCATGCCGATAATTACACCAGTTAAAATACCACCTTGTGAATATTTTAAAACATGATCTTTAACCACTTGCCATTTGGTGGCACCCACTGCGTAAGCGGCTTCGCGAATGGCTACTGGAATGGCGCGAATCGATTCGCGAGTAGATACAATCACGATTGGTAAAATCAATAAGCCAAGTGTTAAGCCTGCCGTTAGCACGCTTTGGCCTAATCCTAAGCCATACACAAACAAGCCAAGTGCTAACAGGCCATAAACAATCGATGGTACACCAGCCAAGTTAGAAACATTTATTTCAATAAAATCTGAAAACCAACCTTTTTTTGCATATTCTTCCAAGTACAAACCTGCTGCCACGCCCATTGGTATAGCCGTGATAAATGTGACTGACATCACTAATAGTGAGCCAACCCAAGCCGATAATAAACCTGCTTTTGCAGCACGGCGTGAAGGGAAGTTGCTAAAAAAATCCAGATTAAAGCGACTGTAACCATCCATGACCAAGTCAATAAATAAGGTACATAAAGTCAGCAAGCCAATCATCAGTGCGATTAAGCCAACAATTGAAAACAAAACGTCATTGCGTTTATGGCGCTTAATCATGGCGCGAACGCTATCAATATTATCTAGCACGTTTGCTTGCATTTTTTTGGCTATTTCAGTCATGTTTATTGAGTGCCTAGGTGTTTATTAAGATAATTGTTTTATTTAAATTAATAGTTTTCGCGAAATCTTTTGCGTGCAAGGTAGCCAAAAATATTAAATGTTAAAGTCATCAACATCAACACCAAGCCTGCCGCGAATATGCTTTGATAACCAATGCTGCCATGCGGTAAATCACCCAGTGCCACTTGTACAATGTAAGCAGTAATGGTTGCCGCACTTTCCATTGGGTTAAAGGTTAGGTTGGGTTGCTGACCTGCGGCAACAGCGACCACCATGGTCTCACCCACGGCGCGCGAAATGGCCAAAATGTAGGCAGCGATAATGCCAGAAATGGCAGCAGGAGTCACCACTTTAACAGCCGTTTGAAAGCGCGTTGCACCCATCGCATAGCTACCCTCGCGCATACTCATTGGCACGGCACGCATTGCATCTTCTGCTACTGAGCTGATGTAAGGAATAATCATAATGCCCATTACGATACCTGGTCCCAACATGTTAAAGCCTGGTAAATCGGGGAATATTTTTTGCAACAATGGGGTGACAAACAAAAGTGCAAAGTAGCCAAACACCACAGTGGGCACACCCACCAATAACTCTAAAATCGGCTTAACTGTTTCGCGGACTTTGTGGCTGGCAAATTCAGATAAATAGATTGCACCAATAGTACCGAGTGGAATGGCCACAGATAGCGCAATTGCTGATGTCGTTAGCGTGCCTGCAACCAAAGGCATAATGCCGAAGTGAGCATCTTCAAAAAGCGGAGTCCATTGTGTGTCGGTTAAAAAATCCACAATTGAAACAGCTTTAAAGAAAGACAGCGATTCGAAAATTAACACACCGACGATGGAAAATGTCGTTAATACAGCCGAAAGAGCCGCCAGCATCAATATGAATTCAATCACGCGCTCGCGTACATTGCGTTTAATATTTTTGGCCAAACGTGGACTAATAGTAGTAATTTGATTTGCAGTGACCATTGTCTAGGCGCTTTAAAAAGTGACTTATTATTTACTTGCATATTGTAATGAATTTATGTGGCAAATATAAGACATTTTATTTTGCTGCATGATTTATAAGGCGATACGAGTGCTAGCATGTATTGTTTACGGCAATAAAAAAGACGGCATTGAGCCGTCTTTTTTATTGCCGTAAAATATTATTTAATACGCGCTAGTAACTCTTCAATTTTTACGCCAACTTCCGGTGTACCATCAAAGCCTGTACCTGGTTTTAGAGCTTTCCAGTGTTTGTTTACAGCAGCATATTCATTGGCTGGCAATGGAATATACTTTACTTCCTTAACCAAGGCTGGTGCGTTGTCTAAATAGAAGTTAATAAATGCTTTTAATTCGGGTTTAAGCGCCGCTGAAGTTGCATTCACATAGATAAACAATGGGCGAGCAAGCGGTTGGTAAGTGCCATTTTTAACGCTTTCGTAAGTAGGCATAACAGCAGCTGCACCTTTTTTAGCAACAATTGGCACTGCTCTTAGCTTGTCTTCGTTCTCTTCAAAGTATGCAAAACCAAAATAACCCAAGCCGCCTTTGTCTGATTGCACGCCTTGCACTAATACATTGTCATCTTCAGATGCTGTGTAATCGCCTCGGCTAGATTTTGCTTTGCCTACAATAGCCTCAGTAAAATAATCAAACGTTCCAGAATCTGAACCCGCGCCAAACAATTTAAGTGGTGTTTCAGGGAATGCTGGATTTACTTGTTTCCAAGACTTCACTTTACCTTGGGCTGATGGCTCCCACATTATTTTTAGCTCTTCAGCCGTTAAGCTTTTAACAAAATCATTTTTTTTGTTCACTACAACTGTTAAAGCATCGTAAGCTACCGGCAACTCAATGTATTGAATACCAGCTTCTTTACAAGCTTCCATTTCTTTTTTTAAGATTGGGCGTGATGCATTTTGAACATCTGTTTCACCGCGACAGAATTTTTTAAAGCCACCGCCAGTACCCGAAATACCAACAGTCACTTTTACTTTAGTGGCAATTTGGTATTCTTCCGCAACCGCCTCGGTAATTGGATAAACCGTGCTTGAGCCATCAATTTTAATGACTTTTTCGGCGGCGAATGCGGTGGATATTGATAGAGTTGCAGCTACAAGTGCAGCAATTTGTAATGACTTGCTAATTACAGTGTTCATAAATTCTCCGGTAATTGAACTACTAATTTTTTATAAGACTATGCTAGATTTAAAGTATGACAAATTGATGATAAAAATATGAACAAGGACCATAAGGCAAAAGTACAAAGTGCATTTTTGCCTTATAAATTTGCTTAACCCTTCATTTTAATTAATAGGTCAAGTTGGTAAAATATGGCAACGATCAAATCGGCACAAGGAATAGTTAATACTCTTGTCAAAAAAATGCTTAAGCTAAGCCCCAGCCCACAGTAGAAACGCGACGTGATAAACCCACAACGATAATCGCGCCAGTAATAGTGTTTGGTGTTACTGGAATACCTAATGAAAAAGCACACACAAATTGCAGCTAATTAATTCGGCATTCAGGTGGGTAGAGCGATGATTTCTGAAACAACCACAACAAAATAATCATCAAGATTGATATCAGCAACATGTTATATAAAGACGATAAAATAACCGCCACAAAATAAGAATATGGTTGAATTAAAAAACCGCCCAAATAACGGCCGTTTTAAGGTGTTAATAATCGCGTTAAAACCATTGGTGAGATAGAGTTAGTTACCTCATCAAAGCTTTTCATAAAGTAAAATATAAGTGCTATAAAAACCAGTATCGCCATGACAATCATAGCGTGTTCAGTCATATGCGTTCCAGCATCAAATCATGAACTTCATCCGCTATGTCTTGGCAGCTATCAAACACATCTTCAAACATATGGTAGAGTTTTATTGAGCGAATCAGTATGCGCGCATCGGTATCTTTTGCAAACAAGGGGTGCAAGCCTGCACTAATTCCGTGGTCGGACTCACTTAATAATTCGAAAAATTTCTTTAAAATGCACATCAAATTTGCTAGCATCACTCACCGCTTTCATTACTGCTAGCAACTTAAGGCCTTCTGCCGCACAATCGGCTAGGCAATTAATTGCCTAAAATAGTTTTCGCTGCTCGGTGAAATGGATGCCATTACTCTGCTGAATATTCCATTAGCCATGTCTTAAATTTCCCTAAAACATCGTTTTAATTATGGCAGTAATGTTAAATTGGGCAGGGCTAAACCATATCAACTAAAGGCAATAAAATTGCATGTTAATATCTACATACATCATCATTAGACATTTAAAGTAATGGTAAAAAATAGAAATTTGAGCGAATATGCATCCGAATATATAGGCACTACTTTACTGCTTATGGTTGTGACAGGATCGGGAATAATGGGACAGCAGCTCAGCCCAGATAACCTAGCGGTCGCATTATTGGCAAATAGTATTGCTACAGGGTGCGGCCTGTATGTGCTGATAACATTATTAGCGTCAATTTCAGGTGCGCATTTCAACCCACTGGTCAGTTTATACGCTTGGCATGCAGGCCTGATTCAAACTAAAACTTTAGGCGCCTTCTGCATTGCCCAGTTTGCAGGCGCGATCAGTGGTGTATGTTTAACACACCTATTATTTGCTTTGCCCATCGTTCAGCATTCAAGCAAGGCTAGACATGGTTTAAGTATTTGGTTGAGTGAGCTACTGTCAACCTGTATTTTGCTTGCGGTCATTCATATTGGAGCAAGCACCAATAAGGAAAAATTACCAATGTTGGTAGCATTAACAGTGACGGCAGGCTATTGGTTTACCTCTTCTACCTTCTTTGCAAACCCTGCAGTAACAGTTGCTAGAAGCTTATCTAACACATTTGTAGGAATCGCGCCTGCCGATACTATTGGCTTTATAAGCGCGCAATTGATTGCGCTATCATTAATGCTGATTTTTTTGAGAAAAGTATGAACAATGTGACTATCTACCACAATCCCTTGTGCGGGACATCACGTAATACATTGGCCATGATTCGCGCCAGTGGTGTAGAGCCTGAAGTGATTGAATATTTAAAAACACCACCAAGCCGTGAAAAATTAGTTGAGCTAATCAACAAAATGCACATTGCCCCGCGCGATTTGTTGCGCGAAAAAGGCACACTTTATGCCGATTTAGGTTTGGCCGATTTAAGCTTAAGTGAGAGTGTTTTGATTGATGCCATGTTAGCGCACCCCATTTTGATTAATCGCCCCATTGTGGCAACGGTTAAAGGGGTCAAATTGTGTCGCCCATCAGAGTTAGTGTTAGACCTTTTAGAAAATCCAGACTTGACTGAATTTACTAAAGAAGATGGCGAAAAGGTAATAGCTAATTCTTAAGCATGTTACCTAAATAAGTTGGCTTAATATGGACTATACCTTTGCTGTATAATTCTGTTTTTAGTTATTAGCAAGCCAATATGGAAGCCGAACAACTCAATATTATTGCCAATCGTTTAAGCGATTTAAGCGCGCGCCACCTTGCCCTTCGGGGGTATCTTTGACTTTGAAAATAAGTCGCAAAAGTTAGAAGAGGTAAACGGCTTATTACAAGACCCAAAAGTGTGGGATAACGCCAAAAAAGCGCAAGAATTAGGAAAAGAAAAACGCATGCTTGAGCTGGTGGTGCATAACTTGCAAAACCTAGAAAATGGCTTAAAAGATAGCCAAGAGCTATTTGAAATGGCTCGTGAAGAAAACGATGACGACACGCTTTTGAGTGTGGATTCAGACACGCAAGGCATCGAAACGCAAATTACTGCCATGGAGTTTAGGCGCATGTTTTCGGGTGAACTAGACGCCAATAATTGCTTTATCGAATTTCAATCGGGCAGTGGCGGCACCGAGGCGCAAGACTGGTGCAATATGTTGCTGCGCATGTATTTGCGTTATGCCGAGCGCAAAGGTTTTAAAGTAGAAGTGCTGGAATTATCCGATGGTGATGTTGCTGGTATTAAAGGCGCGTCTATTAAAATTACAGGTGATTATGCTTACGGTACTTTAAGAACTGAAAATGGTGTGCATCGTTTGGTGCGTAAATCGCCGTTTGATTCAAACGCCAAGCGCCACACCAGTTTCGCCAGCGTACAGATTTTCCCTGAAGTAGACGATTCAATCGAAATCGATATTAACCCTGCGGATTTGCGCATTGATACCTATCGGGCAAGTGGTGCGGGCGGACAACATATTAACAAAACTGATTCAGCCGTGCGTATTACCCATTTACCCACCAACGTAGTAGTTCAATGCCAGAACGACAGAAGCCAGCATCGCAACCGCGAAGAAGCCATGAATATGCTAAAAGGCGCGCTTTATAATTTAGAACTAAATAAGCGCAATGCCGACAAACAAGCCTTAGAAGATGCCAAAACCGATATCGGTTGGGGACATCAAATTAGGTCTTATGTTTTAGACCAAGGCCGCATTAAAGATTTACGAACCAATGTTGAGATTGGCAATACACAAGGCGTGCTAGATGGCGACCTTGACCCATTTATACAAGTGAGTTTGAAGCAGGGAGTGTAGCGTGAGTAATATTGAGCAAAATAATGAAGTACTGGCAGTTGATGAAAACCATGTTATCGCAGAGCGTCGTGAGAAATTGAAAGCCTTGCGTAAGGTAACTAATGGCGTGGCTTTTCCAAATGATTTTAAGCCTTTACATAAAGCTGATGCGCTGCAACAGCAATATGGCGAATTAGATAAAGAAACGCTAGACCCACAAGCCATTTCAGCCACTGTAGCTGGCCGCATGATGTTAAAACGTGTGATGGGTAAAGCCAGCTTTGCCACGATTCAAGATGCCAGCGGCGCAAGCGCAGGTGGACGAATCCAATTGTATATTGCGCGCGATGAGGTGGGCGAAGATGTTTACGAAAGCTTTAAACATTGGGATATGGGCGATTTTTTAGGCGCCACTGGTCGATTGTTTAAAACGCGCACAGGCGAATTATCCATTCACGTTACTAAGTTGCGCTTACTGACAAAATCATTGCGCCCCTTGCCAGAAAAATTTCACGGCTTGCAAGATCAAGAAGTGAAATATCGCCAGCGTTATGTGGATTTGATTACCAGTGAAGAAACGCGCGCGACTTTTATTGCACGCAGCAAAGTGGTTTCGGCGATTCGCAACTTTATGACTCAAAATGAATTTTTAGAAGTTGAAACGCCAATGCTGCACCCAATTCCTGGCGGTGCTTCAGCTAAGCCATTTATTACGCACCATAATGCGCTGGATATGCAGATGTTTATGCGTATCGCGCCTGAGCTTTATTTAAAGCGTTTGGTGGTAGGCGGTTTTGAGCGTGTGTTTGAGATTAACCGCAACTTTAGAAACGAAGGTTTAAGCGTTCGCCATAATCCAGAATTTACCATGATGGAGTTTTATGCGGCTTATACCGATTATCAATGGTTGATGGATTTTACTGAAGCCACTATTCGTACGGCTGCCATTGCCGCACGCGGCACAGCGGTGCTAAGTTACGACGGCAAGGAAGTTGATTTAAGTAAACCGTTTGAGCGCTTAACGATTGTGGGTGCGATACAAAAATATGCGCCGCAGTATACCCTTGAGCAATTAAATGACGAGGCATTTTTGCGTGTAGAGATATTAAAACATGGCACAAAACCTTTTGACCATGCGGGATTAGGCGCACTGCAATTGGCGCTGTTTGAAGAAACTGCCGAAAGCCAATTGTGGCAGCCCACTTATATTATTGATTACCCCGTTGAAGTGTCACCTTTAGCACGCGCATCGGATAAAAACCCAGAAATCACCGAACGCTTTGAGTTGTTTATTACGGGGCGCGAAATGGCTAACGGCTTTAGTGAATTAAACGATGCAGAAGACCAAGCTGCACGTTTTCAAGCACAAATGAAAGCCAAAGAAGCAGGTGATGCAGAGGCCATGTATTATGACGCAGATTTTATTCGCGCGCTTGAATATGGCATGCCGCCAGCTGGTGGTTGTGGTATTGGCATTGACCGTTTAGTGATGCTAATAACGGATAACCCAAGTATTCGAGATGTGATTTTGTTTCCACATATGCGTGTAGAGGCATAATCAATGTCATCTGTAACGACTTTTTATTTTAAAATTTAAAGCCTGCTTTTGAAAAAAGTAGCCGTTTTTTTTATTATTTTGCATTAGCAACAGAATTTTGTAAAAGCTCTCAATGTCGTGATATGACATGTTTTTGACACTAAAATGACTTATGGGCGTTTCCTGAATTTTGTGTAAACGTCGGTTAATCACTGTTGCGGCATCCGCTCTTAAAACTTAAAACATAACCCAACCCGCCTTACTCAAAGCCTGCTGAGAAGTTTTAAGATGTATAATAGCTTTTGCTTGTTTTTTCTATCTCGTTCAGCTTTTAAAAAATCCGCAGCACTATCTTTAGACTGTTTTAAAGCATTTATTCCTGCCTTCGCAGGTGTTAGTAGCTGTATTGGGGTAATTGTTGTTATTTGTTGTAAACGTATATTGATATAACTTAAAAGTCGTTTTAACACGACTTTTTGTAGTGAGTGTTTAGCAGGAGTGCAAATAAGAACCTATGATTTTATTGAGGTGTGCCGATTAGGTTGCTGATAGGTCAAATAGCAGGTGCCATTTGCGTGTTAAATCTAAAGCCAAACTATTTAAATGAATGCCAGCAGAAAATAATGGAAGGCTTAGCCAAACTCGTTTCGCAATTATTGGTGTTGCGAGAAATTAATCTTAAAGTAAATCAACCTAATTAATCCGCTATTTATTTAATTGCAATAAATTAAAAAATCTCTTAGAAGCCGCTATTTATAGTGGCTTTTTTTACGCGTAATCTACCCATCCATCGTGCACCAACAGAGTAGTTTTAGTGCACTAAAGTCGTGCGTAAATGATAAGAATGATGATTAAAGTGCGGCAATTATCAAGCTATATTGCAAGGCAGTTTTGGCTCTGCAGGCGGTCTGCAGGGCACCTGAGGTAGCAATTTTATAAGTTGGAACGCTAATTGCTAATTTAACCCTAGAAGCAGAATTTTTTGTACTAACTCTCTGAACTTAATCAGTATTTAGTAGCGAATAGGGAAACGTGATGACAAAACATTTTTTGGTTTCATTTTATACAATCCTTTCAATGTTGTGCGTTGCAAATAGTGCGGTGGCAAACCCAGCGAACAAAACGGTAAGTGATCTTAGCGCTAGTGTGTTGCGTGTGAAAGTGCAATTAGCCAATGGTAGCCTTGGTTTGGGTTCTGCCGTTGTGATTGCCAAAAATGAAGTCATTACCAACTGCCATGTGGTTAACGATTCCACCAATATTGCTGTAATTGTCAATGGCGAGCCACACAAAGCGACGTCGATAAAAGCCGATTGGCATCATGATTTATGCATGCTAACAGTTGAAAATTTAGAGGTACCCAGTGTAAAAATGGGCGCTAGCAAAGCGCTTCAATACGAAACACCCATCTTTACCATTGGCTACCCAGATGAAACTAAAGCGCCTGTCAGCACATTTGGTGCAGTAAAAGGGCTATTTCCGATGGATGATAGTGTGATTATTCGTGCTAGCAGTTCATTCAGATTAGGCGCTAGTGGCGGCGGAGCATTTGATGATGCAGGTAACTTGGTGGGTATTATTACCTTAAAAAGCAAAGGTAATGCAGCGCAATATTTCTTTATGCCAGTTGAGTGGGTGCAAGCATTAATGAGCAAGCCAGCACAAACGTTAGGATTAAAAAGTGAAAAACCATTTTGGGCCAAGCATGCTTCGCAACGTCCTTACTTTATGCAAGTTGTGCAACCTTATGTGAGTCAAGAGTGGTCTACTTTATTGAAAGTGGCGACACAGTGGGTGAAAAATGAGCCAAACACAGTCGAGTCATGGTTTTATTTGGCGACTGCTGAATACGCAACCAAAGACTATAGTAACGCTGAAGAACACTTTAAAAAGGTATTAGCTCTAAACAATAAACACAGTCAAGCGAGTGAATACTTAGCTATAATCGCACAAAAAACGGCTATTGTCGATGTTGCTTTAAGCCAATTAGCACAATTAAATTAGGCTTAACATATTTATTCTGAGGGTAGGTATGGGTGTTGAACAGGTTTAAGCACGTTGTTTAGCGATTTTAAATGGCGATACAAAATACGCGTTTCTAGCAAATTCCAAACCCGTAACATCGCTTCAATCGTATCATATGGCTTGGTTAAAAAGTCCTTGGCACCTAATGCCAAGGCTTTTCTTTTGGCGGCAATGGTTGCATCGGCTGTTAGCACTAACACAGGCAAGTATTCATCCTCAGGAATATGGCGCGATAGCATTTCTAGTACTGCGAAACCATCCAGTTCTGGCATCATTAAATCCAACAAAATCAAATCAGGCTCAAATGCCTTAAATAAATCCAGCGCACGAGTGGAGTCAGCGGTGCTAATGACTTGATGAAAACCTTCTCTGGCGAGTAAATCTTCTAACAGCCTTAAGTTGGCTTCCGCATCGTCAATCACTAAAATTTTGGCATTTAATATATCGGCTTCATTCATGTTTTATGCCTCGATCAGTTCTCTAATTTTTTTGCTAAATGCCGCCACGTCTAACGGTTTGGTCATGTATTCGGCTGCACCAGCCCCTTGCAGGCGTGATATCGTTTCGGGCAAAGCATCGGCGCTTAAAATCATAATGGGTATATGTTGATACTTGGCGGCTGTTTTGACGTAGCTGACCAAGCTTTCACCAGAACCATCTGGTAAATTCAAATCAATCAATAATAATGATGGCGTGACTTCGGTAAGATATTGCTTGGCGTCTTTAATAGTGGTCACACAATGAATGCGTAAATCATGCTGGCGATGAATAATGGCCTCTACCAAAGCTCGATTGCTAATATTATCTTCTACATACAAAACGGAATGTTTGTTATTTAAAGAGGTAAATTTTTTGTTGGACGTTGCTTGTGTTAAATGGGCTAATTCAGCATCAGGCTCACCCGCATTCAGCTCTATCCAAAATAAGCTTTTATCATTTGCCACATGAATACTGCCATTC
This sequence comes from Methylotenera oryzisoli, assembly GCA_945881735.1. Classification (GTDB taxonomy): domain Bacteria; phylum Pseudomonadota; class Gammaproteobacteria; order Burkholderiales; family Methylophilaceae; genus Methylotenera_A; species Methylotenera_A aquatica. The sequence continues at coordinate 58,387 of CAMCVF010000007.1, forward strand.
ATGGCCAGCATGATTTGTTTTGACACTGCCAAGCCAAGGCCGGTCCCTTCTACTTTTGTTTGCTCTGCGCCAAGTCGATCAAACGGGGTAAATAAGCGCTCTTTTAATTTGTCAGGAATACCGTTACCTTCATCTTGCACTTCAATAATAACCTTGCCATTATGGCTGTAGGCATTAAGCTGTATTACCGCATTGGCAGGCCCATATTTAAGGGCATTTGAAAGTAAATTAAGCACCACCTGTAACAACTTTTGTCGATTAGCACTGACCCATAAATGTGGCGCAGTATTGATTTTAATTTCAATGTCGCTAATTTTGCCAATGGGTGCAATGTATTGTTTGGCTTCTTCAAGCAAAGTGTTTACTGCAACAGAAGTTAATTCTAGTGATATTTCACCCGATTCGATTCTGGCAATTTCTAATACTTCGTTAATTAATTTAAGCAAATGCTGGCCTGCACCCAAAATTAATGAAACGCTATCGCGTTGTTTGCCTTGTGATAAATCTTGCTCCAATAATTGTGCAAATCCTAAAATGGCGTTTAATGGCGTTCTAAGTTCATGGCTGGTGCGCGATAAAAACATGCTTTTTGAGGCGCTGGCTTCTTCTGCCTCTTTTTTGGCCTGAATAGAATCACTGATATTTTTAGCCAGTAATTGCGAGGCATGATCTAGCTCATCCGATAATTGCCCTAGTTCATCTTGACTGCTTGAAGGCAAGTCTAGTTTCTCTGCCCTGGCTAAATGGGCAGCGGAATCTCTTAATAAGCGCACCCGTTTTACAATGGTACGAGAGAAAATCCAAACTGCTACCAAGGAGCCAATAATGCCAGATACCGCTGCAATTAGTGTGATGATAATATGGCGTTGGCGCTCCTCCACAACGTCTTGCTGGTCTTTTGCCACTAATATCGCCTCATCTGCATTGAGGCGCTCGATTTCATTTCTAAGCTTGTCTAGTGTATTTACTTGTGATTTGAATTTTGTGATTAAATCATCGGAAGCAATATTGGATTCATACTCGGATAAAATTCTTAAGTCGTGTAGATTTTGTTCAACAAGTGGATTAATGACAGCAAGGCGCTTTTTTTGCCCTTCGTTATCTAACTGAACTTCTAAAGCATTTAGTACGGAAGGTAATTTACTTTCGACTTGAAAAAATATATCCAGAAAATGCTTATCGCCAGTGAGTAAATAATCTCTAACACCTGTTGAAGCTTCAATCAGCATGGTATGTACTTCTTGAATATCACGCTGGTTTTGCAAGGCAAGCCTTAATTTATTTTCTAGATGAGTCGATTCTTGCTCTCTAATATATATAGATCCAAGCGATGCCAATAACACCAGTAAAGGTAGGGTGATGACACATACGCCTTTTAATCCCAATGGCAAGTCTTGCCAAGCTTGGGCAATACATGCTAGCGGCTGAAAGGGTATTTTAGCGAATGGTGCTGGTGTGTTTTTCATTAATACAAATTACGACTTATAACCAAGCTCAACCGCTTTAACAGCGGCTTGCGTTCTATCTTTTACTCCAAGTTTATTTAAAACGCGCTCAACATGAATTTTAGCCGTACCAGGTGCAATGCCTAATTTGGAGCCGAGTTCATTATTACTTAAGCCAGAAGGTAAAAGTGCAAATATTTCACGTTCTCTAGGGGTTAGCGCCTCTAAAATTGTTTGGTCTACTTCGCTACGTAGAGGCCCCTGATGTTGCGTTATGGCTAATCCTATAAGGCCTGCAAGCGCTTGTAAAGTCTCAATTTCTGCTGGTGTTAGTGTCAGTGTTTTGCCAGAAAGCGCTAATACTCCCTTGCCATGCTGCCCCAAGGCAATCGGAATCAGGCAATCGTGGTGACTTCTATCGCCATGCGTCCATAGCTGAGCATTTTTATTTTCATATAGGGCAAAACGCACTGGATTTTTAAGCATCAACGCCAATATGCCCATCATGGGGATTCGGGTTCCAATAGGCAGTGTTTGACCTACTTGATTATAGACAACTAATTTTCCAGAGTTTTCGATTGCCAGCAAAGCATGCTGGGCTGATAGCAGTGTGCAAAGCGATTGCAATAAGGTGGTAGAAGCCGCAATACCCCATCCATGCTCAAAAAACTGCTGACCAAGGTTTAGGTAAAGCCGCAAGTGCGAATCGTTGGCTTGCGTATGTTTTAGGCTCTCTCTTAACGCACGCGCACTAATAGGCTGCGTTATTTGATTGTCTGCTTGATGATCAATCTCGTTTGGCATATGCTGAATAGTATATACCGATCTACCTATAATGGTAGATTTTTACTTGTCGGGTCACGTGCATAATGCAACACATCTGGAAAGCAATAAAACAACCCGAAATACAACTAACATCTTTGGAGAATGAAAAAATGAAAAGTTTAAATTTAGTAGTGATTGTTTCTACAGCCGCATTATTGGTTTCTGGTGCTGCATTTGCAGAAGATACTTATAAAAAAAATGCACAGAACCAAAATTTTATGTCTAAACGCCCCTATGCGCAACCACTTGCAGACGGCGCTTATGAAAAAAACAATGAGTTTGAAGGTGCAACATTGATTCGTGGTGAAATTGAAGAAAACGAAAGTGCTTTGAATAAAAATGTTCAAGTACAACGTATGAACCAATTATCGAAACGCCCGTATTAATTTAGTAGGAATTAGATTTAATAAAAGTTAAATTGAGGAAATGATGATGAATAGCAAAAGTCTTATGGGATTAGCAGCGGCACTGTTGATGACAGCGGTGATGACAACAGGTGTTGTTCAGGCTGGAGATGATAAAACCAATAATGCCATTAACCAAAATTTATCAAAACGGCCGTATCAAGAAGCACCAGCCGAATCTACTCCTAATAAAGCCGAAAATTTTGAAGCGGCAAGTTTGGTTAAAGAAGAGGCGGCTGAACAAAAAACTGGCCCAAGCAAATATCAACAATTGCGCATTCGAATGTTGGGACAACGCCCGTACATGGAAAAAAGTAGCGATTAATTATATTTTAAATAGTCATATATAAAAGCGCCATTGTCATGATAATGGTACTTTTCTTTTGTTACACTTTAGTGTAAATAATTATTAATTTAGAGGTAGTAGATTGATTATTCAAAAATGGTTTAAAGAAATTAAAAGTGATTTACCAGCAAGTATCGTTGTATTCTTTGTTGCGCTTCCTCTCTGCTTAGGTATTGCCCTAGCTTCGGGCGCTCCCCTGTTTTCGGGGATTATTGCTGGTATTGTAGGCGGCATTATTGTTGGTATGGCAAGTGGCTCGCCTTTGGGTGTTAGCGGCCCTGCAGCAGGGTTAGCTGTTATAGTGTTTGGTGCAATTAGCACGCTAGGCTCTTGGGAGGCATTTTTAACCGCGGTAGTCATTGCGGGCCTCATCCAATTAGCTTTAGGTTTTTTTAAAGCGGGCTTTATTGCCTATTTCTTTCCTACTTCAGTCATTAAAGGCATGCTAACTGGTATTGGCCTGCTGATTATTTTGAAACAAATTCCACACGCGCTTGGCTACGACTTTGAGTTTGAAGGTAGTGAATCATTTTTTACAGATGATGGTGAGAATACATTTTCTATCATCATGAAAGCATGGGATTTATTAACTCCCGGTGCTTTATTAATATCTGCTATATCGCTAGCTTTGTTGGTTTTGTGGGACAAAGTGCTATCAAAAAAACACCGTATTTTTCAGTTGTTGCAAGGTCCAATTGTGGTGGTTTTGTTGGGTATTGTGTTTACCTATCTGTTCCAAAACCGCATCCTTGATTTCACGCTTAGCCCAGATCAAATTGTCACGCTGCCAGTGGCCACAAGCGTTTCGGCGTTTTTTAGCCAGTTTACTTTTCCCGATTTTTCGCAATTAAGCAATATTGAAGTGTACAAAGTGGCAGTTGTGATGGCAGTTGTTGCCAGCCTTGAGACATTACTGTGTGTAGAAGCAACCGATAAGTTGGATCCCTACAAGCGCGTAACGCCAACCAATCGCGAATTAAAAGCACAAGGTTTGGGCAATTTAGTTTCGGGTCTAATTGGTGGTTTGCCAGTCACGCAAGTGGTGGTACGTAGCTCTGCCAATATTTCATTTGGTGGAAAAACCAAACTTTCGGCCATCTTGCATGGTTTTTTCTTGCTAATTAGTGTGGTTACCATTTCGAGTTTACTCAATATGATTCCATTAGCAAGCTTAGCAGCTGTACTCATTATGGTGGGGTATAAACTGGCTTCGCCTTCACTATTTAAAAAAATGTATGCATTGGGTTGGGAACAATTTGTTCCCTTTATTACCACAATAGTTGTGATGCTATTTACCGATTTGCTTACAGGTATTGCAGTTGGTATGGTGATGGGTGTGTTCTTTACGCTGCATCACAGTTATCGCAATTCTCACTACATGAAAGATACCCACACCATGACCGATGGGGTATCGCTACATCATCTAGTGTTGGCAGAAGAGGTATCGTTTTTTAATAAAGCCAGCATCATTTCGGTATTAGAGGCGATTCCAAGCAATTCTAAAGTTGTTATTGATTGCAGCCAATCAAAATCCATTGCTTACGATGTAGCGGAATTTATTCGTGACTATCAATTGCATGCAAAATTAAGGAATATTGAAGTAGAAACCATTGGGTTTGTGCCACCAGCATCCTAGTGAGTTTTAAGATCAAAGTATTATTAAGTAATTAAATTGAATGTTTTTTGAATTTTTGTAGAGGTTATTTTTATGTATACACACCCGTTATTAAATCGCGACAAAATCACACCTAAAGAGGCGCTGGATATTTTAGTTGAGGGTAATATTCGCTTTGTTAATAACTATCAAAGTGATAAAGACTTTCAAAGTCTAGTCAAAATTACCAAAGATAAACAACATCCTTTTGCGGCGGTGTTAAGTTGCAGCGATTCTCGCGCGCCAACCGAAATGTTGTTTGACCAGGCTTTAGGGGATGTGTTTAGTGTGCGCTTAGCAGGCAATATTGCCTCTGATAAAGCTATTGGTTCGTTAGAGTTCAGCTCGAAATATTTAGGTAGCAAGTTGATTGTGGTAATGGGACACACTGGTTGTGGCGCGGTAAAGGCTGCTTGTGATGACTTTAAAGATGGGCATATTGGCGAAATTATTAACTTGATAAAACCATCAATCCGTCATGAAAAATCCGTTTCCAATCCTGAAGAGCGTTGCTCTAAAAATCCTGATTTTGTTGAAAAAATTAATGAGCTAAATGTGCGCTATCAAATTGATACCATTGTGCGCTTAAGCGACATTGTGGATGGGATGCTAGAAAAGCATGAATTGGGCATTATTGGTGGTATTTACGATTTATCTACTGGCAGAGTAAAGTTTTTAGAAGATACTTTTATTAGCTAAGTTAATAGCATTAAAAAAGCCGCTTAATAGCGGCTTTTTTATTAACACTAAAGAATTAGCGATGACCTTCTTTTGCCATATTAATGGAATATTTAGGGATTTCCACAACCAAATCGGTACTACCTACAATGGCTTGGCAAGATAAGCGAGAAAGGGGCTCTAAACCCCAAGCCTTATCTAATAAATCATCCTCTTTATCATCGGCTGGATTCAAGCTTTTATAGCCTTCACGCACAATTACATGGCAAGTGGTGCAAGCGCATACTTGGTCGCAGGCGTGATCCATATCAATATCATTATCCAACAAATTTTGGCAGATAGACTCTCCCGATTTAGCTTCAAAAGCGGCGCCATCTGGGCAAAGCTCTACATGCGGTAATACAATAATTTGTGCCATCTTAATAATTCCTAACTTAACTATTCAAACTTAGCTAATACATATATATAACGGTTTATAAATCTAATTTTGCAACATCTTTGCCCGTTAATGCATGGCTCACACTGGCGTCCATACGCTTAGCGGCAAATGTTTCAGTCACTGCATTTAATGCCTCTGTCGCTTGATGAATAGCATGGCTATCTTGGCCGTTGCTTAGCGATTGTAGCGATGTAAGTGAGGCTAAAATAGCCTCACTTTCAGATGGCGTTAGCAAAGCACTGTCTTGCTGCAAAGCCGCCTCAATTGCCAAAATCAAGCTAGTTGCTTCTACTTTTGCTTCGGCCAAAGCGCGCGCTTGTTTATCGGTTTTTGCTGCAACAAAGCTGCTTTGCAGCATGATTAATATTTGCTCTTCACTTAATCCATAACTGGGTTTTACCACGACATTTGCTTCAATATTGGTGGTCATTTCGCGCGCCGAAACACTGAGCAAACCATCCGCATCCACCGTAAAAGTTACTCTGATACGCGCGCTACCTGCTACCATTGGCGGAATGCCGCGCAATTCAAACTTGGCTAGTGAGCGGCAATCGGTTACCAATTCACGTTCGCCTTGTAGCACATGAATACTCATGGCGGTTTGGCCATCTTTAAACGTTGTAAATTCTTGCGCACGCGCAATCGGCAAAGTGCTGTTACGCGGAATCACTTTTTCAACCAAGCCGCCCATGGTTTCTAAACCAAGAGATAGCGGAATCACATCTAGCAACAATAAATCAGCATCGCTTTTATTGCCTGCCAAAGTATTGGCTTGTATAGCCGCGCCAAGTGCCACCAATTTATCGGGGTCTAAATTGGTGAGTGGTGTTTGTTTAAAGAAATCAGCCACAGCCAAGCGAATTTGTGGCATTCGTGTTGCACCGCCTACCATCACAACGCCTTTAATGTCATTAATTGTAAGGCCTGCATCACGTAAGGCCTTTTTAGTTGGGTTAAGTGTTTTTACTACCAGTGTTTGTGTTAACTCATTGAATTTTTTGGCGCTTAAAGTCAAATCAATTACTTCCCCTGTGCTTAAAACACTGGTGATTTGTGCATTAGCATGGTCAGTCAGCCATTCTTTGGCTTCACGTGCCTTGGTGAGAATTAATCGTGTGTCATTTACATTTAAGGGTTTGCAATTCGATTGTTCTAATACCCAGCAAAATATTCGGCGGTCAAAATCATCGCCGCCTAATGCGCTATCGCCATTCGTGCTTAATACTTCAAATACGCCTCTGCTGAGTTTTAGTATGGACACGTCAAACGTGCCACCACCTAAATCATAAATAACATAAGTGCCTTCAACTCCGTTATCTAAGCCATAAGCAACCGCGGCTGCAGTGGGCTCGTTCAACAGACGCAATACATTGAGACCAGCCAAGCGCGCCGCGTCTTTGGTTGCCTGACGTTGTGCTTCATCAAAATAGGCGGGTACCGTGATAACTGCACCAACCAAATCACCGCCTAAGGATTTTTCGGCACGTTTTTTTAGGGATTTTAAGATTTCTGCCGATATTTCTACCGCACTTTTAACGCCAGATCGGGTTTGAATCTGCACCATTTTTTCAGATGAAGATGGAGTTTCTACAAAATGATACGGCTGAGTGGATACGTCGATTTCTGCAAGAGAACGACCCATAAAACGCTTGGCTGAGATGATGGTGTTTGCTGGGTCAATCGATTGTGCCGCTTGCGCTTCATAGCCAACCTCAACATAACCATCTTCCAAATAGCGCACAACACTGGGTAATAGCGCATGGCCGTTATCATCGATTAACACGCTGCTCATGCCACTGCGTACAGTAGCCACCAACGAGTTTGTTGTGCCTAAATCAATGCCCACCGCTAATTTATGCTGATGCGGTGCGGCAGATTGACCTGGTTCGGATATTTGTAGAAGTGCCATGGTTAATTTGAAATATAATTAAAGTGCAGTTCGCTATTAAGCATCCAAGTGTTCAATGATTTTGTTAATGTCTACGCAAACTTTATCAATAAATATAAGCTTACGTGTGGCATCAACAGCTAATGGCAGGTTTTTTTTGACATCGATTAAGTCGATAAGCGTTGCTTGCAATGAACGCGCTTCTTGCTGCATCTCCGCTAAAAGAGCGTCTAGCGCATCAATATTCTTACTCTGTTTTGCATCATCTATGGCTTCACGCCATTCCATTTGCTGCATTAGAAAATCGGCTGGCATGGCAGTATTTGTTTCTGCAGCCACTTCAATACCTTGTAATGCTAATAAGTACTTTGCACGATGGGCTGGATTTTTTAAGGCCTGGTATGCTTCATTTGCCAAGGTTGCCGTTTGCATTGAACGCAATTTTTCAGAAAGTAATGCTGTTACAAATCGGTCAGGATGACTGGCAGATTGAATGCTACGATAATTGGTTTCTAATTTGGCAAGATCTAGATTGAATTGCGGTGATAAACCAAACAATTCAAAATAGCTGTGATTATCCGAAATTCCATTATTTAAAGCACTCACACTGTAAAACTTTCACCGCAACCACACTCATCTTTTACGTTTGGATTATTAAACTTAAAGCCTTCATTTAAGCCTTCTTTGGTAAAGTCGAGTTCAGTACCATCAATGTAGGCAAGGCTTTTTGGGTCAACAATCACTTTGACGCCGTGGCTATCAAAAGCCATATCTTCTGGTTGCATGTCGTCTACAAACTCAAGCGTGTAAGCCATGCCTGAGCAGCCTGTAGTTTTAACGCCCAGACGCAAGCCAATACCTTTTCCACGGTTGGCTAAGAATTTTTCAACTCGACTTGCTGCCGCTTCAGTTAAGCTAATTGCCATATTTATCTCTTGGATTCAATCAAAATTGCAAGATGCTTACGCCGCTTCTTTAGCTGCCAATTGTTTGGCTTTAATATCGGCAACCGCTGCCTTGATTGCATCTTCTGCAAGCACAGAGCAATGAATTTTTACAGGCGGCAAAGCCAATTCTTCTGCAATTTCAGAATTCTTAATCGAATAAGCTTCATCAATGGTGCGGCCTTTGAGCCACTCTGTTACTAATGAGCTAGACGCAATCGCAGAACCGCAACCATAGGTTTTAAATTTAGCATCTTCAATAATGCCGCTATCATTTACCTTGATCATCAACTTCATCACGTCGCCGCAAGCAGGTGCGCCTACCATACCTGTGCCTACGTTTGGGTCATTCTTATCTAAAGAACCCACATTTCTTGGGTTTTCATAGTGGTCTAATACTTTGTCTGAATATGCCATGATTTATACTCCTTAAAACTTCAAAATTTCGAGAAATGAATGATATGTTTGTCTGACAAGGCGGTTGGTGGCTACGTTTAGTTTTCTAAACGAGCCGCCAGCAAACAAGCTCAGGCGGGCAAAGCGCCATTTCTTAGTGTGCTGCCCATTGTACTTTGCTAATATCAATACCATCTTTGAACATATCCCAAAGTGGTGATAATTCACGTAACTTATTTACTTTGCTTTTGAGTAATTCAATTGTGTATTCTACATCTGCATCAGTAGTAAAACGGCCAATTGAAAAGCGGATTGAGCTATGAGCTAACTCATCGTTACGGCCAATAGCTCGCAATACATAGCTTGGCTCTAAGCTTGCAGATGTGCAGGCTGAACCGCTTGATACTGCAATATCTTTAATTGCCATAATCAACGATTCACCCTCTACATAATTAAAGCTAATGTTTAAATTATGGGGTACGCGGTGTTCTAAATCACCGTTTACGTAGGTTTCTTCAATGCTTTGCAAGCCATGCAGTAATTTATCGCGCAATTTACGAGTGCGGGCGTTTTCGAATTCCATTTCTTCGCGTGCGATTCTAAACGCTTCACCCATGCCCACAATTTGGTGGGTGGCTAATGAACCCGAACGCATGCCGCGCTCATGACCGCCACCGTGCATTTGCGCTTCAATGCGAATACGCGGTTTACGGCGCACATACAAAGCACCAATACCTTTTGGACCATATGTTTTATGTGCACAAAAGCTCATTAAATCGACAGGCAACTTTTCTAAATTGATTTCCACTTTACCCGTTGCTTGCGCAGCATCCACATGGAATATCACATTATTTTCGCGGCAAATATTACCAATCGCTTCAATATCTTGAATCACACCGATTTCATTATTCACCATCATCACGCTAGCTAATACGGTATCTGGCTGAATCGCTGCTTTAAACTTAGCTAAATCTACCAAGCCATTTGATTCTGGCTGCAAATAAGTCGCAGTAAAACCAATACGCTCTAATTCGCGCACTGCATCAATGACCGCTTTATGCTCTGTGGCGATTGTAATGATATGTTTGCCTTTGGTGGAGGCATAAAAATTAGCGGCACCTTTAATGGCTAGGTTATTTGATTCTGTGGCGCCTGATGTCCACACGATTTCGCGGGCGTCTGCACCAACCAATTTAGCAACTTCTTCACGTGCATTTTCAACTGCTTTTTCGGCTGTCCAGCCAAAAGGGTGGCTGCGTGACGCAGGGTTGCCATAGTGCTCCGTCAAATACGGAATCATTATGGCGGCCACACGCGGATCCACTGGCGTGGTGGCTGAGTAATCTAAATAAATCGGGTCTCTATCCATTTTAATAATACTTACTTTCTCATTGCCATTAAATTTGTTAGGCTAAAATTGCCGTTAAGTTTCTTAATCTTGCTAATTCCTGCTCAAGTACCGTTAAAAACTGCTGTACCTGTTCAATTGTGTTGCTCAATCCAAAGCTAACTCTAATCGCGCCGCGCGCCACATCTGGCTCAATTCCCATTGCCAGCAATACATGACTGGGCTCTGAGTTATCAGATGAACATGCCGAACCGCTAGCAACCGCGAATCCTTTACGATCTAGTGCCGTCACCAAAGTTTCGCCTTCTATGTTATTGAATGCAAAAAAACTGGTGTTAGGAATACGCTTTACCTGCTGACCAAACAAAATAGCGCCTAATTTACTAAGACCTTCTTCACATAAATCGCGTAACTGTTGTGTATGCGCAGCAAATGCAGCCAAATTCTTAACAGCTAGTTCGCATGCCAAACCAAAACCTGCAATTGCGGCCACATTTTCGGTGCCGCTGCGTAAACCTTTTTCTTGACCGCCACCATGCAATAAAGGCTGAATATCCAAGCGCTTATCAAGCACCAAAGCGCCTGCACCCAATGGACCGCCAATCTTGTGGCTGGATACTGTCATTGCATTGACATTTAAATCAGCAAAATTCATCTCTACTTTACCCAGGCCCTGAACTGCATCGGTATGCACAAAAGCCTTATGCTGATGAGCCAATGTAGCAATTTGTGCTAAATCTTGTATCACACCTGTTTCATTATTTGCCAACATCACCGATACCAAATTAGTGGGGGCAGCCAAAAGGTTATGCAAGTGATGCATGTCCAACTTGCAATGTAAATCTACATCAATACTAAGCGCTTGCCAGCCACGAGATTGCATGGCAAGGGCAGGGCGAGATATGCACGGATGCTCTACCGCGCTAATTAAAATTTGCCCATGGCACAAATTGCTGGCAATGCCGTGAATCGCAAAATTATTCGCCTCAGTACCGCTTGCCGTAAACACTACCTGTGACGGATGCGCATTAACAGCATCTGCCACCTGTTCACGTGCACGCTCTACTACTGCGCGTGCGGTACGACCATAACTATGGCGGCTAGTCGCGTTGCCTTGCTGCTCAACCATAAACGGCAACATTACCTCGAGTACTTCTGACCTAAGCGCAGTAGTACTGTTATGGTCAAAAAAGACATGACTCATTTAAGCTGTTGCCTCTTCACAAGAGCTTGGTGTGCAAGTTTTAGTTGGTACACTGCGCGCTGAAAAGTGCACTTTGCTACTTATTAATCCATTACTGCTTAAGCCAGCATTGTTTCGATGCTGACTTTCAACCATATCCGCCAAAGTCACGCCGGACAGATAATCTAAAATTTTATTATTTAGCGTTGCCCATAAATCATGCGTCATGCAACGGCCAGCATCGTGGCAATTCTCTTGGCCGCCGCACTGTGTGGCATCAATTAGCTCATCTACCGCGGTAATAATGTTTGATACTGAAATTTCGGCATGTGTTTTAGCTACGCGATAACCACCGCCAGGACCACGCACACTGGTCACTAAGCCTTGACGACGCAGGCGACTAAACAATTGCTCTAAATAAGAAAGCGAGATTGCTTGGCGCTCGCTAATGCCAGCCAAAGTAACTGGGCGGCTATCGCCAGATTCGGTTACTTCGTTTAAAGCAAGGTCTAGCATAGCTGTTACAGCAAAACGTCCTTTAGTAGTTAGTCTCATGAGTAATGATCTGCTGTCTTAATAATTAAGCTAAATTGTATATTAACCTACTAAATTAGTCAATTATTAAGCGCTTAAGTTCAGCTTTAAATAGGGCTAGGTCATTAATGCTTTTTAGAGGCAAACGCTTCGGCTAATTCAGCATCCGCTTTTGTATCGTCTATTTTAGCCAATTGCGCTTTTAATAAGGCCAGTTCAGCATCTTGCTTGCTGGCGTGGTCAAGTAGGCTGTGAATCGCTTTGGTGATAGGGTCATTATTCTCATCCCCAATTGCATAGGCGCTAAAACCAATTTTTTGCGCGGTTTCATCCCGTTTTTTGGCTTTTTCTTCTTCTAAAATACGGGCAGGAATGCCAACTGCCGTTGCGTTTTCTGGCACATCTTTTACCACAACGGCATTGCTACCAATTTTAGCGTTTTTACCAATCGTAATCGGCCCTAGCACTTTTGCACCTGCGCCAATCACCACGCCTTGCTCTAAAGTTGGGTGACGTTTACCTTTATTCCAAGAGGTGCCGCCTAATGTCACGCCATGATACAAAGTACAGTCGTCACCAATCACGGCGGTTTCGCCAATGACCACGCCCATGCCATGGTCAATAAACACGCGGTTACCAATGGTGGCGCCTGGGTGAATCTCAATACCCGTCAAAAAACGGCCAATATGCGAAAAAAATCGCCCAAGCCAGTAAAAACGAGCTTGCCAGAACCAATGACTAAGGCGATGCATAATTAATGCATGCACACCAGGATAAGTGGTCAGAATCTCAAAATGCGTACGTGCCGCTGGATCGCGGTCAAAAACAATTGAAATATCTTCTTTGATATGATTAAACATGCTTAATTTTTAGTAAAAAATTAAAGTAATATTATGCCATAAAAGTGAATTGTTGACTAATTTAGTAGGGTTATAAATCGTGATTGATAATGATTAATTGTTGCTAAATATTATCGCGTTAATTAATATCAAGATATAGCAAATGCAGGGGTTTACAGTCATGGTATTTGGTATATTAGTGGCCTATTCTGACGATTACTTCGAAAACTCGTTGCATGAGTTTAATAGTATTTTAAGGATGCTATCGCGTAAACATAAATTAATAGTTGTGTTTAATAGCAATACGTTAGCAAGTAAATATGATTTGCTTCCAGTTGAAAGTTCGGACTTTGATTTTGTGTTAGGAACAAATCAGATGCACGAATTTAGTGGTTGGAGTGAGGGATTAGAGTTTGTAAAACATAAATATAATAATCTATTCAATAATTCTTCATATATCTTTGCTAACGACACACTTTGCCACCACAGAAAATTCACATACTTTCATAGATTAATTTTCACAATAGCTTCTTATTTCGCATTAAGCGCAAAAAAACCAAAAATAGCAGGTGAAATTCATTCAAATGGCAATCACTTTTCTTATAATAACGTAAAATTTGATTGTTGGATTTCAAGTTATTTTTTTGCAATCAACAATCATGCGATGCACTTAATAGAATTTAATATTCTTCCGCAAAAAGAACTAATTAATTATTATTTACTAGGAGGACATGATGAAAGATATTTCTTTTCCGAGGCGCTTGACAAATATTTAAAAACACACATTTTAAACAACCTCTTTCATGGAGGTTGGTACAAAAGCCAACCATTAGATGAGTCTAATAAGGATTTCTTTTACGTAAAAGCTAGATCAATACTTGCTGAGTTTAGTTTGAGTTCCAAAGCTCACAGCAATAAAATAGAGTTTGTGGATACTCATTTTTTGAATAAGCTATTTCACAAATGGATTCCAGTCAAGATCAAAAATCTTGTTATTTCATTGGCAGTGGGTTCAACTAAAAGACTTTAATGAAGGATAGTTCAGCGAGCACTGATTTAGCTAATTAAAATAAAATAAAATAAAGTGATAAAAAGTTCAATCTTTGAATTTTAGTATTTATTATGTTTTCTTGGTTCTTGTGTCAACGTTAAAACGCCTCTAAGTAGGTTCACTTCTTCTTTTTCCAGTCTTGCACGGGCGTAAATTCGGCGCAAACGCTCACTCAATTTTTTTGGCGCGGCAGGGTTTAGGTAGCCAATATGCAACAAGGTTTGTTCTAAATGCGCATAAAAACCTTCTAAAGCATCGTTGGTGGCGAGTTCAGTAGCTTCTGGGGCATCGATTACACCATTTAATATGGCCATTCGCAATTCATAGCACATCACTTGTACAGCAGCAGCTAAATTTAAAGAGGAGTATTCTGGGTTAGCAGGAATCATCGCCAGCATTTGGCAGCAATCTAACTCTGCGTTGCTTAAGCCGCTCATTTCTGTGCCAAACACAAAGGCAATTGGCTGGTTGGTAGCAATTTTGCTGGCCTCAATCGCGGCAGTGCGTGCGCCAACGGTTTCGTGGGATAAATAGCGTTTTCTGGCGCTCATGCCCACTGCAAACGCGCATCCTTTAAGTGCTTCGCTTAAGTTATCAGTAACAATGGCACGTTCTAGTAAATCGGCTGCACCAGTTGCAAGTGCAGTGGCATGCGCATCAGGGAATTTATCGGGCTTAACTAAATACAAATGCTTTAAGCCCATGGTTTTCATGGCGCGCGCTGCAGAGCCGATATTGCCAGGGTGGCTGGTTTGGCATAATACAACACGTATGTTATCGAAAATGCAACTTTCGTTGCTATGCGTTGTTGTTAGCAAAAAATTACTCCTTACATATCAAACATATGCCGCGTCGCAATTTTTGCTAACGCTTAGTCTAGCTTAGAAATTTGAATTTCAATTAAAAGTAGATTTAACTTTGTGACTAAAGCCATAAACGTTAAAATAGCATTTTAACAGTTCTTTAAAATTGTTTTTCGCTGATTTTCATCACAATTTTCAATACACACATGGCTAAAATTGGTCTTTTTGGTGGATAAAGCGTAAGGCGTAAAGTTGAGTAATACTGCTGACATTTCAATTAGTACGGCGAAGTATTATTCAATTTTGCAACGCTGCGATTTGCCTTCGCAGGTACCGATTTTTGACTTAAAGTAAAGACCACAAACATGCATCCAATGCTTATTAACGCAGTAAAAGCCGCGCGTGAAGCGGGCCGTATTATTAACAAAGCTTCCAATGATGTAGGCGCACTAACCTTTCAAAGCAAAGACTTTAACGATTTTGTGAGTGAGGTTGATCGCTCAGCTGAGCAAGCGATTATTGATACCTTAAGATACGCCTACCCAGATCATGGTTTTTTGGGTGAAGAGAGTGGTAATACCAACCAAGAATCTGAAAATATTTGGATTATTGACCCGCTAGATGGGACCACTAATTTCCTGCATAACTTTCCGATTTATTGTGTTTCAATCGCGCTGCAACAAAAAGGCGTGCTGACACAAGCGGTGATTTATGACCCAGTAAAAAACGATTTGTTTACTGCCACTAAAGGTCGCGGCGCGTTTTTAAACGATAAGCGTATTCGCGTGGCTAATCGAAGTAAGTTACAAGCCTCACTGATTGCTACTGGCTTTCCATTTAAAGATTTTACGCATTTAGATACTTATTTGGATATGCTCAAAGAAATGATTAAAAGCACCAGCGGTATTCGCCGCCCAGGCTCTGCTGCACTAGATTTGGCTTATGTAGCAGCTGGATATACAGATGGCTTTTTTGAGATGAATTTGTCTAGCTGGGATATCGCCGCAGGTGGCTTGTTGGTGCAAGAAGCGGGGGGTATTGTGGGTGATTTTGAAGGTAACGAAAGCTGGCTTACTACGGGTAATATTGTGGCGGCTAACCCAAAAGTTTTCTCTCAGATGTTACAAGTGCTAAGCCCGCATTTAACAAACGCACAAAAAACCAAATTCGCTTAGAACCATATTGGTAAGCTAAATGTTAGCAAGCGTGTTTGACAAATGTTTTGCAGACTTAAAAAATCCGCAACGTGTAATCCATTTAATCGCCGTGAGTACTTTGAATTAATGCGCTCGGCAGTGGATGCTGGCATCATTATTGCTACTATGAGCATGATTAAAATTTTATTTGCCCAATTGCACTTGGCACCGCTGACAGAAACTATTTTGTTTAGCCTGAATTATGGCTTTGTTGATTCACATTTTTATACTTCACTGTGGCCATCAAACAGCCTGCCATCACTCTTCTGAATTGCACCAAAATTCGGCATAAATAGGATATAAGTTTTGAATATTTATTTTAATTTCATCCTTTAAAATTATGAAGCTGGCAATTAATTTAGTGGCACGATATCTGCCAGATGAGTTAGTTAATTAAATATATGTTTTTATTGTATATTTTAATAAAATCGGCGTCAATTTTTCAGAAAAGTGCCGAAATTTTTACAATGAACGATGAAAATTTGTACATCTTTTTAAGTCAATTGATGGTCAATGTTAAAAATGGTAATGGCGCTGTTAATATAACTAATTAGCCCAGTATTTATAATCACTATATATAGAGCGCGCATTGACTGATATCACTAAAGATAAGGCAGCAAATAGTTACACGCCAATGATGCGCCAGTATTTGGGTTTGAAATCTCAGCATCCCGATATGCTGCTGTTTTATCGCATGGGTGATTTTTATGAACTGTTTTTTGAAGATGCCGAAAAAGCATCACGCTTGCTTGGCATTACCCTGACCAGACGCGGTACCAGCAATGGTGAGCCTATTAAAATGGCAGGTGTGCCTTACCATGCGGCAGAGCAATATTTAGCCAAGCTTGCCAAAATGGGTGAGGCGGTGGCAATTTGTGAACAGATTGGCGATCCTGCATCTATTAAAGGCCCTGTTGAGCGTGCTGTTACACGTATTTTAACGCCAGGCACTTTAACCGATACCGCTTTGCTGGATGAAACACGCGACAATGTGTTGTTGAGTATTTGTCTCGGCGATGGATTAATTGGATTGGCCCAATTGAATTTGGCTTCTGGTGAATTTATCTTAAGCGAAATTGCAATGAGCCAGCTATCACAAGAGCTTGCGCGTATCAATCCAGCCGAAATTGTGTGCGAGGAAAATCAACAGCATGCCGCGCAAATAGCCATTATTAATCAGCACAAAGCGCCCAAAAAACGGCTGAGCAGTTGGCAATTTGATTTAGATAGTGCAATCGCCAGCCTAACCAAGCAATTGAATACGCGTGATTTAAATGGTTTTGGATGTGCCGATCTAAAACCAGCTATTGCCGCTGCAGGTGCCTTATTGGATTACGTTAAGCATACACAGCGCGCCGTGCTGCCGCATATTCATACCATTAGTGTGGCATCTACTTCTGAAACTATTCAGCTAGATGCCGCAACGCGGCGTAATTTAGAAATTGATATGACCTTGCGCGGTGAGGTGTCGCCTACGCTATATTCACTCTTAAATACTACGCAAACAGCCATGGGTGCACGTTTGTTGCGCATTTGGCTGCACCACCCGTTGCGTGATAGAAACTTAATTATTAAGCGCCATGATGCAGTAGCTGAATTGCTAATGGCTTCGCAGTATCAGCATTTACAAAGCACCCTAAAAGCGATTGGTGATATTGAGCGCATCACTACACGAATTGCCTTAAAAACAGCTAGGCCGCGCGATTTATCAGGTTTGGCGGCAAGTTTATTGCAATTGCCTTTATTAAAAAGCCAATTAGTTTCTGATAAAGCTATTTTGCTAGAAACACTAGCCGCTAATTTGCAAGCTCCGTTGGCGGTTGTTGATTTATTGAGCAAAGCGATTCAGCCAGAGCCTTCATCTTTATTGCGTGAGGGCGGCGTGATTGCAAATGGCTTTGATGCGGAATTAGACGAATTACGAAGCCTTCAAACCAATCATGGCGACTTTTTATTGCAATTTGAAGCTGCTGAAAAAGCCCGTACTGGCTTGCAAAACCTGAAAGTAGAATACAACAGCGTACATGGTTTTTATATTGAAATCAGCCGCGCACAGGCCGAAAACGCACCAGCAGAATATCGCCGTCGCCAAACGTTAAAAAATGCAGAGCGTTTTATTACGCCTGAATTAAAAGCGTTTGAAGATAAAGTGCTTAGTGCAAACGACCGCGCGTTGGCGCGCGAAAAAATGCTGTATGAACAAGTGCTTGATCAACTGATTCCATTTATAGTGGCTTTGCAAACCAATAGCGGCGCGGTAGCAAGCCTAGATGTTTTGTGTTGTTTTGCAGAGCGTGCAGAAAGCCTGAATTATGTGCAGCCACAATTTACACAAGTAGCAGGTATCGAGATTATTGCTGGACGTCATCCAGTCGTAGAAAGCATTTCTGTGTCAAGAAATGGCCAAGCCTTTATTGCAAATGATATTTTACTTAATCCTTATCGGCAATTATTGCTTATTACAGGTCCGAATATGGGTGGTAAGTCTACCTTTATGCGACAAACAGCTTTAATCGTGCTACTGGCACATTGTGGCTGCTTCGTGCCAGCGAATGTTGCTAAAATTGGAGAAATTGATCGTATCTTCACGCGAATAGGCGCTTCTGACGATTTGGCTGGAGGACAATCAACCTTTATGGTGGAAATGACCGAAACCGCAAATATTTTGCATAATGCTACCGATAAAAGTTTAGTATTGCTTGATGAAATTGGCCGCGGTACCAGCACTTTTGATGGCTTGAGTTTGGCTTGGGCTGTGGCTAAACAGTTATTAGAAAAGAATAAAAGTTATACCTTATTTGCTACACATTATTTTGAATTAACGCGGATAGTTGATGAAGCTAAACAAGCCGCCAATGTACACTTAGATGCAGTAGAGCATGGCCAAGGAGATAATAAGAATATTGTGTTAATGCACAAAGTAGAAGATGGTGCCGCTCATATGAGTTACGGCATACAAGTGGCGCAACTGGCAGGTATTCCGAAAGCGGTGATTGCTACTGCCAAACGAAAATTAAAGCAATTAGAGAGCAACCAAATGGCGAAAAATGCGCAGCAACCCGATATGTTTACATATAACTCTGAACCAGAGCCATCGCCAACACATCCCGTGATAGAGGCTTTACAACATATTCAGCTAGACGATTTAACGCCTAAAATGGCCTTAGAGTGGATGTATGCAATGAAAAATTTGCTGTAGATTAATTAATCCGGATACAGATATTGCATCAATTTCGGCTTAATTATAAAGCTTAATGCCACCATTAAAATAGTAATTAGCAAGATAAAATAACGAAATAGAGCGGAATCTTGAACACCAAAATGCTCATCGACAAAATCTTTTAACGCAGTGGTTTCTAAGCCGTCCCAAAACTATATATAAGTTTTACCTGCGGCAACCTCATCGTATTCAAACTGTTTATATTTATTATCTATCTTAGTCAAACTTAAACTAGCTGGGTTCCAAGAATAGCTTTCATCCGAAAATTGTATAGATGGTGCATCCGATGTTTTAATGCATATATTGTTGATTTAATTACAACTACTGTTTGCTAAGTCTACTTTGGTTGCTGCCTGAAACAAACTACAAAATTGAAAATTCATTTTGAGTGTGTTGGATTTAGGCTTTTTGCTGATTATTTTATGGATGTGAGTTAGTAAAGCAAAATAGCATTATAAAGCCGATAGAAAAACGCTTAAAAATGAATATGCCCTAAAGTAGAGCTCTTATTTAAGCATCTAAGCTAGACTGAGACTTTGAACCGTAAGGGCTTTTTAGGTAAGCAATTGTTAATTAGGAAGTAAAACGCCTATCAATAGGAATTGCGCTTATTGATAGGCGTTTTGTTGTTGCTGCCTTAAATTACAAAATTACTTTAGTGGTGATGGCCGCCAGCGCCATGAACGTGTTGATGGGTTACTTCTTCCTTGTTAGCTTTACGTACATCGGTAATGGTGGCTTTAAACACTAAACGCTCACCTGCCCAAGGATGATTGCCGTCAACGACTACTTTACCATCCGCGATTTCGGTTACGGTGTATAAAATCACTTCACCCGTGTCATCTTCACCTTCAAATTGCATACCTACTTTTAACTCGGTCGCTGGAAAAGCGCTAGCTGGTTCAATTTGAACTAATTCTTCATCGTAATCGCCAAAGCCATCAACGGGTTCTAAATTTACCTCAACGACATCGCCCACGCTTTTGCCATGCATTTCTTCTTCTACTTTTGGGAATATGTTGTCATAACCGCCATGCAGGTATGCAACTGGGTCTGCACTTGATTCTAATATTTCTCCATCAGAGTTTTTAAGTTCATATGTCATGGTGACAACGGTATTCATCGCAACTTGCATTTTAATTCCTAAATTTTAAATGTGAATATTTTAATCTAAATAGGCTTTAAATGTTTGATTAATTAAAGTTAGTGGTGCGAGTGATGCTGTCGCAATTGCCATGGCGGTATTGAATTTTTGCTCTTCCATAGGCCAAGTTTATTGGTTCTAGCGCTCCGTTCAGCAAGGTCTAGCGTATATTGAGTAACGTTTCTTAGATCAAGCGTGGCCGTTATTAATCATAAACACGCTTGAATCTTGATTATTACAATTTAGTTTGCCTAAACTTCGCTGGTTCTTATCAAGGCCAAATAAATAGACTTTTAAATTGGCATTTTTACTTACATAGTTTAGTCAACGCTCGACGTGCCATTTTGCCATAAGTTGGATTACGCCAAGGTGAATCAATATCGGTTAAGCGTAGCTTGTATTTAATTAATACATCTTGAATTTTGACTGTATCGCCATCGTAAAAATAACTGATTTTAGGGCTTAATTCTTTAGCGTAAGCGCATGTGGTTCGGCTAATTAATACCAATAAAAATACAACTTTTAAAACAATAAGTCGCAATGCACTAGCTACGAGTATTGATATATCTAGTACTGGTTATCTAGCAGGCTAGAATAATTATTTGGGCTTAAAACGCTTGGAATCGCCTCATCCAGTAGTTCAGGGTAATCTTTACTATAATGCAGGCCTCGGCTTTCGTGGCGCTCAATTGCGCTAACCACGATTAACTCGGCCACCTGTAATAAATTGCGCAACTCTATTAAATCGTTAGTCACTTTAAAATTACTATAAAACTCGTTTACCTCATCGCGCAACATATGAATGCGATGTAATGCGCGGCTCAAGCGTTTATTGGTGCGCACAATACCCACATAATTCCACATAAAACGCCGCAACTCGTTCCAAGTGTGCGTAATGAGCACTTCTTCATCGGCGTCGGTCACGCGGCTTTCATCCCAATACGGTAATAGGTGAAAATCTTGATACGGCGCACTCAATATGGCATTAGCCGCAGCTTGGCCAAATACCAAACATTCTAATAACGAGTTGCTAGCTAATCGGTTCGCACCATGTAAACCAGTACAAGCCGTTTCGCCAATCGCGTATAAGCATGCAATATCAGTAGAGCCAGTAGAGTCTGTCATCACGCCGCCGCAGCTATAATGGGCTGCTGGCACAACTGGGATGGGCTGTTTGGTAATATCGATGCCTAACTCTAAGCAACGCGCATAAATGTTTGGAAAGTGCTCTTCAATAAAGGCCGCAGGCTTGTGCGTAATATCCAGATATACGCAATCTAAACCGCGTTTTTTCATTTCAAAGTCGATGGCGCGTGCTACTACATCGCGTGGCGCCAGCTCTGCGCGTTCGTCATGCTCTGGCATAAAACGCGTGCCATCAGGCAATTTTAACAAACCACCTTCTCCACGCACTACCTCACTAATCAAGAATGATTTAGCATGCGGATGGAAAAGGCAGGTAGGATGAAACTGAATAAATTCCATATTCGCCACGCGGCAACCTGCGCGCCAAGCCATGGCAATGCCATCACCTGTACTCACATCTGGGTTGGTTGTATACAAATACACTTTACCCGCACCGCCTGTTGCTAAGACGGTTTGCGCGGCGGCAATCGTCATTACGCGGCCATTACTGTTATCTAAAATATACGCGCCCAAGCATTGGTCGTTAACAGTATTTTTGTCTAATTTTTTTGCAGTTACCAAATCAACCGCAATATGATTTTCTAGGATGGTGATATTGACGTGTTCCCGTACTTTTTGCGCTAACGTTTTTTGTACGGCTTGCCCGGTTGCATCGGCCACATGCACCACTCGCCTGTGGCTATGGCCACCTTCGCGCGTTAGATGAAAACTACTGTTGTCGGCTTCACGCGTAAATTCAACGCCCTGATTAATTAACCATTCAATCGCTTCAAAGCCTTTGGTTGCCACCATGCTCGCCACTTCTATATCGCATAAGCCAGCACCTGCGATTAACGTATCTTGAATATGTTCCTCAACTGTATCATCGCTATTTAGCACTGCCGCAATTCCGCCTTGCGCCCAACTGCTGGCGCTATCTGATATTTCACGCTTACTCACCAAGCACACGAGTTTGCTATCGGCTACTTGCAAAGCCATGGTAAGGCCAGCCAAACCACTACCTATAATAAGTACATCAAATTGTTGTGGCATAAACTCTATAAAGGAATGAACTATTAAGAGTTTATCTTTGTCTTTCACCATAAGCTAGTAATTTAAAATCTCAATTATTAACATACTAGGCTACGCGTTATTCCGGAGGATGCAAATGTTACAAACGAGTAAAATTGAAGCGCTATCCCGTTCTAGTTTCGTAGAACCAACAACGCATGCGTATAATGCGGGTTACAAAACGAATCAAAATGGGAGTGGTCTATTAATGGCCGATAAGCCAATTAGCACAGCAGTTGCAGGAACACGCGAACTTGATCAGGTGTTGGTAGAGCGTGCACAGGCGGGTGATAAAAAAGCATTTGGTATGTTGGTGGAAAAGTACCATCGCAAACTAGGTCGTTTGTTGTCGCGCATGATTCGTGATCAAGCAGAGGTAGAGGACGTGGTACAAGAATCTTTTATTAAAGCGTATCGAGCTTTGCACAACTTTAGAGGCGACAGCGCGTTTTATACTTGGTTATATCGAATTGGCATCAATACGGCTAAAAACTATTTAGTATCAATGGGCCGCAGGCCTCAAGTAATGCAAGATGTTGAAATTGAAGACGTTGAAAACTTTGAAGATGGCAATGAAATGCGCACCATGGAAACGCCTGAGACCGCAATGATGACAAAGGAAATTGCGCAAACGGTGAATGACACCGTTGCCAGTTTGCCAGAAGAGTTACGTACAGCGATTACTTTGCGCGAATTAGAAGGTTTAAGTTATGAAGAAATCGCCACCTTAATGCAGTGCCCAATTGGCACAGTGCGCTCACGTATATTTAGAGCCCGCGAAACAATTGCATTGAAATTACGCCCGCTTTTAGACACACCAGATGGTAAGCGTTGGTAAACTGGATTTAAATTAAGCAGGGCATAAATTAATAATCACTAGTTTAAATGAGCGGCCCTTGCTGTTCAACCAATTTGAATTAGTATTAAATCTACTTTAGATTTAGAGGCAAAAAATGAAAGATCAATTATCTGCATTAATCGATGGCGAGTTTGATGTTGAAAACGCCGAGCATCTGATTAGGTCAGTTAAATCAGGCGGTGAGCTGCAAAAATGTTGGCAGCATTACCAGTTAATAGGTGATGTAATGCGTAACGAAATGGTATTAAGCCAAAACTTTAGCGCGCGCGTGATGAGCGCATTGGGTGATGAGCCAACTGTGTTAGCCCCGGCGCCATCTGTAGAGCAAAAACTTGCTAGAACAAGTTTCTTTAAAATTAACCAATTTTGGTCTGTTGCGGCGTCAGTTGCTGCTGTAATGTTTGTAGCTGTAATGGTTTTACAACAGCAATTAACCAGTTCAGAGAGTTCTGCACCAATCGAAATTGCACAAAGCATGCCGCTTGAGTACTTAGAAGCACATCATGCCGCCGCACCTAATGGTGCCGCTTACTATATTCAAAATGTGAGTCTATCTGGCGCAGGGCAATAGCAGTAATGTTTAAATCTTTATCAGCGATATTGATAACCGCATTTGGTTTGGCTGGTTTTAGTCAGACCAGTTTAGCTAATCAAGATGCTTGGTTAGCCTTGCAGAAAGCGGCTTTTGCAGCCCGCGAGCTTAATTATCAAGGCATTTTTGTATACCAAAATGGCAACCAAGTACGCTCAGTACAAATTACGCACATGAATACTGCCGGACAAGAATTAACGCGCAATATGATTCTAGATAATCAATCTGTTGCAGGTAAGCCGAAGTCCAAGCAGCCGCGTGAAGTATTCAGCCAAGGCAGTGACATCGTTATTTTTAATCCGAAAAACGATAAAGTCATCATTGAAAAACGCCATGGACAAAATCTGTTCCCGGCCATGCTGCCTGTTAATTTACAATCATTAAAAATGAGTTATACGGCACGTATTAATGTGTTGGATTATGTTGCTGGGCGTCAAGCGCAAATTATTGAGTTGATTCCCAAAGACGCATATCGCTACAGCTATAAAATTTGGACAGATACTGAGTTTGGTTTGCTGGTCAAAATGACACTACAAAATGAAAAAAACGAAACCTTAGAGCAGATTACTTTTCAAGAGTTAAGCATGCTAAATTCGCATGATTTGAATTGGTTTCAGCCATCCATTGATTTAAGTAAAAAGTACGAAATGGAAGATGTTGCATTACTTAACCGTGTGCATACCAATTGGATTGTGGCAGAGTTGCCGCCCGGCTATATTAAAGTTGATCATATTGAATATATGACTAACGGTAAAACAACACCAGTTAACCAGATGATATTTTCTGATGGTATTGCTTCTGTATCGCTATTTATTGAGCCAATAGTAAAAGGTAAGCGCCCTAAAGTGGGTCACCACCTTATTGGATCTACACATATTTGTGCCAACATGGTGGAAGGTTACCAAGTTATGGTTGTTGGTGAAGTACCATTAGCAACCGTTCAACAAATAGCCAAAGCGGTTAGTTTCAAAAAGCAAACAGCTTCTGCGCGATAGTTTTTAATTTATTCAAATTTTCGAGTTTTAGCATGTTAGAAGAACACGCCATTGTCCTCTCGATTAGCCCCAACAGTCATAAACTTAGCGATTCCATAGCAGTACTTGAAATTGAGCGCAGAACAGCTTGTGGTTTGTGTGGTAAAACACGTGGTTGCGGCAATTCAATCTGGGGCAAGCTATTTGCGCATCAATCAACTGCGTTTAAAGCACAAAATCCTATCAAGGCAAAAGTGGGTGATAGCGTTGTAGTTGGTATAAATGAACGCGCCTTGCTTAAAAGTGCGTTATTACTTTATATAGCGCCACTTGTAACCATGATGATTGGCGCCATATTGATGAATGAGCTCATGCATAATAACGCAGGCTCTATACTTGGCGCCTTAATCGGCCTAATGCTTGGCTTTGTATGGGTTAAAGGGCACACAACTGCTAGTCGTTATTTTTTAGAGCAACAGCCTGTTATTTTGAGATTAGCAACGCAAGATACGGAAATAAAATTTTCATAATTATTTGCTAGTTTATTGTTTTGAGTTATTTGTTTTAAAAGTGACAGATCAAAAAATTTACCGTATATATTTTCAGTTATTTGAGGAAATTAGATGTTAAAAAAATGGATTTCTACAACACTATTAAGTTTTGCATTTGTATTTAATGCGTTCAATCAAGCTGCAATTGCTAAAGATTTACCAGACTTTACAGAGTTAGCTGAAAAGCATGGTGCAGAAGTAGTCAATATCAGCGTTACTCAAGTAGCGCAGGGTGGTGGCAATGGCGCTATGCCGTTTCCAGGTATGCCAGATGATGAAAATTTACAAGAGTTCTTTAAGCGATTTGGTATTCCTGGAATGCCAGGCTTACCGGGTGGTCAAGGCCAAGGCGGACAAGAGTTTAAATCGTCCTCGTTAGGTTCAGGCTTTATTATTAGTAGCGATGGCTATATTTTAACTAATGCGCATGTTGTGAGTGAAGCAGATGAAGTGCTGGTTAAATTATCCGATAAACGCGAATTTAAAGCCAAAACTATCGGTTACGATAAACGTACCGATGTGGCATTGATTAAAATTGAAGCGACTAATTTACCAAAAGTAACTATTGGCGACCCTAACGCATTAAAAGTGGGTCAGTGGGTTGCTGCTATTGGCTCGCCATTTGGCCTAGAAAACACAATGACAGCAGGTATTGTAAGTGCAAAGGGCCGTGCTTTGCCGCAAGAGAATTTTGTGCCGTTTATTCAAACCGACGTAGCGATTAACCCGGGTAACTCTGGTGGCCCACTGTTTAACTTAGCGGGCGAGGTAGTTGGTATTAATTCGCAAATCTACAGCCGTAGCGGCGGCTCTGTTGGCTTGTCATTTTCTATTCCAATCGATGTGGCCATTGATATATCAAATCAACTAAAAGCCAATGGCAAAATCACGCGCGGTTGGTTGGGTGTTGCCATTCAAGAGTTAACTAAAGAATTGGCCGATTCATTTGGTATGAAAAATACCAACGGCGCATTGATTGCAGGCGTTGAAAAAAATGGCCCAGCAGATAAAGGTGGCTTAGAAGCAGGTGATGTTATTACCAAATTTGATAATAAGCCGATTATTTCATCAAGCGATTTGCCGCGTGTAGTGGGCGCTAGTAAACCAGGCAAAATGGCTGCAGTTGAGATTTTACGTAAAGGCGCCGTTAAAAATTTAAGCATAGGGATAGGTGAAATGCCAACAGATCCCAGTGAAGCAGCTGGGCCAAGCAAGTCACCAACTAAAGCTGAAGCCAACAAAATTGGCTTGACGCTAAAAGAGCTAACACCACAGCAAAAGAAAAAGCTGAACGGCAAAAATGGCTTATTGGTTGTAGACAGCATAGGAGCGGCAGCGCAAGCGGGTATTCGACGTGGCGATGTGATTTTAGGATTAAACAACTCAGAAAGCCAAAGCGTGGAGCAATTTAATAAGCAAATTAACGCCGTGGCTGCAGGTAAAACAGTAGCCGTTTTAGTGTTGCGCGGCGAAAATACTTTATACGTACCAATAAAAGTGACTAAGTAATATAATTGCTTTAAATTAAAGCCCGCGTAAAGCGGGCTTTTTTGTTGAAATTTGAATGACTTTGTTTAATTAATTACAAGTTAATCAATGATTTGTTGTAAAATCACAGTTATTGAAAAAAGCGCTTAATGCGCTTTATTTATTTGTAAAGTCTAAAAAGTTAACATGAAAAACATCCGTAATTTCTCTATTATTGCCCATATCGATCACGGCAAATCTACTCTGGCAGACCGTATTATTCATCTGTGCGGCGGCTTGGCTGATCGCGAAATGGAAGCACAAGTGCTGGATAGCATGGATATTGAGCGCGAGCGCGGCATTACCATTAAAGCGCAAACCGCAGCCTTGCAATACAAAGCCGATGATGGCGAGATTTATCAATTAAATTTAATTGATACGCCTGGTCATGTGGATTTTAGCTATGAAGTTTCACGCTCACTTTCCGCATGTGAAGGCGCTTTGTTGGTGGTAGATGCCAGCCAAGGAGTTGAAGCGCAAAGCGTTGCCAATTGCTATACCGCTTTGGATTTAGGTGTAGAAGTAACCGCCGTTTTAAATAAAATTGATTTGCCATCTGCCGATCCAGAGCGCGTCAAGCAAGAAATTGAAGATGTGATTGGCGTCGATGCTAGTGATGCAGTGTTGTGTTCAGCCAAAACAGGTTTAGGCGTTCGTGATGTGCTTGAGGCGGTCATTAAGAAAGTGCCACCGCCTGTGGGTGATGCCACCAAGCCGCTAAAAGCCTTGGTAATTGATGCATGGTTTGATAACTATGTTGGCGTGGTAATGCTAGTGCGCGTGATTGATGGCCTCTTAAAGCCAAAAGATAAGATTCGTTTAATGGCAACCCGAACAGAATTTTTATGTGAACAAGTCGGTGTATTTACTCCAAAATCTTTGCAAAAAACAGCATTGTCGGCTGGTGAGGTAGGCTTTATTATTGCTGGCATTAAAGAGCTTGCCAGTGCGAAAGTTGGTGATACCGTTACCTTGGCAACAAGGCCCGCCGCAGAGCCTTTGGCTGGTTTTAAAGAGGTAAAGCCGCAAGTATTTGCCGGTTTGTACCCAGTAGAATCGAATCAATTTGAAGCCTTAAGAACCGCGCTTGAAAAATTGAGTTTAAATGATGCCTCTCTTCTATTTGAACCCGAAAACTCAACGGCTTTAGGTTTTGGCTTTAGATGCGGCTTTTTAGGTTTGCTACATATGGAAATCGTACAAGAGCGATTAGAGCGCGAATACGATATGGATTTGATTACCACTGCACCAACCGTGGTGTACGAACTAATGCTAAAAGATGGCACAGTGCAGCAAATAGAGAACCCTTCACGTTTGCCCGATATGTCGAGAATTGAAGAAATTCGTGAGCCTGTGATTAATGTCAATTTACTGATGCCGCAAGATTATGTAGGTCCAGTGATGACGCTTTGTAACGGCAAGCGCGGTATTCAGAAAAATATGCAATACATGGGTAGGCAAGTGATGCTGAGTTATGAAATGCCGCTTAATGAAGTGGTGTTAGATTTTTTTGATAAATTAAAATCAGTATCGCGTGGCTATGCTTCAATGGATTACGAGTTTTTAGAGTTCCGTGCAGCGGATTTAGTTAAGTTAGACATTATGGTTAACGGCGAACGTGTGGACGCGCTCAGCTTGATTGTACATCGTGCCAATAGCCGATACCGCGGCGGTCAAGTGGCAGAAAAGATGCGCGAGTTGATTCCGCGCCAAATGTTTGATGTGGCAATTCAAGCATCAATCGGTGCTACTATTATTGCGCGCGAAACTGTAAAAGCCATGCGTAAAAATGTGATTGCTAAGTGTTATGGCGGCGATGTATCGCGTAAGCGTAAGTTGCTAGATAAGCAAAAAGAGGGCAAAAAACGCATGAAACAAGTAGGTAGTGTGGAGATTCCGCAAGAAGCATTCTTGGCGATATTACGAGTCGAAGATAAGTAACTAGAGGCAAGAAAAATTTATTAAGTACAATAATTTTAATAAAAGAAATTAAAAAGGATTTAACGCATGTATTTTGCTCTATTTATGATTGCAATTTTGGTAGTCACTGGCTTGGTCTGGCTTTTGGATATTTGGGTGTTACGCGAAAACCGCGGCAATCAGGCAGAGCCTTGGTATGTGGAATATAGTAAAAGTTTTTTCCCGGTAATTTTGCTGGTGTTTGTATTGCGCTCATTCTTGGTAGAGCCATTTAAAATTCCATCAGGCTCTATGATGCCAACTTTGCTAGCGGGCGATTACATTTTGGTTAATAAGTTTACCTACGGCTTGCGCGTGCCAGTGTTAAATAATACGTTTTTAGAGATGAATAAGCCCAAACGTGGTGATGTGTTTGTGTTTCATTACCCACCTGAACCAACCATTGATTACATTAAACGAGTTGTTGGTGTACCAGGCGATACCATTCAGTACCAAGATAAACAATTGATTGTAAACGGTAAAAAGTTACAAGTAACGTTTATAAGTGATTATAACTATAAGATGTCTTTTAAAGATATTGACGGTAGCGATCAAGAAAACAGTATGAAAGCACTGCAATCCTCTGAGCAGTTAGTAGATGTCAATCATGATATTTTAGTGCATGATGTTCCGAATCAATATCCTTCTGGTTCATTAGGAGAACAGTTGCAAAATGGTGAAACCATAACGGTTCCAACTGGACACTATTTTGCTATGGGTGATAACCGCGATAATAGTGCCGATAGCCGAGTTTGGGGCTTTGTGCCAGAGCATAACTTAGTGGGGAGAGCGTTTTTTATCTGGTTTAATTTTGATCAATTTGGCAGAATTGGTACCAAGATTCAATAACTATTATTTCATCACTTTTAATCATTCTTCCCAGGAAATTAATGTGCGCCATTCAAATAAAATTACTAATCAAAAAGGTGGATCATTTATCGGTATGCTGATTGTGATTGCTGCAATCGTATTTTTAGGCTTAATTGGTTTGAAAGTTGGCCCAGCTTATTTAGAGTATATTAATATTAAAAATGCGGTTAAAAAAGTAGCAAATTCAGTCGATTTAACCGATAAAAAAGCGATTGCAGCTCAGTTTAACAACTCCGCTAGCATAGATAATATTTCGGTTGTTAAAGGTTCAGACTTGATTGTTAACGATGGTGTTGTTTCTGTGGACTATCAAGTGATTGTGCCTATTATGGCTAATGCTAGCGTATTGCTGGATTTTAATGCCTCTTCAGTTAAATAAAATGCAGGTTTGCAACTGAGCATGACGCCAGTTAGTCCTTCAAAAGAACCTATTGCTGGTCGTCTTGGGTATTCCTTTAAAAACTTAGGTCTGCTGGCACAGGCTCTCACTCACCGTAGTTTTTCGGCTAACAATAATGAGCGTCTAGAGTTTTTAGGCGATGGTGCGCTTAACTTTATTATTGCTAACCAACTTTATAATCGTTTTAATAAGTTACCAGAAGGTGACTTGAGCCGTTTGCGTGCCCAGTTAGTTAAAGAGTCCACCTTGTGCGAAATTGCTCAGAATCTAAATGTAGGCGAATCACTCAAATTGGGTGAGGGTGAATTAAAAAGTGCTGGCTGGCGCCGTCCTTCTATTTTGGCTGATGCGCTAGAGGCTATTGTTGGTGCAGTTTATATCGATGGTGGTTATAAAGCGGCTGAAACCTTAGTATTAAAACTATTTCAAGATAAGCTGAAAGATATCGATCCAAAAATTATCGGTAAAGACGCTAAATCGCAGCTACAAGAATATTTACAAAGTAAAAAAATGGATTTGCCCGACTACAATGTGGTGCTAATTGAAGGCGAAGCGCATGCGCAAACCTTTAAAGTAGCCTGTGAGATTAAAGCCTTAAGTATTTCAACAATTGGTGATGGTACAAGTCGCCGCATTGCTGAGCAGCGTGCGGCGCAATTGGTATTAGAAAGAATTAATCAATAGCACTTTTGCGTTATACAAAATAGAAACGGATACATGAGACAAGATTCAAAGTCAGATAGTCGGCCATTTCGCTGCGGTACGGTTGCCATTGTAGGCCGCCCTAATGTTGGCAAATCGACTTTGCTAAACCATATTTTAGGTATGAAGTTAGCAATCACCTCGCGCAAAGCACAAACCACACGTCATCGTTTGTTAGGTATTCATACCACAGATGACACGCAATTTTTATTTGTAGATACGCCTGGTTTTCAGCAAAAGCATTTAAACGCGTTAAATAAAGGCTTAAATAAAACGGTGACGCAAGTTTTGACCGAAGTCGATGTGGTGCTATTTGTGATAGAGCCGATGAAGCTGGGCGAGGCGGATACAAAAGTGCTAAGCTTATTGCCAACCGATAAGCCAGTGTTGTTAGTAGTGAATAAAGCCGATTTGATGGGTGATAAAAATAATTTACTGCCTTTGATTCAGGATTTCGACTTACTGCATCCGTTTGTGGGTATTATCCCTGTGAGTGCGAAAAAAAGCCTTAATTTAGACGAGTTGCTTGAAACTACACGCCAATACTTGCCTGAGCAAGCGGCAATTTACGGCGAAGATGAACTCACGGATAAAAATGAGCGTTTTTTAGCAGCAGAACTGATACGGGAAAAAATATTCCGGTTATTAGGCGATGAAATACCATATGCCGTGACAGTGGAAATAGAGAAATTTGAAACAGTTAAATGTTTGCGCCGCATTTTTGCCGCCATTATCGTGGATAAAGACAGTCAAAAACCAATGCTCATTGGTAAAAATGGTGAAAAAATGAAACAAATATCCACCGAGGCGCGTCAAGATATGGAAAAGCTATTTGGTAGCAAAGTGTACTTAGAAACTTGGGTCAAAGTAAAAGGCGGTTGGGCAGATGACGAAAGAGCATTAAAAAGCCTAGGCTACTAAATCGCTAATTTTATTTAATGGTTTTACTAACTTTGTTCTGTTAGATTCACTTTGTGAGATGGGATTATTTTAATTTAGGCTTATGCTTTAATTTATTGCTAAAGTTTAACTTAGGATTAGTAAATGTCTGAACACAATATTTTCAATCCGCCAATTTACGGTAAACCGATTACATTAGACGATGCGGGTATTTATTACACGATTAACCGTAAAACGGGCAGCATTAATAATGTGTTCAATTTAGTGTATGAAGCCGATTCTGGCCAAGACGGCGACTGGTATTTATATCAGCTTAAAAATAGCAGTAAAGAGGATGATATGGGCTGGGTTATTTTGGCCCACAACGGCGATTATCCCTTAAAAAGTATCTCTAGCGAAGAGATTAAGCAGCATTTCGATAAGCCTGAATACGCCGAACCTAAAGGTGCATGGCAATTGATTAAAAATTCCAGATACGGCTTTGGTAAATTTACCCCAGTTGATGCCGAAGCTGACGCACTTTT
Source organism: Methylotenera oryzisoli (assembly GCA_945881735.1). GTDB lineage: Bacteria > Pseudomonadota > Gammaproteobacteria > Burkholderiales > Methylophilaceae > Methylotenera_A > Methylotenera_A aquatica. Next base: position 90,778 of record CAMCVF010000007.1, read on the forward strand.
CGCCATGATACTTTTTTCCGACGCAGAAACACCGGGTGTATCCAAAATGTTAGTACCTTTGCTGATACAAAAAGCTGAACACGAAGTGTTGCAAAGCATAAGCTAATTAGAGTATTAATTTTGGATATTTCTGTCAATCTTCATAAGCACGACAATCAGCCTGTATACGTGTTGCATACCTATCCATTTAAAGAAACCAGTTTGGTGGTGGAGTTGTTTAGTCAACGGTTTGGCCGATTAGCCGTTGTCGCCAAAGGCGCACGCAGGCCTCATTCCGCTATGCGTGGCATGTTGCAATCGTTTCAAATGTTATCTGGCGCATGGTCTGGCAAAAATGAGCTTAAAACTCTGCATAGCCTCGATTGGAACGCAGGTTTAACCCTGCTTAAAGGCGAAGCCTTGATGTGCGGTTTTTATATGAACGAGTTACTACTGCGTTTGCTACCGCGCGAAGATGCCCATGAAAACTTATTTCAATACTACGATTCTACGCTTAAAACGTTGTCTAAAGAACAAACCCTAATAGATAGTCAAAGTCCTACAGATGGGAAAAGTCTGGCGATTACTTTGCGCCGTTTTGAGCTTAAGTTATTGCAAGAAATGGGTTATGCCGTACCATTAATCACCGATGAGAATGATGGCACAATTATTGTTGATAAGGTCTATCGCTACGAAGCAGAGTATGGAGCATGCGACATAAATGCGACTAAAAATGGCGTACAATTAAATGGCAAGACATTGCTGAATATGGCAAATGATGACTACACTGATAGTCAGACGCAGAATCAAAGTAAGCAATTAATGCGCTACTTGTTGGCACATTATTTGGGTGATAAGCCGCTTTATACAAAACAACTTCTAATAGATTTACAAGCATTATAGAAAAATTAAAAAATGATTAAATTAGGTGTAAACATCGACCACGTCGCAACGATTCGCCAAGCGCGTGGCACTAAATATCCTAGCGTGGTGCAGGCAGCGTTACGTGCTGAGCAAGCAGGTGCTGATAGCATTACACTGCATTTGCGTGAAGATAGACGGCATATGCAAGATGCTGATATTTTTGCCTTGCGCCCATTATTACAAACCAAGATGAATCTTGAGGTAGCGGTTACCGATGAGATGATTGGTATTGCCTGCCAAGTTAAGCCACAAGATGTGTGCCTAGTGCCAGAGCGTCGCGAAGAGCGAACTACTGAAGGTGGCCTGGATGTGGTGATGCATTTTGATAAAGTAAAAGCGGCTTGTGAAAAATTAGCAGCGCATGATATTCGAGTTTCACTGTTTATTGGGCCAGACATTTCGCAAATTGATGCCGTAAAAAAAATGGGCGCACCTGTGATTGAGCTTCATACAGGCACGTTTTCTGATGCTGAAACAGAGTCAGAAAAAGCCAGTGAATTGGTGCGCATTAAGCAAGCCGTAGCGCATGCTAAAAAGCTGGGCTTGGTAGTCAATGCAGGCCATGGTTTGCACTACCACAATGTGCATGAAATTGCTGAAATTGAAGGTTTAGACGAGCTAAATATTGGCCATGCCATTGTGGCGCATGCCATCTTTGTGGGTTGGGATAATGCAGTAAGAGAGATGAAGGCTTTAATGAAAGAGTCGGCAACTGCCTAGTTGTGTATGATTTTTGGAATTGGAACCGATATCGTTGAAGTCAGCCGCATAGAGGCTTCTATTGAGCAGTTTGGTGATGAGTTTGCTAGGCGCATTTTGGCAGATAGCGAATTCGCCAGCTATCTGCAATCGCACATTAAGCCACGTTTTTTAGCCAAGCGGTTTGCGGCTAAAGAGGCTTTTTCAAAAGCGTTAGGTACTGGCTTGCGTGCACCCGCTACTTTTCAGAATATTGCGGTTTCGCATGATGAATTAGGTAAGCCTATACTGGTTTTGGCCAAAGAATTAGAAGCTTTTTTATGCACAAAAAATATCGCGCAAACTCACATCAGTATCAGTGATGAGAAAAACTTGGCCGCTGCGTTTGTGATATTAGAACGATGATGGATAAATCAGATTATGAGCGCCGCTTTGGTGGTGTAAGGCGTTTGTATGGCGAAGCTGGTATAAAAAAGCTCCAAGCGGCACATATAGTTGTAATTGGCATAGGTGGAGTAGGTAGTTGGACGGCAGAGGCGTTAGCGCGTAATGCTATTGGTCAGATCACCTTGATTGATTTGGATAACATTTCTGAAAGTAATGTGAACCGTCAATTGCATGCCGTGGATGGTGCATTTGGCAAAGCCAAAGTGAGCGCCATGCATGAACGCATTTTAAGCATTAATCCAAATTGCTTTGTGATTGAAATTGAAGATTTTATTACGATAGAAAATTTAGAATCGCTGTTGAATTTTCAATGTGATGTGATTGTGGATTGCATTGATGATTCGCAGGCCAAAATCGCTTTGGCCGATTTTTGTAAACGTAAGCAACTGCCGCTTATCATGGCGGGCAGTGCAGGTGGGCGTTTAGACCCCACGCGCGCGCAAGTGGCTGATTTAGCATTTGTAACGGGTGATAGGCTTTTATCTAAAGTGCGCAATCAATTACGCCGCGATTATGCTTTTCCGAAAGCTTCTAATACTAAAAGATCCGCAAAATTTGGTATTGATTGTGTGTATTCCGATGAGCAAGCTATTAAGCCGGAGTCTGCTTGCGAGGTAGATTCTAGTGCTATCACTGGTTTAAATTGTGCTGGTTACGGCTCAAGCGTTTGCGTGACTGCGCCATTTGGATTTACGGCCGCGCAACTGGCTATTCAAAAAATATTACTTTAATGTATCTTTTCTTGAACCTCGTGACACAAACGTAGTCATCTGGTTGTGAACAAAACCTCATCATTCAAAGGTAATAAAAGTTTTTTGCCCACCAAGCCCTGCTTAATCTGTGGGCGAGATTTTACATGGCGCAAAGCTTGGGAAAAAAACTGGGATGAAGTGAAGTACTGCTCAGAAAAGTGCCGTAAAGCAAAAGCATGACCCGCCATTTAATTCTAATCCTTGGTGATCAGCTTAATCTTGATAACCCTGCACTAGAAAATTATGACTCTGCACAAGATGCTGTATTAATGGTTGAGGTAAGCGGTGAAGCTACTCATGTTTGGAGTCATAAAGCGCGCATTGTGTTGTTTTTATCTGCCATGCGTCATTTTGCACAGCTACTTAAAAGCCACAACATTTCGCCAATATACCTAAAGCTTGGTGAGCACGATTTTGCAAGCTTAAAAGCGGCTTGGGCTATTTGCATTCAAGATTTAAAACCCCAAAAAGTAATTGTTTGTGAGCCTGGCGAATATCGGCTTGAGCAAGATCTAATCGCGCTATGCAAAGACATGAAAACGCCATTAGTAATTCGTGATGACACGCATTTTATGTGCTCTAAAGCAGATTTTAAACATTGGTCTGCAGGCGGTAAGCAGTTAAGAATGGAGTTTTTCTACCGCAAAATGCGCCAGAAATACGATGTGCTGATGCAAGGTAAAGAGCCAGAAGGTGGAGCTTGGAATTACGATGCAGAAAATCGTAAAACATTTGGTGCAACAGGCCCGCAAAACGTGCCTATTGCGCCGGAGGTAATTATTGATGCTATTACCAAGCAAGTAATTGTTTTGGTTGAACGGATGTTTCCACAACATCCAGGCTCACTAAAGCATTTTATTTGGCCTGTAACGCGTGAAGCGGCATTACACTTTTTGGATGATTTTATTGCCAATAAGTTGGCCGGTTTTGGAGACCATCAAGATGCGATGTGGGCTGAAGCAGAAAAAACTAAAAACCCCTATTTATGGCATTCATTGTTATCAACTTCGCTTAACTTAAAGCTACTGAATCCGCGCGAAGTGATACAAGCCGCTTTAAAGGCTTATCAAAACATACATATACCTTTAGCCAGTGTTGAAGGATTTATTCGCCAGGTTTTAGGGTGGCGCGAATTTATCCGCGGAGTGTACTGGCTGGATATGCCGCAAATGGCACAAAGCAATCATTATAATCATCAGCGCTCCTTACCAAGTTGGTATTGGACTGGCGATACACAAATGAACTGTATGCGCCAAACGGTGAATGACACGTTTACTTATGGCTATGCGCACCATATTCAGCGTTTAATGGTGACCGGAATGTTTGGTATATTAGCTGAATTAAATCCGCGCGAAGTAGGGGCTTGGTATTTGGCTGTATATGTAGACGCGGTAGAGTGGGTTGAGCTGCCTAACGTGACAGGCATGGCTTTATATGCCAATGGTGGGCGTTTTACCAGTAAGCCTTATGTGGCCAGTGGCGCTTACATCAAGCGTATGAGTAATTATTGTAGAAGTTGCAAATATAAGCCTGAAATTAAAACAGGGCCACAAGCATGCCCAACCACCACTTTGTATTGGCATTTTTTAATCAAGCATTATGAAACATTTGCGCGTAACCCGCGTACCGCGCTAATGGCTAAAAATGTAGACAGGTTTGAGTCATCAGAGGTTGAAGCGATTCAAATACACGCCATTCATTTGTTAACCAATCTTGATTACCTTTAAATGTAGTTATTGAGTGCTAGTGGCAATATTTCACAAAAATGTCATAATTAAGCTGGGAGTATGTCATAATATATTTATATATGATAGCGAATGCCCCAAAATTGCTTGACCGTGATTTAAGTATTTTAAGTTTTAACGAACGTGTTTTGTCATTGGCGCAACGCCAAGACTACCCTCTATTAGAACGCTTAAAGTTTTTATGCATTGTGGCTTCTAATTTGGATGAGTTTTTTGAGGTGCGTATGGAAGCCCAGTTGAATGCCATGCAACGCAATCTTAAAAAAGGTGTGGTTTCCATACACAGTTTTAATGCGGTTACAGAAAAAGCGCACGCGATTATCAATCGCCAATATGCCATTTTTAATCATGAGTTAATGCCAGCTTTAAAACAATCGGGCGTGGATATTATCGCTGGGTATGAACGTTCAGAGCTGCAAAAAAAATGGGTGGCTAGATATTTTGAAGATAACGTAAAGCCGCTACTTTTACCAATCGCGCTAGACCGTTCACATCCCTTTCCCTTAGTGGCCAGCAAAGCACTGCATTTTATTGTAGAGCTAGCATCAGAAAAGCCTGATAGCCCACAACGCATTAATATTATTCGCGTGCCGCGTGTTTTACCAAGAGTGATTCAGTTGCCTAATAACGGAAATACTAAGCAACAATTTGTGACATTAACAAGTATTATTGCAGCGCATTTGCCCGATTTATTTGGGCAACAAATCATATTAAGTTACTCACAATTTAGAGTAACCCGTCATTCTGATTTGGCGTTAGATGAAGATGATATTAGTGACTTACCAAAAGCCTTGCGCCAAGAGTTAGCGCAGCGGCCATTTGGTGAGGCTGTGCGTTTAGAAGTGTCGCAAAGTTGCGTAACGCATTTATCCGATTTTTTATTAACCGAATTTAACTTAACACCTGCATCACTTTACCCTGTGCAAGGCCCTGTTAATTTAGGGCGTTTAATCCAATTAACTGGTTTAGCGCATGGCGTAGATGCCACAGGTGCCGAGTTGGCGTTTTCGCCTTTTAAACCCGTTTGGCCCAAGCAACTCAAGAATGACGAATCATTTTTTACCCAATTGAAGCGGGGCGATATACTGATTCATAGGCCCTATGAAAGCTTTGATGCGGTCATCAAATTTTTGCATGAAGCGGTGCACGATCCAAAAGTGTTGGCGATTCATCAAACCATTTATAGAACAGGCAGTGATACGCGCATGCTCAATTTGCTTCAAGAGGCGGTGCGGCGCGGTAAAGAAGTGTTGGTTGTAGTAGAAATTAAGGCGCGTTTTGATGAAGAAACCAATATTAACTGGGCAGAATCATTAGAAGCAATAGGCGCGCAAATTGTGTACGGCATGGTTGGCTTAAAAACGCATGCCAAAATGCTCTCGGTGATGCGCCAAGAAGGCAAGCGCATCAAGCGTTATGCACATGTTTCAACTGGCAATTACAACGCCAATACCGCCAAACTGTATACCGATATTTGCATGATGACCAGCAATTTAACCCTTACGCGTGAAATTGAATATGTATTCAGGCATTTAACCAGCCAAATTGCTTTGCCACGTATGCAACAATTATTAGTGGCGCCTTTTAATTTGCAGGCCACCATGTTGCGCCAAATTGCAGCAGCAAAACGCGCTTGTGTGCTAGGCGGAAAAGCTAAAATCGTAGCAAAAATGAATTCGCTTACGGATAATGTGCTGGTTAAAGCCCTGATTAGTGCGGCTCAACAAGGCGTCACCATTGATTTGGTTATTCGCGGTGCCTGTATTTTGCCGATTGATGTGCCTGGGGTAGAAGGCCGCATTCGTATTCGCTCAATTGTAGGCCGGTTTTTAGAACACTCGCGTATTTTTTACTTTGAAATTGATGGCTTAAATAGCAAAAGTAGTAAGCGTATGTGGTTATCAAGCGCCGACTGGATGAGTCGCAATATGATGCGACGCGTAGAAATTGCCTGGCCTATTTTAGACGCGCAAATGCAAGCGCGCGTGATGCAAGAGTGCTTGCTGCCTTACTTGGAAGACACAGAAGATGCTTGGGTGCTCGCTGAAGATAGGCAATATAAACAGTTATTTGCAGAAAGTACGTTTGGTAAAAAACTCAGCACGCAAAAAACGCATATACAAACTTACACCGCGCAATAAATGGCAGTCATGAGCACTCCTCATCCTAGCTTTGATAACATCATCTTATGGCGCCATGCGGAAGCAGAGCATGCCGATTTCGAATTGGGCGAGCAAGACAACGCACGTCAGCTTACAGCCAAAGGCAAAATTCAAGCCAAGCGAATGGCACGCTGGCTGAAACCGCATCTACCAAAAAACACGACTTTGTTGTGCAGTCCAGCGGTGCGATCGGTACAAACAGCAGAGGTATTGAATTATAAAATCCAACTAGACGACGCATTTTTACCAAATGCTAGCTTAATGGATGTACTAAACGCTTTACTGCAATATCAACAACATAAAAACATCTTAGTCGTTGGGCATCAGCCATGGTTGGGTGAGTTGTTGGCTTATTTGTTTGAGAGAAAAACAGCTGATATTATCAAAATGCAATCAATTAGCGTAAAAAAAGGCGCATTATGGTGGCTCCGCCGTCATACTTCTGAAACTTCATCACAACTAAACTTTTATAAACTATATACTGTGCAAACACCAAGTTTGTTATAAATAAAGCTTAAGTTCTGATGAATGTATAACAATATTTTTTAACTAGTCCTTCTTATTCGGCCTGCCTGTTTTAATCACTGGAATTTTAGCAAGTGTTGTTTTTAAAGTGTTATCACTCATCGCCGCTAATAGTTTTATACCAGCGCGCAACAGCTCGCTTTTTTTAGCTGGTTGACCCATTGAAGTTAAACGCGCTTTTAGTAAAGCAATTTGTGCGTATTCATCTTTAGGCATGGTAAAGCTATCGCGTTCCATTTTAACTTTGTCCGATTTCGGTTTTTTGTCATCTACTTTGTTATCTTTTTTAATAATCTTTTTTGGTGGCTTTGCCGTGCTGCTTGGAGGTTTTGCAGCAACAGGGATAGATACTGCTTTAGTTGCAACAGGTTTAGTTGCTGGTTTTGTTGATGTAGGTTTTGGCGCTGCTGCTTTTAAACCAAGCTCTTGAGTTTGTATTGTTGAGATTTTAGACATGAATAAACTCCTTTTTTAAAATTAGATCTAGGCTTGTTTTTAAATAAATTAGACAGTCAAATTTAAAAAACAATATAAATAGTTTATACCGTTTAAATTTCATGTCAATATTTATACCCACTAAATCAAATTTCTAAGTCATAGTTTTGACATAAAAAATGATTTAATTAGGCGTGGAAACAACCAAGCTCCAGTTAGTTTTTTGCCATGCTAAAATTTCTTCTTCCAGTAAATAGCAAGTTTGTGGGAAGCTTTGTTGCCAAGCGCTCGGTAGACTCAACATGAAAATATTGTCGGCGCGTTCTAATTTGATATTTTTTAATACAGGCATACTGCGAGAGTGGCAGAAAATCACTGCCAAACGCAGTGCTAGTAATTTAATAATAAAGCGGTCATCATCAAAATCTATTTCTAACTTCTTTATTTTTCCGCAATGGCCTAAAACTAATAAACTTAAGCTATGCAACTCACTCTGCGAAAATCCCATCAGCTCGGTACTGTCTAAGATATAAGCGCCATGTTTGTGTAACTCGCTATGCGAAATGGCCGCACCAACTTCGTGGCATAGTGCAGCCCAACCTAGTATCTGTCTTGGTTTTCCTTGTTCGGCACGACTGATTTCGGCCATATTATTTGTTTGTGCCTGCAGTGTTGGACGCAATGCATCGTAAAAACTGAGTGCTACTTTTTCGACATTATGCGCATGCTTTTTATTAACGCCAAAGCGTGTTGTTAAGCGTGAAATAGACGCATCGCATAAATCTTCTGGCGCATCATCCTCATCATCCATCAAATCATAAAGAACACCATGACGAAGTGCGCCTTTGGCGACTATTAAGGTATCTAATTTAAGCAAATCGAATATGCCAATTAAAATGCTTAAGCCACCACCAATAACGGCTTTGCGGTCTTCTTTTAGGCCAATCAAATCCAGCCTGTCGGCAGTTTTGGCTTTTATGAGTTGACTGCGTAGCCATGTCAAACCTTCGCGGGTAATTTTATCGGCATCAAATCCAGCATAGCCTAAAATTTCGGCTACCGCACCAACCGTACCTGATGCGCCGTAAGCAACATCCCAATGGCTGCGCTGATAAATAGGCGCTACTGCATCTAAAAAGGATTCAGCCGCAATTTCGGCGCGTTGCAAATTCCGCTCGGTTAGTTGACCATCGGCGAAGTATTTTAGCGACCAAGCTACAGAACCAACGCGTGTCGAATCAGTGGTCTGTGCGTTTAAATGTTGCCCCAAAATAAACTCTGTAGAGCGGCCGCCAATATCAATCACCAATCGTCTTTCATCGGATTGTGGCAATAAGCGACTAACGCCTTGATAAATTAATCGTGCTTCTTCAACGCCAGATATGACTTCCACCTCAAAGCCTAGCGCTTTTTTTGCAAGCTTTAAAAATTCACCACGATTTTTCGCTTCACGAAGTGTTTGGGTGGCAACAGCACGAACATGTTGCTTGGGGAAGCCTTTTAATGTTTCACCAAAACGCGCTAGACATTTAAGGCCACGTTCTATGGCTTCAGGTTTTAAATTGCGCTCTTCATCCAAATCGCCACCTTGGCGCACAGTTTCTTTTAGGTAATCAACACGCTGAATTTGGCCTTTTTCGTAGCGACCAATTTCAAGCCTAAAACTGTTAGAACCCAAATCAATTGCGGCTAGCAGGGTTTCGCTAGAAATAATATTATCGTTTTGCATAATGCTTTTATAGCATATTTGCTTGCAGTCAATATGACAATATGATGTATTAACGAAAATTAATTACTGCAATTAGCAAACCATATGGGTTGAAATATGGCACTCTAGCCCAATATTAAATCATGTTTAATGCATCTGTTCATACATTTAATTGAGAGGAAAAATATGGATACTCAACAAGCTGAAAAAATGGAATTTAAAGCAGAAGTTAAGCAACTATTGCATCTAATGATTCATTCGCTATACAGCAACAAAGAAATTGTGCTGCGCGAATTGATTTCGAATGCATCGGATGCTGCCGATAAGTTGCGCTTTGAGGCACTTGCAAATGGCGCTCTGTATGAGAATGACAGTGAGCTTAAGATTCAAATTGGTTTTGATAAAGCCAAGCGCACGCTGACTATTTCAGATAACGGCATTGGAATGAACCGCGATGAAGTGGTTGCTAATATCGGTACGATTGCAAAATCGGGAACTAAAGAATTTTTCAATTCTTTAAGTGGCGATGAAGCCAAAGATGCCAATTTGATTGGCCAATTTGGTGTGGGTTTTTATTCAGCATTTATTATTGCGGATAAAGTCACCTTGATTACACGACGCGCAGGCAATGTAGAGGCCGTAAAGTGGGTAAGTGCAGGTGAAGGCGACTTTACCTTAGAAACGGTTGAAAAAGCCACGCGCGGAACGGAAATTACCTTGCATTTGCGCAAAGATGAAGATGAATTCTTAAACGATTGGCAATTAAAATCCATTATTCGCAAATATTCTGACCACATTACTTTGCCGATTGTGATGAATAAAACAGAATGGAAAGAGGGCGAAGAAGGCGCTGACGGCACGAAACAGCCCGGTGAAATGGTGGCTACTGATGAATTAGAAACTATTAATAAAGCATCAGCCTTGTGGGCGCGCAACAAAAATGATATTTCTCCTGATGAATACAACGAATTCTACAAACATGTTTCACATGATTATGAAAACCCTCTTGGCTACACGCACAGCCGCGTAGAGGGCAAGCAAGAGTATATTTCATTGTTGTATATCCCTAGTAAAGCCCCATTTGATTTATACGATAGAGAGCGCCGCCACGGCATTAAATTGTACGTTAAGCGCGTATTTATTATGGAAGATGCTGAAAAATTAATGCCGCAATACTTGCGCTTTGTTCGCGGGGTAATCGATTCAGCCGATTTGCCATTAAACGTATCGCGTGAAATTTTGCAAGATAGCCGCGATGTGGATGCGATTAAAAATGGTTCGGTAAAAAAAGTATTGGGTCTATTAGAGGATTTAGCTAAAGATAAACCAGATGATTACGCTAAATTTTGGTCAGAGTTTGGCCGTGTTTTAAAAGAAGGCCCAGGTGAAGATTTTGCTAATAAAGACAAAGTCGCTGGTTTGTTGAGATTCGCCAGTACGCATGCGGATAATGAATTGCAAAATGTTTCATTTGCCGACTATGTTAGCAGGATGAAACCTGAGCAAGAGGTAATTTATTTTATTACCGCCGATAGCTTTGCCGCAGCACAGCACAGCCCACATTTAGAAATTTTCCGCAAAAAAGGCATTGAAGTATTGCTAATGTCTGACAAAGTAGATGAATGGCTATTAGGTAGCCTAAACGAGTTTGATGGCAAAAAATTGCAATCTATTGCCAAAGGCGATTTAGATTTAGGCAAACTAGAAGATGAAGCCGAAAAAGAGGCCAAAGCGAAAATTGAGGAAGAGGCCAAAACGCTGATTGAGCGCATAAAAACTGCATTGGGCGACACTGTTAAAGAAGTTCGTGTCACCCATCGCTTAACTGATTCACCTGCCTGTTTAGTTGCTGGTGAGCATGATGTGTCTGCTAATTTGGCGCGCATTTTAAAAGCGGCAGGCCAGAATGCACCAGACAGCAAACCTGTTTTAGAGATTAATCCTGCGCACAAATTGGTCAAACGATTAGAAGTAGAAACTGCAGAAGCGACATTTAATGATTTAGCACATTTAGTGTTTGATCAAGCCTTGCTTGCAGAAGGTGGTCAGTTAAACGACCCAGCTAGTTTTGTAAAGCGCATGAATAGTTTACTGGTATAAGTTTCAATTAAATCAAAAAAGCCTGCTCAAATAAGCAGGCTTTTTTTTTAAAGCACAATTGGTCACTAAAGATTGGCTTGGTATTTGCTAAAATGTATTATTAGCAACTGCTTAATGTTACCTAGAAAGCATTATTGAAATGAAAACTCCAATCAAGTCCGCAAAAAAAGAAACCATTGTTTTGCCAAAATTAACCCCAGTTAAACAAGCGCTGCAAAACCACTTAGTATTGTCATGTTTTAAGACAGACAAGGCAGCAACGCCAAGAGACTGGTATCAAAGTGCTGCGTTTACTGTGCGTGATCATGTGGTTGAGCGATGGGTTAAAACATCGGCATCGTATTATGAGCAAGATCCTAAGCGTGTTTATTATCTTTCATTAGAGTTTTTAATTGGCCGCATGTTAACCAATGCTGCACTAAATTTGGGCATAAAAGACGAATTAAGTGATGGTTTAGATGCATTAGGCCAAAGTATGGAAAATGCGGCCGAGATGGAATATGACGCTGCTTTAGGTAATGGTGGTTTAGGTCGATTAGCGGCTTGCTTTTTGGATTCAATGGCTACTATGGATATTCCGGCTACTGGTTACGGTATTCGTTACGAATATGGCATGTTTAAGCAATCCATTGAGCACGGTCAACAAATAGAAAACCCAGATAATTGGTTACGTTATGGCAATGTGTGGGAGTTTCAACGCCCTGAAGCAACTTATGATATTAAGTTTTATGGTCATGTTGTGCCTGTGCATGATGGCCATCTTGTTAAGCATCATTGGTGCAATACCCAGCATCTAGTGGCAATGCCTTACGATATGCCGGTGCCTGGTTATGGTACCGAAACGGTTAATAACTTAAGGCTATGGAGTGCAAAAGCCACCAGAGACTTTGATTTGCACCAGTTTAATAATGGTAATTATGAGCAATCGGTTGAAGAGCGCACAGATACTGAAACGATTTCAAAAGTATTATACCCAAACGATTCGTCAGCGTCAGGCCGCGAATTACGATTAAAGCAGCAATACTTTTTTGTGTCAGCCTCTATTCAAGATATTTTGCGTCGCTTTATCACCACGCGTGAAGTGAAAACGGAAAAAGATTGGGCAGAATTGCCCAATAAAATCGCCATTCAATTAAACGATACTCATCCAGCGATTGGTGTGGCTGAAATGGTGTATCAACTTGTGGATGTTCATGGCTTGAAATGGGATTTTGCTTGGGGCTTAGTGGTGAAAATATTTGCATATACCAATCACACCCTAATGCCAGAAGCATTGGAAACTTGGTCTGTTGATTTATTTGGTAGCTTGTTGCCGCGCCATTTAGAGATTATTTACGAAATTAACCAACAATTTGTCACCATGGTGAACCATAAATTCCCAGGCGATACCGACCTAATTAGACGCGTATCGATTATTGATGAAACGCATGGTCGCCGCGTTCGCATGGCGCATCTAGCAGTAGTGGGTAGCCATACCGTTAACGGCGTAGCCGCGTTACACAGTGAATTATTAAAAACTACGCTGTTTGCTGACTTTAATAAAATCTATCCGAACAAGCTAACCAATATAACAAATGGCATTACGCCCCGCCGCTGGCTAAATCAAGCCAATCCAGACTTAACAAAGTTAATTGCGCAAGCCATTGGCGATGGTTTTCAAAAAGATTTAACGCAATTAGTTAAACTAACTCCGCTAGCTGACGATAAAGATTTTCGCAAAGCATTCCGCGCCGTTAAACAGGCCAATAAATTACGCTTGGCGCACAAAATAGAAAGCGTTACAGGTGTTAAATTAAATTTTAACTCATTATTTGATGTGCAAATTAAACGTATTCATGAATACAAACGTCAATTATTAAACATCTTGCATGTCATTACGCTCTATAACCGTATTCGTCATGGCGAGAAAAATCTAACCCCACGCACTGTTATATTTGGCGGTAAAGCAGCGCCAGGTTATTGGATGGCAAAATTAATTATTCGCTTAATTAACGATGTGGCCAGCATTGTGAATAACGATCCTGCCGTTGGCGATAATCTAAAAGTCGTGTTTTATCCAAACTACGAAGTATCATCGGCTGAAATTTTATTCCCAGGTAGCGATTTGTCTGAGCAGATATCCACTGCAGGCACTGAGGCTAGCGGCACTGGAAATATGAAAATGGCGCTTAATGGCGCGTTAACTATTGGTACGTTAGATGGTGCCAACGTGGAAATTAAAGAAGAAGTAGGCGATGAAAATATCTTTATTTTTGGACTAACTACGCCGCAGGTAGCCGAAACCAAAGCCAATGGATATAACCCGCGTGATTACTACCATCATAATAGTGCTTTAAAAGAAGTGATCGATATGATTGGTAGTGGTTTCTTTTCGTTAAAAGAGCCAAGTCGCTATCAGGCCATTGTTGATAATCTATTGAATAACGACAATTACTTATTACTTGCCGACTATGCCAGTTATATTGCTTGCCAAGATGAAGTATCGGCTATTTACCAAAATCAAGAGGAATGGTCACGTCGTGCTGTGTTAAACGTCGCTCGTATGGCCAAATTTTCCAGCGATAGAACCATTGGTGAGTACGCGAAAAACATTTGGCAAGCAGAGTCATCAAAACAAAAGTAGTTAAATCGCTTTAGTTATAGAGCAAGACAGGGCAGTTAATTTCAAATTAAGCATGAATATGGGTTTTGTAAAGGTGGCGTAAAGTAAAATAAACTTAAGTACGATTAATAAGTTTTATAGTTAAAAAAACTATATTCAATATGTAATTTAAGTCGAGCCGATGAAAAAAGTAATGATGACTGCGTTATTAGCGTTATTTGTATCTTAAGCCAATGCTCTGGCTGTAAGTAAGTTAAGTAATACATATGCAAGCAAAGGCCTAAAGGCCGCGCTAATTAAAGGTCCTAATAAAGCAAGCAGTAACTTAGGCGCTGTGAATGGCTTCTTTGGAAACAGCCGAGTCAAAATACTATTACCAGAATTTATGCAAAAATCCGAAAAAGTAATGCGTATGTTCGGCATGGGCAAACAAGCAGATGGATTGGTGCTTAAAATGAATCGCGCTGCCGAAGCGATTATGCAAGAAGTAAAAGCCTTGTTGGTTGATTCGGTAAAAATGACTTTGGCTAATGCAAAAGAGATATTAACTGGCTCACAAAGTTATGCCATTTAATGCTTAAAAAAACGACCCACTTACCAAAGGGCGCAAAGATTTTGCCTATTGTTAAAAGCGCAACTGAAAAAGTAAAGCTTGTTCAGCATTATAATAAGTTTGGGGAAATGGTTAATAAATACGGCTTCGTTAAAAAAGAAGACGCTAACTTTGTGCAATATATTACTCAATAAACTTAGACGACGTTTATTTGATGATGGCACATGAAGAAGCCGCCATTTATAAAGATCCATTAGGACAAGCATGCGATTTGATTAAAAAAGTTTTTGATGCAATTAGTAATTGGTTTGGTAATTAAAGTCTTTATTCTGTATCGGGATTTCTGAGAATCGGACTTGGCTTGAAATTTTAAGATGAGTTTATTTAAAGATAAAAACGCTCAATACTGTTTGACACTAACGTCCAGTCTTGGTATAGTCTCATTTCTCGGCGATATGTATGTCGAGTCGGACGCGGGATGGAGCAGTCTGGCAGCTCGTCGGGCTCATAACCCGAAGGTCACAGGTTCAAATCCTGTTCCCGCAACCAGTAAAATTAAACATTGACGTTGCTTCAAAGCTCTGTATAATGCGCACCTCGTTAACGCAAAGCGTAAAACGAAATATCCAAAAAGTGATTCACTTCTTCGGTAGCAAGAACAAGCTCTTTAACAAAATGAACGACTGATAAGTGTGGGTGT
>CAMCVF010000008.1 GCA_945881735.1 Methylotenera oryzisoli
AGGTCACCGCCAAGCTATTTATACCCAATCAGCATCTCGCTGCTTGACTCAAAGCCTCCCTGTGGAGGCTTTTTGTTTATTCATCAGCGTGATATTAAAACCAATCAAAAACTATTCAAACAGCATGCTATCATCACCACCATGCATACTCGTGGTCTAGATACTAACTCTACTCAAACAATTAGAAGTCGCGATGAGTTGGCCCGCAGTATTGTGAGTGATAATTTAGTAGTTGGCATAAAGGGAGACGATTTATCCCGAAGTGAAGTGAGCAATGACTTTGGTTTGAATCGGCTGCGGTATGATTTATAGCGTGAAAGAGAGTCTGAATCTTTAACTCGTTGTGATTAATCGTTAATTTTCGACTACTAATATGATATGTTAAAACTGCGTATGTTGGGGTAGTATTTCGATGTCAGTCTAAGTCGGATATAAGACAACCATCAATTAAAGTCTGTTTTAATAATAATTTTAAAGGTATGTATCATGAGTAATAAACAAATTGGAATTTTCTCAGGAGGCTGTTTCTGGTGCACTGAGCCTGTTTTTTCTCAGCTTAAAGGAGTGAGTAAAGTAGTTTCTGGCTATATTGGTGGGCACACACTTAACCCTACTTATAAAGACATTTGTAATGGCGATACAGGCCATGCGGAAGGCATACAAATTAGCTTTGATGCAGACCAAGTGAGCTTTGAAAATTTACTAGAGGTATTTTTTGCATCGCATGACCCGACTACATTGAATCGTCAGGGCAACGATGTTGGTACGCAATATCGCTCGGCAGTATTCTGCCAAAATGATGAGCAGCTCGAAGTGACTACTAGATTAATAGCAGAGCTTAACGCTAAAAAACTGTTTAATTCAGCTATTGTGACGCAAATTAATGGCCCAGAAACGTTTTATCCTGCTGAAACGTATCATCAATATTATTTTGACAAGAACCCCAGCCAGCCTTATTGTTTAGCGGTTGCCGCACCTAAAAAAGAGAAAATTAGGACCAAGTATTCAGAATTGATAAAAGATCTGTCACAAGAAGCTTGAAGCTCGCAAAGCCGTTAAATTGTATATTTAAAAGCGCCTATTAGGTTTTACTGCTTAGCCATTGCCGACGCCAAAAAATGATAATCATGACGGATGCAATAGCTGCCATTAGGCCGATTGCCAACCAAAATCCATTCGGATTTTTTAGCAAAGGCATGCTTTCAAAGTTCATACCGAATATTCCTGCTATTAGCGTGGCTGGCATAAACAGCATGGCTACAACCGTTAAAGCGCGTACTTCTAAATTCACCCGCTGACTGACGCTAGCCATATAAATATCCATCATGCCACTTAAGCTGTCGCGTATTGATTCTAGCGACTCAATAAAATTGACCGCGTGATCGTAGACATCACGTAAGTAGGGCATAGTAGTTTGTTTAAAAAATTCATTTTCGTTGTGTGTTAAATTGTTAATCACCTCACGCAGTGGCCATACGGCACGCCGCAGTTCAATACTCACATGTTTTAATTGATGAATGTTACGCAGCATAGCGTTAGTTGGGCTGCTCAATAATAGTTCTTCCAACGTTTCGCTAGCTTCACCAATGTCATCCAGCACGCTAAAATATCTATCTACTACGCTGTCTAACAGCGCATAAGCTAAGTAATCAACGTCCAAATCGCGAATATGTGCGCCAGCTACACGCATGCGTGCACGCACAGGCTCAAAAATACCAGTAGAACGTTCTTGAAAAGTAAGCAAATAGTCGCGCCCCAATACAAAACTTATCTGCTCAGAATCCATCAACAAACTGTCTTTGTCATATTTAAAACTTCGCGCTTCTAAAAACACATAATCATCAAATTCGTCAATTTTAGGGCGCTGTTCGGTATTCAATATATCTTCTAATACCAGCGGATGCAGATTGAATATGTTGCCCACTTGCTTAATCAGGGCGGCATTATGCACGCCATGAATGTTTAGCCACAGTTTTTTACCTGCGTTTGAATAATCACTTAATTTAAAAGCCGCAAGTTCATCCGCGCTTAATGCCCTTTCAGTTAAATCAGATGAGTCATACGCCACCAGTGTAACCGTAGGGTTATCCATTAGGGATATATCAGCATCCATATCGCCTAGATAAATCAACGAACCTGGAGGCATGCCAATTTTTTTTGAGTGACGTTTTTTGGATTTGCGCTGATGGTTATTTTTCATCTTCAAGTCTTATATTTTAAAAGCTTGACCAATTACCATAAAGTTTCCGCCTGCAATATGATGAATGGTGCGTAAATCATCATGACCTTCAAAATGCCAATGACCGTCTGAGAATACGCGACTATCTGCATAAGCGGCAACTACTTCAGCCAGAAACAGATCGTAGGTGTTTTGAATATGCTGCTCAGAAATAATCTTGCACTCTAACCAAGCCACACAACCCTTTACAAGTTTTGCAGATACTTTGCTTGCTGAAAAAGTAGCTATATTGAAATTTGCAAATTTATTATCAGGTGATTTACCTAAAAGTTCACGGCCGCTACTTGAACCAACTTCTAACACCATTTTTGCTTGACCGCGACATGGCACATTGATTGCAAAATTTCCTGAGACTTCTATCAGCTCGCGGGTATAAGTATTTTTATCAATTACAATCGCGATTTTAGGTGAATCAAAATCTAAGGGCATATTCCATGCGGCCGCCATCACATTCTGCTTGCCAGCATGGGCAGATGTAATCAATACAGTTGGCCCATGATTGAGAATGCGATAGGCTTTGCGTAGATCGACTGCTTTAATCATAGTAAAGCTAAATCACTTCTGCCAAGCATCCCGCAAAGTAACCGTACGATTAAATACTGGCTTGCCATCAATGCTATCTTTTTTATCCGCAACAAAATAACCGTGACGTTCAAATTGGAATCTATCTTCTGGCTTTGCGTCTTTTAGATTGGGCTCTAGTTGTGCGGTAATAGTTTTTACAGAGTATGGGTTTAAGTCATTCAAATAGTCTCTATCTCCAGAACCAGGGTACGCCTCTTTAAATAATCTATCGTATAAACGAATCTCTGCCGCGTAAGCGTGTTGTGCGCTTACCCAGTGGATATTCCCTTTTACCTTGATAGCATCGGCGCCAGGGGTGCCTGATTTTGTATCTGGTAGGTAATCGCAATGCACTACGGTGACATTGCCTACGGTATCTTTTTCAACCCTTGTGCATTTAACTACATAACCGTAACGCAGTCGCACCATGCCATCGGGAGTTAACCTAAAGAAGCCTTTGCTTGGCATTTCCATAAAGTCTTCTGCCTCAATCCATAATTCGCGGGTTAATGGTACAACACGCTTGCCTAGTTCAGGCTTTAACGGATGGTTAGGCGCAAAGCAGTCTTCTACCTTGTCCAATTCGTAATTATCAATCACCAATTTAATTGGGTCTAGCACGGCAATGCGGCGCTCAGCAGCGTCGTTTAACACTTCGCGCATGCAGTCTTCTAAAATGGTGTATTCAATCCAAGAGTCTGCCTTTGAAATACCAATACGGTCTGTAAATAGCTTAAAGCCTTCTGCTACATAGCCGCGGCGGCGGGCGCCTGCTAATGTTGGTAAACGTGGGTCATCCCAGCCTGACACATGTTTTTGCTCTACCAAATCGATTAACTTACGCTTTGAAAGCACCACATACGTTAAGTTAAGGCGCGCAAACTCGTATTGTTTTGGTAGCGGATGCGCTAATAAACCAGCCTCTGCCAAGCGCTCTAATAACCAATCGTAGAATGGGCGTTGATCTTCAAATTCTAGTGTGCAAATTGAATGCGTAATTTGCTCTAACGCATCTTCAATGGGGTGCGCAAAGGTGTACATGGGGTAAATGCACCATGTGTTACCCGTGTTATGATGATGCGCGCGGCGCACACGGTAGATAGCTGGGTCGCGCAGGTTGATATTAGATGATGCCATATCGATTTTGGCGCGTAAAATAAGGCTACCATCGGCATGTTTGCCATCACGCATTTCGTGGAATAGTTGCAGATTCTCTGCTACTGTACGATTGCGCCACGGCGAATTTTTACCGGGCTCTGTTAGCGTGCCGCGGGTTTCGCGCATTTCGTCAGCTGTTTGGCTATCCACATACGCATGACCATTTTCAATCAGACTTTCTGCCGCGCGATACATAAAATCGAAATAATTACTGGCGAAATATAAATTTGATTCAACGCCACCGTTTGATTCAATGGTTTGCCAATTAAAACCAAGCCATTGCACCGCATCTAAGATACTGTCGACGTATTCTTGGCTCTCTTTTTCTGGGTTGGTATCGTCAAAGCGCAAATGACACACGCCAGCGTAATCTCGCGCTAAACCAAAGTTTAAAAAGATACTTTTGGCATGACCAATATGCAGATAACCATTTGGTTCTGGCGGAAAGCGGGTACGGATTTTGGCTGGGTCTAGTTGGCCTAGTGCTTGATGTTTAGAGTCACCAGGGCTACCTGCCCATTTTTTAGTAGCGTATTTCTTATCGGCTAAATCGTGCTCAACAATGGCGCGAATAAAGTTAGAACCTAGTGAAATCGGAGTTTTTTCTGAGGACATAAATATTTCGTATCATTTTTTGTAAGCTAATAGTTACTATATTTTACACGCTTGAATTGTATTAGGGGTGGCTTCGATCCACTAAAGCAGCAAGCATTTGCTGTGATAAACTTCACGGATAATGAGCAATTTAACTTTTCCTGTTTTACAGTTTCTGGCTGATGGTCAATTTCATTCGGGTGAGGCTTTGGCGCAGCAATTTAAAGTAACGCGTGCCACCATTTGGAATGCAATCAAGCATGCCAAAAGTTTGGGCATACCAATTTTTTCAGTGCCTGGGCGCGGCTATAAATTACCCCAAGCTATTGAATTTTTAGATAAAAATGCTGTATTAAATGCAATTGGTGAACAGCGTGAATGGTTTAATCTAATTATTCTAGATGAGATTGCATCGACCAATACCTATTTGATGCAGCAAAAAAATGTGGCACATGCCACTTGTGTGGCCGCTCATATTCAAACCAAAGGTAAAGGCAGGCGCGGCCGCACTTGGGTTTCGCAATTGGGTGCTAGTTTAACTTTTTCTTTAGTATGGCGTTTTCAATGCGGTGCAGCAGCATTATCAGGCTTAAGTTTGGCGGTGGGTGTTGCGTTGATGCGCACTTTGATTAGTTTTGGCGTTAATCAGGCAAAATTAAAATGGCCAAATGATGTACTTGTTGAGGGTAAAAAATTAGCGGGTATCTTAATTGAGCTGCATGGCGATTTAGATGGCCCAAGCATGGCGGTGATTGGCATAGGTGTTAATTTAAATCTGCCTAAAGAGGTAATTGAGGCAATTGACCAGCCAACAATCGATTTGAATACAGCATCCAATAACACAATTAATCAAAATTTTTTATTGGGTACATTGCTAAAGCATTTGACAGAAGTGTTAAGTCGCTTTGAGCAGTTTGGTTTTGTTGGTTTTCGGGATGAATGGGTAAACTATCATGCTTATCATCAGCAGCCCGTGCGCATGTTATTGCCTAATGGCACAGAAGTATTAGGCTTAGTGAATAATGTGGCAGATGATGGTATTTTACTGGTAGAAACATCGCTTGGATTGCAGCGTTTTTCGGCAGGCGAAATTTCTTTAAGAGCCGTTAATACAGGAGATACGGCCTAATGTTATTAGTAATAGACAGCGGCAATACTCGCACTAAATGGGCTTTAGTGGATAGCTTAGGTGCGATGCAACTGCCAGTCGTTTGTTTGAATAGCGATATAAAGACATCTGCATTAAATCAGGTGGTACCAAAAGCCAAAAAAGTGCTTATTTCCAATGTGGCAGGCGAGACTTTAGCGCATCAAATTACACAGTTAATTGCGCCACTACGCCCCAACTTTGTAGTTGCAAAGCATCAAGCTGGTGACGTGATTAATGGTTATGTGCAAGCGGAAAAGTTAGGCGCAGATCGCTGGGCAGCGCTGATTGCTGCTTGGCACATCAATTATCATCCCACTTTGGTAATAAATGCAGGTACGGCTATTACCATCGATTGCTTGTCGTTAGATATAAGTGGCAAAGGTTTGTTTTTGGGAGGTAGCATTATGCCTGGTTTGCGCTTGATGCAAACGGCATTAACGCATAATACAGCGCAATTAAAAGTGGGTGATGGTGCACATTTTATTTTCCCGCTAAATACACAAAATGCCATTCAAACAGGTTGCTTAAATGCCGCAATTGGCGCCATTGGAATTATGTTAAAGCAGCTTGAAAAACACATTGCAATCCAACCAAAATTGCTGATTAGCGGCGGCGATGCAACTAAAATCGCAAACGCGTTGATGGCGCATTTAAATGTAGAAGAAAATCGGATTATGATAATCGAAAACCTTGTTTTGCAAGGCTTGGCAATATTACAGAAAGAATATATATGAAGTGGCTGTTAGGGTTTTTGCTGTTATTGAATGTGGGTTTATTGGGCTATTTTAATGCAGATGTTTTTGCGCCAACGCCAGTGCAAATAAATCCGCCCATTAATCCTGAAAAGCTCAAGATATTAGATGCGCAATCTTTAGAAGCCATGCCTAAAAAAGTGGCTGCATTGCCAACGGCGCCAGTGGTAGAAATACCTGCAACTAGTTGCTATCAGTGGGGTAATTTCACTGCAAGCAATTTGCCATCGGCTCAGGTAGCTTTGGCTAAGCTAGGCTTAGAAGGAGTTGCTAGGCAAGCGGATACTGGCCAAGCAGATAGGCGCTTTTGGGTGTATTACCCCCCCTTAAAAAATGCCCAATTAGCACAAAAAAAGGCGGAAGAAATTAAATCATTAGGTATTGGCGAGATATTTGTGGTGCAAGACTCGCAATGGCGACATGCAATTTCGTTTGGTTTATTTCAAGATGAAAAATTGGCCACCAATTTGCTGAACGATTTGCAAGCTAAAGGCGTAAAAGGTGCTACCAAAGCCTTGCGTAGTCCTGGTAAAAATATCTCTAGCTTACTGGTTAAAGCAGTGTCGCCAGAAGCGGCATTAGAGTTGCAAAAAGTAAGCCCAGAATTTATAGACAGTGAGCTGAAAGTGGCCGCCTGCCCATAACACAATAAATTAAAGCTCTTAAGGAAAGAGTTTACCCGGATTTAGTATATTACTCGGATCAAAAGTCAGTTTGATTTGCTTCATTAGCGCCATCGTCGTTGCGTCAATTTCACGCGATACAAATGGCCGCTTTGCCATTCCAACGCCGTGCTCGCCAGATAATGTGCCTTGCAACGACAGCACTAAGCTAAACACTTCATCTAAGCAGGCATAAGCGCGCTGCATTTCTTCTGAGTCGTTTGGGTTAACCAATAAATTGACATGAATATTGCCATTACCCGCATGACCAAAATTAACATTGCTGATTTGGTATTGTGCGGATAATTTTTCTAAACCGGTTAATAGTTCAGGTAAGTGCGATACAGGTACAGCAATATCTTCATTGATTTTTTTAGGCGCGATATCTTTTAACAAAGGCGATAAAGCTTTGCGCGCGGCCCATAAAGCTTTGGTATCCAGCGCTGGCTTGGCTTCAATTAAGCCTTCAACTTGGCAAGCTTGCAAAATTGCCTCAGTAGCTTCAATAATCTCTTGTTGGCTACCATCTACCTCAATCATTAAATAGGCTTTAGCGTTTTCGGGCAATAAATTTTGGTGGCGGTTACGAATTAAATTTAGCGCTCCATTATCCAAAAATTCCAATGCGCTTGGCGT
Organism: Methylotenera oryzisoli; assembly: GCA_945881735.1. GTDB lineage: Bacteria > Pseudomonadota > Gammaproteobacteria > Burkholderiales > Methylophilaceae > Methylotenera_A > Methylotenera_A aquatica. The sequence goes on from CAMCVF010000008.1 coordinate 7,756, forward strand.
ATAAGGTTGCGCCATAATGGCGGCAATGGCTTTGGCGCAGCTGTAAGTATCTATAAACTCTGCTGTTAAGCCACCTGTATTTTTTGGAAGGGGAGTGAGTTTTAAGGTGGCTTCGGTAATCACAGCAAGAGTACCTTCACTGCCCACAATTAAGCGTGTTAAATCATAGCCAACCACGCCTTTGCTGGTGTAACAGCCTGTTTTGATAATATCGCCATTACCTGTTACTGCTTTTAAGCCTAATACATGGTCGCGTGCGACACCATATTTCACCGCATGCGGCCCTGCGGCGCAAGTGGCTAAATTGCCACCGATACTGCAATACCCCGCGCTAGATGGGTCTGGTGGCCAGAAAAACCCTACAGGCTTAATGGCATCTTGTAATGCTTGATTCAGCACGCCTGGCTCAATAATCGCCATACGATTGTCAGGGTCAATGCTGATAATTTTTTGCATGCGTTCAAGCGACATAACAACGCCACCTGCTTCAGGCACGCTACCGCCCGCTGTGCCAGTACCCCGCCCGCGTGGCACAACTGGTATTTTGTACTGATTGCATAACTGAATAACGGCTTGTACTTCGTCCGTTGTTAGCGGAAAAACAACGGCGATAGGGTTGTGATAGTTGCGCGAATTATCGTAAGCATAGGCATAGCAGTCAACAGGGTCGGTAAAGACTCTATCATTTGAGAATAGCTTGGTTAATGCTGGGATAAATTCTTGCGCATGCATGCAACTACCTTTTCTTGATATACAAGTCGGTTATCGTGCCTTCTTTCATCTCAGCAGCAAAACAAACGGTCTCTGATAAAGTAGGATGTGCGTGAATGGTTAAGCCTAAGTCGTGTGCGTCAGCACCCATTTCAATAGCTAATACCGCTTCAGCCAGCAGTTCACCCGCGTTAACTCCCACAATACCTGCGCCAATTAAACGATGGGTGGCTTTGTCAAAAATCAACTTAGTAGTGCCTTCGGTGCGCGCAACCGCGATAGCACGGCCACTAGCCGCCCAAGGGAAGCTGGCTTTTTCATATTCAATGCCTTTGGCTTTTGCTTCGATTTCGGTGACACCTGCCCAAGCAATTTCAGGATCTGTATAGGCAACAGATGGAATACAAGCCGCTTGAAACTGCACTTTATGCCCAGCAATGACTTCTGCTGCCACTTTACCTTCATGCGTGGCTTTATGCGCTAACATTGGTTGGCCGACAATATCGCCGATAGCGAAGATATGCGCTACGTTTGTACGCATTTGTTTATCGACTGCAATAAAGCCGCGTTCATCTACCGCCACCCCTGCTAATTCCGCACCAATATTTTTACCATTTGGACAGCGGCCAATAGAAACTAAAACTCTGTCATATACTTGGCTTTCTTTTGGCGCAACGTCACCATCAAAGCTCACATGAATACCATCTTGTTTAGCTTCAATTTTAGATACTTTGGTTGAAAGCATAATGGCTTCAAAGCGTTTTTCCATGCGTTTTTGTAATGGGCGCACCAAGTCGCGGTCGCATCCTTGTACCAAGCCATCCATAAACTCGACAACGCTGACTTTTGTTCCTAATGCATCGTAAACGGTGCCCATTTCCAAACCAATAATGCCGCCGCCAATCACCAGCATGCGTTTCGGAATATCAGCTAATGCCAATGCGCCAGTAGAGTCCATGATGCGCTCATCATCTGGTGCATTAGGAAATTTAGTGGCATGCGAGCCTGCTGCAATAATAGCGTTTTCGAAGCCTATGGTAGTAATTTTGCCATCATTATCAGTAACGGAGATTTGATTTGCGCTGGTAAAAGCACCAACGCCAACAACAACAGTAACGCCACGTTGTTTAGCCATTTGCGCCAAGCCGCCGGTGAGTTTGGCGACTACATCATTACTTTTCCAATTGCGTAGCGCGTCTAAATCAATATTTGGTGCGCTAAAGGTAACGCCATGATTCGCGGTTTCTTCGGCCTCTGTAATGACTTTGGCGGTATGTAATAGTGCTTTAGACGGGATGCAACCTACGTTTAAACAAACTCCGCCCAATGTAGGATAGCGCTCAATTAGCACCACATTTAAGCCAAGATCGGCGGCTCTAAATGCGGCTGTGTAGCCACCAGGGCCTGAGCCTAAAACCACGACTTGAGTGTTTATATCACTTTTACCATTGACTATTGCTGAATTTGTGGCTATTGCCGCTTGTTTAATTGCAGGCGCATCTTCCTTAATAGCTGGTGGTATATCCGCTTTGGTTTCGGGCGCAATCACCACAATAAATGAGCCTTTAGCGACTTTATCACCCACTTTAACTTTTATTTCTTTTACCACTCCAGCATGCGAGGATGGGATGTCCATCGATGCCTTGTCTGATTCTACAGTAATGAGTGAATCGTCAACAGCAACAACATCACCAATATGAACTAATATTTCGATGATAACTACACTATCAAAATTACCAATATCGGGGACTAATACATCCACTAAATCGCTCATGCTTAACCTTTGTTTTGCTTAAATATAAGCATAATTTTAGCATTAAAGCGTGCAAATTTAAGCCTTTAGCAAAACTATAGAACGCTAGGTGCTTGTTAAGCAGATACTGGATGCGAGCAAGTGCAGAAGACAGCAATTGCCGTGAAATTATCACCAATATACCCACATGAGTTTGTAATATTGGCGATTTTAATGATTTTTAGATTATTCACACCAAAAAAGTGCGAATAGTTGAGGTTTGTACGATTAAAGTAGTAAACGGCGTACGTCAGATAACATCATGCGCATATGGCTGGTAAAACGCGCACCATCGGCACCATCTACCACGCGGTGATCGTAAGAAAGTGACATTGGTAAGATTAAACGTGGTTCAAATGCTTTGGTTTTATGGTCGAACACTGGTTGCATGGATGAGCGTGAAATACCCAAAATCGCTACTTCTGGACAATTAATAATAGGCGTAAACATAGTGCCACCTATACCGCCAAGGCTAGAAATAGTAAAGCAACCGCCCTGCATTTCCTCTACTTTTAATTTCCGTTCACGTGCTTTAATCGATAATTCACCTAAATCGCGGGCAATATCCAGCACATCTTTTTGCTGCACATCTTTTACAACAGGTACTACTAATCCATCAGGTGTGTCGCAAGCAAAGCCAATATTGAAATAATTCTTTAAAATCAAGCTATCGCCATCGGGTGAAAGCGATGAATTGAAACTAGGATAAGCTTTTAGTGCATTAACTGAAGCTTTAATTAAAAATGCTAACATAGTGAGCTTAACGCCACGTTTTTCAGCATCAGCCTGCATAGATTTTCTAAAATCTTCTAAATCCGTGATGTCGGCTTGGTCAAATTGCGTAACATGTGGCGCTGTAACCCAGTTGCGGTGTAGATTGGCACCCGATATTTTTTTAATGCGTGAAAGAGGTTTTGTTTCAATATCGCCGAATTGGCTGAAATCAATCACAGGCATTGGCAAGGTAGCAAGGCTACCTAAGCCAGCACCCATATTCTCACTACGTGGTTTAGCCAGTTCGCTTTTTACAAAGGCTTGCACATCGGCTTGGGTAATGCGGTTCTTTGGAGCGCTACCCTTAACGAAGGCTAAATTAACACCGAGTTCGCGTGCAAATTTACGCACAGAAGGGCTGGCATGCGATGTTTTGCCACCGTTGATTACAATACTTTCGCCTACTGGCAAAGGTTGGTGTGCTGGCTGTACTTGTTTTGGTGGTTCTGGAGCAGGGCGCGAAGGCTCTGGAATCGTTGCCGCAATTGCTTCTTTTGGTACGCTTAATGGAGTAGGCGCGACTGGAGCTTTTGCCTCAGCCGCTTGTGTGCCAGAAGTTGCAGAGCCAGCCTCTAAGGTTAAAATTAAATGGCCTTGTGCAATTTTATCGCCTACATTTAATTTAACTTCTTTTACTACACCAGCAAACGGCGCGGGAATATCCATTGACGCTTTGTCCGATTCTACAGTGACCAGCGAATCGTCTTTCGCGATTGTATCGCCTGCTTTTACCAGCACTTCTATAACGTCAACGCTATCAAAGTTGCCAATATCAGGCACTAAAACATCTTGTAAGCTCATTATTAACTCCAGCCAGCAGGCCTTAATTTAAGTATTAAACCATTGTTGGATTTGGTTTATTTGCATCTAATTTATATTTTTTAACTGCTTCTGCCACTTTTGTGGCAGGTAATTTTCCTTCATCGCTCAGTGCTTTTAAGGCGGCAACCGTAATGTAGCGAGCATCAACTTCAAAGAAGTCGCGCAACGCTTCGCGGCTATCAGAGCGGCCGTAGCCATCTGTACCTAATGCCACAAATTTATTTGGCACAAAGCGCTGAATCTGTTCAGCAAAGCTCTTCATGTAATCGGTTGAAGCAATCACTGGGCCTTTGGCGTCTTTTAAGCATTGCGCTACATAATTTATACGTTGTGGTTTTTCTGGGTTCAGCATATTCCAGTGCTCGCAATCCAAACCTTCACGACGCAATTCGGTAAAGCTGGTCGCACTCCATACATCGGCTGAAACGCCCCAGTCTTGTTCAAGCAATTCAGCTGCCGCAATCACTTCGCGCAAGATTACACCGCTACCCATTAATTGTACTTGCATATCTTTGGGTTCTTTCCCTTTAGCTTTCGATTTGCTGAAGCTGTAAAGTCCTTTGAGTATGCCTTGTTCAGCGCCTGCTGGAAGTGCAGGGTGGCTGTAATTTTCATTCATCAAGGTGATGTAGTAATACACATCTTCTTGATTTTGCACCATGCGGCGCAAGCCTTCTTGAATAATTACCGCTAATTCGTAAGCAAAAGTTGGGTCATAAGAGATGCAATTTGGAATCGTCGCTGACATCAAATGGCTATGGCCATCTTCATGTTGTAAGCCTTCGCCATTGAGTGTGGTTCTGCCTGCAGTTGCGCCTAGCAAGAAGCCGCGCGCACGGCTGTCGCCAGCTGCCCAAGCTAAATCACCAATGCGTTGGAAGCCGAACATAGAATAGAATATGTAGAATGGAATCATCTGCACGCCTGTTACAGAGTACGATGTGGCAGCTGCGATCCAGCTAGAGAAAGAACCCGCTTCGTTGATACCTTCTTCTAAAATCTGACCATCTTTAGATTCTTTGTAATACATCACTTGGTCAGAATCCATTGGCTCGTATAGTTGACCCAAATGCGAGTAAATACCCAATTGACGGAACATACCTTCCATACCGAATGTGCGTGCCTCATCTGGCACGATTGGCACCACGAATTTGCCCAGCGTTTTATCACGTAATAGTGTGGATAAAATACGCACAAACGCCATTGTGGTCGATATTTCACGCTCACCAGTGGCTGTTAACATGTTTTCGAAAGCTGATAATGCCGGCACCGTTAATTCGTTACCTTTACGCCTACGTTGTGGAACAAAACCACCCATCGCAGCACGGCGTTCAGCCATGTATTTCACTTCTGGAGAATCATCAGCTGGCTTGTAAAAGCTTAAGTTTTCGACTTGTTCATCGGTAATTGGCAAATCAAAGCGATCACGGAATTTTTTCAGTGACTCAATATCCATGCTTTTCTGTTGATGCGTGGTGTTTTGCCCTTCACCTGCATCGCCCATACCATAGCCTTTTACGGTTTTAGCAAGAATCACAGTTGGCTGACCTTTATGGTTTACCGCAGAGTGGTAAGCTGCATAAACTTTATGCGGATCATGACCACCACGGTTCAAGCGCCAAATATCTTGGTCGCTCATCGCTGCAACCATTTCTTTTAACTCTGGATATTTACCGAAGAAGTGCTCACGTGTATAAGCTCCGCCTTTAGCTTTAAAGTTTTGGTATTCGCCATCCACGCATTCTTCCATGCGTTTTTTTAGCACTCCATCTTTATCCATGGCTAATAGTGGGTCCCAGTATGAGCCCCAAACAACTTTCAATACATTCCAGCCAGAGCCTCTAAAATCAGATTCTAACTCTTGAATAATCTTGCCGTTGCCGCGCACGGGACCATCTAGGCGCTGCAAGTTACAGTTAATCACAAAGATTAAATTATCTAATTTTTCGCGTGAAGCCAATGAAATCGCGCCTAACGATTCTGGCTCATCCATTTCGCCATCACCACAGAATACCCACACTTTGCGGTCGCTGGTATCGGCAATGCCCCGATCATGCATGTATTTTAAAAAGCGTGCTTGGTAGATGCCTTGAATAGGGCCTAAACCCATTGAAACCGTTGGAAACTGCCAAAAATCTGGCATCAGCCATGGGTGTGGGTAGCTAGATAAACCATTCCCGCTCGTTTCTTGACGAAAATTATCCATTTTATCTTCAGGAATTAACCCCTCAATAAACGCGCGCGCATAAACGCCTGGCGATGAGTGGCCTTGAAAATAGACACAATCGCCGCCAAAGTTTTCACTTGGCGCTCTAAAGAAGTAGTTAAAACCTGTGTCATATAAAGTAGCCGCTGATTGAAAGCTAGCAATATGTCCGCCTACGCCTGGCGATTTTTCATTGCTGCGTAGCACTGTCATAATCGCATTCCAGCGAACCAGTGCGCGGATACGACGCTCTACTTCTGGATCGCCAGGTAAGCGTTGCTGCAAATGCGTTGGAATGGTATTCACGTAAGCCGTAGTAGCGTTGTAAGGCAAGTTGCTACCAGAGCGACGCGCCTTGTCAATCATAGCTTCTAGCAAAAAGTGAGCACGATCCGTGCCTTCATTTTCTATTACAGCGGTTAAGGCATCTAGCCATTCCTGCGTTTCCAAAGGATCGGTTTCTACTAATTTGTTTTGCGTGTTCGAGGTCATGCAGGGATAGTCTCCGTTGAGAGTGCTTGAGTGGTTATAATGCAAGCAACGCGTTAAATGCAAGTCGTCTTATTTAAAACCAGCTGACTTAATTTTAAAAAACAGTCAAAATAATATGAACAGGCTTGATTTAATGCAATCTATAAAGATGTTAGTGTGGCTTTTTTAGGCTTTTTGGTCAAGTTAAACAGTTGGTGTAGTTGGTCATTTTTTAAAAGATTTGCTAGGTTTATCTTACTTATTATACAAGAGTTAGGGATAGTTAAATGTCGGTAAAATTAATTCAATTTGCAGCAATATGCGATGAAAATATGCTATCTTCGCAAAAACACTGTCTTTTTGTGATTAACGATTCACAGAAAGCTGCACCAATTTTTGGCGAATTACTTCAAAATAAATTGCAACGCAGTAATGGTGATTTTGATAGTCTTAACAAAACACCAATGACTTTGGATTTACCCAATGGTGGAATGGGTGTTTTTGTTACTTTGGGTTCAACATTGACCATGTTTCAAAAACATACTTTATTGCGCAAAGCTATAAAGCCTTTACTAGAAGAAAATCCAGAAATTTTAGCGATTTGTCTATTTGGCGATGACACAACGCGTGAGGCCAATGCCTGCGCGGCTTTTTACGTTGCGAGTGTTAATGCTTTACAGTTGCCTAATCACAAAGGCGCTAAATCTAAGCTTGAAAATAAAAATAAGGCATTAATAGAAATCAATATTTACGGCTATAAAGCTGAGCATGATTATGGTTATGTAAATGCGCGAGTTGCGGCCAATACTTTATGCCGTAGCTTAACTATTTTGCCGCCCAATGCCTTAACGCCGACCATTTATCGTGAAAAAATTAAGCAGATAGCAAAGGAATATGGCTGGGTTTGGGAGGAATTTGATATGCCTGCACTAAAAAAAATGGGGGCAGGGGCGTTTTACGCGGTTGGTCAAGGTAGTGAGCCACTGGATGCGGCGATTGTGCATTTAACTTATAGCCCCAAAAACTCAAATAAAAAGATTGCACTTGTGGGTAAAGGCATTTGTTTTGATACAGGCGGCCATAACCTAAAGCCTGCCAAGTATATGCAAGGTATGCATGAAGATATGAATGGCAGTGCGGTTTGCTTAGGGATTTTGCAGGCGGTGACTGAAATGGCGCTTGAGGTGAAAGTGGATTGCTGGTTAGCGATTGCGCAAAATCATATTGGACCATTGGCGTATAAGCAAAATGATGTAGTAACCGCGCTTAATGGCATGACGATTGAAATTGTGCATACCGACGCTGAAGGACGCATGGTGCTTGCGGACACTTTAACACTCGCCAGTCGTCAAAAGCCTGATGTAATATTGGATTTTGCTACGCTGACAGGCAGTATGCATACTGCACTTAGTGACCGCATGAGTGGCGTCATTTCAAATCGCCCTGAGCTGGCTTGCAAGGCTTTAGGAGCAGGTTCAACAGCGGGTGAGCGTGTTGTAGCTTTCCCGTACGATGATGATTTTGACACTGATTTGGAAAGCGATATTGCCGATATAAAGCAATGCACTCTAGAAGGTGGGGCAGACCATATTCATGCGGCGCGTTTTTTAGGTAAGTTTATTGAAAACGATGTGGCATGGCTACACACAGATTTGTCTTCTTACAATCGCAAGGGCGGTTTAGGTGCGGTTGCAACTGATACTAATGGCTTTGGTGTTGGCTTTGGTATAGAGCTGATTATTAAATTAATGGATTAAAATTTAAAGCGGTATTTGATTAGCAAATTGATAGTTTGCGCACTAATAATTAATTTGAAACAAATATAGTTAATTGAAATTGTTAACTGATTATTGCCCATCTCTAGTTGATTGTTTCAAGTTAATAAGAGTCTGAGGCGTACTTACTACGTCTTGGTAGATAATAAATTTTGTTACATTCATTCTATTAGGGATAGCGCTAGAAAAGTTAGCTAGCAGCTAAGTTTAATTGTTTTGGCTAGGCTCAAAAATATCATGCCTAAGCTTAAATAGTGCCAATAGCAGCAAGGCCATAGCCAGTAGCATTAATCCCAAGCCAGTTGTTTTCTGCGATGATAATAAATAGCTATTACACAATCTTGATTCGCTATCTTGATAAAAATGGCCGACTGAAAACAACATCATTAAGCTGCTGCCGGCAAAAAATAACGATAAAACTTTTGGCCCTGCAAATGCTGGTTTTAACAGCATGCCGCTTACAACCAGCGTGATTATTTTGAAGATATCCCAATTTGAATGAATCAGCGCTTTATCTAAGCTAATCGGCAGCATCCAAAACATGCCTGCCAACAAAATCCATAACCAGCAACTTAAGCTTAGCGAAAAACTGCTTGGTGAGTTGAGTGGCTTATTTTGTGAGTTAAGCCAATAGCCAGCCAATATTAGCGCTGGAATCTGTATCAACATATGAATGAACATGCTTGAAGCGAGTAAAAACTTAAAAGGAGACAATGATGGCGCAATGGCGACTATTGAAAATAGCACGCATGCGTAAAGTTGAATAGTGTTTAGCTTAAGTTGATTCATTTATAGTTTTAACACTTTTACAGCTTTGAAGATTCTGATGCAGCCAAGCTTAATGCACCTTGAATATCATCGTCATCATAAATGCCGAGAAGTTTCCCTTGCGGCGATAACACTAAAAAAGCACTGTTATGGACAAATTCGTTGGACCCATCTTTAAGCACCACCAAGCCTAATTGGCGTTTTGCTATTGTTAAATTATCATCACTTGCCATAGTGGCAATTGACCAAATGTGCTTATCCATTTTCATTCTGTGTTGGTAGCGATTTAAGCGCTGTGGATTGTCTTCGGCGATATCAAAGCTGATGCTGAGTAAGTGAATTTTATTTTGTAATGATTGCGCTTTAATATGTGTTTGCGCTTGCTGAAAATAGTCACCCAAGGTTAAGCACAGAGTTTTGCAACTGGTATAAATAAACTCAGTAACCAGCATTTTATTTTGCATCTTAGCAAAATTCGCCAATGAAAGACGCTGACCATCGGCGTTAATTAATTGCAGTGCAATGATTGGTTGAGATAAAAATAGTTTGGATTTTCGCTCTGATTCTAAAGTGAAATTTGAGAGACCAGAAGTGATTAAGCTGAAAAAAAATCCCCAAAACAGCAATACGCCAAATAGTAAGCCATACCTAGCACGTGCTGATTTGAAGAAGGTTGTGCAAATGCTTTTTATAGCTTGGATAACTCTTCATCCCCGTTGTAAGAGTCGGCCCGACCTTTAGTGGCATCGCGCACAGTGGTAATTAACTTCTCATCAATTGCTTCTGATTTATTGCCCCATTGTGAACGAATGTGCGTGAGCACGGCTGCAATTTCGCCATCGGTTAATAAGTCTTTAAAGGCTGGCATTTGGCCGTTGTAAGCCACGCCTTTAACCGTTAATTTGCCATTAATTCCATGCAGTAGAATATTGGCTAATACTTCTGGTTTGCCTGATACCCATTCAGATGCAGCTAAAGGTGGGAATACGCCTGTAATACCAAGGCCAGTGGTTTGATGGCATGCCACACATTTACCTTGAAAAATTGCGCCGCCATCAATGGCCACTTTGTCTATGGCCGCACAATCGTTGGTGGCTAGTACTTGCGGTGCGCGACTATCACCGTCTTCTGGAGAGGCTGTCATCACGGTTTCTGCAATATAAAGAGCGCTCCACATTAATAATGCACCAATGGTCATGGTAATAAACCATGGTAGGGCTTTGGCTTCTTCACTTGGGTCTATTTTTTCGCGCTTTTGCGCGTCATTAAGCGCATCATTATCGTTATCAATCATTGTGTATTTATCCTGAATTTTATGCCTTTTTGCTTGTGATTACTTAGCTTTTTCTAGGCTTTGTTCAATGGTTTTTTTAATTGGGTAAGTTCTATCTAAGGCTTTTAGATATTCCACCAAATCCAGCGCATCGCGCGTTGCTACAATAGTAACGCCCGGTTTTGCATAAGCGGGTGGCAAGTTTAAAACCGCTTCACCTTCTTTTGCTGGTCCTTTACGCTCTACAAACATAAACGGAAATGCCGGCATAATAGAGCCAGGCATATAAGCGCGCGGTTGATATAAATGACCCAAATGCCAATCTTGTGATGGTTGGCGAGCGCCTATATTGAGCAAATCAGGGCCTGTACGCATTGTGCCTAACAAATGCACCTTGTCGTAAGCGTAATCAGCGGCGGTTGAAGCTCTTCCCCAACCGCGCTTGTCATCTGGTGCATATTTCGCATCGCGCGGTTGTTGAGAGTGGCAGTACACGCAGCCCATGCTCATATACACTTTGCGGCCATGCGCTTGCTGATCGGTGTAAGGTTTTAATTCAGCGGGTGCTTGCACATGTTTAAGCTGCACATAGGGCATTACCACTAAAGCTAATGTGGCAAACGCAATAATCACTAATGCGCCTGTAAATAGTTTTTTCTCATCAATATGGCCAGCCATCGTTAACCTCTCTTCAATTCTGTGGCGGCTACTTTAGCCTCTTTAATAAATGGAATATTTACATTTGGAATCAGCAAAGCAGGTTCTTTTTTAGTACCGTAACGCAGGCTGATTAATATAAAATGAATCATAAAAATCAGATGCCCCATAATCATTAATCCTCCGCCAATGGAGCGTGATTTTAAATAGGGCAACGTCACTAAAACCGAATCCATAAATGGTTTTGAAGCATCTACCATTGCGCTGCCTTGCAGCCAGCCGCCTGTAGTTAAACCAATAAAATAGACTGCAAAGCCCAAAGCTACTAGCCAAAAATGCGCGCTAATCATCCAAGGATGCGGCCATTCCCAATCCACAATTCTGGGCATAATAAAGTAGATCGAGCCAAACATCACCAAGGTGAAAAAGCCATACATACCCAAGTGAGCATGTGCTACTGTGTAGTGCGTGAAGTGCGTAATCACGTTAACTGAGCGCAAAGCTTCGAATGAGCCTTGAACCGATGCCGCTACATACAACATGGAACCCAGCACAATAAAGCGCAGCGTAGGAGAGTGAATAACCGCTTTTATATTGCCGCCCACTGTCATGTGGTGGTTAACCGCCACAGCAAACACAGGGATAATCATCATCATGGATTGCACGATAGAGAGTGTTACCATCCAAGTAGGTAGCGGGCCACCGATTAAATGATGACCGCCTACTTGTGAGTAAAAGAAAGCCAAGCACCAAAACCCTAGTAGCGATAAATTGTAAGAGTAAATTGGCCTACCTAAAACTTTAGGAATAAAGTAATAAGCAGCGCCCAAGCCAATTGGTGTAAACCACAAGCCTAATGCGTTGTGACCATACCACCAGTTCATGGCTGCGCCCTGTACACCAAAATGTAAGTCAGGGATGTTGGCGATAAAAAATAGAATCGGAAACCAAATTAATGCGGCACCAATATACCAAACCGATACATATAAGTGATCAACTTTGCGATTGACTAGGGTTAAGAATAATGGCAAGCCCATTAATGCGCCGCCCAACACAATAAATATATCAATCTGCCATGGCATTTCTAACCATTCCATGCCATCTGTGTAGCCCATACCAATCGCTGTCACACCACACATTAAGGCTACATGCCAAATTAACGCACCCCAATACACAAATTTGGCGCCAACCAGAGGCGTTTTGAGTAAGCGCGGAATCAACCATAAGCTAACACCTACTCCAGCCATAGAAGCCCAGCCATAAATCACTGAATTTAAATGAACGCTTCGCATGCGGCCAAATGTTAGCCATGCTTGAGACACCAGCCAATCAGGCTCATGTAGTTTAATAGATGCAATAATGGCCGCCGCGGAGCCAATAATTAACCAGCACATGGCTGTTAACAAACAGACAAAAGTAGGTAAGGCAGATGATTTATCAGCAATTAAACGATCGCTTAATTCTTTTTGCGTTAAGCTGGCATTAGTTTCTCCAGCGGCTTCTTGTAACTCATTATTCGTTTGGTTTGATGCGGGATCTTCTACCAAACCGATTTCATTTTTACCAAAAATAATGTGCGAAGCACTTTGTTTTGTATTGAAAAAACCATTGGACATGGACCATATAAACACTAATAACCCAGTGACTGACACCAAAAATGTCAGTAATAAAATTAGGGCGGTACCATCCATTTTGCTAACCTCTAAGTAAATAACTTTTATAAAGTGAAATAATTTTTTAAATTTATTTTTGTACTAAGCAGACTACTAAAACAAATTAAAAGTTTAAAAAACCAATTATTTTTTGACTAATCTGACATAAAAATTCTTAATGCTTAAAAATAATCAAATTGCCGCCATTATGTCTAAAAATGCAAAGACACGCTGACAAATTTTTAAAATTACCAATCTAAGTAAAATCATTAGTTACAAGTTATTAACAAATAGCGGTCGGCAAAAGGGGTTTTAAGGCGTTTGAGTAATCATCTGCAACACTTTAAATTAAGCAGAGACAAAACAGGAGAATTTAAATGCGTCAAACACTATTATTAGGTTTAATTGCGGCAACGGTTTCAATGCCAACTTTGGCTAATGATGATTATGAAGACCTCGCACGAGTGATTTCAGTCAGCCCACAAATTGAGCGCGTGAATAGCCCGCGTCAAGAATGTCGTACCGATTACGTACGTGAAAGTTATTATGAAGCGCCACAACGCTCATTAGGTGGTGCCATTATAGGAGGTATTGCGGGCGGATTATTAGGTAATACAGTTGGACGCGGTAGTGGCCGTGTAGCGGCCGCTGCTGTTGGTGCTGGTGTTGGTGCCATTATTGGTGACCGCGTAGATAATAATCGCCCAGGTTATGGCCGTGAACGTGTTGAAACACGCCCAGTAGAACGCTGCGTAACAGTAGATAATTGGCAAAATTTACCAGCTGGCTATTTGGTAAATTATGAATACAATGGACGCCAATACTCAACTATAATGGAAAGAGATCCGGGCCGTTATGTGCCAGTGCAAGTGGCGGTAAGGTCGGGTGGTTATATTTCAAATGTGAGCTATCAACCAGCAACTTGGGATAATGACAGATTGGGTGACGATAGAAAAGACAAGCGCGACCGTGGTAATGCTCATGGGCATCGCAAAAATAAAGATCGTCAATATTGGTAATCTGTTAAGTTGCTTAAAAGCCGTCTCGGCATTAAAGATACGGCTTTTTTATGCATCAATGCTAAGCAAAATAAATGGGTTGAAACACACGCCTAATTAAAATCATCTACATTAGATATAAACAATCAAGTGTTAAAATATTTAATATGTTTGATTTCCTTAAGAAAATATTCCAACCCGTATTGCCACATGCCGCACTAGCTTGGCAGCAAGTGGGTAATCAGCCCGAAAATGCTTATTGGCTATATGCCGCGCCTGTGCATTTGGTGTTGCAACGCGATAGCTTTAGCTTGCTAGCACCAGTGCCTATGCCATTGGATTTAGAAGAGGTAGAGGCTTTGACGAGCACCCTCAATACGCACTTTGCCGCTGATGGCATGCAGTTTTTCTGGCATCAGCAACAATGGTTTTTGCGTTTACAGCAAAACCCTGATATTTCAACCGTTCACCCACAAAAAGTTATTAATCAGGATATCAATGCCTTCTTACCAACAGGCAAAGGTGCTAGCGCTTGGGCGAGTTTTCAAAATGAGCTGCAAATGTTGTTATTTGAGCACCCTGTGAATATGGCACGTGAAAAAAAGCGGCTTCCAGCAGTGAACAGCATATGGTGCTTTGGTGGTGGTCAGTTTGAAAAGGTGACTTAATAAATTTTATGCAAATTAAATCACGCCCATTTAATCAAACCACTGTTGATATGCTGATTACAGCGGGTCATCCCCCCTTTCTGGCAAGGCTTTATGCGGCACGAGGGGTTGAGCATGTCAGCGAGTTAGAAACAACGCTGGTCAATATTATTCCGCCAGAACAGCTTACTAATAACGTGCAAATGGCGGCTTTATTGGCTGATGCGGTGATTGCCAATAAAAAAATACTGGTAATAGGCGATTACGATGCTGATGGCGCTACGGCCACAGCAGTCGCTGTAAAAGGCTTGCGCCTGTTTGTGCAAGTATTAAATTCGGCCAGTGAAATTGATTTTTTGGTGCCGAACCGTTTTGAGTATGGTTATGGCTTAACCCCAGAGATTGTGACACTCGCTTCCACTTTAACGCCAGATGTTTTAGTGACGGTTGATAATGGCATTGCAAGTTGCGAAGGTGTGCTAGCGGCAAATCAGTTGGGTATACAGGTGTTGATTACCGATCACCATTTACCAGCAGATAACGCGCCGCAAGCAGCTTGTATTGTGAACCCTAATCAACATGGATGCGATTTTAAAAGCAAGAATTTAGCAGGCGTTGGCGTCATGTTTTATGTGTTGTTGGCACTACGTGCCGAGTTGCGCAAGCGTGGAATTTTTGAAAACCAGTCGGAGCCTAACATAAGTAGTTTATTAGATTTGGTTGCATTGGGTACAGTGGCCGATTTAGTCAAATTAGATGCCAATAACCGTATACTGGTAGAGCAAGGTTTGCGTCGCATTCGTGCTGGCGCTTGTTCCGCTGGCATTACGGCATTGCTTCAAGTAGCGGGGCGCGAACCCAACAAAACATCGGCACAAGATTTAGGTTTTTATGTTGGGCCAAGGCTAAATGCCGCTGGGAGATTAGATGATATGCGGTTGGGTATTGCGTGTTTGTTGGCGGAAGATGCAGCAGAAGCTTTACAAAAAGCGCAAACGTTGCATGAGCTGAATATGGAACGACGCAATATTGAAGCCGATATGCAAGACAGCGCCTTGGCTATTTTAGAAAATATCGCCGTTAGTGCGCAGTTTAGTATCAGCTTATTTAACGCCGATTGGCACCAAGGTGTGATTGGTATTCTGGCTTCACGTTTAAAAGAGCGTTATCACCTCCCAGCCATTGTATTTGCAGAAGGTAGCGATGGTTTATTGAAAGGCTCTGGCCGTTCAATAGCCAGTTTGCATTTGCGCGATGCGTTGGATTTAGTCACCAAACGGCATCCAAATTTAATTATAAAATTTGGTGGCCATGCCATGGCGGCAGGCTTAACCATCAAAAAAAACGATATTTTGGCATTTGAAGCCGCGTTTGAAGCGGTGGTAAAAAGCTTAATAACCGAAGCCGATTTGCAAGCGGTAATGGAAACCGATGGTGGCTTGCAAAGCCATGAAGTAAGCCTGCAAACGGCACAGTTATTAGCCAAGCAAGTTTGGGGGCAGGGTTTCCAGCAGCCTGTGTTCTTTGACGAATTTCAAGTGATTAATCAGCGTGTTGTGGGCGAAAAGCACCTTAAATTGATACTGGAAAAAGACCAAAAACGCTTTGATGCGATTTATTTTAATCAGTATGGATTCCTGCCAGAACAAGTTTCTGCCGCTTACACGTTAGAAGCCAATGAATACAAAGGTTTGCAAACGGTTCAGTTACAGTTGAAATATGCGACTTAGCAGTCAGCATTACCTTTTATGGTTGGTTATAAGCATGATTAGCGTGTTTTGCACGCCCTTACATGCAGTAGAGGGTGATTACAGCGTTGAAATTTCGGTGTTAGAAGATGCGCAAGTTAGCCAAGCGCAAACCAGTGAGGCCCAAAAATTTGATGAAAACACGCTATTAACCAATTTGTTAAAACAGCATTTGGACATTGTAAAGTGGCGTGATAACCCGCGCATGTCTCCCGCCGAATGGTTGCGATTGTATCAAGCAACGCCACAAGCGATTGCCGACTTGCTGGCTACAGAAGGGTATTTTTCACCTGAAATAATCCCTTCAATCGATACTGTTGCAGGCATTTCGCAGGCCAAGTTTTTGGTGAATGCTGGCAAGCCTACCTTAGTTAGCAAGGTAGATTTAAACTTTACTGGCGATATTTTGAAGCAAGATGCGGCCAACTTAACGACTAGAACCGCCACCATTGAAAGCTTGAAGCAAAACTGGTTGTTGCAAACAGGTGCGGTATTTAAACAAACCAACTGGAACCAAGCCAAGCGCCGATTACTGATTAATTTGTTGGTAGAGCGTTATCCAAACGCTAGCATTAGGGCCAGTAAGGCAGAGGTGGATACAGCGTTAAATACGGTAGCCATTAGCCTTGAAGTCGATAGCGGTCAGAGCTTTACCTTTGGTGAGCTAATATTGGAAGGTTTAATCCACTATCCTGCCAGTATTATTCAGGATTTAAATCGCATAAAACCAGGTTCCACATTTAGCCAGGCAAGGTTACAAGCTTTACAGACACGTTTAGAAGAAAGTGGTTATTTTTATGGTGTAGAGGTGACAGCAAATACAGCAACGGCAGTCAATGATGTTGTGCCAGTGAAAGTTGTAGTGCAAGAAAACCCATCTATTAAAGTGGGTGCTGGCGCAGGTTACAGCACCAATACCGGCGCGCGTGCGCAACTTACCTATGATGACTTAAACTTATTAAATCGTGGTTGGCGCTTAACCAGCAGCTTAAAACCAGAGCAGCGTGTACAATCTTTAAGCGCGCTGGTTCGCTTGCCTACTGATAGCGACGGCTATCGTGATAGCTTTAATGCCGGATTAGAGCGCAGAGTGATTGAGGGCCAAATTACCAGTTCTGGCCAAACTGGCGTTAATCGAAGTTGGGGTCCACGCCGAACAGAGCAAACTGTTGGTGCCGCTTATTTGGTTGAGCATCAAGTGCTGGATGATGCGCCATCGGCCACCAAAAGTGTGGCTACTTTATCTTACGGCATTACTTTACGGCGCACTGATAATGACCGTAACCCAACACTTGGCTATTTGTTTAATACGCAATTAGCCGTAGCGCCTATAGAGCAACTTTCCAGCGGCCGCTTTGTACAAACCTATGCCAAAGTCCAGGGTTATTACCCTATTACCAAGTCAACGCAGCTAATTGCTAGAGCAGAAATAGCTGCAGTCAGCGGTAAGAATAGCGCCCCAGCTGCGTTTTTATTCCGCGCTGGCGGCGATCAATCAATACGCGGCTATGCCTTTGAGAGTCTGGGTGTGCGTGAGGGAGATGCCATAGTTGGCGGCTGCTATTTGGCAATAGGTAGTGTAGAGGTGATTCAATGGCTGACTCAGCAATGGGGCGCGGCACTATTTGTGGATGCTGGTAATGCAGCCAATACTTTGCAAGATTTAAAACCTGTTTATGGCTATGGATTGGGCGCGCGTTGGAAAAGTCCGATTGGAGCAATTGGTGGCGATATTGCGTATGGTGAGGCAACTGGCGAATACCGCCTGCATTTTAATCTAGGTGTGGCATTTTGAGTTTAGCTAATAAAACAATCTGGCGTTATGCAAAAGCGCTATTGCTCAGCGTTGTCTTACTGATGTTTACGCCCGCTCAAGGCGAAATGACCATCCATGGCAGCTCTAATTTGGATAAACTTGATTATGATGTCGATAATATCAACTTTAAATTAAGCAAACTAGAATCGCGCTGGCAGTTATCTCCATTTGACAGTAGTTTGCTAGTGGAAAAAATGCGCGCAAAACGATTGGTAATCACCTTGCGTGATACCAAAAAGAAAGCTGATAAATCAGGCTTGCCAGAGCGCATTAACATGCCTTTTCCTTTGCGAATTCAGCAAGCTGAAGTCATGGAGTTGGTGATTGTGACACCAACCGAAACCTATATACTAAATAATGTTCAATTTCATTTAAAAGCCGATAGCAAAACCATACATCTCAATTATTTCCGTGCCGCTACGCCATATGGGCAAGCGCAAATGCAACTTACTATGCAAAATGAACGCCCATTTGTATTAACCGGTGAGGCCAGCATTAAGCAAGCTAGCCAAGATGGTAGTTTGGCATACAATATTAAAACGCTACTTGCCGGCGATTTATATAGTCTGAAATTTGAGCTAAGCCCTCTTTTAGTGAATGAAAATAATCAGCTGGCTTTAGAGCAAAATGCAGTAAATGAATTGATAGCCGCAAACATACAAATTAACGGTGAAGTTGGATTAGCTAATGATTACCCACTTGAATTGCATGCGCAAATGAGCAATTTCAAGCCTGAAAAATTAGGCGCTTACCCTGCAGGTATTCTGAATATTGATGTAGATGTACAAGGCAATTTGGGCAAGCAAACTGGCTTGCAAGTAAAAATATTGGCTAAAGATAGCTATTTGCAAGCCGATAATGCCAAACAACGCTTGACGCTTTTAGGTAATTTTGTGGTAGATGGTAGTCAAATAAATGCGATTGATTTAAATGCCAATATCGCCAGTAATATCTTTAAAATAAAAGGCAATTTAGGTGCAGCAGATAGCGTACTAGAGTGGCAGGCGGATTTACCAGAACTAAGTGCGTTTTGTCTTGAACTTTCGGGCCAAGCAACTGCTAGCGGCAAAGTGATTGGGGCATTTGGTCAATTAACCCTGCGCCTAAAGTTGGCGGCACAAAAATTACAATTGCCAAACAAATTCCAGCTCGAAAAATTAGATGGGCAAGCAACAATTTCAGCTGATACCAATGGACTAGTAGATGCTACATTCAATGCGGATGGTTTAAAAGTGGCACAAAATCCTGTGATGAATGCCGCGCTCAGCTTGCAAGGAACGCATGCGGTGCATCGCCTCAAATTAAGCGTTGCTTCTCAACAAAAAATCGTGCCATTTCAATTTGATACCCTTTTAGAAGGCGGTTTAAAAGGTGAAACTTGGCAGGGCTTTATTCAAAGTTTGCAATTAAAAGGCGAAACGCCTGTGACTTTGCAAGCAAGTGCAAGATTGAGCGCTACTCTTCAAGATGTCGAGTTGGGCAACGCTGTATTGCAACTTAAAAAAGGCCGATTGGAAATCAACAGTTTGCATGGAGGCAGAAAGGGATTTGTAAGCCAAGGCAAACTTAGCGAGCTTGCTTTAGATGATATCCCGCCAAGTGTGTTTACATTACCCCCTAACTTAAAGGGAAAGCCTGTCTTTTCAGGCTATTGGATTATTAACGCGATGGAATCAGTTAATGCGCAAGCACAGTTCAAACTGGATTCTGGCGATTTAAGCTTAAGCGATTCGACAGGTATAGCCAAGCCACTGGGGTTACAAAACTTAAGCGCAGATTTAAAAGTCATTAATAATCAAGCTGATTTGATGTGGTTGTTGGATGGCAAACAATTTGGGCATTTTGATGGGCATGTGACAACAATGCTCACCAAAGTTGAGTCTGGATTTGCACTAATGGCAAACGCACCGCTAAAAATCAATAGCATTGCACAGATCAATACCTTGGCTTGGCTTCCATTATCCGAAACGATGGCCGATGTGCAATTGGATGGTGCTTTAACAATGACGCTAAGCGCCGATGGCACTATGCAAAAACCTAATTTACGCGGCAACGCAGCGGGTAAAAATCTACAACTTTTGCTGCCTTCACAAGGTGTTTCGTTAACAGAAGGAACTCTGCAAGCCAGCTTTGAAAATGATGTATTGCAAATTAAAGAAGCGATTTGGAAGGGTGGTAGCGGTTATGTCCGCACAAATGGCACATTACAATTTATGAAAAACCAGCCAAAAGTAGCTTTAAATTGGCAAGCAGAACAATTTACGTTGTTATCTGGTGCGGATAGATTGTTACTACTTAACGGTTCAGGCCAGACAACTTTAGCCGATGATTTGCTGACCATTTCAGGCGATTTTAAAGTGCTGAAAGGCTTGGTGGGATTGCCCGATGATGATGTGCCAAAGCTGGCAGATGATGTAGTGGTGCTTGGGCGTAGCGAGTTCGTTAATGAAGATGAGTTAAAAATATTGCTGAATAATCTACGCATTGATTTAGGTGATGATTTTAAACTGCACGGCCGCGGCTTAGATGCGCAATTGTATGGTACTGTGACACTGGCAGGCTTAACTCAATATCTACCGCACACTGAAGGAACAATCCGCATTAGAAAAGGTACTTATACGGCGTATGGCCAAATTCTTAATATCACGCGGGGTGTGATTGCATTTACAGGGCCAATTGATAACCCTAGTTTGAACATTCGCGCCATGCGCAATGCCCCATCGAACAATTACAGAGTTATCAAAAGTAATGCCGAAACTACCAGCAATAATGATGCAGTGACTGGTAGTAACTTTAGTCAAACAACATCTAGCAACTTGCAAAATGTAAATGCAGGCGTAGAAATTACCGGAAATGGCTTAAATCCTGCAGTTAAATTGGTATCAGAGCCTAACGTGCCAGACACTGAAAAGCTATCTTGGCTATTGTTAGGTCGTGGTACCAGTCAAGCGGGTAAAAATGATTTTGCCATGTTGTCATTAGCCGCGGGGGCAGTATTTTCTGACGATATTTCACTTTCGTTGCAAACAAAGCTGGCGCGCGCAGCAGGGCTTGATGAGTTAAGTTTTGGCGGTGCAGATGCCGATACCGCATCGCTGACTTTTGGAAAGCGCTTGTCTTCTAAACTTTATTTAAGTTATCAAAAAAGTGTGAGCGGCTTGTTAGACGTGGCAAGGCTAACTTTTAATATTACGCCACGCTGGGCGCTGCAAGCTGAAACAGGCACTGAAAGTGCTGTGGACGCTTTATACACTTTTAGTTTTAAATAAACCGAGAAGCATTCTTTATGCTAAAAGATCGACTTAACGTTGACCACCCATGCAGGCGCGCGTAGAATTCGCGGCAATTACTAAGGGTTTTTAATGAGTCAGACTGCATCACCCGATCTTTTAAAAAAATCAGGCTTAGCCAAAAAACTAGTGGTTGCCAATTGGAAAATGCATGGTAATCTTGAGAAAAATAAAGTGCTATTGGCACAATACATTGCCGCTCTTTCTGGTTTGAAGCAGACAAAAATAGTTGTCTGTGCACCTTACCCTTATTTGGCGCAGTTACAACAACTGTTGCAGCATACTAATATTTCATGGGGCGCGCAAAATATTGCAAAAAATGCAGAAGGTGCCTATACAGGTGAGGTGAGTGCCGCCATGCTAAAAGACTTTGGTTGTGAATATGTAATTGTTGGGCATTCAGAGCGCGCAACCGCCTATTGTGAGTCTGATGAAAATATCGCGCAAAAATTTGTGCAAGCAAAACAGCATGGATTAACCCCTATTTTATGCGTAGGCGAAACCTTAATCGAGCGTGAGGCAGGTCTGATGGAGCTTGTCATTGGTAAACAACTCGATACCATTATTGCGCAACATGGCGCGGCTATTTTTGCAGACAGCATTATTTCTTATGAGCCGATTTGGGCGATTGGCACAGGTTTAGCAGCCACTCCTATCCAAGCACAAGCTATGCACAAATTCATTCGTAATAAGATTGCCAGCATAGATAAAGAGGCGGCTAGCCGCTTAAAAATCCTGTACGGGGGAAGCATAAACCCGCAAAATGCGTTACAATTGTTAGTTGTATCGAATGTCGATGGTGGGCTGGTTGGAAAATGCTCGCTTGAAGCGCAGGGCTTTGAAAAAATATGCGCTGCGGCCGACATGGCAAATTAATTTGTTGATTTACAACAACGGTAAACGTTTGATAAGCAAGCTTATAGCTTGCAATTTAAGCGGCCATTTTTTGGAATTGGTTTGATGGAAAATTTAATTACAGTTATTCACGTGCTTGCAGCTGCTGGCGTTATCGGTTTAGTGCTCATTCAACACGGTAAAGGTGCCGATATGGGCGCAGCTTTTGGTAGTGGCGCATCGGGCAGTTTGTTTGGTGTAAGCGGCTCATCCAACATTTTAAGCAAGCTTACAGCCGCTTGCGTTGTAGTTTTTTTCTGCACCAGCTTAACACTTGCTTATATGGCAAGTCATCGTGCAGGTAATAGCAGTGTCATTAAAATGCCTGCAGCATCCAATAATATAAATGTTGTACCAACTGCAACTAAAGCGCCAGAAACAGCACCAAGCGGTAACACTGCGAAAGATATACCAAACTAAAATCATAGAACTTACTGTTAAATGAAACTCACTATTTTAGTTGCCCTCAGTATTTTGTAATTTAAGTGCCTTTAAGTTGCCGTCGTGGTGGAATTGGTAGACACGCTATCTTGAGGGGGTAGTGACGAAAGTCGTGAGAGTTCGAGTCTCTCCGTCGGCACCAAGTAGATGTTGAATTGCACCAGTAATTGTTAAGTTATATATAAAGATTGGCTTGATTAAAGGCAGTAATATTTCAATAGTATTTTGCTGATATTAAAAGTATTTAAATGTTTTGATTGTTAGGCCAAAAGCCAAGCTTTCATAATCTGTTACAAAATCTTGTTAGGATGTTTCTGTGCTGGAAAATTACTTTCCAATTTTGTTATTTATCTTAGTGGGCCTTGCTGTTGGTCTTGGTCCACTTATCATCGGTAAAATTGTTTCTCCAAGCAGGCCGGATACTGAAAAAAATTCGCCTTACGAGTGCGGATTTGAAGCGTTTGAAGATGCTCGCATGAAGTTTGATGTGCGCTACTACCTTGTCGCTATCCTGTTTATTCTGTTCGATTTAGAAATTGCATTCCTATTTCCCTGGGCGGTAGTGTTGCAAGAAATTGGCTTGGCCGGCTTTTTAGCCATGATGCTGTTTTTATTTGTGCTGGTAGTTGGCTTTGTTTATGAGTGGATGAAGGGTGCCTTAGAATGGGATTAGCTGCTAAAGGTGTTGAAACATGAGCTTAGAAGGCGTCTTAGAAAAAGGCTTTGTCACCACTACACTAGATACGGTTATTAATTACACTCGAACTGGTTCTTTGTGGCCGATGACTTTCGGTTTGGCATGTTGTGCGGTTGAGATGATGCACGCTGGCGCTTCGCGCTACGATTTAGACCGTTTTGGTATCGTATTTCGTCCTAGTCCAAGACAATCGGATGTGATGATAGTGGCGGGCACTCTAGTTAATAAGATGGCACCTGCTTTGCGCAAGGTTTATGACCAAATGGCAGAGCCGCGATGGGTGATTTCAATGGGTAGTTGCGCTAATGGCGGTGGGTATTATCATTACTCCTATGCTGTGGTGCGCGGCTGTGACCGTATTGTGCCAGTAGATGTCTATGTGCCGGGATGTCCTCCAACAGCTGAAGCTTTGCTATACGGCATTATTCAGTTGCAGAAAAAAATCAGACGTACTAATACGATTGCAAGATAATTTTTATGTCACCCAAACTCGATCAGTTATCGGCTCTGCTAAAACTTGCCTTAAGCGACAAAATTACGCAAATAACCGTTGCGCTTGATGAAATTACCATTGAATGTCATCCCGATAACTATATTGCAGTAGCAACTAAATTACGCGACCACGCAGAACTCAAATTCGAGCAGTTAATTGATTTGTGCGGTTTAGATTATAGCGACCATGGTGATGGCACTTGGGAGGGCGCACGATACGCAGTGGTATTGCACCTATTGTCTGTCAGCTTAAATCAGCGCATGCGTTTGCGCGTTTTTGCGCAAGATGATGATTTTCCTTTACTGCCAACACTTGTAGAAGTCTGGCCAGTCGCCAATTGGTTTGAGCGTGAAGCGTTTGATTTGTATGGATTGATGTTTGAAAATCATCCTGATTTACGCAGGCTTTTAACCGATTACGGTTTTGTAGGCCATCCATTCCGCAAAGATTTTCCTATGATTGGCAATGTTGAAATGCGTTACGACCCTGAGCAGCAGCGTGTGATTTATCAGCCTGTTTCCATTGAGTTACGAAACAATGTGCCACGAGTGATTCGTGATGATGGAGCACACAAGTAATGGCTGAAATTAGAAATTACACCATGAATTTTGGACCGCAGCACCCTGCGGCACACGGAGTCTTGCGCTTGGTACTAGAGTTAGATGGTGAAGTCATTCAGCGCGCTGACCCCCATATAGGTTTATTGCATCGCGCCACTGAAAAATTAGCCGAAAATCGTACCTATTTACAATCAATTCCATATATGGATAGGCTCGATTATGTATCCATGATGGCGAATGAGCATGCTTATGTGATGGCGATTGAAAAGATGATGGGTATTGATGTGCCGATTCGCGCGCAGTATATCCGTGTCATGTTCGATGAAATTACCCGCGTTTTAAATCATTTGTTGTGGCTAGGCGCGCATGCGTTAGACGTTGGTGCGATGACGGTCTTTCTATATGCATTTAGAGAACGTGAAGATCTGTTTGACTGTTACGAAGCGGTTTCTGGCGCTCGTATGCACGCTGCTTATTACCGTCCAGGTGGCGTATATCGTGATTTGCCAAATCAAATGCCGCAGCATGAAACAACCAAATTTCGCAGCGCAAAACAAATTAGCAAGCTAAATGACAACCGCCAAGGTTCTTTTTTAGATTTTATCGAAGACTTTACCAATCGCTTTCCTAGTTACATTGATGAATATGAAACGCTACTAACCGACAATCGTATCTGGAAACAGCGTACCGTTGGTATTGGTGTAGTTTCACCTGAACGTGCCTTGGCGTTGGGTTTTACTGGCCCTATGTTGCGCGGTTCTGGCATTGAGTGGGATTTGCGCAAAAAACAACCTTATGAAGTGTATGCCAATTTAGATTTTGATATTCCTGTTGGCGTGAATGGTGATTGTTATGATCGTTACTTGGTGCGCATCGAAGAATTTAGGCAATCCAATAATATTATCAAGCAATGTATTAATTGGTTGCGCGCCAACCCAGGCCCAGTCATTACCACCGATAATAAAGTGGCACCACCAGACCGTGAAGGCATGAAAACCAATATGGAAGACATGATCCACCACTTTAAGTTATTCACCGAAGGCTTTCATGTGCCAGCGGGCGAGGCTTATGCCGCGGTCGAGCATCCAAAGGGTGAGTTTGGTATTTACATGGTGTCAGATGGCGCAAATAAGCCTTATCGCTTAAAGATTCGTGCGCCGGGTTATCCACATCTTGCAGCATTAGACGAGATGACCAAAGGCCATATGATTGCCGACTTAGTTGCAATCATCGGCACGCAAGATATAGTGTTTGGTGAAATAGATAGATAATGAAAAAGCAAAATTTCGACACCCAAAGTCTTGAGACTGGACTCTGTTGCTTTGCAAAAAAATTTGTTTGCAGAGTGCAGCTATGCGGCGCAAATTTTTAAGCTTTGCTACTTGTCTTGTTTAGACATTTTGATTTTTTAGGAATAACAAATAACGGATTGCAACATGCTTAGTAAAGAATCCATAGCAAAGATAGATTACGAACTCACCAAATATCCTGCCGACAAAAGGCAGGCAGCGGTAATGAGTGCGCTGCGTATTGTGCAAACAGAGCGTGGCTGGCTATCGAAAGAGAGTATTACTGAGGTGGCAGAGTATTTGCGCATCCCTGAAATTGCAGCCATGGAAGTGGCGACTTTTTATAATATGTATGACTTGCAGCCAGTTGGAAAATACAAAATTAGTATTTGTACTAATATTTCCTGCATGTTGCGCGATTCTGATTCAATAGTGAATCACTTGCAATCCAAGTTGGGTGTTGGTTTTAATGAAGTAACACCAGATGGTAAATTTTGCTTAAAAGAAGGCGAATGCATGGGTGCTTGCGGCGGTGCGCCATTGTTTATTGTGAACAATCACACAATGCATGAGTTTTTAAGTGTTGATAAAGTAGATGCTATTTTAGAAGCGTTGGAGTAATCATGGGAACGTTAACAGAAGATGTTGTAATGACTGATTTAAGTAAGCAAACCTTGCTTACTTTACGCTCGTTAACTGAAAAAAATCCAGCCTCGCTGGAAACCTATATTAAGCTGGGTGGCTACGCACAGCTTAAAAGAATTGTTACCGAAAAAGTAAAAGCTACCGAAATTATTGCTCAAATTAAAACCTCAAATTTACGTGGCCGCGGTGGTGCAGGTTTCCCTACTGGTCTTAAATGGAGTTTTATGCCACGTTATTATGACGGCACAAAATATTTGGTTTGTAATTCGGATGAAGGCGAACCAGGAACCTTTAAAGACCGCGATATTATTCGCTATAATCCGCACCAGCTTATTGAAGGCATGGCGATTGCAGCTTACACACTGGGCGCGCGCGTTGGATATAACTATATTCACGGCGAAATTTGGCAAGATTACGATATTTTTGAAGCGGCACTGCATGAGGCCAATGCGGCTGGCTATTTAGGTGAAAACCTATTTGATAGTAGCTTTAGTTTTGATTTATATGCCGTGCATGGCTATGGCGCTTATATCTGCGGCGAAGAGACGGCATTAATCGAATCAATTGAAGGTAAAAAAGGCCAGCCACGTTTTAAACCGCCTTTCCCTGCTAGTTATGGTGTTTTTGGCAAGCCGACTAATGTTAATAATACCGAAAGTTATGCCAGCATTCCGTGGATTTTGCAGCACGGCGGTCAAGCATTTGCCGATTTAGGTGTGCCTAATTCCGGCGGTACTAAATTGTTTTCAGTTTCTGGCCATGTGGAAAAACCAGGTAATTATGAAGTGAATATGGGCATGCCATTTACTGAGTTACTGCAATTAGCAGGCGGTGTCTGGAAAGGCCGCCAGTTGAAAGCGGTAATTCCTGGCGGGCCTTCAACAGCTGTAATGAAAGCTGAAATGATTCAAAATGCCACCATGGATTACGATAGTTTAAGCAAGGCGGGCTCTAGTTTAGGTGCTGGCTCGATGATTGTGATGGACGATACCACTTGCATGGTTAAAACGCTTAAACGTTTAAGCTTTTTCTTTTATGAAGAAAGTTGTGGCCAATGTACACCGTGTCGCGAAGGCACCGGTTGGGTATATCGTGTTATCAGTCGCATTGTGGATGGTAAAGGTAAAATGGAAGATTTAGACTTGCTAACCGATGTCAGCAATAATATTTCTGGCCGCACAATTTGTGCCTTGGGCGATGCGGCGGCAACACCTGTATTAAGTTTTATTAAGCATTTCAGGCAAGAGTTTGAGTATTACATTCAGCATGGTAAGTCGATGATTGACGGTAAATAGCATATGTTAAATATTGAAATAGATGGCAAACCATTAGAAGTCGAGCACGGTAGCACCATCATTGACGCGGCTGATAAGGTCGGCATTGAGATTCCACGTTTTTGTTACCACAAAAAACTATCCGTTGCGGCTAACTGCCGTATGTGCCTAGTGCAAGTTGAAAAGTTCAACAAACCTTTACCTGCTTGCGCCACGCCTGTAGCCGACGGCATGAAGATTTTTACCCGTAGCAAATCAGCTGTTGAAGCACAAAAAAGCGTGATGGAATTTTTGCTCATTAACCATCCGCTTGATTGCCCCATTTGTGATCAAGGCGGTGAGTGCGATTTACAGGATATTGCCGTTGCTTATGGAGCTAGCGGGTCACGTTACACCGAAGAAAAGCGTGTAGTTTTAAACAAAAATATTGGCCCATTAATCAGTACCGATATGACGCGGTGTATTCAATGTACGCGTTGTGTGCGCTTCTTAAAAGAAGTCGGCGGCATGCAAGAGTTGGGCCTCGTTGGTCGTGGCGAACATGCAGAAATTACCGCATATGTTGATAAATCCGTTAATTCAGAGCTAAGCGGCAATATTATTGATTTGTGCCCTGTTGGCGCGCTCACCAATAAGCCATTCCGTTATTCAGCACGTAGTTGGGAACTGACACGTCGCCCAAGCATTGCGCCGCATGATGGTTTGGGTTCGCATATTGAAGTGCATGTAAAAGATAACAAAGTAATGCGCGTTTTACCGCGTGAAAAAGAAAGTATCAACGAATGCTGGTTGTCAGACCGTGATAGATATTCTTATGTGGGGTTGAATAGTCCAGACCGTTTAAAAGTACCGATGATTAAGCATAACGGTGCTTGGGTAGAAACTGATTGGAAAACTGCTTTAGAGTTTGCCGCTGGCCAGATTAAAGACATCACTAATCAACATGGCGCTGATTCTTTAGGTGTGTTAGTTTCACCTAACAGTACGATGGAAGAAGGCTATTTAATCAAACAGTTAGCTAATGGTTTAGGTTGCGGTAATGTAGATTATCGCTTGCGTCAAACCGATTTTAGATTAGATGGCAAACGCGTTGGAACGCCTTGGATGGGGTGCAATATTCAAGAAATTGAAGATTTAGACCGTATCTTGATTATCGGATCTAACTTGCGTAACGAGCATCCATTATTGGCACAACGCTTCCGTAAAGCGGTTGCCAATGGCGCTGAGCTATCGATTGTGAGTCCGCTAGATAATGATCCACTCATGAAGATTGCACATAAAGTGATTGTGCGTCCAAACGATATGGTGAATGTGTTGGGTCAAATCTTAAAAGCCATGTCTGGCTTGCAACGCTTGTCATTATGTTTGCCACCATCACTCAATAAGTTGCTAGAAACCATTAAAGTACGTCCAAATACGCAAGCCATGGCTGAGAGCTTGGCGGGTTTGGCAGGTGCAAAAGGCACAGTGGATTTGGTTGCGCC
The DNA here is from genome assembly GCA_945881735.1 of Methylotenera oryzisoli. Classification (GTDB taxonomy): domain Bacteria; phylum Pseudomonadota; class Gammaproteobacteria; order Burkholderiales; family Methylophilaceae; genus Methylotenera_A; species Methylotenera_A aquatica. The sequence continues at coordinate 36,933 of CAMCVF010000008.1, forward strand.
AAAAGTAGGACTTTTCTTAGGGAATATGGCATTAAGTGATCCACGCTTTACTGAGATGTACAGTATGATGGAAGCAATCGGCGGTATTTGTGGCGCCAAAGGCGGCATATTGCCAGCAGCTGCCAATAGCACAGGTATGCACTTAATTGGCGTGATGCCAAATGCAACAGGCATGCATGCGCGTGCTATGTTAGAAGTGCATCGTAAAGCGTATTTGCTATTGAATGTTGAGCCAGAATTAGATTGCCAACATGCTGCTTTAGCAAAAGCCGCTATGGCACAAGCTGAATGTGTAGTGGCGTTAACTGCTTTCAAATCAGAGGCATTGGAAAATGCAGATGTGTTGTTACCAATTGCGCCTTTTAGCGAGACATCTGGAAGTTTTATGAGCATGGAAGGACGTGTGCAAAGTTTTGCAGCCGTTGCTAAGCCGCTTGGAGAAAGCCGCCCCGCTTGGAAAGTGTTGCGCGTTTTAGCCAACACACTAGGCCTAGAAGGTTTTGATTTTGACAGTAGCGAAGCTGTTAAAAATGCCATATTTAAAGGTGAAAAACCATCTACAGTGGTGTGGCGTAGCTTAAACAATAACCTAAAAGAATTAGTTGAAATTGAAGTCAATATTAAATCGGCTGGTTTGCAACGCATTGGCGAAGTGCCACAATATGAATCCGATGCAATCGTGCGTCGCTCTACACCATTACAAAAAACCAAATACAATGTTCGACCAATGGCGCGTATGCGTGCCGAACAAATAGCTCAGTTGGGTTTGATTGAAGGCGATATTGTGATGGCTAGCCAAGATAAAGGCAGCGCCGTGCTACAAGTGAAGCTGGATAACCATGTGGCTATGGGCTGTGTGCGGGTGGCAGCATCGCATGAGCTAACGACGGGTTTGGGCGATTTAATGGGCGATATTACGATTGAAAAAACCAGCAAAGAACTATACAAACCATACGAAACAACCATGATGAGTGTGGTGGCGTAATGGAGTTTATAGCGAATTTATTTGGCAGCTACTGGCCTGCAGTTGAGCTAACAAGCTGGACGCTGATTAAAATCGTTGCCATCGTATTGCCGTTGATGATTTCAGTGGCTTATCTGACATGGGCTGAACGTAAAGTGATTGGTTACATGCAAGTGCGGGTGGGACCAAACCGCGTGGGTTATTTTGGATTGCTACAACCGTTTGCTGATGCGATTAAGCTGATATTTAAAGAAATTGTGGTGCCAACCGCTTCTAATAAAGCACTATTTTTTATTGGGCCAGTATTAGCCATTGCGCCAGCTTTTGCGGCTTGGGCGGTTATTCCGTTTGATGCCACATTAGTTTTAGCGAATCTTGATGCGGGTTTGTTGTATATTTTAGCCATGACCTCTGTTGCGGTTTACGGCGTAATTATCGCGGGTTGGGCATCCAACTCTAAATATGCCTTTTTAGGTAGCTTGCGTTCTGCAGCACAAATAGTGTCTTACGAAATTGCCATGGGTTTTGCTTTAGTGGGCGTATTAATGTGCGCCAACTCATTAAATCTAGGCAAAATTGTGATGGGGCAAGCGGGCGGTTTCTGGCATTGGTATTTCATTCCGTTATTCCCATTGTTTGTGGTGTATTTTATTAGTGCGGTGGCTGAGACTAATCGTGCGCCATTTGACGTGGCCGAGGGCGAATCAGAAATTGTAGCAGGTTTCCATGTGGAATATTCTGGCCCTGGCTTTATGGTATTTTTCTTGGCGGAATATGCCAATATTTGGCTGGTTTGCGCGTTAGCTGCCACTATGTTCTTAGGCGGTTGGTTGTCGCCGGTACCATTTTTACCCGATAGCATATTGTGGTTTTTAGGCAAAATGTGTTTCTTGGTATTCTTCTTTTTATGGTTTAGAGCCACATTTCCGCGGTATCGTTACGACCAAATTATGCGCTTGGGCTGGAAAATATTTATTCCAATCACCTTGGTGTGGATTATATTCGTTGGTGCGATGATGCAGACTTCACTTGGGTATTTATTTCACTAATTATGCTAAGACAGATTAAAAATACATTAGGTAGTTTGATGTTGTGGGAGTTGCTAAAAGGCATGGCGCTTACAGGACGTTACTTTTTCGCGCGCAAAATTACCATTCAATACCCTGAAGAACGTACGCCGCAATCCAACCGTTTTCGCGGATTGCATGCGTTACGTCGCTATCCAAACGGTGAAGAGCGCTGTATTGCGTGCAAGCTATGCGAAGCAGTTTGCCCAGCCATGGCCATTACCATTGAATCGGAACAGCGCGAAGACAATACCCGCCGTACCACTCGTTATGACATTGATTTAACCAAGTGCATTTTCTGTGGTTTATGTGAAGAGTCTTGTCCAGTCGATAGCATCGTGGAAACGCGTATTTTTGATTACCACGGTGAGCAACGCGGTGATTTGCTGTACAACAAGGAAATGTTGTTGGCGGTGGGAGATAAGCATGAAAAGCAAATCGCCGCTGACCGTCTGCAAGATAATGCTTTTAGGTAATGATAACTAATACTAAAACTGATGATATTTAACGACTTTATTTTTTATGCTCTAGCGGCAATTCTATTGTTTGCTGGCATTCGTGTGATTACCACCCGCAACCCCGTACATGCCGCCTTGCATTTGGTGCTGGCATTTTTTACAGCAGCTGGTATTTGGCTATTATTAGAAGCTGAATTTTTGGCAATTGCGCTAGTGCTGGTGTATGTAGGCGCTGTGATGGTGCTGTTTTTATTCGTTGTGATGATGCTAGATATCAATATTGATAAGTTGCGCGAAGGTTTTTGGGAGTATCTCCCTATGGCTGGCACGATTGGCTTGTTGATGGCGGTTGAGATGGTGATGGTGCTAAGTGGTAAGTATTTTGCTACGTCACAGGTTGTGAGTAAGACAGCTGATTACAGCAATACGGCAGAATTAGGTCGCGTACTGTATACCGACTATTTGCTACCCTTTGAGTTGGCCTCAGTGGTGCTTTTAGTGGCCATCATCGCAGCTATCGTATTAACCCTAAGAGACAGACAAGATAACAAATCCATGAATCCTTCAGAACAAGTTTTGGTTAAAAAACAAGACAGATTACGTATTGTCAAAATGGATGCAGTGGTTGAGGCGCCACGAGTAGAAGCGTCAGCAGCCGAAAAGGACAAATCATAATGACATCAATTAGTTTGTCGCATTATTTAGTTTTAGGCGCTCTGTTATTTGCTATTAGTGTGATTGGTATTTTCTTGAATCGCAAAAACGTGATTATTTTGCTGATGGCAATTGAGCTGATGTTGCTGGCTGTGAACCTCAATTTTATTGCGTTTTCGCACTATTTAAATGATATCGCTGGCCAAGTATTCGTGTTTTTTATACTCACAGTAGCGGCGGCAGAGTCAGCTATCGGCTTGGCTATTTTGGTCGTGCTATTCCGCAATTTACGCACTATTAACGTAGACGATTTAGACACATTAAAAGGCTAGCGCCTTAATATATAAAAAATGACACTGCCACAAATATCCTTATTAATTGTTTTATTGCCTTTAATCGCCGCGGCGGTAGTAGGCTTATTTGGCCGTTATTTGCCACGTTCAAGTGCGCATTGGCTAACTATTGGTGGCGTAGGCGCCGCATTTGTGTTGTCTGTGATTGTGTTTAAAGCGACTTTAAACGGCTACACCGCTAACTACAATTTGTACACATGGCTCACTTCTGGCGATATTCAATTTAACGTTGGTTTTTTGATTGATAATTTAACCGCCATGATGATGGTTGTAGTGACATTTGTATCGATGATGGTGCATATTTACACCATTGGCTACATGCATGAAGACTCAGGTTATAGTCGCTTTTTTAGCTATATTTCACTTTTTACATTCTCAATGCTGATGCTGGTGATGAGCAATAACTTTATGCAGCTGTTTTTTGGCTGGGAAGCGGTAGGCTTAGTGTCTTACCTGCTGATTGGTTTTTGGTACACACGCCCAACGGCGATTTACGCTAATTTAAAAGCATTCTTAGTCAATCGTGTGGGTGATTTTGGCTTTTTGCTGGGCATTGGTATGGTGCTGTATTACACGGGTAGTTTAGATTACGCGGCCGTATTCCAAGCGGCGCCATCTTTAGCCGACGTTCAAGTGGCGCTTATTCCCAATGTTTCATGGTCATTAATGACAGTGACTTGTATCTTGTTGTTTATTGGTGCAATGGGTAAATCGGCACAAGTGCCATTACACGTTTGGTTACCCGATTCAATGGAAGGTCCAACGCCTATTTCTGCCTTGATTCATGCCGCAACCATGGTAACAGCTGGTATTTTTATGGTGGCGCGCATGTCACCGTTGTTCGAGTTATCTACTACAGCACTATCATTTGTGATGATTATCGGCGCGATTACAGCCTTATTTATGGGTTTCTTAGGCATTATCCAAAATGATATTAAACGCGTAGTAGCTTATTCAACCCTTTCTCAGCTTGGTTATATGACTGTTGCTTTAGGTGCTTCGGCTTATTCAGTCGCTATATTCCATTTGATGACGCATGCTTTTTTTAAAGCCTTGCTGTTTTTAGCGGCTGGCTCTGTGATCATGGGCATGCACCACGATCAAGATATTCGCAATATGGGTAACTTGAAAAAATATATGCCTGTGACTTGGATTACATCATTAATCGGATCGCTAGCTTTAATCGGCACGCCATTTTTTGCTGGCTTTTACTCAAAAGATAGCATTATTGAAGCGGTTAAGTTTTCTAATATTACGGGCAGTGGTTTTGCCTATTTTGCGGTATTAGCGGGCGTGTTTGTTACAGCATTTTATTCCTTCAGATTGTACTTTTTGGTTTTCCACGGCAAAGAGAAATGGCGTCACGTTTCAAATGCGCATGACGCACATCATGATGATGAGCATGATCATCATCATGGCTTAAGCCCAACAGACGACCCGCATGAGCCAGGTTGGGTAGTAAAACTACCATTGATTTTACTGGCAATTCCTTCTCTTATCATCGGCTACATCGCCATTGAGCCTATGCTATTTGGCAACTTTTTCAATGGTGTTATTTTTGTGAATAACGAAGCGCATCCTGCCATGGAAACGTTATCGCATCACTTCCATGAAGTTCTGCATTCACCAGTAGGCATGGCTTTGCATGGCTTGATGACGCTGCCATTTGTGCTGGCGGCCTCTGGCGTTCTGTTATCTTGGTTCTTTTACATGAAACGCCCTGATATTCCTGCCGCCATCCAGAAAAAATTTAGTTTTATTAACCAAATTTTAGAAAACAAATATGGTTTTGATGCCTTTAATGAACGCTTTTTTGCAGGTGGCGCAAGATTGCTTGGTGAAAAGCTATGGAAAATTGGTGATATTCAGTTAATTGATGGCGCTATCGTCAATGGTACAGCACGCTTAATTGGCCGCATTTCAAGTAAGGTACGCCATCTGCAATCTGGCCTGATTTATCACTATGCTTTCGCCATGATTATTGGCGTCTTTTTATTCTTAACCTTTTTTATCAAAATAAATTAAGTGATGCCAATGTATTTTTTAAATAGCCATGTGTTGAGTTTTTCAATTTGGCTGCCAATTTTGGCTGGTGTTGTGGTGTTGCTGTTAGGTAACGACAATAAACCTAATTTTACGCGTTTGCTTGCTCTAGCGGGTAGTTTAGCGGCGTTTGCAGTGACCTTGCCGCTTTACACGCATTTTAATTATGCCGATGGCGGCTTTCAGTTTCAAGAAATGGCGCGTTGGATTCCAGCATTTAACGTCAATTATCACCTGGGTGTTGATGGTATTGCAGCCCCGCTTATATTACTTACCAGCTTTACCACAGTGATTGTGGTGATTGCCGCTTGGGAAGTGATTTCTAATAATATTGCGCAATACATGGCTGCATTCTTAATTATGAGCGGCTTGATGATTGGCGTCTTTAGCGCCTTAGATGGCTTACTTTATTATGTATTCTGGGAAGCCATGCTTATACCTATGTTCTTGGTGATTGGTATTTGGGGAGGTGAAAATCGTGTGTATGCGACCATCAAGTTTTTCCTGTATACCTTGCTTGGTTCGCTGCTCATGTTGGTAGCCTTTATCTACTTATATCATCAAACGGGCAGTTTTGAGATTGTTGATTATTACAAATTGCCTTTACCACTAGATGCGCAAGTGCTGATTTTTATGGCGTTTTTTATGGCGTTTGCGGTCAAAATCCCCATGTGGCCAGTGCATACATGGTTGCCAGATGCTCACGTGGAAGCGCCGACTGGTGGCTCTGTGATATTGGCAGCGATTATGTTGAAACTAGGAGGCTATAGCTTCCTACGTTTTGCCATGCCAATCGCCCCCGATGCCGCGCATCATTTATCTGGTTTTATGATTACTTTGTCGTTGATTGCGATTGTGTATATTGCTTTGGTGGCATTAGTGCAAAAAGACATGAAAAAGCTGATTGCTTACTCATCAATTTCACATATGGGTTTTGTCACATTAGGTTTCTTCTTGTTTAGCCAATTAGGCTTAGAAGGCGCGATTGTACAGATGATTTCACATGGCTTTATTTCTGCCGCCATGTTCTTATGCGTTGGTGTGCTGTACGACCGCATGCATAGCCGTCAAATTGCCGATTACGGCGGAGTGGTCAATACCATGCCGATTTTTACTGCATTTGCCGTTTTATTTGCTATGGCGAATAGCGGCTTGCCTGCCACATCAGGATTTGTGGGTGAGTTTATGGTAATTTTGGCCGCAATTAAATATAACTTCTGGATTGGATTTTTAGCTGCAACCACCTTGATATTTGGAGCGGCCTATAGCCTTTGGATGGTAAAGCGTGTGTTTTACGGCGATATTGCCAATTCACATGTGGCAGAGTTAAAAGATTTAAATAAGCGTGAGTTATTAATATTAAGCGTATTGGCTTTGATGGTAATCGGCTTTGGTGTGTATCCACAACCGCTTACCGAGTTTACACACGCGACCGCGGCACAATTTTTGAATCAAATGGCAATCAGCAAATTGCCAGTTGCTGGGCTTTTGCCTTAAGTAAGTAGAAAAACAATGGAATATATCAAAACTGATCTGATTACTGTATTGCCAGAACTCACCGTGCTTTGCATGGCGATGTTTATTTTGCTGCTTGATTTATTCATTAAGCCAAAAAATCGTATTGTGATTTATGGTTTAGCGCAATTCACGTTGCTAGCTGCTGCGTATTTCACAGTTAGTACCTATAACCCAGCGGTTGGATATGCGTTTTCGAATATGTTTGTAGATGACCCGCTTGCTGATATATTAAAGTTGATGACGTTTTTAGGTACGTCGGTAATGCTAGTTTATACGCGCCAATACATGCAGTTGCGCGGCATGTTCAGGGGAGAGTATTACGCCATGGTACTGTTTGCCATGCTGGGCATGATGATTATGATTTCCGGCCAAAGCATGCTGACCATTTACATGGGCTTAGAACTGCTTTCGTTATGCCTGTACTCCTTGGTTGCGTTTGATAGAGATAGTGCGAGTGCCACAGAGGCGGCGATGAAATACTTTGTATTAGGTGCGCTGGCTTCCGGTATGTTGTTATATGGCATGAGTATGATTTATGGCATGACTGGCAGCTTGAATATTTCGGAAATCAGTAGTGCATTGCTTGAAACTAATCCTAAAAATCCTGTATTGATTTTAGGCTTAGTATTTATTGTAGCTGGATTGGCGTTTAAATTTGGCGCGGTGCCATTCCAAATGTGGGTACCCGATGTGTATCAAGGCGCGCCGACTTCTATCACCATGTTAATTGGCTCTGTGCCAAAGTTTGCAGCATTTGCCATTACCATTCGCTTATTGGTGCAAGGCTTATACCCGTTAGCAATCGATTGGCAGGATATGTTATTGATTATGGCGGTATTGTCTATCGCCATCGGTAATATCACCGCTATCGCTCAAACCAATTTAAAACGCATGCTGGCATATTCCACCATTTCGCATATCGGCTTTTTACTGTTCGGTTTGATGAGTGCGAATTTAAACGGTTTCGCGTCCAGCATGTTTTATATCACCGCCTACTTATTAATGACATTGGCAGGCTTTGGAATGATTTTATTGCTAAGTCGGCAAGGTTTTGAGGCAGAGAATTTAGAGGATTTAAAAGGCTTAAATAAGCGCAGTCCATGGGCCGCGATTCTAATGTTAATTACCATGTTCAGCATGGCGGGTGTGCCACCAACGCTTGGTTTTTATGCCAAATTTACTGTGTTGCAAGCGGCGCTACAAGCAGGTTTTTTATGGGTAGTGGTGTTTGCCGTATTAATGGCGGCAATTGGTGCTTTCTACTACTTACGTATTGTAAAGCTTATGTATTTTGATGCTCCAAAAGATTGCTCCCCAATCAACGCGCCTGCAGATATGCAGTTGGTATTGAGTGTTAACGCTGTTGCTTTGTTGCTGTTAGGCATCATGCCACAAACGCTAATGCAAATTTGCGGTGTGGCAATCTCACTCAGTCTCCAATAGCCTGCTTTAACAACAGTTTAATTGGGCAGCAAGCAAACAAATGACTCAAACTATTATCTTGATATTGGCATTTGTTGCTGCTAATTTGCCTTGGTTTTCGAACAAGCTGTTCTATGCTGTACCAGTAAAATCTAATGCTAAAAACTTGGGATGGTGCTTATTAGAGTTGATTTCTTTGTATTTACTGGTTATGGCAATTAGCTTTTACGCAGAACATGCCACGTTTGGACAGATTTCAGCGCAAGGCTGGGAATTTTACAGTGTTACTTTTAGCCTGTTTCTGGTCTTTGCATTTCCAGGATTTATCTATAAAGTATTATGGAATAAATAAAAGCCAGCATAGCTGGCCTCTATTTGGAAGCGTAATTATTTCAGAATTAATAAAACATTCTGGCATCACCCAACAAGTGCGCGTGGCAATCTTTTTTCGCATTAATACAGTTTTTAATTATTCCTTCTATGGCTGTACGATCCCAGCCTTCTACATAATCACTATGAGCGGAATAGCCTGCGTTAATGCCATTAAATGCATAGTTATCACTGGCTAAACGCCATTTATCCAGTTTGTCGGTAGATGCAATAGTAAAATGTACATTAACCGTTATTTGAGGTATAGCAACTGGATGAGACGCAGGACAAGAATCATTTGCAGGGTAAGCCATATGGTCTTTATGATTTGGGCTGTCTAAGTTTACACCATCCCAGCATTGCGGAAAGAATACTGATAGCATTAAGTCATCCCCTGCCTCACATTTTGTGCCTGTTGGGAGTGTTGCGGTTCTAGGCCAGCTTGTACGAGTTGAATTTGGTCCAGGGTGACAAGTAAAGCCAGTATTATTATAGACGCTACCATCAATCGACTTTGCATTACCAGCAATTATGCGTAAGCCTTTTGGGGGAGCTTTAATTGTCGCCCCATCAATTGCACCACTTTTGTAATAAATTAGTGCGTTACCGTTTGGCAAAATAGGCGCATTTGTTTCAGTGTTAATCATTGACGGCACCCAATACGCTGACCGGTTCATTATCCCACCACTACAAGTGCTATTGCCAACAGACCCGAAAGTATTTAAATCACTTTTATAATTAACTGAAGTGTTTCCAAAAAAGGTATGGTGATGTGCTGCGCCTTGTTGGTTAGGATATATTAATGGATCGTCATTGCTCATATGACTGAATGCGCATCCAATTCGGAACTCGCCACCACTATTAGGAGCAATTTCGGTAGTTGGTTGAATCCTTAGGCTATTGAAACCAGTTACTGGGGCCATATTTTTAGTAATGTCCACTGCAGGCATCAAACCAACTTGAATTAAGTTAGACGAATTGTTGGTGGTTGAAGTGGTTGTTGGTGTTGGGCTTGTTGTTGCTACTAAAGTAGGTGTTGTAGATGTATTTGTTGTTGGTGCAGTTGAAGTTGTAGTGGTAGGTGGTGCAATTGTAGTGGTGCTATTTGTGGTAGATGGAGATGTTGTTGTGCTTGTTTTAATTGGTTTATTTGAGAAGTTTAAAACAGAGACTTTTCTTCCACTAGCCAAAAACGATACATTATTATTTTTGCTAATTGTTGGAGTTGCACTTGCCATGCTTGTTTTGATTAGCCCACCTGAGCTTGTGCTTGTTTTAGGTAAAATGAAAGGATTAATTGTTGCTTTACCTTTAGGGCTTGCAATAAAAGACTTAGAGAAAAATGCATTAACATTTTGATTGCTAGCTAAGTTAACTGGACTATTTTTTACAATAGGGCCTAATGTGCATAAATCTTTTGTTTGTAGTGCGTTAACCATTTCGTTACGGTTAACTTTTGTAAAATTTTCTACAGGTGGACTATCGGAGTATTGAATAACTCCTCTGTTATCACGCCATTTATAAATTTCTGAATGCGCTGGATGGCTAGCGGCTATTAAAGCGAATAGCGGTACTGCTAACACAAGAGTTTGATTACGAATAATTGAGTTTAACACGGTGGTACTCCTACTATTATTCATTATGAACTTACATATTAGATGCGATTAAATCGCTAAGTCAATGAATTGAAAATAAATATTCTAAAGATACCATTGTTAATAACAATTAAGCATATTGAATTTTTCACAACAACAAATTGCAGGCAATAATCATCTTGTTTGATATTTGCTTAAAAATGTTAAGAAATTATTACTCTAATGTAATAAAATCCAATTAAGATTTTATAGGTAGACAAAATATAAAGTACTAAAAAATGCCTAGATAATGAGCGCTAAAGTAGTAATGTAGAGGATAGATGAGGTGGTGGTCGTTTGCCGATTGGTGAAAAAAGTATAGGTATCAGCACCATTGCCATTGCTTTATTTTCCATGTATTTTGGGGTCGTTCCATCCGTTTTGCTGAATATTGGTTAGGGCTTAAATCAGCAGGCGCCATTTGAGGCAAAGGCGATTTCTAAAGATGACTCAATAGCGATTTTTGTGGCTAAAATAATAGGTAATACGGAAGATACATGGGGTAAGATATTTGCCAATCCCGGCCAGCAATACCTTGCGCCCAAATTAGTGCTATTTAGCGGACAAACGCCAAACGTTTGTGGGTCTGGCCAGGCGTAAATGGGGTCTTCTTAAGCAAGCTCAAAGCTAAGCTCTGCCAGATAGTTTTACACACGGCACTCCTCAACAGCTTGGGTGCTGGTTTAATCAAGGCTTAAAAGTGGGCGTTTCAATAATTGTGATACTTTTGGCGCTAATGCTATAAAAAAAACTAAAAATTGATGAACTGAATGCAATTGGATTTAACCGAATACTTAATTAGCTCCGAAACGATTGCCTCTGGCGGCATGCTCACGGTCAAGCGCGATCAAGTGCGCTTGCCAAACGGACATGTTAGCCAGCGTGAATATGTTACACATCCAGGCGCCGTGGTGATTGTGCCACTATTGCCAAACGGCAATGTGATTTTAGAGCGACAGTTCCGCTATCCACTGCATCAGGTTTTTATTGAATTACCTGCAGGAAAAATTGATGCGGGTGAAGCAATCTTAACCACAGGTCAGCGTGAGTTGCTTGAAGAAATAGGCTTCAGCGCAAGTGATTGGGTTAAGCTAGGCCATCAACATCCTTGTATTGGTTATTCTAACGAAGTGATTCATATGTATATGGCGCGCGGATTAAGCGCAGGCCAGCATCAGCGAGATGCCGATGAGACCTTGGAAGTATTTGAGGCATCGTTTGAAGGCTGTATGCACATGATTCAAGGCGGTGAAATTACCGATGGCAAAACAATTGTAGCGCTATTTTTTGCGGAAAAATATTTAGCACAGCATGGTTAATTTAATACGCTGCTCGCCAGTTATATAAATGTCTAAAGTTTTAATAATAGGTTGTGGGGATTTAGGCACAGCGATTGCCTTGCAATTACATCAATCGCAGCATGAGGTGATTGGTGTCCGTATCAGCCAGCAAAGCTTGCCACATGGCATGCAAACGATTCAGGCCGATGTAACCAACGCTAGTTCACTAAACCTGCTTAATAATATTAATCCCTCCATCATTATCTATTGCGTTGCTGCCAGCGCACAAACAGATGAAAACTACCACGCACATTATGTGCAGGGATTAAAAAACATATTGGCATCGCAAACTAATAATAACGATTTGCAGCACGTTTTTTTTGTTTCTAGCACCCGCGTTTATGGGCAAAGCACGCAAGCGTTATTAAATGAAAGCGTAAATGCAGAGCCTGCTGATTTTGGAGGTGAGCGCTTGTTAGAAGCTGAAAATGTATTAAGTAATTTACCCTGTCATACAACTACGCTAAGGCTTTCAGGTATTTATGGCCAAGGTCGTTTGTATCTAGTCAATACCGCAAAAGATACCAGTCGTTGGCCTGCGAGCAATAGTTGGAGTAATCGGATTCATCGCGATGATGCGGCAGGATTCATTGCCTTTTTAGTACAAAAAGCATTAAGCCAACAGCCGCTTGAAAGTTGTTATATTGTCACCGACGATATGCCTACCTTGCAATATACAGTGCTTATTTGGTTAGCAAACCAACTTGGTATTGTTACTAATCATATTCAAATTCCTGTTGAGAACGGCGGCAAACGGTTAAGTAACAAACGTTTACGTGCCACCGGCTTTCAGTTGCAGTATCCTAATTACCAAATTGGCTATGAAAAAGTACTAAAAACAATTTAAGTCCTTATGCAAAAAATGCATTTTAAATTTCTCACTTACATTATCGTCAACGCAATCTTGTCTTTATCAATAATCACGGTGGCGTTTGCGGACGGCAGCAATTATTTTGATTTATGGCTATCAGCATTAAAAACAGAGGCAAGAGAAGCGCAAATTTCAGTACAAACGATTGACGATGCCTTTAAGACTGCGCAATACTTGCCATGGGTGATTATTCTGGATCGCAATCAGCCAGAATTTATATCACCTTTTTTAAGTTATGTTGAAAAGCGCGTTAGCCCAGAGCTCATCAAACAAGGCAAGGCGGAATTACTAGAACAGGAAGCGCTATTAAGCCAAGTTGAGGCGCAGTATGGCGTGCCAAAGCAGGTGTTAGTCGCCTTTTGGGGCTTAGAAACTAACTATGGCGACAACAAAGGTAATTTTGGTTTACCATCTGCGCTAATGACCTTGGCTTATGAAGGGCGTCGCGCTTCATTTTTCCGCAGTCAATTATTCGACACTATGCGGATTGTGGATGCTGGTCATAATACGGTGGCGGGTATGCGCGGCTCTTGGGCAGGGGCTATGGGGCATATGCAATTTATGCCTTCTACCATGCTTAAATATGGCGTAGATGCTGATATGGACGGCCGTATTAATATTTGGACTTCACTGCCTGATGCCTTTTCATCAGCCGCTAATTACTTAAGCAAAGTGGGTTGGCGCAAAGAGGAGGTGGCGGCAATCGAAGTTAAGTTGCCCGCAAACTTTGATTACAGCCAAGCGCGTCTAAATAATCGTCAGATGGCGAGTGATTGGGCAAAGTTAGGTGTGGAGGATATGGCAGGTAATGCAATACCTAACCAAGCTAATGCCGCGATTTTGCTCCCACAAGGTTATTATGGTCCAGCTTTTATGGTGTTTAGCAATTTTGATGTGATTATGGATTGGAATCGTTCTGTTAATTACGCCTTATCTGTTGTGCATCTATCCAATCAGTTAATGGGAGAAAAGCCGATTTTGGGGGGCGAGTTGGCTGAAAAAGAAGCGATGAGCTTTAATCAATTTTGGGCATTGCAAGGCAGATTAAATGAATTGGGTTTTGATTGTGGCGAGCCTGATGGATTTCCTGGCCTTAAAACGCAGGCGGCGATTAGGCAATATCAGGCTAGCCAGCAATTAGTACAAGATGGTTACGCCAGCCCAAGCTTGTATCAACGCTTATTGCAACCTTAAAAAATTAAAGAGTCACGACTTCTAAACCAGCCGGTAATGCTTGCTCTTTCTCGTTTTGCAGGGCGTACTTCGTGCCAAAAATTGGCGGATAAAAATAGCACCAATTTGCCAGCTGCTGGCAAAATATCTAAGTAATCAATTTCATCTAAATACAAGCGTAGCTCACCACCATCATCCGCTTGCCAATTGGAATTCAAATATAAAATACTGCTTAATTGGCGAGATTTTGCATTCGTACCATAGCTAAATTGGTCTAAATGTCTCAGATAAGCGCCACCAATTGGATAAAGCGCTAAATGCGTTTCAAGTGATTGTATATTCATGAATAATTGCTGATTAAGCATGTCTTTTAACGTGTGCATTTTTTTAAAATAAGCTTGAATATCGCTATTTTCATCCTGTTCATCCAACCATGTAATATGGTCACCACGAATTGCAGATTGCTGAGCTTGATTGATTAAGCCCGTTTTGGCGGCACGCATATTATGATTGCCATAGCGCTTATGCGTTTCATCCCGCAAAGCGGCAATAATGCTTGCCGATAGAAAATTATCCCAAACAACGTAACCGTTTTCACTGAGTGACTGTATTATCAAGTCAATGTCTGCCTGTTGTTTGTTTTGCGTAATCACTGTGCGATTATACCAGCGCGCGTTTGCGTGCAAACCCGTATTAAGCTAAAATTCGCACTTCGCAAAAAGTGAAAAACAGGCGGTTAGCTCAGTTGGTTAGAGCGCTTGGTCGACATCCAAGAGGTCACCAGTTCGAATCTGGTACTGCCTACCACTAATATTTAAAGCCGTTCAAAAAAACGGCTTTTGTTGTTTTAGCTTTATTTTAAATACTAAATTGGATTCGATATGCCAGTGATTCGCTTACCAGATGGCTCAGAACGCCGCTTTGATTCGCCCGTAACTGTGGCGCAAGTAGCCATGGACATTGGTGCAGGCCTTGCAAAGGCAGCGCTAGCTGGTGAGGTCAACAACCAATTGGTCGATACAAGCTATTTGATTGAAACCGATAGTGATTTAGCGATTATTACTGATAAATCTGATAATGGTTTAGATGTGATTCGTCATTCTACTGCGCACTTATTGGCGTATGCGGTTAAAGAATTATTTCCTGATTGCCAAGTCACCATTGGCCCTGTGATTGAAAATGGGTTCTACTATGATTTTTCATACAAACGCCCATTTACGCCAGAAGACTTGGTGACAATAGAAAAGAAAATGGCTGAACTTGTTAAAAAAGATGAGCTGGTCACGCGTAAAGTGCTGCCGCGAGATGAAGCGGTGGCCTATTTCAAAAGTATCAATGAGCATTACAAAGCCGAGATCATTGCATCGATTCCTGCCAACGAAGATGTATCTTTGTATTCTGAAGGCAACTTTACCGATTTATGCCGTGGCCCGCATGTGCCAAATACAGGCAAATTAAAAGCCTTTAAATTAATGAAGCTAGCAGGTGCCTACTGGCGTGGCGATAGTAATAATGAGATGCTACAACGCGTTTATGGCACGGCTTGGCGAAATAAAGAAGAGTTGGAAGCTTATTTATTTCAACTGGAAGAAGCCGAAAAACGCGACCATCGCAAATTAGGTAAACAGCTTGATTATTTTCATATGCAAGACGATGCTCCCGGCATGGTGTTCTGGCATCCGCGCGGCTGGAGCATTTGGCAAGAAGTTGAGCAATACATGCGCAAAATGTTCAAAGATTACAATTATCAGGAAGTGCGCACGCCAACCATTATGGATAAAACCTTATGGGAGAAATCGGGTCATTGGCAAAACTACCGCGACAATATGTTTGTGACTAATTCAGAAAATCGCGAATACGCGGTTAAGCCGATGAATTGCCCAGGCCATGTGCAGATTTATAATAGCAGCTTGCATAGTTACCGCGATTTACCTTTAAGACTTGCCGAATTTGGCTCGTGTCACCGTAACGAACCATCTGGTTCATTACACGGTTTAATGCGTGTGCGCGGCTTTACGCAAGATGATGCGCATATATTCTGTACTGAAGAACAAGTAGAGGCGGAAGTAGCCGATTTTATTAAAATGCTTTACAAAGCCTATGTTGATTTTGGCTTTAACGATGTCTTAGTTAAGCTTTCTACTCGCCCTGAAAAACGTATTGGATCGGATGAGGATTGGGATAGGGCAGAGACCTCGCTTGCCAATGCGTTGAAACTAAATAATTTGGACTTTGAATATCAGCCTGGTGAAGGTGCATTTTACGGCCCTAAAATCGAATTCACACTAAAAGATTCGTTAGGTCGCTTATGGCAGTGCGGTACCATTCAGCTTGATCCTAATTTACCAGAGCGTTTAGGTGCAGAATATGTAGCGGAAGACAATTCGCGCAAGCGCCCAATTATGTTGCATCGCGCTATTGTGGGGTCAATGGAGCGTTTTATTGGCATTTTAATCGAAAACTATGCAGGTGCAATGCCGCTTTGGTTGGCGCCCGTACAAGTGATGGTGCTGAATATTTCTGAAAGCCAAGCCGAATATGTGATGCAAGTGATTGAAATTCTAAAGAAAAATAACATTAGATGCGATTTTGACTTGAGAAATGAGAAGATTACCTATAAAATACGCGAGCATTCAATGCAGAAAATGCCTTATTTGCTAGTTGCAGGTGAGCGAGAAATGCAAGCAGGACAAGTCGCCGTGCGTACCAGAAAAGGTGAAGACCTAGGTTCAATGCCTATTTCCGAGCTAATTGCTCGGTTAAAAGCAGAAATCGAAGCGAAGGTTTAAGCTAAATTTTCAAGGTAGCGCGGTTTAATTTTTTATTAGGAGCCAGCAATAGCACAAGATAAAGATACACGAATTAATGGGGATATTACCGCACCCGAAGTTCGTTTGGTGGGCATAGAAGGAGAGCCGTTAGGCATAGTAAGTCTTCGCGAAGCCTTTGCGAAAGCAGAAGAAGCGGATATTGATTTGGTTGAAATTGCGCCAAACGCGTCACCACCAGTGTGCAGATTGATGGACTACGGTAAGTTTAAGTATGCTGAAAGTAAACGTCAGCACGAGCAAAAACTGAAGCAAAAACAAGTTGTTATTAAGGAAATTAAATTTCGCCCCGGTACAGATGACGGCGATTATAATATTAAAGTGCGTAATATCATCCGATTTTTGGGTGAGGGTGATAAAGCCAAAATCACGCTACGTTTTAGAGGCCGCGAAATTACGCACCAAGAATTTGGTTTGGCTTTATTAAGACGTGTGGAAGCCGATTTGGCTGAGCATGCGGTGGTTGAGCAGTTTCCAAAAATGGAAGGCCGCCAAATGGTGATGGTGTTAGCACCGAAGAAAGTAGAAAAAGTAGTCGTTAAACCACCAAAGGCAGCTAAACCTGCTGAAAAATTAGCTGACAAGATAGAAGTACTGGCTACAGAATAATAAGTTTGCTTCAAAATTGTAATGAGCGCATTTTAGGCAAGTCGCACGGCTCTTAAAAGCCGGAATGTACAATAAGTACATGAGGACTTTGAGCGCTGAGTAACGCAGTATTAAATCTGCGCATTGAGTTTTTGAGTGATACGGCGAAATGGCATGCCTAGGCACTCTTTATCAACCTCCAAGGAGAAAAAAATGCCAAAAATGAAAACAAAGAGCAGCGCCAAAAAGCGTTTTAAGTTCTTAGGTAACGGTAAAGTGAAACGCACGCATTCACATTTACGTCATATCCTAACCAAGAAAACCACTAAGCAAAAACGTAAGTTACGTGGCACTTCGATCATTTCACCAACTGACATCAAACGCGTTCGCGCCATGATGCCAACAAAATAAGGAGACCGAGATGCCTAGAGTAAAACGTGGTGTCATTGCTCGCGCAAGACATAAAAAGGTATTAAATGCCGCTAAAGGTTATCGCGGTCGTCGTAAAAACGTTTATCGCATTGCCAAGCAAGCGGTAATGAAAGCTGGTCAATATGCATACCGTGACCGTCGTCAGAAAAAACGTCAGTTCCGTACACTATGGATTGCACGTATTAACGCAGGTGCGCGTGAGTTAGGTTTAACTTACAGCCGCTTCATGAATGGCTTGAAAAAATCTTCTATTGAAGTGGATCGCAAGGTATTAGCGGATTTGGCAGTGTTCGACAAAGCGGCATTTGCAAAATTTGTTGACTTATCAAAAGCTGGTTTAGCGGCTTAAGACTTGCTTAATTCAGTTTGAAAATTAAAAAAGAGGCTATGGCCTCTTTTTTTATGACTGAATAATTAATACAAGAGTTTTTGAATGTCGATTTTAAATATTTATTCATAATCAATCAGTTAAACATCAAAAAACACATTACTTTAAGTTAAAATAACGTATGACTAATTTAGAACATCTGATTTCAGAATCGCTTGCTGACTTTACGGCATGTAGTGACATGCCTGCACTAGAAAATGCTAAAGCCAAATATTTGGGTAAAACAGGTGTATTAACGGATGCACTAAAAGGCTTGGGCAAGCTATCCAATGAAGATCGCCCCGCTGCAGGTGCTGCCATTAACGTGGTTAAGCAAGCCGTAGAGGCCGCATTAAATGCGCGAAGGGAGGCTATTTTAAATGCCGAACAAGCCAAACAGTTGGCAGCTGAATCGCTGGATGTTACCTTGCCTGCACGTACTCAGTCACAAGGTGGTTTGCACCCAGTCACTTTAACTTTGCGCCGCATTGAAGAGTTATTTCATTCGATTGGCTTTGATGTAGCTACAGGGCCTGAAATTGAAACGGATTTTTACAATTTTACCGCACTGAATATTCCAGAGAATCATCCCGCGCGTGCGATGCATGACACTTTTTATGTGGATGAGAATAAAGTGTTGCGCACACACACATCACCCGTGCAAATTCATTACATGGAGAATAAAGAACCGCCGCTAAAGATTATTGCGCCAGGCCGTGTTTACCGGGTGGATTCTGATGCTACGCATTCACCGATGTTTCATCAGGTAGAAGGGTTGTGGGTAGATGAAAATATCAGCTTTGCCAATCTTAAAGGTGTAGTGCAAGATTTCTTGCAAAAATTCTTTGAGCGCGATGATTTAACTGTCCGATTCAGACCGTCATTTTTCCCATTTACTGAACCATCAGCCGAAATGGACATGAGTTGGAACGGAGGTTGGTTGGAGATTGGTGGTTGCGGTATGGTGCATCCTGAAGTGTTTAAACACGTGAATATCGATAGTGAAAAATACCGCGGTTTTGCCTTTGGTTTAGGTGTTGAACGCTTGGCCATGTTGCGCTATGGTGTGAATGATTTACGTCATTTCTTTAATAATGATTTGCGTTTTTTATCGCAATTTAAATAATCAAGCTGAATAATTAAACGCTATGCAATTCTCCGAAAACTGGTTACGAACTTTTGTTAATCCTGCCATTTCATCCGCAGAGCTAAGTAATGCCTTAACAATGGCAGGGCTTGAGGTAGAAGAAATGACGCCTGTGGCGCCTGCTTTTGACCGTATTGTGATAGGCGAAATTGTAGAGGCGCTTAAGCATCCTGATGCTGACCGCTTGCAAGTTTGCAAGGTGAATCTAGGTAAGGAAATTTTGCAGATTGTTTGTGGTGCCAGCAACGCGCGTGTGGGCCTAAAAGCTCCATGTGCTTTAGTTGGTGCAGAGCTGTCAGGTATCAGTATTAAAGCTGCAAAAGTTCGCGGCGTAGAGTCGTTTGGCATGATGTGTTCTGCCAAAGAGTTGGGATTAGCAGTAGAAGCAAACGGCTTGCTAGAATTACCAAATGATGCACCAGTTGGTCAGGATATTCGCCAATATTTGGATTTAAATGACCAATTATTAACATTAAAATTAACGCCTAACCGTGCTGATTGTTTAAGTATTTTAGGTATCGCGCGTGATGTGGCGGCGATTACAGGTGCGCCTGTTATCTTGCCAGCGGCTAACGCTGCCAAAATTGAAAGCACAAAGATACAGACTGTAAGCATTGATGCATTAGATGCATGTCCTGCTTATTATGGCCGCGTAATTGAGGCGGTGAATGCGCGAGCCAAAACGCCAGATTGGATGTTGCGCAATTTAGAGCGAAGCGGCATTCGAAGCATTAGCGCGATTGTGGATATTACCAATTTTGTTTTGCTGGAATTTGGCCAGCCAATGCATGCGTTTGATTTAACAAAATTGAGCGGCGGTATTCAGGTTCGTTTTGCTAAAAAAGATGAGCCAATTAGATTACTCAATAACACCGATGTAAAACTAGCCAGTGATGATTTGGTAATTGCGGATGACAGTGGTGCGATTGCATTAGCTGGAATTATGGGCGGTGAGTCAACATCGGTAACTGATGCCACCAGTAATATATTTTTAGAGAGTGCGTTTTTTACGCCAGATTCAATTGCTGGTAAAGCACGCCGTTTGGGCTTAAGCACGGATTCATCTTATCGCTTTGAGCGCGGCGTGGATTTTGGCATCACTCAAATGGCATTAGAACGTGCAACGGCTCTGGTGTTGGCGATTTGTGGTGGTAAAGCGGGTGAAATGATTGCGGTAATCAATACATTACCTAACCGTAAAATCGTGTATTTGCGTTACGCAAGATTATTGTCGGTATTGGGTATTAGCATACCGCAAGCAACGGTTGGAACGCTATTAGCACAGCTTGGATTTGAATTTAGTGCAAACGGCGATGTGTTCGCTGTGCACGCGCCAACATATCGTTTTGATATTGCGATTGAAGAAGATTTAATTGAAGAAATCGCGCGTTTGCATGGCTACGATAAAATTGCCGCCATCACGCCAACGGCTAGTTTGGGCATGTTGCCTGCTAGTGAATCGGCACTAAATCAGGCTTGGCTGCGCGATACCTTACAAATGCAAGGTTATCAAGAAATTGTGACCTATAGCTTTGTGGATGAAAGTTGGGAGCGCGATTTATTAGGTAATCCTAATCCAATTAAGCTGAAAAACCCAATTGCCAGCAATTTAAGCGTAATGCGCAGTGGCTTATGGGGTGGTTTGCTGGATACACTAACCTATAATTTGAATCGCAAGCAAGAGCGCGCCATGCTGTTTGAATTAGGCAGCAGCTATCATCACTCAGAGCAAAGTGCTTATTCCGAAAACTTACGTGTAGCAGGCTTGTATTATGGCTCATTTCAGCCTGAGCAGTGGGGTGTAATCGCAAAAGAGGTGGATTTTTACGATGTAAAAGCCACTGTCGATTGTTTAACGCATGGCAAGGCTGAATATCGCGCAGAGACCCATAACGCATTGCATCCAGGCCAATCAGCGCGTGTTTATCTGGATGGCAATCCAATTGGCTGGCTCGGTAAGTTGCATCCAAAGTGGCAGCAACACTATAGTTTAGCTAAAAATACGTATCTTTTTGAGCTGGAAGCATTGCCATTATTGCATAAGCCGCTTGCGCAATATGAAGAGGTGCCAAAAACCTTAGCCATTCGACGTGATTTAGCCGTTATTGTGAATGCCGATTTGCCGGTTCAGCACCTTTTTGATGCAATTACACAAGCGAGCATTTCGCTTGTGATACAAGTGCAACTATTTGATATATATCAGGGAAAAGGTATTCCCGAAAATAAAAAAAGCCTTGCATTATCAGTACTTATGCAAGATACTCATAAAACTTTGGTGGATACTGAAGCCGAAGTTGCAATGGCAGAATTGCTAAAATTATTAGAAAATCAATTTTCCGCCAGTTTGCGTAATTAAACGATCAAACAAAAATTCAACGAAATTAAATTAATGGATAAAATATGTTGAGGGGAAGCGTATGACATTAACAAAGGCTGATTTAGCCGATTTGTTATTTGAGCAAGTGGGCTTAAATAAGCGTGAGGCAAAAGATATGGTAGAGGCATTTTTTGAAGAAGTGCGTACTGCTTTAGAAACTGGGGATAGCGTTAAGTTATCTGGATTTGGTAATTTTGAATTACGAAAAAAATCAGAGCGTCCAGGCCGCAATCCAAAAACAGGTGAAGAAATACCTATTACTGCACGCCGTGTGGTGACTTTTCATGCCAGTCAAAAATTGAAAAGTAGAGTAGAAGAGCATTACGCTCAAGTATAAAGTCAATATTAACTTATGTTAGATCAAGCGCCTAAAGTGCAATTACCACCAATACCCGCCAAACGTTATTTTACAATTGGTGAGGTAAGTGAACTATGTGGCGTAAAACCACATGTATTGCGTTATTGGGAGCAAGAGTTTACCCAGCTAAAACCAGTAAAGCGCAGGGGAAACCGTCGTTATTACCAACATCATGAAGTGCTACTAATTCGCAAAATTCGCGAACTACTTTATGAGCAAGGTTTTACGATCAGTGGTGCGCGTAATCGTTTAGATGGCGCCGTAGCGGTAGTTGAGGCAACTAAATTGTCAGCACCAACAACTGCATCGATTACAGCCGTAAAGCAAACACAGCCTACCTCAGATTTTGATTTGCACTTTTTTAAAAATGAAATACGTTCAGTGATTCAACTATTGCGCGCTTAAATAATTAGTTTAAATTTTTAAATAAAGCCGCTTTGTAGCGGCTTTATTTTTTGAGTTTTAGCCATTTAGTTAAATAATATTTAACAATAAAAAGTTTATATCAAGTTTAGTGGCAGTAAACCGAAATGGCTTTTGATGGCTTGCTTATTTGATTTATAATACAGGCTCGCTACATAATAGTAGTGAGGTTCGGGGCATAGCGCAGCCTGGTAGCGTACATGCCTGGGGGGCATGGGGTCGCAAGTTCGAATCTTGCTGTCCCGACCAATAAAATCAATAAGTTATGAAAGAAAGTTATCGTCATGAAAAACGCAGTCATCGCTGTTATGTACACTATTTTATTTTGCGTTACCGCACTCTCTGCTAATGCGCTTGAGTATAAAGGCGTAAAAGTGGATGAAACAGCGCAAGTAAGCGGTAGCGCATTAGTATTAAATGGCGTTGGCCTTCGCCAAAAAATGATGTTTAAAGTATATGTTGGCGCACTTTATTTGACACAAAAGCAAACCACTGCCGATGCAGTGCTTAACGATTCTGGTAACAGGCGTGTGAGCATTCATTTTCTCCGCGAGACAGAATCTGAAGAGCTGTTAAAAGGCATGAACAAAGGCTTTGCCGATAACAATAGCGCATCTGAAATGGCGACGATAGAGCAGCAAATGAAGCAGTTTCGGGACATGATCACCTCTACCAAAAAAGTGAAAAAAGGTGATTTGATTGTGCTAGATTTAACGTCTGCGGGCACGCAAGTGAGTATTAACGGAAAATCGCTTGGCACGTTAGAAGACGCCAGATTTAATCAAGCCTTGCTAAAAGTTTGGCTGGGTCAGAAACCAGTGGATGCGTCGTTGAAAAAGGCGATGCTGGGACTGTAAAATAAAAATGTAGTATTAAACTCAGCAAGTAATATAGTAAATATATATGCCCTGCAGCCAAGTATCCATAAGGCTTTCAGGGCATGTATTTTTAGAGCTCTAAGGGTGTGTGAATTATTTTGTCTAAATGTCATTTTGCAGGAAACTGCTATTTTCAGAAATGGATTAAAAATGACGTTTACACAAATTACTTACCCCCCAATCTGATAGTCGGTTTTTGGCTATAAGCTGACTATTTTCGGATGTCAATTTCTTAACAAATGTAGTTCTTCAATTACAATTAATTCACGCTTTGTTTCTGCACAAAAATATTTTTTTAATTTTAAGTTTAATTTCCTAATAAATCTGATTTTTGTTACAATAATCGGATGAAAAATAATATTTTGAAAATTAACGGCGGTAAGCGCGAAGGTTCAGGCCGCAAATTGGGTACAGGTAAGTTTAGCGAGCCTACGATAGTTAGCCGCTTGCCTATTAGTCAAGTACCCATGATTAAAGATTTTTTGGCCGCTTACCAGCGTAAAAAATTGCTAGAAAGCATGGATACTGTAGCTGATTTTAAGATGCCAGCTATTGATTTAACGTCTATTGCCTTGCCCTTGTTTTCAAGTAAGGTTCCTGCTGGCTTTCCTAGTCCTGCTGAAGAACATATTGAAAAGCGTTTAGACCCAAACGACTTCTTAATCGACCAAAAAGACGCGACATTTTTTGTGACAATTCAAGGCTACTCAATGATAGATGTTGGATTGATGCCAAATGATGTTGCTGTTATTGACCGATCCAAAATAGCCACTATTGGTGACATCGTGTTGGCTTTGGTTGATGGTGAATACACAATAAAGATTTTGAACCGTAAAAAAGATGGTACTCCTCGCTTATTGCCTGCTAACAATACGGGGGCTTTTGCGCCTATTGAGATTAAGGATGGAATGACTTTTGAGGTTTGGGGGGTTGTAATTAGCTCGTTTAGGCGCTTTAAATAATTTACATAAAAAAGCCTAGCTAAATTAGCTAGGCTTCTTAATCAGTTGAGCTGACTATTTATTCATTACGTACATTGTTACTTCAAAGCCAAAACGCATTTCAGTAGCTGCTGGTGTTGTCCACATAATATTTCTCCTAATGTTGGTTTTGAACTGACAACATGTCTTGTTCTATATTTTTATTATTAACCAAGCCAATAAAGCAGCACTATTGCTGTTCATGAATGGCAGCTACGTAAAACCATAAAACAAAATGTATGACGGATAAGCAATCTAAACGCGCTATTGCACTAATTGACGTTAATAATTTTTACGTTAGTTGTGAGCGTGTGTTTAATCCTAAGTTGAGAAACAAGCCTGTCGTGGTATTAAGCAACAATGACGGATGCGCGGTTGCGCGTAGCAATGAAGTTAAAGCTTTGGGTGTTTCGATGGGTGCGCCATGGTTTAAGATGAAAGACCTTGCCAAGCAGCATGGGATTATCGCGCTATCAAGTAACTATGGGCTATACGCGGATATGAGTAACCGCGTAATGAGTATATTGCGACAATTTAGCCCCGATCAAGAGGTGTATTCAATTGATGAATCCTTTTTAGACCTCTCTACTTTTAAAAATCAGAACCATATTAAGTATGGGCAAACTATGCGTAAGCGAATTTTACTTTGGACAGGTTTGCCTGTTTGCGTAGGAATCGGATCAACTAAAACTCTTGCCAAGCTCGCCAACCACTGTGCAAAGAAACAACCCCATTTTAATGGCGTATGTGACTTTAATACGCTCACCACCAACGCGCTCAACAATTTACTTAGTAAAATAGATGTAGGTGAAGTGTGGGGCGTTGGCAGCAAGCTTGCGCCTAGGCTTGAGGCATTGGGTATTAAAAGCGTGCTGGACCTAAAACAAGCCAATGCAGACAGATTGCGTAGGCAGTTTAGCGTAGTGATGCAAAAGACGATTCATGAATTAAACGGAATTGTGTGTATTGAGCTAGAGGATATCGCGCCACCTAAAAAGCAAATATTAAGCTCGCGTAGTTTTGGTGTACCTGTGCGTGATTTTAATAGCCTTGCTGAATCAATCACCCTTTATATGAGTCGCGCAGCCGAGAAGTTAAGGCGACAGCAAGACTTTGCAGGCAGTGTGTACGTGTATATTCGCACCAGCCCATTTAAGCCCGATGATCCTTTTTATAGTAACGGTATGACGATTCCACTGCCAAGCCCAACTGATGACACTAGGCAATTGGTTAGCGTGGTGCTATGGGCGTTAAAGCAGCTTTATAAGCCCAATTACAATTATGCTAAAGCTGGTGTTATGTTGAGTGACTTGGTGCCTGCAGAGGGCGTGCAAATCGATTTATTTAGTCCAATCCAGCAAACCCTTAAAACTAATAAACTGATGATGGCGATGGATAGCATTAATCGAAAAATAGGCAAAGAAGCCATTAAACTGGCCAGTGAAGGTTTTAAACGGCCATGGAAAATGAAACAGGAAAATAAGAGTCCAAGCTTTACGACAAAGTGGAGCGATACCATTAAAGCTGGTTGATGTTTGTTAATCAATTTACAGGATGCCCTTTGTGGGAGTAAAAGTTTGCAAGCTCGAAGATTATCAAGCTTGGCAATAATCTTCATAGAAGCACAAGTGATTGTGCTTTTATTTCATCTATAATTCTTAATAACCAATAAGGATTTAACATGCGTATTCAGACCGTTTCGACCCACGCTTTTTTAGACCAAAAACCCGGTACTTCTGGTTTACGCAAAAAAGTAAAAGTATTTCAGCAAGCACATTATCTGGAAAATTTCGTACAAAGTATTTTTGACACATTGACGATAGAAGGGGATGCTACTTTAACCGTGGGTGGTGATGGGCGTTTTTATAATAAAACAGCTATTCAAACGATTATTAAAATGGCAGCAGCCAATGGCTTTGCCAAAGTGCTCGTCGGGCAAGATGGTATTCTATCCACCCCTGCGGCATCGCATGTTATTCGACATTATGAAACTTTTGGTGGCATTATTTTATCGGCCAGCCATAATCCTGCAGGCCCTACAGAAGATTTTGGCATTAAGTACAACACAGCCAATGGAGGACCAGCACCAGAGAAAGTTACAGAAGCGATTTTTGCCAAAAGCAAAACGATTACACAGTACAAAGTAGCCGATATTGCCGACATTGATTTGAATGCGATTGGTGAAACTCGACTAGGCGACCTTACTGTACAAGTAATTAATTCAGTGAGCGATTATGCCGATTTGATGGCAAAACTATTTGATTTTTCAGCGATCAAATCCTTATTACAATCTGGATTTAGCCTGAAATTTGATGCCATGCATGCGGTGACAGGGCCTTATGCCAAAGAGATTTTAGTTGATCGCTTAGGTGCGCGAGCCACCAGTTTGATGAATTGCGACGTTTCTGAGACCTTTGGCGGCGGCCACCCTGACCCTAATTTGACCTATGCGCATGAATTGGTTGATGTGCTTTATGCTAATAACGCGCCCGATTTTGGCGCTGCATCCGACGGTGATGGCGATCGTAATATGATTCTAGGCAACGCTTTTTTTGTTACACCATCTGATAGCTTGGCGATTATTGCTGCCAATTCGCGATTGATTCCGGCTTACAAACAAGGATTGGCGGGCGTTGCTCGCTCTATGCCAACTAGTGGCGCGGTGGATAGGGTGGCTAAAAAGTTAAGTATTCCTTGTTATGAAACGCCAACTGGCTGGAAATTTTTTGGCAATTTAATGGATGCGGGCAAAGTAACTTTATGTGGTGAGGAAAGCTTTGGTACAGGCAGCAATCATGTGCGCGAAAAAGACGGTTTATGGGCCGTGTTGTGCTGGCTTAATATTATCGCAGCCAAAACTAAGGCGCTGGGTAAATGGCAAAGTGTAGAAGCCATTGTAAAAGCGCATTGGGCAGAATATGGCCGGAATGTGTATTCGCGCCATGATTATGAGGCGATTCCGACAGAAGATGCCAATGGCGTCATGGCGCATATTAAGTCGCAGTTTTTGACTTTGCCTAATCAAGTTTTTGGTCGCTACACAGTAAACACTTGTGATGACTTTAGCTATACCGACCCGATTGATGGATCTCTTAGCACAGGGCAGGGCGTGCGTATTTTATTTAAATGCGGTTCGCGTATTGTGTTTAGGTTATCTGGTACAGGCACAGAGGGCGCGACCTTGCGCATTTATTTAGAGGCGTATGACCCTGATATAGCTAATCATCATTTGGATGCGCAAGTGGCATTAGCTGAAATGATTGAAATTGCATTGAGTGTTTCGCAATTAAAGCAACGCTCTGGACGTGAAGCGCCAACGGTTATTACGTAACAAAAAAGCCAGCATTTTGCTGGCTTTTTTGTTGGTTAAAATGCTAGTTTAATCGGCTGTAAAGCGGCTAAATTATTTTTCACCCACAATTTAGCAACCTATTCTTGCGCATCAATTTGGCCGCTTACCGATTTATCTTGCAAGCTAAATACGTTTTCATGGTGTGTTAAAACTCTTAAATCGCCACTTCATGGTTGCCATCGGCATCCATAATATTCATCATTTTCATTAGGCATAATTCGCGGGCATAACCGCCTGTACCAACCATTGCATCCGTCGCAAAGGCCGTTAATGAAATCGATAGTAATAAGCCTGTTGCAAGTGCTAATTTGGTTAATTGTAAGGTCATCTTGAATCTCCTAAGTTTGATTAAAATTTGTGAGCACCAGTTTTTTCAGCTCTCAGCCTTTAGCCATCAAAGATTTAGCATTACTTACAACTTTTTAAATCTAGTTGATTTATGTTATAAAAACAATTTATACTATAAAAAACAGTTACTTAGTTATTATTCCACTTGCTTTATTGTCATTTTATTATTAAATAAACGCACATCCATGCGGCCTAAATAACTCATGCCCAACAACACATCGCCATCCAAACCGGGCGCTATCATGGCTGAAACATTGTTAGCTTCAACGCCGCCCACTTTGACAGATTCTAGCCGCACCATATAGCCCAAGCTATCGCCATTGGCGGTGCTTGTGCGAACAGCGGCCACACTTTTAAGTTGTAATTTATCGGCTACTGTTTGCGATATAGCCACGCCTGTTGCCCCTGTATCAACCAACACGCTTACTTTTTGATTGTTAATTAATGCTTCCGCGCGGTAGTGACCATCTAAGCCTCGTTGCAACATCACTTCATTGGCGGTATCACCCAACCGCCACATTTTATTGGGGTTTTGAATATTATCGATTAAGTAAAAAATACCGGCGGCTAGGCTTAACCAAACAAAGGCATAAATGATGGCATTACGCGACACTTTAATTGACAATACGTATTAGGTTACTAAAACGGCAAGGCCAAATGCGGCGCTGTGCCCAAAATCACTTCTCTAAATTGGGCTTGAATCCGTTTTAAAGCCGCCACGGAATCGGCTTCAAAACGCAGCACAATCACCGGCGCGGTGTTAGAAGGTCGCATTAACCCAAAGCCATCAGGATATTCCACACGCAAGCCGTCAATGGTGATCACTTCAACGGCGCCTTCAAAGTTGGCCGATTTTTGCAAGGACGCAATCAAGGCGTGTGGCTCACCTTCGTTCATTTGAATATGCTGCTCTGGCGTGCTGAAGCTATCTGGTAAGCTGTTTAATATATCCGATGGATTGGCAAACTGGCTTAAAATTTCCAGCATACGCGCGCCTGCATATAAACCATCATCAAAGCCATACCAGCGTTTTTTGCCATTAATGTCCGCATCGTTAAAGAATAGATGACCGCTCATTTCGCCTGCTAATGCCGCATTGGTTTCCTTAATTTTTGCTTTTACCAGTGAATGACCGGTTTTCCACATAAGTGGGTTGCCGCCGTATTTGCGTATCCAGGGGCTTAAATTGCGTGTAGATTTCACATCAAAAATAATTGTCGCGCCTTTGTTTCGGCTTAATACGTCCTCTGCAAACAATAATAACTGTCTGTCTGGATAAATAATTTGACAATCTTTGGTGACAATGCCAAGTCTGTCGCCATCGCCATCAAAAGCCAAACCAATTTCAGCAGAGCTTGTTTGCAATAAGTTGGCTAAATCCACTAAATTTTCTGGTATAGAAGGGTCTGGGTGATGGTTTGGGAAGTGGCCATCTACCTCACAAAATAGCTCATCTACACGGCAGCCAATGGAGTTGTATAAGTTCTTTGCAAATGCACCCGCCACGCCATTTCCGCAATCCACCGCAATTTGCATAGGGCGCGTCAGCTTTATATCCGCTTGAATGGTAGAAATGTAATCCTCTGTAATGGCATAATTTCGCTCAACTCCATCGCCATAGGTAAAGTTTTTTTGTTCAATACGCTGGCGCAAACTCTGAATCGATTCATTCGATAATGTTTCTCCATCTAACACCATTTTTAAGCCGTTGTAATCAGGTGGGTTATGGCTACCAGTCACCATCACGCCGCAATGGGTGTTGAGGTGGTAGGCGGCAAAATATACCATTGGTGTTGCTACCATGCCTAAATTCACTACATTTATGCCTGCTTTACGAATACCGCTGGATAAAGCATGCGCCAACTCAGGGCCAGACAATCTACCATCATAGCCAATGCAAATTTCTGTCTGCCCGCGTTTTTTAGCCTCTGACCCTAAAGCATGGCCAATTAACTCTACAATTTCAGGTGTTAGTGTCTTTCCCACAATGCCGCGTATATCGTAGGCTTTGAAGATTTCTTTTGGAATGGCGATGGTATTTGCTGTTTGCATAATTAGGATCAATAAACGAGTAAACTAATAAATTGGTATCTGGCGAAAAAAAATGTTGCCGCAACTATGTTTTCTCATCTAGTCCGCTTCTTCAATCCAAGCCTGTTGGATGGCTTCTAAGATTTTTTCACCGCAACGCTCAGTGCCCTCTTCAAAGCCATCTAAATCCATTACCCATTGCATTAAATCCGTAAAGCGAATAGTTTTAGGGTCAATTTCTGGAAATTTATCGGCTAAATCTTCAGCGATTCTAAGGCTATCAGTCCATTTCATTGCTAACTTTCAATCAATAAAATTAAATTATAACGCGCCTTTTTGAACCGATACGCAAATCATCTACGATGAATACTTAAAAAAGCCCAGCACCTCATTAAACTTAAAGGCTGGGCTTAAGGGGAGCGACTCTGGAGATAGAGCTCAAATTAATATTAGCAATAGCCGTACCAGTTATTTATATGATTAAAAACAGTAGCTTAATTATTTAAATGAAATTAAATACACGTTGTAACAACAATAATGGCTGTAGTAAACCAATTTTTATAACCAATTTTAAAATAAATGTTGATAGTCGACCAGGTGAAGATGAGTATGCGAAGTTTAAGATGTATCAATGGCATGATAAAATAATGACTATTTTGTACGCTGTATTTATTAATACGATTTATTTAATTAACAGAAAGCCTTAACTGTCATGTTTAGCCATTCCAATAAGCTTGCGATTGCCGATCCAGCACTTGCTTCTATGATTGATGCCGAAGTTGTGCGTCAACATCAACATATCGAATTGATTGCCTCTGAAAATTACACCAGCCCTGCTGTGATGGAAGCGCAAGGTTCGCAATTAACCAATAAATATGCAGAAGGTTATCCCGGCAAACGTTTTTATGGTGGCTGTGAATATGTTGACCAAGTGGAACAATTAGCGATTGACCGATTAAAAGCGTTATATGGCGCCGAATATGCTAACGTACAGCCGCATTCTGGCTCGCAAGCCAATCAAGCCGTGTATTTTTCTATTCTTAAACCAGGCGATACCGTTATGGGTATGAACTTAGGCCACGGCGGCCATTTAACACATGGTTCACCTGCCAACTTATCAGGTAAGTTATTTAATATCGTACCTTATGGCTTAAACGATAAAGAAGAAATCGATTACGATGAGATGGAGCGCATTGCGGTTGAATACAAACCAAAATTATTAATTGGCGGTGCCAGTGCGTATGCGCTGCGTTTTGATTGGGCGCGCATGGCCGAAATTGCAAAAAAAGTAGGTGCTTATTTTATGGTTGATATGGCGCATTATTCTGGCTTAATTGCAGCTGGTGTTTATCCAAACCCAGTACCACATGCCGATTTTGTGACATCAACCACACACAAATCCTTGCGAGGTCCACGCGGGGGTATTATTTTGGCCAAAGCAGAATTTGAAAAATCAATCAATTCAAACGTGTTTCCAGGTTTACAAGGTGGCCCATTGATGCATGCGATTGCAGGTAAAGCAACCGCGTTCTTAGAAGCATCACAACCAGAATTTAAAACCTATCAAGCACAAGTAATTAAAAATGCACAAGCCATGGCAGAAACGCTGATTGCGCGTGGCTTGCGTGTTGTTTCAGGTCGAACAGAATCTCATATGTTTATGGTGGATTTGCGTCCTAAAGGTCTTACGGGTAAAGCAGCTGATGCCGCACTTGGTTTGGCACATATCACCGTGAATAAGAACGCCATTCCAAACGACCCAGAAAGCCCATTTGTGACTTCTGGTATTCGCATTGGCGCGCCAGCCATTACCACGCGCGGCTTTAAAGAAGAAGAGGCTAGAATCGTCGCGAATTTGATTGCTGACGTATTGGACAACCCAACAGACGAAGCCTCAATAGCAGCGACTAAAGAAAAAGTACATGCATTGACCGAGAAGTTTCCTGTGTACGGTGCATAAGTTTAGTTGGGAAATCAAAAGTGAAATGCCCTTTTTGCGGTGATGCTGATACCCAAGTCATTGATTCTAGAGTCAATGATGTGGGTGATTCAATTCGGCGTAGGCGCAAATGTGCGGCTTGCGACAAACGTTTTACCACTTATGAAACAGCCGAATTACATATGCCGCAAGTGGTCAAGCAAAATGGTACAAGAGAAGAATTTAATCGCGAAAAATTGCGGTTATCATTCACGCGCGCTTTGCATAAACGCCCAGTACCAACCGAATATGTAGACCGCGCGTTGGATCATATTGTGCAAAAAATGCTGAGTTTGGGTGAGCGAGAAGTGCCAGCACGTGATTTAGGCGAAAGCGTAATGCAAGAGCTCAAATTGATGGATAAAGTAGCTTATATCCGTTTTGCTTCGGTGTATCGCAGTTTTTCAGATGTGGATGATTTTAATAACGTTATCCGTGACTTGTAAATAATTATAATAGGCTTCAAAAAATGAAATTTATCAATATTTCCTCTATCGCTTTGGCCGTGTTTACCGTGTTGTTGACCATTGTATTTTTTACTTGGTGGGCATTTAAAGACAAAGTGGTGTTTGGTGCCGAAAAGTTTGATCAAACCAAATGGATACAACATGCCGCAACTGTTGAGCAAGAATGTAAACGTGGCGATATGGCTTACGATTTGCAACAAAATATCTTAATCAAAGGTGCACGAAAAGAAGCTGTGATGGCTTTGCTAGGGCGACCAAGTATTGAAGAGGTGAACGAAAAATCAAACGCCATTGAATATGACTTAGGTAAATGCATGCATGTCTATCATGGTTTGTTGATATTTTTTGACCAAAATAATGAGCTATTACAAAGCCGTATTTCATCGCATTAGATCATGTTTACAGCCAGCGACCATGTTTACATGACACGTGCGCTGCAGCTAGCAGTCCAAGGGTTATATAGCACTAAACCAAATCCGCGTGTGGGATGCGTGATAGTAAAAAATAACCAGATAATTGGTGAAGGTGCGCACTTACAAGCAGGCGAGCCGCATGCAGAAGTGTTTGCATTGCGCCAAGCGGGTGAGCAGGCAAGAGGCGCGACTGCCTATGTAACGCTAGAGCCTTGCAGCTATACAGGACGGACTCCGCCGTGTGCGGAAGCTTTGGTTAAGGTAGGTGTTAGCAAAGTCATTGCCGCCATGCAAGATCCAAATCCTTTAGTTGCTGGCAAAGGATTAGCTTATTTGCAAGCCCATCAAGTTGCAGTCGCTAGCGGTTTAATGGAGCCACAAGCTATAGCACTTAACCCTGGATTTATCTCACGTATGTCACGCCAAATGCCTTTTGTGCGCTGCAAAATCGCTAGCAGTTTAGATGGCAGAACCGCGCTCAATAATTACCAAAGTCAGTGGATTACAAGTGAGCCTGCCCGTTTAGATGTGCAGCATTGGCGAGCACAATCGTGTGCCATTTTAACGGGTATTGGCACAGTGT
This sequence comes from Methylotenera oryzisoli, assembly GCA_945881735.1. Classification (GTDB taxonomy): domain Bacteria; phylum Pseudomonadota; class Gammaproteobacteria; order Burkholderiales; family Methylophilaceae; genus Methylotenera_A; species Methylotenera_A aquatica. The sequence continues at coordinate 70,349 of CAMCVF010000008.1, forward strand.
TAAGTGACGACCCCAGCATGACGGTTCGCAGTATAAACATTAATCGCCAGCCGTTGCGTGTGATTGTGGATAGTCATTTGCGTATTTCGCCTCAAGCTAACATTTTGCAAGGCGGCAACACTTTAATTGCTTTTGCAAAAGATTGTGAAAATAAGTCAGATCTATTGCAAGCAGCAGGCGCAGAACTCATCTGCATTCCTAATGCCGATCATAAAGTCTGTCTAAAAACACTATTAAGCCGCCTTGCGCACATGCAAATCAATGAGGTGTTGTGTGAGTGTGGCGAAGGGTTGAATGGTGCCTTGCTATCGCTAAACCTAATTGATGAGATGCTGCTGTACATCGCACCTAAACTTATGGGTAGCAAAGCTAAAGGCTTGTTTGATACACCAGAATTTACGCAAATGAGTCAAGCTATAGCGTTAGATGTATTTGAACTACGCCAAATAGGTAGCGATATTCGGATGCGCGCTAAGCCCATTTATAGCTAACTAAATGGCATACCGTGCTTAAATGTAGACTATATTCTTTTTATCATGCTAATTGATACCCACTGCCATTTAGACGCGGCCGAATTTAATTCAGACCGCGATATTGTTGCGCTTGAAGCAAAGGACGCGGGTGTTGAGAAAATCGTCATGCCAGCCGTTGAGCGTGATAATTTTCAAACCGTGATTGACTTAGCGCACCAATATTCGCACTGCTATATGGCGTTGGGCATTCACCCAATGTATGTGGATAAAGCACACCCCAGCGATTTAACATCATTAAAACAATTAGTTGCAGAGCAATTAGCACACAAAGATCCTAAAATAGTGGCCATTGGTGAAATAGGGCTGGATTTCTTTGTGACGCAGCAAAATCGCGAAATCCAAGAGTACTTTTTCATTGAGCAGCTTAAAATTGCGCAAACTTTTGAGTTGCCAGTTGTTTTGCATGTGCGCCGCGCCATTGATGATGTATTAAAACAATTGAGGCGACATCCAGTTCTAGGCGGAATTGCGCATGCATTTAACGGTAGCCCACAACAAGCCGAAAAATTGATTGAGCTGGGTTTTAAATTAGGCTTTGGCGGCGCCATGACCTACACCCGCGCCTTAAAAATTCGCGAATTAGCCCAAAATTTGCCGTTAGAAGCCATTGTTTTAGAAACCGATGCGCCTGATATTGCACCAGAATGGGTCGGCAGTAAAGGTAGAAATAGCCCAACAGAATTAATAAAGATTGCACAAGTTTTTGCCGATTTAAGGGGTATTGAAGTGTCGCAAATCATTGAAATTACAAGCAAAAATTCTTTGGAAATTCTGCCAAAATTAGCCAGCTTATGCACACCACTTAAAGTGCTACATTAATAAATGTTAAAAAAATGTATAAAACCAATGACATATTGTAAGTCATTGATTTTATTTGATATTTAAATAGATTAAAAAATGAACTTTTAAAAAAATGCCTTATAAATTGGTGGGTTACGTATTTAAGACACATCAATCCACAAAGTTATCCACAGATTTTGTGGATGGAAAAATGTAAAAAACAAAACAAATAAAATTGCAAGAAAATTATTCATAATTATTTATATTATTTAGTGGTTTTATCATTAAAAAAAATTATATAAATCTTGCAATTGAATCATAAGGCATATTTTAAATGGAGTCAGTTGAATGAAAGTTGCTAATCAATCTTTTCGAACTATTTGGCCAGACTCGAGCTGTAAGTTTGTCCATATTATCGACCAAACCCAATTGCCATTTGCTTTTAAGATTGTGCAAGTTCACTCATTAGAACAAATGGTAAAAGCCATTAAAACCATGCAAGTGCGAGGTGCGCCACTGATTGGTGCAGCGGCGGCATATGGAATGGCGCTAGCAATGTTGGAAAATGAATCGGACGATTATTTGCTATTTGCAGTTAAGCTCCTAATTAATAGCCGCCCTACAGCGGTTAATTTGGCATGGGCGGTGAATCGAATGGTGCTCGCTTTACAAAACGCACCAATAAACCGCCGCAACTTTACGGCTTGGCGCGAAGCCGCAAAAATTGCCCAAGAAGATGTGCTGCAAAATCAGCGAATTGGCCAACATGGTCTAGCGATAATCAAAAACCAATATCAAGACAAAGCCTTTAATATTTTGACGCATTGCAATGCAGGTTGGCTGGCTACCGTGGATTATGGCACTGCACTGGCCCCCGTTTATGCCGCGCATGATGCTGGGCTTGATATACATGTTTGGGTAGATGAGACGCGTCCACGCAACCAAGGTGCAGCACTCACCGCTTGGGAGCTAGGTAAGCATGGCGTGCCACATACGGTAATTACCGATAACGCTGGCGGGCATTTAATGCAGCAAGGTTTGGTGGATATGTTAATTGTGGGCGCAGACCGCGTGACTAGCGCGGGAGATGTGTGCAATAAAATCGGTACTTATTTAAAGGCATTAGCGGCTTTTGATAACAATATCCCGTTTTATGCCGCAGTACCCAGCCCTACTATAGATTGGAGTATAGCCAACTATAAAGACATTGATATTGAAGAGCGCCACAGTGATGAAGTGACTGCTATTCAAGGCTTGGCAGCAGATGGTAGCATACAAAGCGTCCGGTTAATTCCATTTGAATCTAGCGCGGCTAATCATGCCTTTGATGTGACGCCTGCCAGATTAGTGACTGGCATCATCACAGAGCAAGCGGTGTTTGCGCCAAGCGAATTGCATCATTCTAATCGTTAAGCGTACTGCACTGATCATGGATAAGATGCGCAGAAATTTGATGATTGGAACACTAGCCACCGCAGTAGTGGGAGTATTTGGCAGTGGTGTTGCGCGCCAAAAAGTTGCTAACAAAACAATACCTGCCGCAAATGCAAAGCTTGGTATCAATTTAGCTGGTGTTGCCTATTGGGCTAGCGAGTTTCCATTTGTTGATTTATTTAAGCAGTCGGGCGAATGGTTTGTTGAGGGCAAAGAATATGCATTTGCGCTGGATGCTGATGGTTGGATTACTCAACTACCGCATGGCATGGTTGCTTCAACAATGATCAGCGTGTTTGAGAGTGAGCATTTTCCCAATGGTGATTATGTAATTTTGTATGAAGGAGAGGGCGTGATTAAAGCGCCCAATCACTTGCGTAAATCAGCGCAATCAGGGCGTATAGTAGTAAGTATTAACGCGCAAAAAGGTCATTTTAGGCTGGAAATTAGCAAGATCAACCCACAAAACTATATTAAAAATATCCGTATTGTGCCTTTAAGCCAAGAACAAACTTATACAAAAATGCGCTGGAATCCTGCATTTTTAGGGCGTTGGAATGGTGTTGCTTGCTTAAGGTTTATGGATTTTATGCAAACCAATGGTTCATCAAAAACTAGTTGGTCAGATCGCTCCAAGCCAACTGACTCAAGATTTGGCAATGGTGTGCCTTTAGAGTGGCTGGTGGATTTAGCCAATCAGCTTAATTGCGATGCTTGGTTTTGCATGCCGCACAGAGCGAATGACGACTACATAAAACAATCTGCCATCTACGTAAAAGAGCATTTAAAACCACAGTTGCGTGCTTGGATAGAAAACTCAAACGAGGTCTGGAACGGTGGTTTTCAGCAGCACCAAGATGCTTCAAAAGCAGGTTTAAAGCTAAAACTTTCAGATAAATCTTGGGAAGCCGCGCTTAAGTATTATGCGTATCGCTCTATGCAAATTTTTAAAATTTGGTCGGATGTTTTTAAAGGTAATCAGCGTATAGTCAGAGTGCTTTCATCACAATCGGCTTATTATCATTCTGCTGAAGTAATTCTTGGTTTTGAAGATTCCGCCAGTCATGCAGATGTTTTAGCTATTGCGCCTTATGTTTCTTTTAATGTGCCAACCAAAGATGAGAGAGGCTTAGATGACAAAACTGTTAGTCAATGGAATTTGAATCAGTTATTTGAGCATCTTAATAAAGTTGCCCTGCCAGAATCGACTCAATGGATGAAAGATAATAAAAAAGTAGCCGATTCCTATGGCCTTAAATTGGTGGCTTATGAAGCAGGTCAGCATTTGGTTGGTGTTGGTGGCGGAGAGAATAATGAGAAGCTGAAAGATTTATTCTACAAAGCCAATGCTGATGTTCGCATGGGTGAAATTTACAGCAAAAGTTTGATGGCTTGGGAGCAATTGGGTGGTGATTTAACGTGTAGTTATTACAGTGTAGGTACTTGGTCTAAATGGGGTAGTTGGGGCTTGTTGCAACGCTATGATGATAACCCTGCAAATTCGCCTAAATTGACAGCCAATATTAAATGGGCAATTTCGCGCGGCCAAAAAATGGCTATTTAGTGGATATTACAATGCAAAACGCACAACATAAATTACTAAACATAACGCATCAACTAACCCAGTTTGGATTAAACAAAGGCACATCAGGCAATGTAAGTGTAAGAAGTGGTGATGAATTTTTTGTGACACCAAGCGGCATGTCGACAGAGGAAATGACGCCATGCAGCATGGTAAAAATGAGCTTTGATGGCAGTTTTGAATTGCAAAGTGAATCAAATGCTAAAAAGCCCTCATCCGAATGGCGATTTCATCGCGATATTTTAGCCAATCGCCCAGAAATAAATGCGGTTATTCACACCCACAGCATGTTCGCTACCACCATTGCATGTCTGCACAAAGATATTCCACCGTTTCACTACATGATAGTCGTTGCGGGAGGTGATACGATTCGCTGTGCGCCCTATGCTTTGTTTGGCTCACAAGCTTTATCAGATAATGCTTTGATTGCTTTAACAGACCGCAAAGCCTGCTTACTGGCTAACCATGGCATGATCACACTAGGTGCTGATTTGCATGATGCGCTGGCAGTGACGGTAGAAGTAGAAAATTTGTGTGAGCAATATTGGCGGATATTACAGATTGATACTAATCCACCATTATTAAATGAAGCTGAAATGCGAGAAGTGTTTCAGCAGTTTAAGGGGTATGGCAAGTGGGAAGTTTAAATTTATCTTTTGGCAACAATTTTATTTGAAGCATTATCCATTTCTACATGCAACATGGATGCGCGGTCAAATTCTTTTGTTAAAAATGCTTTTAATTTAATTGCAGGATAGCTTTTATTGTTGCAATTATAGGATGGAATTTTCATGGAATATGACTTATTAGGCAAACTAAGCTGGGCAAAAGATAATATTAGCCTTTTCATACCACGATGTTTTGATCTGTTAATTATCGCTGACAGGTGTCCAAAATGTACGTCATTTTTAATACTTGTTATTAAACGATGAACAGAACTAAATTCTTAATTATTTCTAATACTTAATTAGTGTTAGTTTTATGTTCAAGCCGAGGATTGGTACTTATATTAAATCCAAAAGCTTAATAAATTGCATACGAATAAACATCAGTAAGACTATGCAAGCTTTATAGGCAAGGTAAAACATTTCGGTCCACTCTAATTAGAATGTGCTCTTTTTGGTGTGAGTTTTCAAAAAAATTTCAATAGCATGTTTATTTCTTAATTCTTTTTCAAAAAATTAACAATTATTTTTTTGCTTCATAATAGTGATAGTGTGCATATTCTCTTTGAAGAGAAACGGATTGAAGACTAATTTTGGCAATTTCAAGCTGTTTTTTTGTAAATACGTAGAATAGATTTTGAGTGCCCTAAATTTTCCAAATAGTCATATTTAATAACTTTAAAAATTAATGCGAAACATCTTCCGCATGCAAGCCAGTATTCTGCCGGACATAAAGCTCTTCCCATAACATTTCACTGCGTTTATCGCGGGTTAACAGTGAGAATAAAATCACCATTAAAAAACCTAATGGAATGGAAATAATGCCCGGGTTTTTAAGCCTAAATAGCGGCTTTTCTAAACCCATCATACTGGTGCGTTGGTTTGAGTATTTGGCCATATCTTCTTTGGCTTTTGCAATCTGTTTTTCCAGCGTAGCTATTTTAATTTGCCCTTTTTTAGATTCTTCAATTGACGTGTCATGGTCAATTTCGCTGCCAATCAATACCACTTGAAACGCTAAGCTATCAAGCGCCGCTACAGCAGGCTTGGCGGGTTCGGCTTTTTGGCAAAAAGTAAAGAATTCGCAAATCAATCCTTTACTGGCTTTTGCTGCAACTGCAGGTTTACTTGCTGCGCCTTCCAGCACTATTTTTGCGTCCGCTACCATTTTTTGCGGGTAGGTCATATTGGGAGAAATCAGCACTAATAGAATCGCACTGCCTGCACCAATCAGCATGCCCATTACCACGCCTGTGGTATTGCATTTTTTCCAGTATAGCGTGAGGAATATTGCGGGTAAATTGCTGCTGGCGGCCACGGCAAAGGCCATGCCAACTAGGTGTGCTACGTTTTGCCCTTTTGCCAGCATACCGATAATGATGGCAATCATCCCTACACCAATACTCGCAATACGCGCGGCTTTCATTTGTTGCGCTTGGCTGGCATTGCCATCTTTAATCACGTTGACGTATAAATCGTGCGCAATGGCGCTGGCCGATGCCAGCACTAATCCAGCGACAACAGCTACTATTGTGGCAAAAGCAACTGCGGCTACAATCGCCAGCATAAAGTTGCCTAACAAAGAATGTTCACCGCCACCTAAATATTGTGCTAATAAAGGCGCCGCCATATTACCGCCTTTATCAATACCGCCTATTGTTTCTGGCCCTACATGCATGGCGGCGCCAAAGCCTAAAAATAGCGTGAGCACATAAAAGCCGCCAATAATTGCCATGGCCCACACCACGCTTTTGCGTGCTTCTTGCGCATTTGGTACGGTAAAAAAGCGCATTAAAATATGCGGCAAGCCAGCGGTGCCAAATACCAAGGCCATGCCTAGACTAATCTGGTCTATTGGGTCTTTTAAGAATAATCCGGGCTCTAAAAAGCGTTGCCCAAGATCCTGTGCGCTCATGCTGATGGCAGCTTTGCCCAATAGCTTAGCCACTTGCGCCTGAATTTTTGGGTCATCCACTACGGCTTGTAAAAAGGTGGGCAGGCTAAACCCGTAAGGTAACCAAACTAAAGTCACTAATACCAGGGAGGCAATCACCAGCAAAACGGCTTTGACGATTTGCACGTAGGTGGTGGCCACCATGCCGCCAAAAACCACATAAGCCAGCATCAAACAGCCTACCACAATGACCGAAATTTCGTAATCGATACCAATGAGTGTTTTAACCAACACTCCACCACCAACCATTTGCGCGGTGAGGTAAAAAATAGAAACGGTAATAGTAGAAAGTGCGGCAATGATGCGCGCTTTTTTTGGGTCGTTACGGAATGCCAGAATATCACCAAGCGTATATTTGCCGATATTGCGGCAGGGTTCGGCAATCACTAATAGCACGGCGATATAGCCCATTAGAAAGCCCACTGAATACATAAATCCATCGTAACCATACAAAGATATTAAGCCAGCAATACCTAAGAAAGAAGCGGCAGAAAGATAGTCACCTGCAATCGCCCAGCCGTTTTGCAAGCCGCTAATGCTATTACCAGCGGCATAAAAATCGGCAGTAGATTTTACGCGTTTGCTGGCCCAATAGGTGATGTACATGGTGGCGCCAATAATGCCGCTAAAGACTATAAACGTTAGCCAATGATATTCAATGACTACAGCGCCATGATTAGCTAATTCGGCAAAAGAGAGCGTGCAAAATAATGACACTAAGGAGACAAGTAGGATTTTCATATGACACCCTTAATATCATCTGCATCCTCTATTAATGCCTTAGCGCGAGCATCAAATTCGTGGTTAGCGCGCCTGGCATAAATGACGGCGATACACCAAGCCACAATAAATTGACTTAAGGCAAATAACAAGCCAATATTAATCACTCCCCAAATTTTGATGGTTAAAATCAGCTGAAAATAGGCTGCGGCAATCGGCAGGCAGAAAAAATAAATCAACGCAAACAACATCATACGCCATAAAAAGCGATTTTTATCCCTATGCAAAGTCTGAAAGCGAGGGTCTGCCTCAATCGCTTGCCAATGAGTATTGGTATTTTTTATCATGGTTTACCTTAAATTTTATTATTAGCTTGGTACTAATTTAGCTTGATTTTAGGGGTGCTTTTGCTAGTTATTGTAATGGCTTTACGGTAAAATTACTTCCCGTCTGTATGAAGTCATTCGTACGCTAATATTCAAGGGTTTTATGACCAAATATGTATTCGTCACTGGCGGTGTAGTTTCTTCTCTTGGTAAAGGTATCGCGGCCGCAAGCCTTGGTGCAATACTCGAATCGCGTGGCATTAGAGTCACTATGCTTAAGCTAGACCCCTATATTAACGTCGATCCAGGCACTATGTCGCCTTTTCAGCACGGTGAAGTTTTTGTGACTGATGATGGCGCAGAAACCGATTTGGATTTAGGTCACTATGAGCGTTTTATTAGCCAGCGCATGGCAAAACGCAATAGCTTTACTACAGGTCAAATTTACGATGCTGTAATTAAAAAAGAACGCCGTGGTGACTATCTTGGTAAAACCGTGCAGGTGATTCCGCACATTACTGATGAAATCAAAAATCATATTAAGCGTGGCGCAGAAGGTGCGGATGTGGCGATTGTAGAAGTAGGTGGCACGGTAGGCGATATTGAATCGTTACCTTTTTTAGAAGCCATTCGCCAAATGGGTTTTGAAGAAGGCCGTAACAATGCCTGTTATGTGCATTTAACTTTACTGCCTTGGATTCCAACCGCTGGTGAGCTTAAAACCAAACCAACGCAACACAGTGTAAAAGAATTACGTCAAATTGGTATTCAGCCCGACATTTTATTGTGCCGCGCCGAACGTAATATTCCAGAAGATGAAAAACGTAAAATTGCGCTGTTTACCAATGTCGCGTTTGAAGCAGTGATTAGCGCCATTGATAGCGATTCTATTTATAAAATCCCAGGTTTGCTGCACGACCAAATGATGGATGAAATCGTTTGCCATAAGCTGAACATTTTGGCCAAAGCGGCTGATTTATCGGCTTGGAAAAACATTGTTAACCGTATCGAAAATCCAAAATATACGGCTAATATTTCCTTTGTTGGAAAATATGTCGATTTAACCGAAAGCTATAAATCACTTACTGAAGCCTTAATCCATGCGGGTATTCACACAGCATCAAAAGTGAAAATTCACTATATTGATAGTGAAGAAATCGAACAAAATGGCACAGCAAAATTGGCTAATATGGATGCGATTTTAATTCCGGGTGGATTTGGTGTACGTGGTACAGAGGGCAAAATTGCTGCTATTCGATATGCACGCGAGAATAAAGTGCCTTATCTAGGTATTTGCTTAGGCATGCAATTAGCTGTGATTGAGTTTGCGCGCAATGTGGCAGGATTAACAGGTGCCAACAGTACTGAATTTAATGCAGAAGCGCCGCACAAACTCATTGGCTTGATTGATGAGTGGCAAGACGCTAATGGTAAAGTTGAAAAGCGCGATGAAAATTCTGACTTGGGTGGCACCATGCGTTTAGGTGCTCAGTCTTGCCCAACAGTTGCCGATACCTTGGCGGCTAGTATTTACGGCTCACAAGTGAATGAGCGACATCGTCATCGTTATGAAGTGAATAATCATTACGTTGAACAGCTTAAAAAGGCGGGTTTAGTGATTTCTGCGCGCACCACAGGTGAAGATTTGTGTGAAATGATTGAATTGCCAAAAGCCACGCATCCTTGGTTTGTGGGTTGTCAGTTTCACCCGGAATTTACTTCTAATCCGCGTGCAGGTCATCCACTATTTAAAGCCTATGTGCAAGCGGCTTTAGATAATAAAAAGGCAAAATAAATGAAATTATGTAACTTTGATGTTGGCTTGGAGCATCCGCTTTTTTTAATTGCAGGTCCTTGCGTGATTGAATCGCGTGAATTTGCGATTGAAACAGCTGGTAAGCTAAAAGAAATTGCGGCTAGGGTGGGCATTCCATTTATTTATAAATCGAGTTACGACAAAGCTAATAGAAGTTCGACCAAGACATTTAGAGGTTTTGGTATGGATGAAGGTTTACGCATTTTAGATGAAGTGCGTAGCCAAATTGGCGTGCCTGTGTTAACGGATGTGCATACTACTGAACAAGTGCCGTATGTAGCAGCGGTGGTAGATATATTACAAACCCCAGCATTTTTGTGTCGCCAGACGGATTTTATTGTAGCAGTGGCGACTTGCGGCAAGCCTGTGAATATCAAAAAAGGCCAGTTTTTAGCGCCACATGATATGTTACAAGTGGTGAATAAAGCGAAAGAGGCCAATGGCAACCAAGACACGATTATGGTGTGTGAGCGCGGTGCTAGCTTTGGCTACAATACATTGATATCAGATATGCGTGGTTTGGCGATCATGCGCGAAACTAATTGCCCTGTAGTTTTTGATGCCACGCACTCTGTGCAACAACCCGGCGGTCAAGGTGACAAGAGCGGCGGGCAAAGCCAGTTTGTTCCTGTATTAGCACGTGCGGCTGTGGCTAGTGGCATTGCTGGAGTGTTTATGGAAACGCATACAGACCCATCAAAAGCGTTATCTGATGGTCCCAATGCGTGGCCTTTGCACAAAATGGAAGATTTATTGCATTTATTGCTAGACTTGGATAAATTGGTCAAAAAAGCAGGTTTTATTGAGAGTACGTTTTGACATTTGGAATAAACTATTGAAATAAAAAATCGGTCGCAGTGCACATTAATTTCACTAAGAAAATAACAGAAAAAAGTTAATTTTAGTAAATTGCGTAAATTTTCAAATATTTTGGTGTTGAATGTTCTCTGAGGCAGTGGTCTGCACTGTGGCTAAAAATTATAAAATTAAGGATAAGGTATGAGCGCAATTGTAGATATTATCGCCCGCGAAATTTTAGATTCACGCGGTAACCCAACTGTTGAGTGTGATGTGTTACTAGAAAGTGGCGTTATTGGCCGTGCAGCGGTTCCTTCTGGTGCATCTACTGGTGCTAAAGAGGCAATGGAGCTGCGTGATGGTGATGCAGCGCGTTATCTGGGTAAAGGTGTATTGCAAGCGGTTGAGAATGTGAATACCGAAATTACTGAAGCGATTATTGGCTTAGATTGCGAAGAGCAAAGCTTTATCGATAAAACCTTAATTGAGCTAGATGGCACAGAAAACAAAGACCGTTTAGGTGCAAACGCACTATTAGCCGTTTCGATGGCTTGTGCGCGTGCGGCGGCAGAAGAAAGTGGTTTGCCCTTGTACCGCTATTTAGGCGGTTCTGGCGCGATGCAATTACCCACACCAATGATGAATATTATCAACGGCGGTGCACACGCGGATAACTCAGTCGATATGCAAGAGTTTATGATTATTCCAGCTGGCTTGCCTTCATTTAGAGAGGCTATGCGTTGCGGTGCAGAGATTTTCCATCAACTAAAGAAAACGCTACACAAAAAAGGGTTAGCAACTACTGTGGGTGACGAAGGTGGTTTTGCACCTAATTTAGCCAGCAACGAAGATGCAATCAAACTTATTTTAGAGTCGATTTCCGATGCAGGTTACGAACCAGGACGAGATGTGTATCTAGGCCTAGATTGTGCTAGTACCGAATTCTATAAGGACGGAAAATACCATCTTGAATCGGAAGGTTTAGCATTAAGCTCAGCCCAATTTACGGATTATCTAGCCACATGGGTAGATAAATACCCAATTATCAGCATTGAAGATGGCATGGGCGAGTTTGATTGGGACGGCTGGGATATTCTAACCAAACGTTTAGGCAAAACCACACAATTGGTTGGCGATGACCTGTTTGTAACCAACTCTAAAATTCTGCGTGAAGGCATTAAACGCGGTGTGGCAAACTCTGTTTTGATTAAAGTAAATCAAATCGGTACGTTGACCGAAACATTCCAAACCATTGAAATGGCTAAGCGCGCTGGCTATACAGCTATTGTGTCGCATCGCTCTGGTGAAACTGAAGATACAACGATTGCGGATATTTCAGTAGCAACCAACTCATTGCAAATTAAAACAGGCTCATTATGTCGCAGTGAGCGAATTGCGAAATACAACCAATTATTGCGTATTGAAGAAGAGTTAGGCGATGCGACAAGTTATGCAGGTATGAGTGCTTTTTACCAGTTGTTTAAATAGCCTATCTTGAGTGAAAGCCTTAACTTTAATTTTTGTGATCCTAATTGCCTTGCTACAGTACCCGCTCTGGCTGGGCAAAGGTAGCTGGTTGCGAGTTTGGAATGTTAGTCAGCAAATTAGCAGCCAAAAAGAAAAAAATAAAGCACTAAAGCAACGCAACGAAACATTGAGTGCAGAAGTACGCGATTTAAAACAGGGTAACGCCGCAATCGAGGAACGTGCCCGCAGCGAGCTCGGCATGATTAAGGAGGATGAGGTGTTTTATCAGGTGATTAATCAACCTTTGCCAACAGTTCAGCCTAACCAATTGCCTGAAGTGACACCAGCTAAATAAAATCCAGCCAATATGGTTGCGCCCAAATCTACACTAGTTGCCACTGCGCCTTAAATCACATCATCATCATTTACAGGGTAGGGCTGTGCTTTTATATGAATCGCTGCATTATTCCAAGTAAGATTTCCTGCTTGTTTTGCCTCAATACGTAGCTCAATCAGAGCGTCATATTCAGCTTGTTGGTTAGGTGCAGCTCTTACAATTTGCCCGACCTCACTGCCAACGCTATCTACTATTTTATCGCCCTCAATTGGTGCTGTGCTTGCTGCGATGCTAGCTAGATAGGTACGGCGCTTTACTTTGCCCAAATAATGCGTGCGCGCCACAATTTCTTGGCCTGTGTAGCAACCTTTTTTAAAATTAATACCATTTAAAATATCTAAATTCAGCATTTGCGGTACAAATTGCTCCTGAGTTTTGGGTAACACGTCTGGGATACCGCTTTGAATATCTAACCAATCCCAGCAAGGCTTTCCAACCAGCAGACAATCGGCTTTAAGCGCATTGAATAGGATAGGTGCGTATTTATCATCGGTAAATATTTGAAAGCGCGAGTGACCTGCAATGGTGGGTAGCTTTAAAATTGCAGCATTATCTAAGCTGACTAATTCATAGTCTTGTGTAGGTATTTGCGTGAAATGTGGCATCAATAATGCCACTGAATTAGGGCCATTTAAGCCAAATTTAATAATGCTGTCTGATACATCTTTAATTTCAACTTTGCTACGCATCACATACATTTTTAGGCGCTTCAAAATTGGCTCTAAAATAGTGCGATTAAACTGTAAATGTAGATGATTGTGATGTGCAAACGCTAGAAACAGCGCTAGTAAACGGCCTTTAGGGCTACAATAGCCTGATAAGTGAGCGTTGTTGCCAGTCAACAAGTTCACATCATTAGTGACTTGACCTTGCAAAAAACCTGCTGCGTCTTCACCGCTAAGCTCAAGCAAGCCAAGATGCGATAAATCGCATAGCGTGTTTTTAATTGTTACAGACTCAATTTCGGTTTGAGCTTGCCTAAAACTAGTGACGACATTATCCGAAATAATTGCGCCATATTGCGTTAATCCTAATTGCCAATCTGAAGCTGTCATGCGATTATTTACCTTTGAAAGTTTTATACAGGTGTATTAAATGAAGACGCTATTTACAAGACCAATAATCATTCAATTACATCCTTCATCACTATTATTGGGCTTGTTGTTGTTAGTTGCAACAATCAGCAACCTTATTTTATTTGCTTTGCCTATGGCTTTAAAGATTAAGTTGGGATTATTGGCTGTGATTGACCTTTCAAGCGCCTACTTTATCGCGCGTGATGCATTGTTGGTCCTACCTTGGTCTTGGAAAGCGTTAGAAGTGGATACCAAAGGCTTATTAACGTTAGTGAATAAGCGTCAGCAACGCTTTAAGCCACATTTAGAATCCAGCAGTTTTGTGCATGAATATTGCGTGATTCTAAACCCACAAAATAATGGGTTTAGTAATGCACTGCAGCCCGTTTTAATTTTTAATAATGTCGATAATCTAGAGTCATTAAGGCGATTACGCGTATGGCTGCGCTTGTATAAAAATAATCGTTCTAAAGAAACCTATCCGCAGCCTATTATAGAGACAACTACACAGGTTCATACTTAAGCGGACACAGGCTGATATTTTTTGCGTGCCAGCCACTTTTTCCAAATAGTTTTTGTTTCTTTAGCAGGATGTTTAGGCATATAAGCAGCCAAAAACAATAAGCCTGCAGTGCCTGCAAGCAACCATTTCAATTCAAATTCAGCTTTGTCTAGGCGCGCGGGCGGTTGTTTTTTCATGGCAGACAAAACTGCTTGCACGCTATCACCATTGACATATTGGGCGTTAATTTCTTTAGTCATAGTTTGTAAATACTTTTCATCTAATTTTGATAAAAAGCGATCGCTAGTGCCACTGGCAACGCTGTCGTTGCGAGTGCCAATATTTGATTCTGAGATTTGTGCAATACCAGGTTGCATAGCAAAGCTTTCGTTAGACCAATAGCCAATCACCTGATTATTTTCATCTAATTTTGGAATCGCTGTACCTTTGTCGCCACCGATGCCAACAAATAGCCAATCTTTACCACCTTGAAACCCTGTTAAATCGCGCGTATTAAACGCATGCAAGGCAGGTGTTTCTTCGCCATCGGTAAAATACACCACTTGTGCTACTTCTGGGAAACTGCGAATCAATTTGGCAAGTGTTGTCATGCTTTCGCGGATTCGGCTATTACCAGACCAGCCTGTGCGCCAATCTAAATGGTCAATCGTATCTTCAATGGCGGCAAAATTTTCACATACTTCAATAGGGGTATAAAGTGCTGCTACACTTACGCCTGCAAAAAGGCCGATACCCACTTGTGTACCGCATGGCATTTCACCAATAATGCGATGCATTAAATGCTGTTGATACTGCATGCGCGTAACGGCATTTCCGGTAATGCTTTCATCAAGTACGTTCATACTTTGTGAAATATCGGCCACCAATAAATAGCTGTAGATATCCCTTTTAATGGGCACAGTTGGTTTAAAAAATGCTACCAGCAGCAATGCAAAAGCGGCTGTTAGCAATGTAATATCGCGGCGATGGCGAAAATAATTAACTATTTTTTTCATGATATGTTGAGCTTAGTGTTAAGGCAAACCAACGGGAATATTACCCATTATTAAACCAGGCGTATCCGATTCACCTACGCCTGGCGTAGGCGTACCTGGCAACATGGTGAGTAATCTGTCTAAATTATGTCGTGCGTCCCAATGGCTATTGTCATTTTTGAGAGATGAAACATAAGCCGCTTTTGCTTGACGTAACAGATACTCCGCTTCATCGCGCACGGTGTTATTAGTACCATTAATGGCTAATCCACGCAAAAAGTACATGTTACCAATGTTATAACTAATGGCCGATTTTTGGCTAGCATTGGCTTTAGGCAAAGCTTGTGAGAACAATAAAGTGGCTTCTTTATAACGCTCCTTTTTAGCTAAGTACAGCGCAATAGCAAATTTGGCCTCAAAGCTTTGTTGATCGGTTGCTGGTGTTTTGCCTGTGCTTACAGCCTCATTAAAGGAGTCGATTTGGCGAATGCGATTAAAGGTGTACATGCTGGCAAGAAGACTAGCTATGCTTAAAAACACCAAAAACCAAGTCAGTTTTTTTACTGTGAACAACGATTTTATATATAACATTATGCGTGCCTCAACTGTATTATTGTTATCCGTTTTACCAATTTAACTTTTTTTGTTACTTCTGCCAGGTTTTCACTTCTAAATATTTCACGCCTAGCAATAATGCGATCATAATCGCTGCAACAATAAAGCACAGACCAGAAAAATCTTTACCGGGAATTTTTTGCATGTATTTAATCGGTTTTTTCTCTTTGCGATTAATGTCATCAATCGCCAATTGCAATGCCTTTGGATTTTCAGCTTCATAGGCATTAAAAGGCGTTTTGAAGCTTTTAAAGAAATCATGCAATTCAATTTCTGGAGGCAAGGGCTGATCTTCTTGCGGCTTGTAATTTTCATCAAAAATACTTAATCCGCCTGGTTGTTTTAATACAATCCAATACAAACTTAAATGCATGCGGTCGTACCAATCTTTGATTTTTTGCTGCGAGTTAGCATCAATACGGCCTGCGCCATCTGACAGCAAAACCACCGCGCGCGAACCAGAATCGGGCACTTTATCAAACAAGCCAGCGGCAGAAGTTAATCCGCTACCAATATTGGTTTGAAATAACGCATTGCCAGCCGTGGCGCGCACAGCTGCTACTACTGCTTCTTTATTTTCAGTCAGTGGCAACACATACATAGCAGAGTTACTGAAAGTAATCATGCCCAACATATCGTTTTTGCGAGATTGTACAAATTGCGTAATCAAACGGCTAGCTGCGGCTGATTTAGTTTCGCCAATCACATTGTCTGTGGTGCCAGAGAAGGGGTCATCCATACTGGCGCTTCTATCTAATACCAATGTGATTTGAGCACCTACACCTATGCGTTCAACCAATTGCTGATTACTATGCGGCGCGCCTAAGCCCAAAATAATAAAGGTTAGAATAATTACCGCTAATATTTTTAAAATAAGGCCGATTAAGTCAGATAAAGGGTCTGCAGGTAGCATATCCAGCCATGAATAGCTTTTGCTGTGTGCACGCTGAAATACCAAAGGTAGCAAGGCCAAAGGTAACAACCATAAAAGCCAAGGATTAGAAAAAGACATTACTTAAGCCTTGTTTGCTATTTGTTTGTCAGTAATCAAACCACGCTCGCAGTCGCGGCAGCGACGGCAAAATTGCGCTAGCCATTGCAGTGGAGCATTACCGAGCGCGTGCTTGGCGTTGGGTTCAAAAAACACTTGGCGCGATAAGCCAAAAAACTGATGTATTTCGGATTCAATTTGTTGAAAAGCCGGTTTTTTTTCAAAAAGCTGATTTAAATTACCGTTAAACAAACTAAAACCAGCCGTTTTGTTTAGAGAAGCATGCATGCTGCTAACCGCATTCTGCAAGCCCTCTGGTGTATTGGCTGATTTGAGAATTTGACGATAACTTTTGGCAAATGGACCGCCCATTTTTGGCAGCCAAGCATGTTTACCTAGCATATACAATAAGCCAATCAAGCTGATAGCTAAAATGCCTAACAATAATTTGAAATGTTGTTTTTCATTACTATTATCCAATAGTAATGGGCCGCGATAGCCAGACATATTGTTTTCAATTTTAACCGCACCAAAAATAGATAGCGGCGAAATCGCAAAGTCAAAGCTAGGAACACGGTAGCGCACGATTTCTTTCGTTTTTGTATTGATGATACGAAGATATTCCGCTGGTAACGCACCATTTTTGACCACTACGTTATTGGTAAATATTTGATAACTGAAGGTTAAATCATGCATTACAGCATCACCATCCTCTTTTTTAATATGCTTAATATTGCTTAAATCTATACCAATTAATTGGCCTTTATAACGTCTTTCGTATCCAATAATCGGCAAAGACTCTTCTATTAATTGGTATGGTTTTTTGATTTCTAGCGTGATATGACGCGTTAAAACATCGCCCACGGTATAGCCTACAGTGCGCTCTGGCTCCTGCAAGTTTATGCTGACAATACCTTCTTTAATATCGGGTAAATTTTCATATTCCAGCGCGGTAGCGTTTAAAACTCTTAAGCTGAGAATAAGTGCAAATAGCCAAGGATTCATTAATAAATTCATATGTTGTACTTAATATAATTTTAGAAGTTCTATTTAAAGCAATCTTTTTTAAATCAATCGCTTAAGCCGCGACAAATTGATGGAAATACTCAGTTAAGGCATCGGCATCAAAATCACCTTCCACATAAAATGGCGGCATATCAAATTGCATAAACAATTTGTAAATCGCTTCGCGGCGCGCTTCAAACGATGCAATGATTTTATCGCGATAATTTTTACGCAAAAACAAGGTACGCTTTGCGCCTGTTTCAGGGTCGGTCACGGCGGTAACGCCAAACTCGGGCAGATTTTTATATTCGTCAGCATCCCACAAAACCACTGGCACAATATGATGGCGTAGCAGGTTCGCCAAAGAGCCTTCAAGTTCTTTAAGTGGCATATGGAAATCAGATATCAAAAACACCAATGATCGTTCACGCGGCAAATAGCGCCATACATCTGCAATTCCGCTGCCAGAAACAGGCTCTGGGTGATACTCTTTTAAGCGCTCTGCCAATTCAATAGCGCGTTGCGATTTAAATGAAGCGGTGCTAATCCAATCTTCACGCACGATTTCATCAAAACCCACAAAGCCGAATGGGTCGGAATTGCGACTGGCCGATTGTGCGATGGATTCCGCAATATCTGCTGCTTTGCGAATCTTACGTTCTTTTGCACCAAAATTCATGCTGCCCGATAAATCGCAAATCACAAAAACCGGCGTTGCACTTTTTTGATTGAACAAGCGCACATACACTTGTTCCATTGGATCGCGGATTGTTTGGCGTAAATCGATACGGCGTGGATCAGGGTAGCTAATCAGTGAAGTATGGCCAATAAACTCCATGCCCATGCCACGTTGCGTGCTGGCATGGCGACCAGGGTGGCGTCCACGGTTACGCCAACCGATGTGGTAACTAAACTCTTTAATGTTTCCAATAGACATAAAAAAGTGAGATTAAGGCGCGGCTACGGCGTTAATAATATTGCTTAGCATTTCGCGAGCAATTTCTGTACGGCGCATTTCGTACACTGGGCTAAATACCAAGCGGTGAGCTACTGTTTCGTGGAATACAGCGTGAATATCTTCTGGCGTAATAGCCGTGCGCTCGTTTAACCAAGCATTTACACGTGCCGCGCGCAACATCATACTCATACCGCGTGGGCTAGCGCCTGCTAGTACTAAGCGATTCATATCCACATTGGTGACTTTTACGCCAAAATCAGTCGGTTTACGTGTGGCTTTCCATAAATTAAGTGCATATTTTTCTAGTGTTTTAGAGGCTTCGACGCTTTTTTGAATCACACTAGAGAACGCATTTAATTCATCAAATTTCAATACATCAGGTTTTACTGTATCAATCAAAGCATCCACATTGTGGAAGCGTGTATCAAACATTAAGCCCGACATAATATCATCATCGTTTGGCACCACAATCGGAATTTCCATCATAAAACGGTCACGCGCCGCCGATGGAATTTCAAATGTTTCTTCTTTTTCCACTTGATTGCGGTCTGCAAACACAATCATGTGCGGAAAAGTGTGTTCTTTATTAAAGGCCGACAATGTGCGTTCTGCCATCACGCGCAATAGCAATGAATGCACTTGTGGGCGAGCGCGGTTGATTTCGTTAAAGAAAAATACACTTAAGTTTTCGCCAGACATCAGCAAAGGGCCAGCGCTAACATGCGGCTTGCCGTCTTCACCCAAATAGGTGTGGTAAACCAAATCGTTCGGCATCAAGTCAATCGTACCTTCAATACGCTGATAACCACCGCCAATACCGCGTGTAAAAGCGCGTAGTAGCGTAGTTTTACCTACGCCCACGTCGCCCTCAAGCAGTACGTGACCACGCGCAAAAATTGCGATAGTAATTAAGCGAACAGGGTTATGCTGACCAACCACTACTTTGTTCACTTCGGTTTCTAATGTCAGCGCATGTTGACGCCAGTCGGCTAAAAGACGGTCACTCATTGAGATTTTCCTATAATGTAATAATTTATATGTTTAATAAGTAAAGTTTATACTATTAGTATAGTGAAATTTGAAACAATCTATTAACAATATAAATTAATTTTTATAAGCTATATACAGTTTTGTATACTTTATACTGCGCTATTTTTTATTTTGAGATTTTTTTCGAACATTTAATTGTTTATTCATTCGGAACGATATTTATGGAATGTAGCTTGCAATCATCAGAAGGATTGCGATTGTGGCGATTAGCCAATATTGAGGAGGGCTTTTTGTTCACTATTACCACCATCATCAGTAAAGTTTGCTTACCTTGCCATATCGTCATGCTAGCTTTGGTGAAAATATTCAGCGGTGCTGCCTCTAGGCTATCCGTTATGAAAATGACTTGTGAAATAACATCATCATTTGTTGCCAGCAAAGCCTCAATCGATAATAGGCCAATACGTATACTGCTATTGCTTGCCATGCCATACGCCAATCCATGTGGTCTATGGTATCCCAAAGCAAATGTTAATTAGCACAGGTTTATATAGGGGTGTAAAGTAAGATGGCGGTGGTTTTGAAAAAACTCCCAACCCAACTTGAGAATCCCAAGGTAGATTTTTTACCGTTTCCTTTAGTAAATGCTTCGCTTAATTCAAACGGCTAATTGGTTTGCCTTTAAAAGCCACATCATGCATGTTCATGCTCTGCGTTACGCCCACAACAAAAAGATAGCCTTTTCGCTCTGACTTGATATTAATTTAAGAATTGCGTATAGCAATCAGCAAAAAAATCAGGGCGCCTACTAGGCAATGAGTTTCATGATTTTTTTGAATTCTACCAATAAAGCGCATAAACATTATCGTTTGCTTGCTTTAAAGCTAACTTTTAAACGAAGGCTTTGAGATAATACTTTCGCAAAATGCAATTTCCAGCGAAAATAATGCATATATTTATTAAATGTGTACATAACATGCAAAATCAAATTGGCGTTACTAAACAAAATAGCTATACCAAAGAAGAATTATTAAGTTGTGGTCGAGGTGGCATGTTTGGAGAGGGTAACGCGCAGTTACCATTACCTCCCATGTTAATGTTTGACCGTGTTGTAAAAATTAAGGATGAAGGAGGCAAATATGGTAACGGTCAGATTATTGCAGAACTGGATATTACGCCAGATTTATGGTTTTTTGATTGTCACTTTACAGGCGACCCGGTAATGCCAGGCTGTTTAGGTTTGGACGCCATGTGGCAGTTAGTCGGTTTTTATTTAGGCTGGGCAGGTGGTGCAGGCCGCGGTCGTGCATTGGGTGCTGGTGAAGTTAAATTTAGCGGGCAGGTTTTGCCAACAGCAAAAATGGCCACTTATACCATTGATTTAAAGCGCGTGATTATGCGCAAATTGGTGATGGGCATAGCTGATGCAACCATGACATTAGATGGCCGCGAAATTTATGTTGCCAACGATTTGCGTGTAGGTTTATTCACACGAACAGATAATTTTTAGCGCCGTTATTATCAAGTTTTGAATGCATAATAAAGAAAATTTTTGGGGGAACACGCCATGCGTCGTGTCGTAATTACTGGGTTTGGCATAGTATCTAGCCTAGGTAACAATAAAGAAGAAGTAAAGGAAAGTTTGTATGCTGGAAAGTCTGGTATCAGCTTTCAGCCCGAATATGCTGAGCGCGGTATGCGCTCGCAGGTAGCAGGTTCAGTCAAGCTAGACGTTCAGGAATTAATTGATCGTAAATTAATGCGCTTTATGGCTAAAGGCCATGCTTATGCTTGGATTGCATTACAAGAAGCGATTGCTGATGCGGCTTTAGATGAAAGTTTTGTTTCAAACGTGCGCACTGGCATTATTGTAGGCGGCGGCGGTCCTTCAACTGAAAGTATCGAAGAAAGCAACCGCTTACTTGCCGAAAAAGGCATTCGACGTGTTGGCCCTTATATGGTCACCAAAGCAATGTGTAGCGGCATTGTTGCTACTCTTGCTACCGGCGCAAAAATTAAAGGTGTTAACTACGGTATCAGTTCAGCTTGCTCTACTAGTGCTCACTGTATTGGCGCGGGTGTTGAGCAGATTCAACTGGGTAAACAAGATATTGTATTTGCAGGTGGCGGCGAAGAGGAACACTGGAGTTTATCCTATCTATTTGATGCGATGGGTGCGATGTCCAGTAAATATAACGATACGCCCGAAAAAGCATCACGTACTTATGATGCAAACCGCGATGGTTTTGTAATTTCCGGCGGCGGCGGTATAGTGGTGCTAGAAGAGTACGAGCATGCCAAAGCGCGCGGTGTGAAAATCTATGCAGAAGTTATTGGCTACGGTGCCACGTCTGATGGCTACGATATGGTGGCGCCAAGTGGCGAAGGCGCAGAGCGTTGTATGAAGCTGGCCTTAACTGATCATGAAGGCAAAAAAATTGAACATGTGGATTATATTAATACGCATGGTACATCTACTCCTCTTGGTGATACCAAAGAACTAGAGGCGATACGTGCTGTTTTTGCGAATGGCGAATACGGTGCTTTACCTGCGATTGCATCCACTAAATCCCTTTCCGGTCATGCTTTGGGCGCAGCAGGTGTAAATGAGGCGATTTATACTTTAATTATGATGCAAAATAATTTTATTGCCGCATCAGCTAACATTGAAACGCTTGACCCTGCTGTGGAAGGCATGCCGATTGCGACTAAACGTATTGATAACGTGAAAATTGAAACGGCGTTATCAAACAGTTTTGGTTTTGGTGGTACCAATGCCACGCTGACGTTATCAACTAAAAACTTGTAAGCAAAAATCGATAAAGCGCGTTGAGTCAGGTAGCGCTTTGATTTTTAAAACATTTATTTTCAAAGAAGCTAACCAAACAAAGAGCTTTCGCTTGAGAAAAATGCTAATTACTTTAATAGCTTTTAGCTTAGCCAGTTGCGCAACCATGATGGGCGACCGCACGGTGAACGTAACGGGTGAGCAAATTGCGCAAAAATTGAATGAAAAATTAGCCATACCCATTTCTTTTCTCAAAGTGTTCGATGTTGATTTGTCCAACTCTTTGGTGTCTTTTGACAAAACCACTGGCCGCATGATAACCAATATGGATACCAAGCTTAGTAGCCAGTTACTCAATCAATCTTTGGTTGGCAAATTAGGTATTTCGGGTAAATTGCGTTTCGATGCAGCTTTCAACACCGTGGTATTAGATGAACCTAAAGTTGAAAGCTTCGATGTAGTTGGTGAAGGTAGTAAATACAACGATTTATTTAATGCCTTTGCAAAAACGATAGGTGGCGAAATGTTAAACGGTTTAACGCTTTACACGGTTAAACCCGAAGATCTGAAATTTGGCGGTATCAGTTACACCCCAAAAGAGATGGTGGTGACTGATAGTGGTTTACAATTAATCCTAACGCCGCATCGCTAACAATTAAGTAAATACTGGAAATTTCAATTGAAAACCTTTGCCTAAATACTTGCTATTTTGATAGGATTAACTTCAATTAATTCAGATGCACAAACTAAAGCCGCTAAGAAAAAAGTCAAAAAGCCAAGATTAAAAAACCACACAAGTTGTTCCGACATATGGAATTGCCGTATGACAATCCCCCCTCATTACAGCGACTCTTAATTCAGTACAAGAACTCAGTGAT
This sequence comes from Methylotenera oryzisoli, assembly GCA_945881735.1. Lineage (GTDB taxonomy): Bacteria > Pseudomonadota > Gammaproteobacteria > Burkholderiales > Methylophilaceae > Methylotenera_A > Methylotenera_A aquatica. The sequence goes on from CAMCVF010000008.1 coordinate 93,619, forward strand.
GTTATGCCAAAGCCCGACTCTAAACCATTTGATTGGCAAGATCGGAGCAGTCCAAGATATGTTGTAAAAGAAAGCAAAAATATTGAATGGGCATTTACAAAAGGTGTACATTACGTAAACTCAAGCGTGGTAAACCTCATGATTGATATCGTGTCTGCCGATTACGTCAATGTTGACATGGCATTTAGGTCCGGTGCAACAAACAGCGCTGAATGTGATAAATATCTAACGGAATTTAAAGAAGTTAAATTTCTCATCAATAAAGTGTGTCAAAGGAAGTTTATTACCAGCAAAGAGGGCGAAGCCGTTTGGGATGGTGTTTATAGTTGAGAATGAATAAGCGCTAATTAGCGTAAATTTAATCTAGGTCAAAATTTACAGGGTTAATTTTTTTTCATCCGTTTGGTTTTTTAAATCAATAAAGCTGCCGCCACATGACGGCCTTCGCTCATTAATATATTGTAGGTTCTGCAGGCCGCCGCCGTCGTCATGCATTCAATCGGAATGCCTTTTTTGGTAAGAAGTTGTGCTATTTTTGGATGTAAAAATTGATGAGTTAAGCCAGTGCCCATTAGCACAACTTCTGGATTAATATCTGCAATTTTAGCAAAATGATCCGCTGTTAAATCCTCAAAATTAGCAGCGTTCCAATCTAACATTAATTGATTTGCTAGCACTATAAGCGCTTGATGATGACGATATTTATTGATTTCAATAAAGTCCTCACCATATCCAGTGATTAAATTGTTATTTTCAGCAGTTGTTAAATGTAATTTCATAATGCTATTTTAGCGCTGTCTTTGGATTGAAGAAAAACCTTTTTCTAAGGTAAACTTATAGGTTAGTCAAAAGCTATTTTTTTGCACAAACATATAACCATTTATTCAACAAAAAACAGAACCATCCCAATTATGCAACCTGTACTCAAATCTAACAAGCTCGCTAACGTTTGCTATGATATTCGTGGCCCTGTATTGCAGCGAGCGCGTCAAATGGAAGAAGAAGGTCAGCGCATTATTAAACTAAATATTGGCAATCCTGCCGCTTTTGGTTTTGAAGTGCCAGAAGAAATCCAGCTAGACGTGATTCGTAATATGGGCGATGCGGGTGGTTATACTGATTCAAAAGGCCTATTCGCTCCGCGCAAAGCCATTATGCATTACACACAAAGCAAGCATATTGCTAATGTGACGGTAGACGATATTATTATTGGTAATGGCGTTTCTGAGTTGATTGTGATGGCGATGCAAGCGCTGGTGAATAATGGCGACCAAGTTTTGGTGCCTATGCCGGATTATCCTTTATGGACTGCAGCAGTGACATTGGCAGGTGGCACTGCACGCCATTATCTGTGTGATGAAAACACAGGATGGTTGCCAGATTTAAAAGATATTGAAGCTAAGATTACCACCAATACGCGCGGTATTGTGGTGATTAACCCAAATAACCCAACTGGTGCGCTTTATCCAAAAGAAACGTTATTAGGAATTATTGAAATAGCTCGTCATCACGATTTAGTGGTCTTTGCCGATGAGATTTACGATAAAGTTTTATACGATGATGTTGAACATATTTCAATGGCGTCATTGGCTGAAGATGTGTTGTTTGTTACATTTAACGGTTTGTCTAAAAATTACCGTACTTGCGGATACCGTTCTGGTTGGATGGTGGTATCAGGTAATAAAAGTGCCGCAACCGATTATGTAGAAGGCTTAAATATGCTGGCCTCTATGCGTTTATGCGCCAACGTGCCAGGTCAGTTGGCTATCCAAACCGCGCTGGGCGGCTATCAAAGCATTGATGATTTAGTGGCGCCTGCAGGCAGGCTTTGTAAACAGCGCGATTTGGCCTATGAATTGATTACTGCGATTCCTGGCATAACATGCGTTAAGCCAAAAGCGGCAATGTATTTATTCCCTAAGCTAAATTTAGAAATGTATCCGATTAAGGATGATCAGCAGTTTATTCTAGATTTATTATTAGAAGAAAAAGTACTGCTGGTACAAGGCACAGGTTTTAACTGGAAAACGCCTGACCATTTCCGCGTGGTGTTTTTACCCAATTTAGACGATTTAACAGAAGCGATTAAACGCATCGCTAGCTTTTTAGCCCGATATAGAAAAAAACACAGTAAAAAATTAGATGGAGCATCAGTTTGAAGATATTAAATGTAGGCCTTTTAGGCATAGGCACAGTAGGTGGCGGTACATACAATGTATTAACTCGCAATGCAGCAGAAATCACTCGCCGAACAGGCGTTGCTATTAATGTGCTTCAAGTGGCTGATAAAAATATTGACCATGCCAAAATGGTTACTAGCGGTAATACGCTATTATCCACTGACGCATTTGATATCGTGAATAATCCAGAAATCGATGTGGTAGTAGAGTTAATTGGTGGGTATTCACTAAGCAAAGAATTGGTGTTAAAGGCAATTGCCAACGGTAAACACGTGGTGACTGCGAATAAAGCGATGCTTGCCATGCATGGCAATGAGATTTTTGCGGCTGCTCAACAAGCGGGCGTTATCGTGGCGTTTGAAGCTGCGGTAGCAGGTGGTATTCCAATTATTAAAGCCTTGCGTGAAGGTTTAGGTGCAAACCGTATTGAGTGGGTTGCTGGCATTATTAACGGCACAACCAATTTTATCCTCACCGAAATGCGCGAAAAAGGTTTAGCCTTTGCCGATGTGTTGGGTGAAGCGCAACGTTTGGGCTATGCTGAGGCCGATCCAACTTTTGACGTAGAAGGCATTGATGCTGCACATAAATTAACCATTATGGCGGCGATTGCATTTGGTATGCCAATGAAGTTTGAGCAGGCTTACACCGAAGGCATCACCAAATTGCAGCAAGCTGATATTAAATACGCCGAAGAGTTGGGCTACCGTGTTAAATTGCTTGGCATTACCAAGCAATCGGCAGGCGGCGTAGAGCTTCGTGTGCACCCAACGCTAATTTCAGAAAAGCGTTTAGTGGCGAATGTGAATGGTGCGATGAATGCTGTTGTGGTGAAGGGCGATGCAGTAGGCCCAACTTTGTATTATGGCGCGGGGGCGGGTGCAGAGCCAACAGCAAGTGCGGTGGTAGCCGATTTAATGGATGTAGCGCGTTTAAGCAGTACAACTGCAGAACAGCGCGTACCTTATTTAGGCTTTCAGGCAGGTCAATTAAACGATTTGCCTATTTTGCCGATTTCTGAAATTAGTAGCGCTTACTATTTGCGCCTTCGTGCCTCTGATAAGCCAGGCGTACTGGCTGGTGTTACTAAAATATTAGCAGATCGTAACATTTCAATTGATGCGATGTTACAAAAAGAACCCGCGGATAACGAAACTGAAGCGGATATTGTGATTTTGACGCACGTAACAATCGAGGCGAATATGGATGCGGGTATTGCTGAAATCGAAGCTTTGCCAGCAATTGTAGGCAAATTGGTTAAAATTCGTATGGAAGAATTAAGTAAATAAATCAGACTGTCATTGCAACATTTGCAGAGCTGGCAGCAGTTTAAGAGATTACATGAAATACATATCAACCCGCGGGCAATCGCCTGCTTTAAGTTTTAGCGAAATCTTATTAGGTGGTTTGGCGCCTGATGGCGGTTTATACTTGCCTGAAACTTATCCACAATTTAGCGATGCGGACTTAAGCGTGATGCGTGGCATGAATTATGCCGATTTAGCGTTTGCAATTTTAAGTCGCCTGATTGACGATATCTCATCCACTGATTTAAAAGCGATTATTGATAAAACCTACAGGGCCGATGTTTATAGCTTTACGCGCTCAGGCCAAAACGCGGCTGATATTACGCCCACCGTCAAGTTAGAACACGATTTGTATCTGTTAAGCCTTTCTAACGGCCCAACCTTGGCGTTTAAAGACATGGCCATGCAATTATTAGGCAATTTGTTTGAATATGTATTAGTTAAAACAGGTTCAACAACCAATATTTTAGGTGCTACTTCTGGCGATACAGGTTCTGCCGCTGAATACGCCATGCGCGGCAAAAAAGGTGTGCGTGTGTTTATGCTGTCACCACACAAAAAAATGAGCCGTTTTCAAACTGCTCAAATGTTTAGTTTGCAAGATGAAAACATTTTTAATATCGCCGTAAATGGCGTGTTTGACGACTGCCAAGATATGGTAAAAGCCGTTTCAAACGATGCTGCTTTTAAAGCACAATACAAAATTGGTGCGGTGAATTCCATTAACTGGGGTCGTATTGTTGCTCAAGTGGTGTATTACTTTAAAGGTTACTTTGCGGTAACTGAGAATAATGCGCAAAAAGTCAGTTTTGCGGTACCTAGCGGTAACTTTGGTAATGTGTGCGCAGGCCATATCGCGCGCATGGTGGGCTTGCCTATTGATAAGCTAGTGGTTGCTACTAACGAAAATGACGTGTTAGATGAATTTTTTAAAACGGGCGTTTATAGGCCGCGTGGTTCAGCCAATACTTATCATACTTCCAGTCCTTCAATGGATATTAGTAAAGCGTCCAACTTTGAGCGTTTTGTTTTTGATTTAGTGGGTCGTGATAGCGCCAAAGTACGTGAATTATGGGCCAGAGTTGATAAAGGTGGCGCGTTTGACATTAAACATTTGATGCCAAAATTAGCGGATTATGGGTTTGTTTCCGGTAGCAGTAATCACACCAATCGCATGCAAACTATACGCGAATCTAAAGCGAAATATGATGTGGTTATTGATACGCATACCGCAGACGGCCTTAAAGTTGCAATGGAATACAAGCAAGAAAATACACCAATGGTGGTATTAGAAACGGCATTGCCAGCTAAATTTGAAGATGCACTAGTTGAAGCATTGGGTGAGATACCGCCAAGACCAGAATGTTTAAAAGGCATTGAGCTATTACCGCAGAAATTCAAGGTTATGGATGTTGATGTGGCTGCGATTAAAGATTTTATTGTGAAAAATACCTAAACTGCTGTGATTATTAGCCTAAGGTTTTTTGTAGGCTTTTAATCTGGTTGTTTGTATGTTTGAAAAAGCTAGACTCTTCGCTATGCTCAGAATGTCGGGCTTGGAAATATATTATTAATGAAACAATATACTGATTTACTGAATCATGTTTTAGCGAACGGCAATGTTAAAACAGACCGCACAGGTACTGGTACGACTTCCGTGTTTGGTTACCAAATGCGTTTTGATTTAAACACAGGCTTTCCACTGCTTACTACCAAAAAAGTCCATTTAAAATCCATTATTCATGAGCTACTTTGGTTTTTGCAAGGTTCAACCAATATTGCGTATTTAAAAGAAAATGGCGTACGGATTTGGGATGAGTGGGCAGATGAAAATGGCAATTTAGGGCCTGTTTACGGCTACCAGTGGCGGAATTGGCCTAAACCAGACGGTACTCACATTGATCAAATTACCCAGGTTATTAATGCCATTAAAAATACACCTGATTCACGACGATTAATTGTGTCTGCTTGGAATGTGGCCGATGTTGACCAAATGAAATTGCCACCTTGCCATGCATTTTTTCAGTTTTATGTCGCCGATGGAAAATTGAGCTGTCAGCTGTATCAGCGCAGTGCTGATATTTTTTTAGGCGTACCATTTAATATTGCGTCTTACGCGCTATTAACCATGATGGTAGCGCAAGTTTGTGGCTTAAAGTTGGGTGATTTTGTACATACATTAGGTGATGCACATATTTACAGCAACCACATGGAACAAGTTCAAGAACAATTATCGCGAACACCAAAATCACTCCCGCAAATGCTTATTAACCCCAATGTGAGCGATATTTTCAGTTTTAAATTCGATGATTTTACTTTAGAAAACTATGATCCGCATCCCGCTATTGCGGCTAAAGTCGCTGTTTAGTTGTTTTTAAAACGGCATCTGGCTGAATTCAGCCATGCAACAGTTATATATAGCCAAAATTGTTACAATTATGTAATTAATCAATTACCTATGAACTTTTAGGTATAATTATTTCTCATATTCACAATATAGACCTCTTGAAATACATTTTTTTAATTTAATTTGGAGATAAACATGATTCGTTTAACAATTGGTGCCACGCTAGTAGGTGCGGCACTTTTAGCAAATACAGCCATGGCAGACCATGAAACAATTAAGCCACATAAATCGGATAGCTTGGGCAATTGTGTTAAGGCTGCTTTAACAGCGCATGAAGGTAAAATCGTAAAGTTGGAACTGAAATCAGAAGATAAAGCACCAGTTTACGAGTTTGACATTGAATCAACTGATGGCACTGCATGGGATATTGAATGCAATGTAAAAACCGGCAAAATTACTGAAATTGAGCAAGAAGTAAAAGCCGACAACACCAAATTTAAAGCATTAGCAAAAGTTTCGGAAGCTGATGCAAAAGCCACAGCGTTGGCTGCACACCCAGGTACGATAGTTGAGACAGAGTATGAATTAGAGGCAGACGGCAAAGCTTCTTATGAGTTTGATATTTTAGAGGCGGATAAAGAAGAAGTGAAAGTAGAAGTAGATGCGACGACAGGTAAAATTGTTGAAAAGAGTCATGAAGTATATCAAATTGGTAAAGATTAACTAGTCAGTTTATAGTTAAGGAAGTATTAAAAAAGGCGCATTTGCGCCTTTTTAATTTTAATAATTTACTCTAGTTAACTAGACTTTAGTTAAAGTGATTAGCCATTTAGCGACTGATATGATTGCCTTTGGAACGCATTTTTTAAGCGCTTAATGCCTAAATGTACTTCATCGTTAGTTAGGTTGGCAAAGCCCAACCTAATTGCCGAAACTTGCTCGCGGTTACCGCAAAAGCTGGCGCCAGGTACAATGCGCACTTTTTCAATTTCGGTATCTTTAAGCAATAATGGCATATTAATATTGGCGTTAACCTCTAACCATAAGGCAAGCCCGCCATCGGGCAATTTAAAGGTTACAAAGTCTTTTAATTCTTCACGAATTAATTTGGCGATATAGGTGCGGCGCTCATCATAAATTTTAAACGTTTTAACAGTATGGCGATTAATTTCGCCAGTGTGCAATAGCTCAGCAATCGCAAGCTCTGTTACTGTATTGCCTTGACGGTCAATCATCATGATTTCGCTGGCAAATTGTTTGGTAATTTCTTTGTGTGCGGCAATAAAGCCTATTCTAAAGCCAGGAGCTAATACTTTAGAAAGCGAGCCGATGTAAATCACACGATTCGATTTATCAAAACTGGCTAACGGTAATATAGACTTATTGGAAAAATTAAACTCAAAATCATGGTCATCTTCAATAATTAAAAAATCATACAGGTCAGCCATGGCTAGTAAGCGTCGTCTGTGTGACATAGGCATGCTCACAGTGGTTGGTATTTGATAGTGCGGGCTGACACATGCCGCTCTTATTTTTGTGTGCTTACATATTGTTTCTAGCTCATCCAAATCAATGCCTTTGTCATTTTGTCCTACTGATATAACGTTGGCGCCACAACTTTTAAAAGCATCACTGGCTAATTGGTCGCATAATTTTTCCATGACGATATTGTCGCCATTACGCATTAAAACCCTTGCTACCAAGAAAAACCCCATCTGGCTGCCGCGTACCACGCAAATATTATCAATATCCGTATGCAAGCCTCTATTGATATTAAGCATATGCAATATCGCCTGCCTTAATATCATTGAGCCTTTGGGTTCGTTGTAAGACTGCTTATTGGTTCTAATACTAACAATTAGGGCATGGCGCATGGCACGCGAAAGCACCTCTAAGGGCATTAAGCGCGAATCCGATAAACCAGAGCTGAAACTAATAATATCGCTTTCAATTTTTTTGTTGGCAGAAATGACGGGTTCGAGTTGGGATTTATTTTGAAACCCATAATTAATTTTGGTAATTGGTTTTGGGTGATGATTCACTGATAGTATACGAGGTGATACAAATGTCCCGCGCTTGTGTTCAGAATGCAGCCAACCTTGTGCAATCATTTCTTCATAGGCCTGCACAACAGTTTTGCGATTAACTCCTAATATAGTTGCCAGTTCTCTGGTGCCTGGCAATGCTGAGCCTACAGCAAAGCGTCCATGCTGAATTTCTTCTATAATCTTTTGCGCAATTTGTACATGAATAGAGGTGTCAGTGTTTCTAAGCAGTTCGATTTGCAGTTCCCAAGGCCTTAACATTGCAACTCCATTTTCATTAACCTTTTTAATATTAGCAAATACATTCCATAATCTGCTTCCTCCAAAACTGGACCCATTCGAAATTTAATTCTGGATGGCATCAATATCCTCAAATGCATGTACTGTAACATTTGTTTACAAATTGTTACATTTTGATTAAATATTAAGCAATTGATGTCTAGTTAAACTGAAACGTAAACTAAAGAACATAAATAAACTGTTTAATTCAATTAAATGGTTTTATTTATATATCTATTTTGTCTTTGGAGATAAAAATGAAATTCAACACAATTAAACTAGCTTTAGGTTTAGTTGCGGGTGCAACATTGGCAATGCCAATGGTAGCATCAGCTGCTGCAGACCAAGAAGCGGCTATTGCTAACGCAAACAACTGGGCTCACCCACGTGGTAACCACACAAACCAAGCTTACAGCTCATTGTCACAAATCAACAAAGGTAACGTTAA
>CAMCVF010000009.1 GCA_945881735.1 Methylotenera oryzisoli
TCGGTCGTAGTGGTAGACGCAACGTTTGTTAGTGCTGCGCCGCCGAAGAAGAACGAGGCAAGTTGCGGGGAGGTTGTGCCAAATTCAGTCGTAGTGAGAGTAAATTCTCCAGATGCTGACAATCTAAACGATAGAGTAGTATCGATAGACGACAGGAGGCTACCGCGCAGATCGATATATTTACTGCCGATCTGGTTAGTCCCGCTTGACGTTACTAATAAATCAAGGTCGTCGTAATTGGAAGTGTCTACGTTAAATGTCGTTGTGATTGTCGGCGTTAGATAGTTTGCTTGCAATCCTGTCGTAGTCTCTGTGGGGGCGGTAATTACTTCACTGCTCAGAGTCGAAGAGGTCGTACTGTTGCTATTGTAGCTCGGACTAACATTGGTGTTCTGTGTGATTACTGGTGATGATGTCGTAACTGTTGGCGTTCCCAGATTGGAAATGAAGGTCTGGATGTCCGAAACAGATAATATAGATGGAGCCGCATTGGCTGAAAGAGCCGATGCTGATAAAGTCAACGCTAGCGCTAGTTTTAAAAGTTTCGTTCGCATTTAGTTACCTCTTTATTAACAAATTTTAAATATTAAATTCTAATTTAACATAATAATTAACCAATGTTTCGGCATAATGAAATCAAGCATGTTTTTACTAGTCCTTTCGTACTTAATAAATCGCATTCTTGTGACGATTTTATGTGTTTCATCATAAGCTGTTAAACACCTATAAATCCCCACCTTAAATCTCACCCCTATAAGAGCAAAAAAGGAGCCTAAGCTCCTTTGCTAAACTGGCACAGGTTCCTATGCCAAAGAGGATAAATACAAATCAAATTCGCCTACAACTCAACTACAAATCTGTAAAACCTAAGATTAAAAAAAGCCCACATTTCTGTGAGCCTTTAGTAAGTGGGGGCACAATCGAACAAATCTATTAAATAATTGATTAATAAATAATTTTAAATTTAGTTACTATTGGGTTATCCCCAAATTTACCCCAAAAATATAAAATCGTAGCCTATCTAAACTGGTTTGAATACCATCCAGTAAATATTGATAAGGGGCAGCAAAACAGCAAGACTGCCAAATATATTCCAGCGTTTACTTAATTTCCAGTACTCATCAGGAATTGCTTTGCCGTGTGCAAAGTTACGTGCCATGCGTGATTGTTTTATTTGTGTTGGGATTAAAATGGCAACCCAAATAATTCCTGATGCGATGAAAAGACAACGTCCCCAAGTTATCCATTGAATGTCCCAAGAATTAGCCATAAATCCATAAGACATTGAGTCTCCAGCTATGACAGACATTAAAACCCCTGGGACTGTAAATACAAAATCTGTAAGTGTTACTTGCCTTTGCGCAAAGGATATAACGCTAGGGTCTTTTGTTTTATCCGCCATAAACTTCCACCACGCTGTCACGATGATATTGCCCATTAGCAAAATGACACCGAAAATATGAATCGATTTTAATACTAAATATGAATTCCCCATTTATAAAATCCCCCTGTAGTAATTTATTTGCTGAATATGACTTTTTATCAGTAATGCATTTGTAGAGTAACTTTTAACGTTTTCTCATTTAGTAATACTTTAGATTCTTCAAAAGTTGGTGGTCTGAAAGTATGGGTGATATTTTTGGATGATGCCCAGCCCTCTTTAGGAATGCCCAAGGCGTTTGTATCAAGTTGGCGATTATTATTGATATCATGCACTACAGAAATTGCGTATAACTTATCAGTCGGGACTTCAAAGCTGCATAAAGCAATATCTTTATCAACACTCGCATCTTTAATTTGGATTGCTTTGGATGACTCCTTAGGAAACCCATCCTGCGAATCAAAAATCCCGCATATAAGAGTAGTTTTAGGGATTTCTTTTACACCTTTGATTTCCGCAGTAATAACACCAATATTTTCAGCGAAAGCATTTGAGTAAACAAAAAGATTAAACAATAATGAGAGGCAATATTTATTCATAAACTTAATCCTTTTAACTTACTAAATTAACTTACTAAACATACTGTGTATAATAATCATATTAACTGTACTGTCAAGTATAATAAACTGCCATGAACTCAAATAACCCATTATTAATTAAGAAACGTGGCCGACCATTTGACCTTAAAAAAATGGAGTCAATAATGTCAACCGCTCACAGATTATTCACAGAGAATGGATTTGAAAGAACGACTATCGATGCCATCTCTGATATGTCGGGTGTTACAAAGATGACTATTTACAGTCACTTCAAATCAAAAGAGGAATTGTTTGGTGCTACTATTTTAAGCAAAGTTGAAAACGTATTCTTACTTACAGATGAAGAGTTAGATCCTAACAAGCCTAAATATGGTTTAACAGTAATCGCCAAAAAATTTATTTCATTGATTAGAAAAGATGAAGTGTTGAGTGCGTATAGAACGATGTTCGCATCCACAGCTACATATCCTGAGCTTTGCAATACTTTTTATCAAAATGGACCTATGAAGGTGCATCGTGAAGTATCAGAGTATCTCAAAAGATGCTCAGGTACGAAGTCGCTCAATATCAACGATTTTGATTTAGCAGCAACCCAATTCTTATCACTATTTCAAGGATTAAATCATACGAAATGTTTACTGGGACTTGGTAAGCCATCAAAAAAACAGGATGACGATCTAATCTTAAAGAATGTTGAGTTTTTCATTAAGGCGTCTTGTTAAGCGGCAATCTTTACAATTATCAGACATAAAAAAAAGCCCACATCTCTGTGAGCTTCTCTAATACTGGTGGCCGGAGCGGGAATCGAACCTGCGACACGCGGATTTTCAATCCGCTGCTCTACCGACTGAGCTATCCGGCCAATTTGCATTTTTTATTTAACTATTTGCAAGTCGCGAATTATAGCAAACTTCACATTAATTTACAGCGCAATTTGCGATTTAATTCAAACTTGGTAGTCAGGTTTTAGCATATTTACAATGTTGAACCTTCTTAAAGAGATAATATATTTAAGTTACAACGTCATAATATATTGAATTACATCAACAAAATTAAAATGGAATTTCATTGGAAATGTTTTGATTTGTTAAAGATGCTGGGGAGAAATTATTTGGTATTGGTGAGGCCAAGTTAGCCGATGTGGCATGAAATAAAGATTCTACTCCTGTTAATATATATGCAGCAAACATGGCAGCGGCCAATGCGTCTGCTGGTTACGTGGCAAAAATGAATTTAAGTGCGCAAGATTCAGCTATTGGTTTTGATGGCGCATCGTTTACGGTGATTGTGCAAGTTATGACGTACACACTAGAAACCAAAGAAAAGATTTTATTATGCGGTGGTAAGGAAGTAGGCTTTGAACATGTTCAAGATCCATTAGGTGAGATTGAAGCAGTCGTCGAGTCGCAATTTTATAAGGTGAAGCGTGGCAACGCATTATCTAAAATTGCCAAAGAGTTTTACGGAAATGCCAATGCTTATATGGGTATTTTTGAGACGAATAGGCCAATGCTTAGTCATCCTAATAAAATTTATCCGAGAAAAATGCTATGCATTTCAGCACAACAACTTTTTAAAAATTTTTTTTAACAATTAATAAGGGGGTTTACCATGAATACATTTTTACGCGCATTATTAGCATGTATTTTTGCTCTAACACTGGTTGCAGGTTGCAGCAAATCTAATGATGCAGTAGAAAATATGAAAGAAGAAATGGGTGAGGTGGTTGACGCAACTAAAGAAGTCGCTGGCGCCGTGGCAACTGAAACTAAAGAAGTTGTGACTGATGCAGCAAAAGATGCGGCAACTGCCACATATGAAGCGGCAACAGAAGCCAAAGAAGATGCAGTTGATGCTTTACAATCGTCAAAAGATGCAGCGGCTGAAGCGGCTAAGTAATTTACTACCGCCATAAAGAGTAGTCTAATAATAAATATTTAGAAAAAACTATATTGAAATTTAACCCGCAAAGTTGAAAAGTTTTGCGGGTTTTTCATTTAAACTATTTGGCATGAAGACTTTCCATATTTTGCCTTTAGACAACAGCTTAAATGCCGCACTTTCAAATAAGATAAATCAAAAAACTAAGCCATTTGGCGCGCTTGGAAAATTAGAAGCTTTAGCATTTCAGACTGGCCAAATTCAACAAAGCTTAACGCCACAATTAAATAAGCCCAATTTATTAGTATTTGCTGGTGATCATGGCATTACGAAAAGTAATGTTAGCCCTTATCCACAATGTGTTACTGCACAAATGGTGCTCAATTTTTTGCAAGGCGGCGCAGCAATTAATATTTTTGCGCGTCAAATGCATATTGATTTACGCATTATTGATGCTGGTGTGAATCATATCTTTGCATCGCACCCATATTTAATTGATGCAAAAATTGCGATGGGCACAGCTAACTTTTTATATCAACCAGCCATGACTCTTGATCAATGTGACCAAGCGATTACAGTAGGTGCAGCACTGGCCAAAGAGGAATTAGATGCTGGCTGCAACATAATGGGTTTTGGTGAAATGGGCATCGGCAATACCTCCTCTGCCAGCACCTTAATGAGTATATTGTGCGGCATACCGATTGAGCAATGCGTGGGCCGCGGCACTGGTTTGGATGATGCCGGCTTAACGCATAAAACCAGCATATTGAAACAAGCCATTGCCCATCATGCGCTTGATGGGCGTGATGCGATTCAAGCGCTAGCAACCTTTGGTGGTTTTGAGATCGCCATGATGGCGGGTGCAATGTTGGCCGCGGCTGAGCAAAAAGCCATTTTGCTTATTGATGGCTTTATAGCAAGTGCTGCGTTGCTTGTTGTTTACAAAATGCAGCCTAATGTTTTAGATTATTGCGTATTTACCCATTGCTCAAAGGAGCAAGCGCATCGGCAACTATTAACTTGTTTACACGTAACAACTTTGCTAGATTTAGATTTGCGCTTAGGCGAAGGTACAGGGACTGCACTTGCATACCCACTGGTGCAAGCGGCGGTTAATTTTTTAAATGAGATGGCTAGCTTTGAGAGTGCCTCTGTCAGCCATGCACTTGATGCTGAGAGCCCTGTTTAAATATGAAAAAACAATGGCAATATTTTTTGTTGGCCGTGGGCTTTTTTACTCGCATACCCGTTCCAAGCTTTAATGATTTTCAGGAATCGGATTTAAATCATGCCAGCAAATATTTTCCGCTAATTGGCATATTAATTGGCTTAATTGGCGCCCTTGTTTTTTATGTGACTTACTTATTTTTACCTAAGACGATTGCCGTTTTAACTAGCATGGCAGCTACTATTTATACCACTGGGGCCTTTCATGAAGACGGCCTTGCTGACAGTGCAGATGGGCTTGGCGGTGGTTGGAATAAAGATAAAATCATCTCCATTATGCAAGATTCTAGGCTGGGTACTTTCGGCGCAGTGGCGCTATTCTTGATGCTTTTTGCAAAATTTCAAACGCTTAACGCCTTAAACTTTATCTTAATCACAATATCTCTCGTTACTGCGCATGCGCTAAGCCGCTTAAGTGCGTTGTGGATGATGCAAAGCTTGGACTATGTAAAAATAAGCGGTAAAGCTAAACCACTTGCGACGCAGATCAGTATGCGAAGCTTGCTGCTTGCAAACCTGTTCGGTTTGTTGCCACTTTTTGGAGTGATTCTTACATTAAATGTGAGCGATTACTCACATTTAATTATTTTAAAATTTTTGGCCTTTACATTAATACCAATAGTATTAAGTTGGTTTTGGTGGCGCCACAAAATCAAACGCTGGCTGGGCGGCTATACAGGCGACTGTCTGGGCGCCACACAACAAATCACAGAGCTGGCATTTTATTTGGGTGTTCTTGCTTGGAGTATTAATTTAGGGTCTGACCTTTGAAGCTTTTTTTAATTAGACATACTTCACTGCAAGTGCCTGCAGGCATTTGTTATGGGCAAAGTGATGTTGATGTTGCCAGCGGCTTTATGGATGAAGCACTACCTACACAACAAAAGCTTATCAATACCGCATTTGACGCGATTTATGCCAGCCCTTTACAGCGTTGCTTAAAGCTTGCTAATGTACTGGAAATCGGAGAGCCGATTGTTGACAATCGCCTAATGGAACTGAATTTTGGAGATTGGGAAATGTCTGCTTGGGATGATATTCCACGCGATATTTTTGATGCATGGGCACACAATTATGCCAATTTAGCCCCGCCAAACGGCGAAACATTTAGCCAACTGCAACAGCGTGGCATCCATTTCCTAGAAGAGATTTTAGCGCATTATCCAAAAGGCAATATCGCCATTGTGACGCACGGTGGCATGATCCGCGCCCTGCTGGCGCATGTGCTAAATATGCCACTTAAAGGTTTGTTTAGATTTACAATCGATTACGGCAGCATTACGCAACTAGAATTTGGTGATACAAAATTAGGGGCTGTACCCAAAATTAATTTTGTGAACCTTTGAGTGCTAAGCCGCTGAAGTTACCGTAATGCGATTATCAAAACATTCCACCACTTGCCCCACACGAATTTTGGCGGTTTTACGCAATTCAGTTTTGCCATCTACCATCACAATGCCATTGGCCACAAATGCTTTGCCTTGGCCGCCGCTATCGGCAATGCCTGTAGTTTTAAGCAAATCGCAAAGTGCTATGAACTCACCTTTTAATTCAAATTGACTATTCATATATATCTATCCTTTTAGTTTAAGTGGCAAACCAGCAGCAATAAACACCACTTCATCGGCTAGCTGCGCCACGACTTGATTCAGCCTGCCTTGCTCATCTTGAAACTGGCGATTAATTGCGCCTAAAGGAACAATACCCATACCTACTTCGTTGCTGACCAAAATGACTGTTCCAGCTAGCTTTGGAAGTACTTGCAGCAAAGCTTCGCGTTCCGATTGCCAATCTTGCGTTTCAGGCTGCGCGCAATCGGAGCAAATACATTGCGCTAACCATAAGGTGAGGCAATCTACAATCACGCACTGCCCAGCAGTGGCATGGTTTTGCAAGGCAAGTGCCAAGTCATGAGCCTGCTCAACCGTTTTCCAGTCATCTGGGCGGCGGTTTTTATGGTGCGCCACCCGTTGACCAAACTCATCATCAAACACCAAGGCCGTAGCAATATAAGTCACAGGCAAGCCAGATTTTATTGCCAGCTGTTCTGCGTAGCTACTTTTACCAGAGCGTGCGCCACCCAAAATAAGTGTGACTTTACTTTGCATCATCATTCCAACCATTTTCCATTAACATTTCTGCCAACGGTTTTTCAATTTTCCAGCCCGTTTCAACCAGCATGGGTTCTTTATAAAAGCTGTCCACATGCCCCAAACAAAGCACAGCGATCGGTTTTGCATCGGCTGGCATGTTCAATAATTGCGAAAGATCAATCGGGTCAAATAAACTGACCCAGCCCAAGCCTAAACCCTCTGCACGCGCGGCTAGCCACATATTTTGAATAGCGCAACTGACTGATGCAATATCCATTTCGGGCATAGTGCGGCGCCCGAATATATTGTTTTCGCGCTTATCGCAAAGTGTGGCAACCAAAACCTCACCGCACACTAAAATACCTTCTACTTTTAAACGTAAAAATTCTGACATACGCGCGGGTGTTTCAGATTCGCCAATCGCCTGCGCTGTTTTAACACGCTCTGCATCTACTTGTTTGTGAATTGCTTGGCGAATTTTCAAATCGGTAATACGAATAAAACGCCATGGCTGCATCAGTCCAACACTGGGTGCGTGATGCGCGGCGGCTAATATTTTTTGCAAAAGAGCGCTATCAACAGGCATTGGCAAAAAATGTCGCATATCTCGACGCTCGCGAATCACTTTGTAGATGGCGGCTTGCTCATCTAAGCTGTATGCGTGGGGATTAGTCATGGTGATGATGAGTAGTTTTGACGCAAAAAAAGCCGCTTGGCTACAAGCGGCTTATAACAATTAATTCGCATTAAGCTTTTGACGTTTGCAAAGGTTTTATGCTGCGCCATAAGGCTACGCTTAACCAAACAAAGGCAAAATACATAGCCGCAAAACCCATCCAATTTGATAAATACTCCCAACCACGCTGCATGGATTCGATTAAACCTTCAGCAGGAAAAAGACCAGAAAATAGATAATAAGTTTGAGTAGAAATAACAAACGCCAAAAACGTAGTGATTAAACTAACTAAAACATAGGCAGAAACGGCTTTTAAATTTGGTGCAAAAACGGTGTTTTGTTTGCTTAACCACAAGCCGCCCAGCCACATGACACCATATGCTGGAATCAATCCCCAATAGCTGTTAGTTAGGCAAAAACTTTGCGCCGGGTCAAATGCCGCTGCGCTAAAATCAATTACCGTTGCCAACACAAAAAAACCAGCAAAGCAAGCAGAACGCTTTAACAATAAACCGCCCAATAAAAACAAGACCAAACTTGCATCCGGCAAAGAAACCTGCGTGAGCACATGACTTCCACGCGTTAACAACATAAAAAATGCAATCGCTGCAGCGAATAAAAGTTGTTTTGATACACTTAAACTATTTTGCATACTGAACCCTGTGTTTAAAGCTTAAAAAAGCCACAAATAAATAATGTTGAATCATACCATTTTGTGGCTTTTTTGATGAGAATGAATCTTAAAAATCTGCCCGCATTCCAACGCGCCAGGTACGCACAAAATCGATTGGGTAAATCGCATCATCTTGTACTTGAATCGAATTTTTGTGCTCAAAAATATTATTGATTACCGTAAAGAAATTGAAATTTTTATATTGATAACTCAACGCTAAATTTGTCGATTCATAGTTATCTTGCTTTTGGTTAAAATTATTTTCAAAATCGTTAAACGCATAGGCTTTTGCACGCCAAGTGTGATTAAAATTAAGATTAGCATGATTCAAAAATTGGTAATTTAGATTCGTAACCACCGTATGTTTAGGCACACCAGGCAAATCTTTTCCATTGTAAGCGCCTCCAGCGGAATCTTCACGATCAATTTTAGCGCGCGTGTAGTTGTAAATTAAAGAGGCGCCTAATTGATTGTTAAATTTAAAATAATCTTGCACTTCAACACCATATTTATGCGATGCATCAATATTAGTGTTGTTAAACGTAGCGATGTCTAAGTAGATTTCATTTTCTAAATCAGTATGAAAAGCCGTTACTTTTAAACGATTATTAGCCAACACATGATTTAAACCGATATTAAATGTTTGTGATTTGGCAGGCACAATATTAGGGTTAAATCCAAAACCAAAGCCAAAAAAGCGGTCAAGATCGGGGGCTTGAAATGCCTGGTTAAAATTGGTAAATATACTTAATTCTCGGCTAAATTTATAGTTAACACCCAGATCAAAGGCTTCTAAATTACTGTCTTTTTTTAGCTTTGTGCCACCCACTGGCGCAAAATTATATATCACGCGTTCATGCCTTGCGCCAGTTGATAATGTTAAATCGTTTATTTGATACTCGGCTTGTGCAAATAAGCCTGAGTTATCCTTGCTAGTTTTATCAGATGTGCGCTGCAATGCGCCGTCAAAACTTTGATATCCGATTAACGCTCTTAAATTGGCATCCACGTATTTAATTGTCAGATCATCGTTTTTATAATCGTAATCGCGCAATTGTGAAAATGGAAATGGTGGCTGTGGGGTATCAAAAAATGATGTTTTGTCTTCGTTGCCGTGATTATATTCTACTGTCATTTTTTGACTGATATCGTATTCAAAACCTAAGCGCCATTGGTTGGTTTCATAGCGTTGAAACGTGTAAGCATTACCTGCGTTTTGGCGCGGATTATCTTTAAATTCGGCCTCACTCATATTGCCCACAAAATAAGTACTGATGCGCGCACTTGTGGCTTCAGCTTTTACACGCAAAGCATCAATCGGCTTAAATTTAAGTTTAACATTTTGCGTTGCGCTATCAAACGTATCATGCTGACCAAAAATATCTTTTTTGCTAAACCCATCATGACTATCATCCGCCGCGCTGGCTGATATATCAAAATACTGACTAGCAATACCTGCCGAAATATAGCCTGATTTTTGGCCATAATTACCTAATGAACCTGTA
Organism: Methylotenera oryzisoli; assembly: GCA_945881735.1. GTDB lineage: Bacteria > Pseudomonadota > Gammaproteobacteria > Burkholderiales > Methylophilaceae > Methylotenera_A > Methylotenera_A aquatica. The sequence goes on from CAMCVF010000009.1 coordinate 10,036, forward strand.
ACCGATACACCAGTTTTTGATTTTGTGTAAATCTGAATTGCACCTGCCGCTGCGCCATCGCCATAAATAACAGAACCACTACCTTTGCTGATTTCAATCCGTTCAATATCATTAAGTGGAATAGCACCCAATAGCTGTGGCGTTAAATCAATATTGTTTAGACGTTGTCCATCTAATGTAATAGCAACGTTTTGGTAGCCATTTTCATTGCCATATCCACGTAAATTGATGAGTGGCGCAGCCTTGTTACCAAAGCCAGACAGCACATTTAAAGAAGTTTGTTGCGCTAAAAAATCGTATAACGTAGTTGCGCCAGATGATTCAATTTGTGCAGCCGTATGAATTTCAGAAGCGAAAGTGGTTTCAGTGTCTTTGCGCACAAAGCGATTTGCTTTTACGGTGACTTCGTCTAAATTTAAATTTTCGGCAGCAAAACCAGATGAATGAATTGCCAAGCCGACTAGGCTGGCTATGATGGTTTTTTTCATGGCAAAAATATCCTTATTTGCAAGCGACCCCGCATGCATTTTTTTAAAAAAAAGGAATACCAGAAGTGATTGAATAAACCAGAACTTAATACGCTGATAAGTTTGCTTAAGCATGAAAGCAAAAGCAAAAATGAATAAACTGCATATTTTATTTTGATTACCGACACCCCGCGGTATGTCCTAACGTTTTGATGCAAGGCCGGTCTCCGGGCTTGTGAGGAATGATTTGCGCCTTCCCAAGTTAAAGCACACTCAGTGGCTTGATTAGCAAAACTACACTCACTTACCGTTGCGGGGGCAGCATAGGGATTGTCATTTTTTAATTACTTTAAAAAGTAATCGCAAAACTAACGCACCTATTTCCCAGTTTCACCCTTATTAATATGAAATTAACAGTGGCACCTTACAACTAGACACAATTATAACTTTTATTGGGCGGTGATGTGGATTGAATTAACGATTTGTAATTTGATTGTTTACGCTACAAGCCTATTAAACATATTAATTTACTTTGAATAGTTCACCTTAACTATTGACTACAATGAATTTTTTCATTTATAGTGAGGTATGAAGGCAGATTTAAAAAAATTAGAAGACAAAATTGGTAAGTTGATTTCTTTGTGTGCAATACTGCGCGAGGAAAACCTTCAGTTGCGTGACAAATTAAGCCACGCGCAAGAAAACTCAAACACCTTAAAAAGCAATATGTTGCTAGCAAGCGAAAAACTCGAAATTTTGTTAGAAACCATACCCTCTGACACCTCATCTTTAGGTGCAGAGCCATCATGAGTATCTCAAAAACCATTGATGTAATCATTATGGGGCGTGAATTTACAGTCGCCTGTGCCGATGAAGAGCGTGCTGGATTGCTAGAAGCTGTTAACTATTTAAATAAAAAAATGCAAGATATTCGCGACACAGGCAAAGTGGTCGGGATTGATCGAATTGCGATTATGGCTGCACTCAATTTATCGCATGAATTGCTGCACACCAAGACTGGCGATGTTGACATCGGTGATTATAAGCGTAGGATTAACACCATGCAGAATCAAATTGATGAAGCGATGGCTAGCCAGACTAAATTGTTATAAATTGCAAACTTTTTAAAAATCTAGCTTCTAACAGTTAGGCTGTTGTAATGATAAACCTTCATCAGTTCGACACGAGTAAGTTTTAAAATCCAACTTGTTTTCTGTGGTGTTGCTTGAGTCTTAAATTCCTTGAACTAGTTTTCGTTATAGGTTTCGGCTATTCAAGTCGCGGTGTGAGCGCTCTAAATTGGGATATCTTTTAAGATACCCTTGGCGAGTGAACCTTAAGCACTTTAGGTTGTTACCACTTGGACCTTTTTGGTTCAGGATAACGGCTCAGGCAACACCACAGCAAATAAATTTAGGTGTTATGGGCTTAATTTCGGCGTTATCTCGTTTTGCCTTGCTAAAATGCATTACCTGAAACTCGATTCCTTGCACTTTCACGCATAAAATCAAAATTACCTGTTAACTCACTGATTTTCCCAAAACTTAAAAACTAAAACTATCAGCGCAATTCGTGATATTTCAAATCGGCCAAGCTGACAATTTCTAAGCATTTCTCGTGGCAGGCTTCTAGCACCACTGGCGGCGCAAATCCTGCCTCACTGGCTTCAAGCCAGCGTGCGGCGCATAAACACCAACGGTCGCCTGCCACTAAACCTTCAAATCCGTATTCTGCGCGTGGCGTGCTTAAATCGTTACCACGCGATATAGAAAATGCCAAAAACTCCTCTGTTACTTGCGCGCAAACGGTATGACTGCCAGCATCTTCAGGACCTGTTTCGCAACAGCCATTTCTGGTAAAGCCTGTTATTGGGTCTAAACCACAGGTTTGCAGCGTGGTGCCTAATACATTACGTGACATGTTTAATTTCCTATATCTAATTCTAAAGCTAAAAATTTCAATTATCATACCCAATATTGATAATTTTATATTGAGAAAGATGAGTTTAAATGCGTTATTGGCTAATGAAATCAGAACCTGGTGATGTGTCGATTGATGATTTGGCGGACATGCCCAATCAAACGGTGGATTGGTATGGCGTGCGCAATTATCAAGCACGCAACTTTATGCGCGACCAAATGCAGATTGGTGATGGGGTATTGTTCTATCACTCAAACTGCGAAACACCAGGCATTGCAGGTATTGCAGAGGTCTGCAGCTCGGCGTATCCAGACCGTTTACAGTTTATAAAAGGCCACAAATACTTTGACGAAAAAGCCACACTCGAAACACCACGCTGGTTTAATGTAGACGTTAAATTGGTGCGCAAAACACGTTTACTAAGCCTAAAAGAAATGCGCGAAACCCCAGAACTTGAAAGCTTACGCATTTTGCAGCGCGGCAATCGATTATCAATTACTCCTGTAGATCCAAAAGAATGGTTTTACATTTTGAATCTACTAAAAAAATAAAGCGCCGAAAATACGGGTGTTTGTTATCAATATACTTAAATAAAAAAGCCCGAAATTGCGGGCTTTTAAACTGGCTAAGGCGCTTTGTTGTACAGTTTGGTTAAGGATTATCTAAACTACCCATCGCTTTAGGGTACGTCACCAAACCCCATGGCATGCCTTTTACTTCAACTTGCTTTGTTACTTCTAGCTTTTCTGCATCAATCACATAAACAGCGTCTGATTTACCGCATGCCAACAATATTTGTTTGTCATCTGGAGTAAAACTAAAGTGCCAGCAACGGTTTCCTGTTGGGATTTCTTTGATTTTTTCATAGGTTTTCGCATCAAATACTTGTAGCAATTTAGCCTTATTAGTAGCAACAAAAATGCGCTCTCCTTTTTTATCATAGGCAATACCGTAAGGCGTTGCTGCCGTATTCACAGTGCGTACAACATTATAGACTTTGTCCAAAACCATAAATTTGTTGCCATATTCTAGCGTTGCCAAATAGGTTGACCCATCTGGTGAAACTTTAATACCGCGTGGTCTATCACCCATTTCATGAGTTTGGATCGTTTTAACCAATTTACCCGATTCAATATCATGTACAGTCACTGTATTGTCGGCTTCATTGGTGATCACCAAATGTTTTCCATCAGCCGAAAACTCAATACCTTCTGTTTCTGGGCCACCCGTAATTTCGCGTATTTTTTCGCCCTTGGCCAAATCAACCACTGCAATTTTTGCAGGGATTTTCTCTTCATCATCTTCATCTTCCTCTTCTACGCCTGATTTTGGTGGTGGTCCACCTTTTGCGCTTGGCTCAGAAGAAATATAAGCAAAATTGCCGCTTACGCGAACAAACTCAGGGTTTTTACCCACTTTAATTTGTTGCAATACCTTACCTGAAGCGGTATCAACTACTGAAATACTCTCATTTTCGCGCGTTGCGACAATCAATTTCTTGCCGTCAGCTGTAATACCTAAACCACGTGGCGCAATCGCCTTAATATCTAGCTGCTTAACTACTTGCATAGTGCCCAAATCAATCACACTAACACCTGCATCTTGGCTAGTTACATAAGCAACTCCGGCTGATGCAAGCGCTTGCTCGGTGATTGGTTGTACTGCAGCTTCGTCTACTTTAGGCTCTTCTGCTTTTTCTTTATTACAAGCCGTTAAGCCTGCAATGAGGGCTATCAAAACCAAGCTAATAAAGGTTTTATTAAAGGTTATTTTCATTCCAAATCTCCAAAAAATTCTTATTTGTTTTTAATACCATTGTTATACCAAGCAAAAAATATACTCATTAGTATACACAGCTAAAATCAATAGAAACAGATAGTTATTTTTGGTTCAAATCAATTTTGGTTCAATGCAACCAAATTAGAGGGTGTATACAATCAATCCCAACTTCTACCTAACCATTATTTTAACCCAGGAATAACTGATAAGCAGGATTCTGCGTTTCATCCCAATACGGGTAGCCCAAGTTTTGTAAGAATGTTTCAAATTCATTTTGGCTATTAGGCGGCACTTGCATGCCCACTAGTACACGACCAAAATCGGCACCGTGATTACGGTAATGAAACAGGCTGATATTCCAATCGTGCCCCATCGTATCTAAAAACTTCATCAGTGCGCCTGGTTTTTCGGGGAATTCAAAGCGAAATACCACTTCATGCTCAGCTTGCGGCGCATGACCGCCAACTAAATGGCGCAAGTGCAATTTGGCTACTTCGTTATCGGTTAAATCTAGCACAGGCAAGCCGTGCGATTGTAAATCTTGCACCAATTTTACCGACTCTGATGGATCAGCTACCGCAACGCCCACAAAAATATGCGCCCTGACTGGGTCAGAGTAGCGATAATTAAATTCGGTAATATTGCGGTCGCCGAGTAATCGGCAAAACGTTTTAAACGAACCTGCTTGCTCTGGAATGGTTACTGCTAAAACAGCTTCACGCTTTTCGCCGATTTCGGCACGCTCTGCAATAAAACGTAAGCGGTCAAAATTCATATTAGCACCAGAAGCAATGCCTATTAAGGTTTTGCCAGTGATTTTATTTCGCTTGGTATATTCTTTAATGCCCGCTGTTGCTAAGGCGCCGGCTGGCTCTAAAATGCTACGCGTGTCTTCAAACACGTCTTTAATCGCGGCGCAAATCGCATCGTTATCCACCACAATCATTTCATCTACAAATTGTTGCGCCAATTTAAACGTGTGTTCGCCAACTTGCTTAACAGCGGCACCATCGGCAAAGAGACCAACCTGGTCTAACATCACGCGTTTACCTTGCTGAAGCGATTCAGTCATCGCTTCAGCATCTTTGGCTTCTACACCAATCACCTTAATATTTGGCCGCACTGCTTTCACATAGGCGGCTATACCCGCCAACAAACCGCCTCCGCCCACACAGCAAAATATGGCCTCAATTGGTTCGGGATGGCTTTGCAAAATTTCTAAGGCAATCGTGCCTTGGCCAGCAATCACGTCAGGGTCATCGTAAGGATGCACAAAGGTTAAAGCTTGAGATTTCTCAAGCACTAAAGCATGCACATAGGCATCAGAATAACTATCGCCAAATAGCACAACTTCGGCACCGCGCGCTTTAACCGCATCAATTTTAATCAAAGGGGTGGTAGTTGGCATCACTATCACGGCGCGACAGCCTAGCTTTTGCGCAGCCAAAGCCACACCCTGCGCATGATTACCAGCGCTGGCACAAATTACACCGCGGTTAAGCACTTCTTGTGGCAAATTGGCCATTTTGTTGTAAGCGCCGCGCAACTTAAATGAAAAAACAGGCTGCATGTCTTCACGCTTTAGCAAAACGCGGTTTCCAATGCGCGCCGATAAATTGGGTTGAAATTCCAAAGGCGTTTTGCTTGCTACATCGTAAACGCGTGAATTTTCTATTTTGGTTTGATAGTCAGCAGTCATGCTTTTCATAGGGATTTATTTTAAATTCACCAGTTTTTAAGTTCGCTGGCGCAGTGTATAGTATTGAATTGGTTAAGCTATTATATTATAAAGGATTTATGCAAAATGGCATTCACACAAGACGAATTAAAACAACAAGTAGCAAATGCAGCCGTTGAATATGTAAAAAGTGGCATTATTGGCGTGGGTACAGGCTCAACCGCTAATTTTTTTATTGAAGAATTAGCAAAAGTAAAACACAAAATTGACGGGGCTGTTGCCAGCAGTGAAGCCACAGCGCAACGCTTACGTGCCCATGGTATTGAAGTATTTGATTTAAATAGCGTCGATAGCTTAGATATTTATGTGGACGGTGCTGACGAAATCACCGAACATTTGCATATGCTTAAAGGTGGTGGCGGTGCTTTAACGCGCGAAAAAATCGTAGCCGCTGTAGCCAAACAATTTATTTGTATTTGTGACGAAACAAAATATGTACCATTTTTAGGCAAGTTTCCGTTGCCTGTAGAAGTATTGCCAATGGCAAAAAGTTATGTGGCACGCGAATTGATGAAGCTGGGCGGTCAACCTAAATTGCGTGATTTCACCACAGATAACGGCAATGTAATTTTAGACGTGCATGGCTTAACCATTAGCGACCCAATTGCGTTTGAAGCAAAAGTGAATCAAATAGTGGGTGTAGTAACCAACGGCTTGTTTGCGGCGCGCCCTGCCAATGTGCTGTTATTGGCAACATCAGACGGCGTTAAAACTTATAAAAAATAAAATTTAAATATAAGTTTTTTTGCAAAAAGCAGGCATATCAATAGATATAGATAGAATATTATCTTTGTAACATTTGATTGGTATTATTGGATTAATTAAAATGAATTCGCTAAGATCAGGTTAGTAAAAATGCAATTTGAACACACCTCTAAACAGTATGACGCTGAGCTGGAATCCGTCCGCGGCAAAATACTCGAAATGGGCGGTGTGGTTGAGCAACAAATTGTAAATGCGCTAGAGGCATTAATTAAAGCCGACCTTAAAATGGCAAAAGAAGTGATGGAAGCGGATGCGCGCGTTAATTCTTTTGAAGTTCAAATTGACGAAGATTGTAGTCATATTATTGCGCGTCGCCAGCCTGCAGCAGGTGATTTGCGCATGGTGATGATGATGGTTAAAACCATTACCGATTTAGAGCGTATTGGTGATGAAGCCACTAAAATTGCACGCACAGCGCAACGTATTTTTGATGAAGACCGCATGTACAACCCACGCTTTACAGAAATTAAGGCTATGGTGAAAATCGTACGTGAGATGCTGCGCACTTCATTAGATGCCTTTGCGCGCTTAGATGTAAGCCAAACAGTAGAAGTGGCAAGGCAGGATGAGTTAGTGGATGAGCAATTTCGTGCAGCAATGCGTCAACTAGTGATGCACATGCTAGAAGACCCACGCACAATTTCCATGTCGCTAGAAGTGTTGTTTGTGGCAAAAGCAGTTGAGCGTATTGGCGATCATGCAAAAAACATTGCGGAATATGTAGTATATATGGTTAAAGGTAAAGACGTGCGCCATAGCAGCTTGCAAGAAATGGAACGCGAAGCCTTGCAACCATAAGGTTTTGCTCTAGAACAAAGTAGTGCCTTAAAAAAGCACCTTAAAAGGTGCTTTTTTGAATCTAAAAATTTTTAATTGGCTGGCGGCACATAACCACTTGCCGTATCAGCGCCTTCTCCAAAAAAGTATTTCTCCGTTTGCTCGCTTAAATATTTTCGCGCAGCTGGGTCTGCCAAACTAAGACGGTTTTCATTCACAAGCATGGTTTGTTGTTTTAACCAAGCAGCCCAAGCTTCTTTAGATACCTGCAAATAAATACGCTTTCCAAGCTCGCCTGGGTATGGAGGAAAATCCATGCCATCTAAATCTTTACCTAATTTAATGCAATGTACAGTGCGTGCCATCTTAAAAAACCTTTATCGAATAAATTACTGACAACAAAACAATATGATAACGCATGTTAAAATAATTCGATTATTTTTCACGATTGATATTCTTAATGACCACTGAATCAAAGCAACCCCATATTGAAAGCCCGTTTAAAGGTAAAACTGGCTTGCGCCGTTTGTTAAATGCGCTTGGGTACACAGTAGAGGGCTTTAAGGCCGCTTACAAACATGAAGATGCTTTTAGGCAAGAGGTTTTACTTTCGATTATTTTGACGCCACTGGCTTTTTACTTAGGCAATAATGCAATCGAAATTGCATTAATGGTTGCCAGCGTATTGCTGGTGTTAATTGTAGAGTTATTAAATTCGGCAATAGAAGCTGTAGTTGATCGCGTATCGATTGAGCGACACGTACTTGCAAAGCGTGCCAAAGATATTGGCAGTGCCGCGGTATTTATTGCTTTGCTGGTTGTGGTGGTGGTTTGGTGCTTAATATTGTTTTATTAAACACCAAACCTCAAAACTAAAACCAGTTAATTTTTAAGTTGCCAACCATGTATCCCGTTGGCATATTCTGTGTATTCTAGCAATTTAAGCCACTTGCCTGCAGCGGCCACAAAAAACACAAAACTTATAATAACGAATTCGGTGCGCTAATGTTCATTACTTTATTTAATGTAGAAATGGTAATTAGTATTTTTGCTGAATTTTGGTTCAAAAACTCAGTTTTGTGATTAAAAATCCCCGCGCAAACCAATCAATAGTGAGCGCTCACCTGCAAGGGAAATATCTTTTAAGAAGGAAGCATGCTCACGTATTTCATCATTAAGCAAGTTATTGGCTTTTGCAAACAACTCTAAATTCAGCTTGGTTGGCAATTTATAAGCTACTAGCGCGCTCACATTGGTATATCCATCCGTTGCCAGCTCATTATTGGCGGTTTTGTCTTGTTTAAAAGCGCGCAGCACATCCAGTTTTGCACCGAATTTATTGAGCTGATATTGCAGGCCAGCGCCCAATCTTAACGGCGCTATACGCGGCAAATACTCATTGCTATCTTTTTCTTTGGCATGCACGTAATCACCACGCAAGTTTAACGTTAGCTGGTCAGTAAGTCCTACTTTACCTTCAAACTCTAGCCCTTTAAATACGGCAGGCACAGCCCTAAACTGTGCCTCTGGCAGTTCGCCAATTAAATTACCCGTTTCAAACAAGCCAATAAAATTGCTAAAGCGTGTGTAATAAACCCCTAAACTAAATGCATTTTTGGCATCTTTCCAGCGTATTTGTGCATCTATACCGTTGGATTTTTCTTCTTTAAAATTGCTGTTTCCTACTTCAAACTGGCCGGTGGCCACATGCGCACCGTTGGCATATAGTTCAAAATAGCTAGGCGCACGTTCGTTATGCGATAAATTGCTGGTTAGCGACCAATTCTCATTGATGCTATACAAGCCGCCTAATGCGTAACTATTTGGATTAAAGCTATTATTTTGCCCTGGGCCAAAATTAGCACTGTCTTTTGAATCTACCGTAGCATGACCCAAGCGTCCACCAAAGGTGATTTTGTGCAGGGATTTTTCACCAATAGGCAATTCTTCATAAACATACAAAGCTTTGTTTTGAGTATTTACACTTGGTACAAAAGCCTCTTCGCCCAGCGCTTCAAAATTGGTGTTATTAAACTGAAAACCAACAACACCATTTAAGGCAAAACCATTTCCTAAATCAATTTTTGCATGGCCTGCTTCAAGGCTACCTTCATTGCCGCGATTTAAAAAAGTAGTTCCTACCTCGCCGTTTTCTAATTCACGGTGTCCATAATCGGTATGCGCCATGCGAAATTTAACGCGATTGATCACATTACCTAAGTCGGTAAATTCACTGGCTAGATCCCAGCGGTCGCTCTTCATATCAATACGCACGGCCTCTTCTGCCACTACGCCATAATTATTATTGAGCGTAGAAAACGATGCACCGACATAACCATTTTCAAAGGTTAGTGCCGCACCGAAAGCACCGCCATCACCTTCTGAGCTACTGTTGACCAATTTGCCGCGATTTTCGCGTGGCGTTCCGTCTGCTTCACTTTTACGACGGGATACGGCAAAACCATCAATGTCTAAATCGCTGGTTTTTCGAGAATACACGTCTGCATGAATCGCAAATTGGCCATTGCCGACATCTACCACCACGGCGCCGTTACGCGTACCATCTGGCCCACCAAAGCGCGCCTCGGTACGTCCGGTAATACCTTCTAATTGTTCTTTTGGAATTCGATGATCGATTGCATTTACCACTCCTCCTATCGCACTGCCACCATACAACAAAGCTGCCGGGCCACGCACCACGTCTATTTGCTCAATAACCAATGGGTCTATACCAACCGCATGGTCAAAACTTAAACTAGACGCATCCAAAATACCAATCCCGTTTTGCATTATACGTACGCGCTCACCATCTAAACCACGAATTACTGGCCTTGATGCGTTGGGGCCAAATTGGGTAGCTGTTACACCTGGAATACCGTTAAGCGTTTCACCAAGCGTGCCTTCGCGGTGCAAACTAAGCTCACGGCCATTTAATACGCTAACAGGTACCACAAGCTCATCTGAGCCAACGCCTAAGGGGTTGCCAGTGACAGCTAATGCAGGCAAATCAATTTGGGAAGTATCTACCGCATAAATATTTGGTGTAAAAAAAGCAGCTAAAACTAAAACCAAGGGTTTAGCTTTAAACAAATACGCAACATCCACTGCGGGTGCAGGCGACTGTTGAATCTGATACATGATGAAATCCTCAAAAGCAAACCACGAAAAACGCCAATAAGCGGACTACGCTATTGGCTGATTAAAGTTAAATTTAAGCCGTATGAGGTGGTGCGCGCGCCGAATAGGCGCGATGAGGAAGATTAAAAAATGAAAAATAGGTATCTGAAACTGAGGCAGAAAAACACTGATTAAGCTCCAATATGCTAGTACTTGCAGCCAGAGCACTTTCAACATCAGCATGGCTAACACATTGCTCACATTGATGATTAGGTGCTTGTTTATCTTGTTTAGTCTGTTGATTTTGTTGCGTAAAATCAGATAAGTGGCTTATTTCATGTGTGGCAACGCCAATTTGCGTAAACGCAAATAAAATAACTAAACTAAAATGAAAAAAAAAACGTTGCAACATAGGGATAAATCTTAACAGAAATTATCGACTCTTAACAAACCAATCCAAAAAGGCCGCTAACGCGACCTTTTTTAAATAAAATTTAATGCTTAAGCAAAATTTGCCGAGGCAAAATCCCAGTTTGCTAATGAAGCCAAAAACACCTCAACAAACTTAGCACGAGCATTACGGTAATCGATGTAATAAGCGTGCTCCCAAACATCAATCGTTAGTAACGCTTTGTCGCCAGTGGTGATTGGTGTGCCAGCAGCACCCATATTCACAATATCTACGCTACCATCCGCTTTTTTCACCAACCATGTCCAACCAGAACCAAAATTGCCAACCGCTGATGCTTGAAAAGCTTTTTTAAACTCATCAAAACTGCCCCATTTTGCATTAATGGCATCAGCCAATTCACCTATTGGTGCGCCGCCGCCATTTGGCCTCATGCTGTTCCAAAAAAATGTGTGATTCCAAACTTGTGCTGAATTGTTATAAACGCCTGCAGAAGATTTTTTGATGATTTCTTCTAAGCTTAAATTTTCAAACTCAGTACCTTTGATTAAGTTGTTTAAATTAGTCACATACGTTTGGTGATGTTTGCCATAATGAAAATCCAATGTTTCTTCTGAAATATGCGGAGCTAGAGCCGTTTTTGGGTACGGTAGTGCGGGTAATGTATGTTCCATATTATTTCCTAACAATGTTAATGGGAGGGCTGTGATCAAATCTATTATCACATCTAGCTATTATATAGGGTGCAAAAATCAATTTAAATTCAATAACGATAAATAATTTATTAGCGAACGATTTAAGACAACTCCAATTGCAAATGGGTTTATATTTTAACGACAGATTTTTTAGCCCTAGGATGTGCAGCATCATACACTTTACTCAAATGCTGAAAATCTAAATGGGTATACACCTGCGTGGTACTTATATTGGCATGGCCCAGCATCTCTTGCACCGCACGCAAATCGCCGCTGGATTGCAACACATGCGACGCAAAGCTATGCCGCAACATATGTGGATGCACAGAAGTATGGATGCCTTGCTTAATTGCCCATTCTTTAATGCGATATTGCACGTTTCTGGCGGTGATTCGCTTACCCTGTTTGCCAACAAATACGGGCTTATCTTGCTGATTAATAGTTAGTGATGCGTCATCTGGGCGCATGCTAATCCATTGCCGAATGGCTTTTATAGCAAATTCGCCCAGTGGCACGATACGTGTTTTATTGCCTTTACCCGTGACGGTTACTGTACCTTCGGTAAAATCCAGCGCACCCATATTCAAATTAATCAACTCACTTAAACGCAAGCCTGACGAATAAAACAATTCCAAAATAGCATGGTCGCGCACACTTAGTAAATCATCTTCACCAATATCAACCAGCATAATCGTCTGCTCTATTGATAGTACATTAGGTAGCGTTTGTGCTGATTTGGGGGCGCGCAAACCTAATACGGGATTTTGTGTATAGCTATGTTTCTGAATCAAGAAATTAAAAAAGCCGCGCCAGCAGGATAATAAACGCGCAATGCTTTTTCCACCCAAACCTTTGCCATGAAGACCCGCTACAAAACGCCTAATGTGGCTATTTTGTAGCTCATTTAAACTTGTCTTATCGCTTAATTGCACAAGCTGCGATAAATCCCTAGAGTAATGCTGGCAAGTTAATGGGCTTAAACGGCGTTCAAAACTTAAAAACTCCAGATACTTAGCAATTAAATCATCTGGTGAATGATCGGCTGACATAAGGTTTTTTTGGTAGCCTAATTTGGTGATTTTTAAAGCGTTAAATGGCGAGATAATGCAGCACTAATGAGCTCACCCATTTTATTTAAAAAGTCAGTGCCCATTTCCTCATAAAAGCGATTGTCACTATCGCTGGCTAACGCTAAAAATCCAAATAAGCTAGGTTGATATTGGCCTGCATGGTGCAGCCCGATAATGGCCAAGGATGCTGCTGGCTCTATAAACCAATCCTCACCAACAATGGCGGGTGGCTTACCGCAATAAGCTTGCTTGCGTGAATTAAACCACGTTTTAATTGCTTCAGGAGTTTCACTAAATACTAAATTAGCTTGGCTAGATTGCTCTGACGGTTGCACCCAAATGCGCAAGCAAGTATCACTTAAATCAAACATTTCGGGCAAATCATGGCTAATTAATTGCTCAATCGCGTCAAAACTTTTAGCTTGATGCAACTTCAAATCAAAAATATGCATTTTATTGGCTGTGCTGTCATTTTGCTGTGCATGCAACACCAACTCAGCAAAGCGGCTTTCAAGTGCGGTAATTTTATCGCGTTGCGCTAATTGTTGGCGCTCTGCCAATGAAATAGTCCCACCACCGTGCGGGCTTGGCAGGTGAATATCTGCCAACAAGGCGGCATTTTCTTCAAAAAACTCAGGATGATTTTTTAAATAGGTTTTAATTTCTGCTAACTCGATTACTTCCGACATGTTTTTCCCTAAATAATTAGATTATTAAATTTCAAGCTGGCCTTCAAAGACAAATTCAGCTGGGCCTGTCATCATTACTGGCGTCGTCTCCCCTGCCCAAGCAATACTTAATTTGCCGCCGCGTGTGTTGACTAAAACAGGCGACTTCAAAAGCCCCAAAGCAATGCCGCTTACAGCTGCCGCACAAGCCCCCGTGCCGCAAGACAGCGTTTCGCCGCTACCACGCTCATACACGCGCAGTTTAATTTCATGCGAATTCAAAACTTGCATAAAGCCTGCATTTACGCGTTGTGGAAAATCGATATGCGATTCAATTTGCGGTCCAAGTATCTCAACTTTTGCTAGCTCCGTGTTATCCACAACCGTTACGGCATGGGGGTTACCAATTGAAACTACAAAAATTGTTATGGTTTCTGCCTGTAATTGCAAAGGATATTGCTCTTGCCGATTGGCCGCAGAAAACGGAATACGTTCTGGCTCAAAAATTGGTGCACCCATATTTACAGTAACCTGGCCATCTGCCTTTAGCTGCAATACAATTAAGCCACTAGCGGTTTCTACACTGATTTCATATTTATCAGTTAAACCTTTTTCTGCAACAAATCGTGCAAAGCAACGGGCGCCATTGCCGCACTGCTCTACCTCCCCGCCATCCGCATTAAAAATCCGGTATTTAAAATCCACGCCATTTAATGTACTTTTTTCAACCATCAATAATTGATCGCACCCAACACCGAAGTAGCGGTCAGCGATTGTTTTAATTTGATTTGTATTTAACACAATATTTTCTGAATAAGCGTCAATCACGACGAAATCATTACCCGCGCCCTGCATTTTTGTGAACTTTAGCTGCATTCTTACCTCAATAAATTAATGTATTCTACCAAATTTGAGTGTTTACAAGTGCTTAACCATGTACAATCTCGAACTCAACAGTGATTAACAATATTTGCTTTAGCCTTTAGTCGATATTGTTTTCTCTTTTTTTAAACTTAAAGTTTTCAAGGCGCATAATGAATGAATACCTTTTTACTTCAGAATCAGTTTCTGAAGGTCATCCAGATAAGCTAGCAGACCAAGTATCCGACAGTATTTTAGATGCTATATTAGAGCAAGATCCATCCGCACGTGTTGCCGCCGAAACCCTAGCCAATACTGGCTTAGTTGTACTGGCTGGCGAAATTACTACAACAGCTAATGTGGATTATATTAAAGTCGCTCGTGATGCGATTAAACGCATTGGTTATGATAATACAGAATACGGCATCGACTATAAAGGCTGTGCGGTATTAGTGGCTTACGACAAGCAATCGCCAGACATTGCACAAGGTGTAGATGGCGCTCAAGATGACCCACTAGACCAAGGCGCAGGCGATCAAGGCTTGATGTTTGGTTATGCTGTGGATGAAACGCCGCAATTAATGCCATTGCCTATTTGGCTAAGTCACCGATTAATGGAGCGCCAAGCGGCGTTGCGTAAAGATGGCCGCTTGCCATGGTTGCGCCCAGACGCTAAAAGTCAAGTGACCGTGCAATATCTGGATGGCAAGCCATACAAAATTGATACGGTTTTGGTTTCAACGCAACACTCACCGGATATCAGCTTAGAAGATATCCGCGAAGCAACCATTGAGGAAATTATTAAACCAATGTTGCCAAAAGAATTAATAAAAAGTGACATCAAGTTTCTAGTGAATCCGACTGGTCGCTTTGTAATCGGCGGCCCACAAGGCGATTGCGGCTTAACAGGACGTAAAATTATTGTGGATACCTACGGCGGTGCAGCCCCTCATGGCGGCGGTGCGTTTTCAGGTAAAGACCCTTCAAAAGTTGACCGCAGCGCCGCTTATGCTGGTCGATATGTGGCCAAAAATATTGTGGCTGCTGGTTTAGCATCGCGTTGTTTAGTGCAAGTGAGTTACGCTATTGGAGTGGCGCAACCGACTTCTGTAATGGTTGAAACGTATGGCACAGGTAAAGTGTCGAATGAAGTCTTAACCCAGTTGGTTCGTGAACATTTTGACCTGCGACCAAAAGGGATTGTAAAAATGTTGAACTTATTACGCCCAATTTACACAAAAACAGCAGCTTACGGTCACTTTGGCCGTGATGAGCCTGAGTTTACTTGGGAAGCGATTGATAGAGCAGCGTCATTAAAAGCAGCTGCTGGCTTATAGTAGTATTATTTAATGAAATCATGGCTTTACAAAAACCATGATTTCATTATAATCCCGTTTTTAGTAATTCTTAACCGAGGAACGTTGCGAGGTTATATTGGTTTTGTTAACTCAAAACGATGTAAACCCTAGGCTCGGTTAGCAATATTGGTGAAATTATCATCATTATTGTAAACGGCGTTCACCTAACCGTGCCAGACACGGGATGCAGGTGGGCAAGGTTAATGTCTCTCTCAATTCATCCCCTCTGGTCACCTAACTTCATTATTGTTTAAGGAAAAACGATGAATACCGTGACTGATTTAACATTCAAAGATTACATTGTTGCTGATATTAATTTAGCTACTTTTGGCCGCAAAGAAATTGCTATTGCCGAAACCGAAATGCCTGGCTTGATGGCGATTCGTGAAGAGTTTGCATTAGCTCAGCCTTTAAAAGGCGCTCGCATTACTGGCTCACTGCACATGACCATTCAAACTGCTGTGCTGATTGAAACGCTAAAAGATTTAGGCGCAGAGGTACGATGGGCATCATGCAATATCTACTCTACACAAGACCATGCGGCGGCGGCGATTGCAGCTGGCGGTACACCAGTTTTCGCCATTAAAGGCGAAACATTGACCGACTATTGGGATTACACTCACAGGATTTTTGAATGGGCGGATGGTGGCTACACAAACATGATTTTGGATGATGGCGGCGATGCGACATTGCTATTGCATCTTGGTACGCGAGCTGAAAAAGATTTATCAATTGTGGCCAACCCGACTTCAGAAGAAGAAATCTGTTTATTTGATGCGATTAAAGCCAAACTAAAAACAGATCCTACTTGGTATTCAACCCGCTTAAGCAAAATTATCGGCGTAACAGAAGAAACTACTACTGGCGTACATCGCTTGCATCAAATGCATAAAGAAGGCAAATTAGCTTTCCCAGCAATCAACGTAAATGATTCTGTCACCAAATCAAAATTTGATAATTTATACGGATGCCGTGAATCATTGGTAGATGCAATTAAACGCGCAACCGATGTGATGATTGCAGGTAAAGTGGCCGTGGTTGCTGGCTACGGAGATGTGGGTAAAGGTTCTGCACAAGCATTACGCGCCTTATCTGCTCAAGTTTGGGTAACCGAAATTGACCCAATCTGTGCTTTGCAAGCAGCAATGGAAGGCTTCCGCGTTGTTACGATGGATTATGCCGCTGAACATGCGGATATTTTTGTAACGGCTACAGGCAATTACCACGTGATTTCGCACGACCATATGGCAAAAATGAAAGACCAAGCTATTGTGTGTAATATCGGCCATTTTGATAACGAAATTGACGTTGTTTCACTTGAAAAATATGAGTGGGATGAAATCAAGCCACAAGTCGATCATGTAATTTTTCCAAATGGTAAAAAGATTATTCTTTTAGCCAAAGGCCGCTTGGTTAATTTAGGTTGCGGTACTGGCCACCCAAGCTATGTGATGAGCTCCAGCTTTGCCAATCAAACTATTGCGCAAATTGAGTTATTTACACGCCAAGCCGATTACCCAGTAGGCGTTTATGTGTTGCCAAAACACTTAGATGAAAAAGTCGCGGTATTACAATTGAAAAAATTAAACGCACAATTGACACGTTTATCTGAAAAGCAAGCGGCTTATATTGGCGTGTCACAAGATGGCCCGTTTAAACCAGAAACTTATCGTTATTAATTTTGATTAAAATTATTAAGACTTAGAAGCTGGCACATGAGATTATTGATTGGATGGATGTTAAGCGCACTGGCTTTATTGGCTGTGGCGTATCTAGTACCTGAGATTCATGTGTCAAGTTTTATGTCAGCCTTAATTGCAGCTGCAGTTATTGGTTTGGCTAATATATTAATTAAACCCATTTTATTAATACTCACGCTACCAGTGACCATTATTACGCTGGGATTATTTATATTTGTGATTAATGGCCTGCTATTTTGGTTAGCAGGTTATTTCTTACAAGGTTTTGATGTCAAAACAATTAGCGCAGGCATTATTGGGGCGATTTTTTACAGCATTATTTCATGGTTATTAAGCGCAATTGTGTCGGATCAAAAAGATTAAGAAAAAATGAAGCCAGAAATTCCTTTAAGTTTTGAGTTTTTTCCGCCAAAAACGGTAGATGGTATAGCCAATTTACGCGAAACACGTTCACAGCTAGCGCAATATAAGCCTGAGTTTTTTTCGGTGACTTTTGGTGCTGGCGGCTCTACCACTGACCGCACCAGAGAAACCGTGTTTGAAATTCAAGATGAAGGCTACCAAGCAGCACCTCATATTTCTTGTATATCATCTAGCAAAGAAGAAATTCGCGAACTGTTATTGGCTTACCAAGCCAAAGGCATTAAGCGCTTAGTTGCTTTGCGCGGCGATGTACCGTCCGGCGAAGTGAGTGTGGGCGATTTTAAACATGCTAACGAGCTTGTGAACTTTATCCGCCAAGAAACAGGTGACTGGTTTCATTTAGAAGTGGCTGCCTACCCTGAGTTTCACCCAGAGGCGCTATCTGCGGCAAAGGATATGGCCAACTTCAAGCGCAAAGTTGAAGCAGGTGCCGATTCCGCTATTACACAATACTTTTATAATGCGGATGCCTATTTTAGCTTTGTGGATAACTGTCTAGCAGATGCCATTACGATTCCGATTGTGCCAGGCATTATGCCAATATACAACTACACTCAATTAGCCCGATTTTCAGGCGTTTGTGGTGCTGAGATACCACGTTGGTTGCGTTTAAGGTTGGAAGCTTATGCGGATGATATGCCATCGTTACGCGCATTGGGAGTAGATGTGGTGAGCGAGTTGTGTGAAAGATTACTTACTTGTGGTGTACCTAGCTTACATTTTTACACATTGAATCAAGCCGGTACTATTTCAAAAATTGTGGGTAATTTAAATATTAAGTAATTAGCTGTGAAAATGAGCTACTTAGATTCGATCCCTAAGTTTTAGTACGTTGTTTTAAGGGGCTTTTATTTTGCTATTTAGTGAACAGTTAAACTACGAGGGTTAAAAAAAGCATCCTCAACAAACAAATAGTCTTTTTCGCGGCCTTCATCCCACAAGGCAATCATAGAAATCCAGCGCATTTCCTGAACCGTAATTTCTTGTTGTTTTAATGCCATGGCACGGTCCATAATCAAGTCGCGCTCCATATCGTTAATCACATTGGCTTGTTGTAAAAATAGCAAAAACCCAATGCTTTCGGTATTGATTTTTTTAAGCTCATTTTCGGAAAACACGCGCATGCCTGAGTTTTGATGTGAGTACTTGATATCAGACTGTGTTAAGCGGCATTTCATTTCGTCATACCAATCGAATGCGCCGTCAATATCGGCTTTTTCAAATCCAGCAGCAGACAACTCCTGCCCTATCACGTCGAAATCTGGTATCGCATGATGTGCGAAATAATTTTCAAACATAAATACCAACACTTCAAACATAGTATCTCCACAGTCGCAATTTCTTAAGTAGAATTTGGAATCTAATGACAACTAACATCTTAATCAAATAAGCCGTTGATATTTGCCACCGCTTAAGGTTGTAATCTTGCCTTCTAACTCCATTATCATTAGCATGGCCGAAAGCCCTTCTGCAGTCAATCCAGAAATGGTTAATACCGTTTCGAAATCGACGGGATCAAATCCCATGCATTCCAGCACTGTATTGGGTTCTGAGGCATTACCACCCATTTGGGTAGTTAGCCCTAATGGGCTAACGTTTGTTAACAAATTTTTTAATTCTTCTCTGTATTTCAGCTCATCTAGAATATCGGCCGTGCTTTCAACTAGCTTTGCACCTTGCTTAATAAGCTGATGACAACCTTTTGCAACGGGTGAGTGAATCGACCCTGGGATTGCAAATACTTCACGCCCTTGCTCAATCGCAAAACGCGCCGTAATTAATGAGCCACTATCAATATTGGCCTCTACCACCAAACAACCCATACTTATGCCGCTAATAATACGGTTTCTTCTTGGAAAATTTTGTGCTCTTGAAGGTGTGCCAATAGCAAACTCCGAAATAATTAATCCGCGCTCTGCGATTTTGTGAGCTAAATCACGATGCCTTGAAGGATAAACAATGTCTAATCCAGTACCGACCACTGCAATTGTTGCGCCATTGCTTTTAAAGCTACCGCGATGTGATGCACCATCAATACCTAGCGCCATTCCACTCACCACGCATAAGCCATAGTTACACAAGCTTTCTGCAAAATCCTCTGCGTTTTTTTCACCTTGCGGCGTGCTATTGCGACTGCCTACCATGGCAATGCAAGGCTGATTTAACAAGTGAGTATGGCCAATTGCGTACAATACTACTGGTGGATTGCTAATATTTAGCAACGCTTGCGGATAGGCTTTATCCGCCAAGGTAATAAGGTGTGTATTGTCTTTTTTAAGCCAATCAAGCGTTGGCTTTATGGTTTCTAAATTTACACCATTTAGTATTTTTTGCGCTGTTCCCTCATCCACAACTTCGCGCAACTGATGACTTTTAGCGCTGTAAATGGCGTCTGGTGAGCCAAACTTAGTCAGTAATTGGCAAATCCCTGCGTTTCCTAAGCCTATTGTTTGATGCAGAGAAACCCAAAGCGCAACATCAGATTCTTCAATATCAGCGTTGTTATGCATCTTATAAATTAAGGCGTATGAATAGAATCTGCCGTATAAATAGCGTCTGTAGCATTCATAATCAAAGCGTAAGAAACACGGTCGAAGGTTCTAAACACCATCATTAACCCAACGCGCTCGTCTGGCAATTTCACCTCACCGGGTTTAAGCACTAATTTAGTTTGCGCTGGTGTTTTTTCAAAATTCACATTTTTTTTGCCATCTGCATCTGTTTCCACATCAAAATTAAGCTCTTTTAGTTTTTTGTCCTCAGTCATCACTTTGTTAGATGCAGAGTCTTTATATTCAGGATCTCTAATCACGCGACCATATCGGCTAATAACTAATACATGCCCTTCTTCTAAGCCATCGTTTTTACCGCGATTGATAGATACCACAGTATTTGGGCCAGCTTCAGCAACACCGCCATAGATTCGCATAATTCGACCTGTAATATGGGTGTCAGGCGCGTGAGGCACAAAACTGCTTTTAAATTGGTCTGGTGAAGCAAGTAATCGATCTTTAGCAAAAATCTCTTCTTTGGCACGTACAATATCACCAGTGGCAGGCTCACCATAACGCGCAATATCCACATCACCTAAGTAAATGGCCTCTGTGCCTAATACTTCTGACGTATCTGGATCTCTTAACAGCTGACCTGGGCGATAAATATTCCAATGCACGCCCTCGCCTTCTTGAATTTCATTAATGTAAACACGCGTACCAGGGCTAAGCACGACTCGGTTTTCTTGGCTAGCAATAATGCGAGGCGCTACATCTAATTTATCGTTTTCAATCAGCAAAGGTTGTGTTAAAAATGGCTCGATAATATTGGGCGCAATAGTAAAAATTGCTTCTTTTTCTAAAAGCTCAATACGTACACCTGGCTGTAATGTTAGCGTTTCGTGTAACAATCTAAGCTGAGGCGAGCCGCTACTGGTATCTAAAACAACAACGTCGCCAGGGTAAATTAAATGTGGATTTTTGATTTGCTCGCGATTCATTCGCCACATTTTTGGCCATTGCCATGGATCTTTTAAAAACCGACCAGAAATACCCCATAGTGTGTCGCCTTTTACCACTATGTGGCGTTCGGGATGGTTCTTTTGTAGCTGAATTTCATCAGCATTTACGTTCAAGCTTAAGCAAGCAAGTACTAGCAGCGTTATAATGCGGTTATTCATTGCATGACCTCGGTCAAAAAGCGGCTAAAATTAAAGATTGGTATCCGTGAAATTGCATTAAATTTATCACGTAATTCATTCAAGAATCAAGCTTTTTTGCAAAATTGAAACTTTTTTACAAAGCTGGTTGATGATAAAAGACAACACCTTAAAGATTTAATGATTATGGCTCTATTGAATATACTAAACTACCCAGATCCGCGCTTGCACACAGTGGCAAAGCCTATTAAAGAAGTCAATGCCGACATTCGCCGATTAATTGATGATATGGCAGATACCATGTACGACGCACCAGGTGTTGGCTTGGCGGCAACCCAAGTTAATCAACACATTCAATTGATTGTGATTGACACCAGCAAAGAGCAAAACAAACTACAGGTGTTTATTAATCCTAAAATTTTGGCAAAAAGCGGCTCGCAAGATTATGAGGAAGGCTGTTTGTCGGTGCCTGGCGTTTACGAAAGTGTCACCCGAGCCGAAAAAATCACGGTTGAAGCGCTAGATAAACAAGGGAAACTTTTTAAATTAGAGGCTGAAGGCTTATTAAGTGTTTGTATTCAACATGAAATGGATCACCTTTTGGGGAAAGTATTTGTTGAATACTTATCACCACTTAAACGCAATCGCATTAAAACCAAAATAACAAAATTACTACGGGATCGATAATCCAATTAAAGCCTTTATGAAAATTATTTTTGCAGGCACACCTGAATTTGCAGTACCCGCCCTTTCATCATTAATTGCGGCTGGCCATGATATTGTGATGGTGCTTACTCAGCCTGATCGACCCGCTGGACGGGGCATGCAGCTTAAAGCTAGCCCAGTAAAAAAATTGGCACTACAACATGCATTAAATGTTTTTCAGCCCGCATCATTGAAGCCATCTGAAGTTCAGTACCAGATTGCAGCGGTAAATGCCGACGTTATGATTGTGGCCGCTTACGGTTTGATTATCCCTACCTACGTTTTGAATTTACCTAAATTTGGTTGTTACAACATCCATGCATCACTGTTACCGCGCTGGCGCGGCGCGGCGCCGATTCATCGCGCCTTGCTGGCAGGGGATGCCGAAACTGGCGTCACCATTATGGAAGTAGTACCTACTTTGGATGCAGGTGCTATGGTGAGTAAAGGTCTTGTGCCGATTACAGACACTGACACCACGCAAACCTTGCATGACGCATTAAGTATTATAGGAGCTGAATTGACTGTGCAAGCCATGCAAACTCTAAGTGTGAAAGGGGTGCTAAGTGCTACCACTCAAGATGAAAGCTTAGTTACGTATGCGCATAAATTAGATAAAGCTGAATCAGCGATTAAGTGGGGCAAAACTGCGGTTGAAATTTCGCGCCAAGTGCGCGGCTTTAATCCTTTTCCTGTTGCGACAGCACAATTTAGAGGTGAAACTTGCCGTATTTGGTTTGCAACTGTCTTAAGCCAAACGTCTACTTTAAATCAGATGTCCATTAGCGCCAAAGGTGAAATCATTGCACTAGGTGCCAATATTCAAGTGGCTTGCGGCAGCGATGTTTTAGCCATACATGAACTGCAAATGCCAGGCGGTAAACGCCAAACCGCGCAACAATTTGCGCAAGGCCAACATGTTAAATTAGGTGAATTTTTTAGCTAAATGCATCACTAATGCTTGAATTCAAATCAAATCAACAGCATATTAAGATCA
Organism: Methylotenera oryzisoli; assembly: GCA_945881735.1. Taxonomy (GTDB): domain Bacteria; phylum Pseudomonadota; class Gammaproteobacteria; order Burkholderiales; family Methylophilaceae; genus Methylotenera_A; species Methylotenera_A aquatica. The sequence goes on from CAMCVF010000009.1 coordinate 33,137, forward strand.
TTATGTTTAATTTGAATACAAGCGCTTTGCACGTGTATAACGCTAGGAGATTTCTATGTTTGGTAACTGGTTAAAAACCTCAATCTTAATGGCGGCCATTGTCGCCTTATTTGGTACAGTGGGCGCTGCAGTAGGCGGCGGCACAGGCATGCTGATTGCGCTTTTATTTGCGGCCGGCATGAATATCTATACCTATTGGTTCTCAGATAAAGCAGTGCTAAAAATGTATGGCGCACAAGAAGTGATGCCTGTGAATAACTACGGTGATGGCCAATTTCGCAATTATTACAATATGGTCAAAGAATTGGCACAAAATGCTGAATTGCCTATGCCAAAAGTGTATGTCATTAACGAAAACCAACCCAACGCCTTTGCCACTGGTCGCAACCCAGAGAATGCTGCCGTTGCTGCAACAACTGGCATTATGCAAATTTTAACCGAGCGCGAATTACGCGGCGTAATGGCGCATGAGTTAGCGCACGTTAAAAACCGAGACACACTGATTTCTACTATCTCTGCCAGCATGGCAGGTGCTATTGCTTCAATTGCGCAATTTGGCATGTTCTTTGGAGGTGGCACCAGAGATGGTGAACGTAGTAGCCCAATTGTTGGCATTCTGATCATGTTTTTAGCGCCAATGTCCGCCAGCTTGATTCAAATGGCGATTTCGCGCGGTCGCGAGTTTGAGGCAGACAAAATGGGCGCAGAGATTAGCAAAGACCCAAAAGCCTTAGCAAGCGCGTTAGAGAAAATTCACAATTATGCGCATAAAATTCCAAATGAAACTGCAGAGGCGCATCCTGAAACGGGGCAAATGATGATTATCAACCCACTGTCTAGCGCTTCGTTTGATAGTTTATTTAGTACACATCCCAAGACTGAAGAGCGTGTACGCCGATTAATGGTAATAGCGAACGCGTCTTAAACTAAATCTAAAGGACGAAGGTAATTTAAGGCTAGAAAACTCCAAACTACCGACATTCTGGCTATCGCTATAAATGCCGGTTTTAAGGCCTTGCTTAATACTGTGCCATGCAAGCAGCATATCAAGTAAAATCGAGTCATCTTAAAAAAACAAGAGTTATCTTTGTACATTTCACAACAAATCGCTGCTATTGCAGTGTCTCAAGTGTTATCTGGCCGCAACCTTACGTTGGCGTTGCCAGATGCGCTTAAATCGTATCCTAGCGCCACACCGCAACAGCGCGGAGCAGCAGCAGATTTAAGTTACGGTACGCTGCGTTTTTATGGCGAAGTAAACGCTTACTTGGTCAAGCTGCTTGAAAAACCCTTAACTAATGAGTATATCACTGCACTTTTATTGGTAGCTATTTATCAGTTATTACATGACAAAGCCGATGACTTTACAGTAGTGAATCAGGCGGTGCAGGCAGCAAGTTATGCCAAGCCACGTTGGGCTAAAGGTTTGGTGAATGGTGTTTTGAGAAACTTTTTGCGCCAAAAAGACGGGCTAAGTCAGCAAGTTAAAGCAGATACAAAAAGCAACGAAGTGACACTCTATTCTTATCCACAATGGTGGATAAATAAACTTAAAAATCAATATCCTGCCTCTTGGCAGAGCATTTTAACAACAGGTAACGCACATCCTCCCATGACTTTGCGCGTGAATGCGCAAAAAACCAGCGCTAAAGAGTATGTGCAATTGCTAGCGCGCCAAGATATTATGGCAAGCCAAGTGGGTGAATATGCGGTGATTTTAGAACAGCCAATTTCTGTCGATAAAATACCCGGTTTTACCGATGGCGTGGTTTCTGTGCAAGATTATGGCGCACAGTTAGCCCCTAATTTACTGGATGTGCAGGCAGGCATGACTGTATTAGATGCATGTTGCGCGCCAGGTGGCAAAACAGGCCATATTTTAGAGCTATATGAAACAAAACTAACCGCACTGGATAACGATGCCAGCCGTTTAGAACGTGTGAAAAGCAATCTAAATCGCTTAAACTTAAACGCCAATTTACAACTAGGCGATGCAGCCAATTGGCAATCCAGCCAAGCTTTTGAGCGCATTTTGGCGGATGTACCATGTACAGCATCGGGTATTGTAAGGCGTCATGTCGATATTAAATGGTTGCGTCGCGAATCGGATATTGCTTTTTTTGCCGCGCAGCAAGCGTTAATTTTGGCTAATTTGTGGCAATTATTAGCAAAAGGCGGTAAATTACTCTATGTGACTTGTTCGATTTTTAATGAAGAAAATCAACAACAAATAGATGCTTTTTTACTTAAAAACCATGATGCGACTCAACTGCCATTAAATCTGACGAATGTACACCATCAAACTATTCATCGCACGCATGGCCAACTTATTCCTAACAGTCTGCACGATGGTCTTTTTTACGCATTATTACAAAAAACTGCGTAAGGGCATCCTTATAGCGTGGGCATTTACGCTGATTAGCCTCTGCACAACTGCGTTTGCCGCAGGTGGCAGTATTGATATTAAATATGCCGATTTACAGCCATTAGACGATTTTTACGCACTTTCTGCTAAGGTTGAAGTTAGCTTTGATGACACAATTGAAGCAGCCATTAATAAAGGTGTGCCATTACATTTTTTAATTGAGTTTCAAGTAGTTAGACCATATAAATATTGGTTTGATGATGAAATTGTGACGGCAACTCGCAGTATGGTTTTGAGTTACCATGCTCTAAGCCGCCAATATTTGGTGACGCGCGGAGCACATCAAAAATCGTTTGAATCGCTTGCTGAGGCTGCGCAAGAACTGATGATTATTAGCGATTGGAAAGTGCTGGATAAAGCACTGATAGAAAAAAATGAGGCTTATAACGCTGCCTTATTGGTGCGGCTAGACCAAACAAAATTACCAAAAGCCATCCAAGTAGACGCCATATCTTCTGAAAAATGGAATTTATCCTCACAAAAACTTGAATGGCCGCTAAAAGATTTGTGGTTTAAAGAGCCTTTAAATAAAGATTCTTTAGCAAAAGAAACCCCTATCAAAGAATCTGGCAATAAAGAACTCAAATGAGTTTATCGCCCAATAACTGATGAGATATATTGTATTTGCAAGTGTTGCTTTAGGTGTAGTACTTCTATACTTGCTTTCACTAGCCAGCACCAACACTGCCACCGCAAGCGATTATTACAAAATTCTACTGTATCTAAATATCGGTTTAGCAGGTGTATTGGTAATACTTATCGCTATTCAACTTTGGCATTTATACAAAAAAATTAAAACTGGCGTCATGGGTAGCCGCCTAACGTTGCGCCTGTTAGGTACTTTTGCCATGATGGCAATTATTCCTGGTTTAATTGTATATTTAGTAAGCGTTAACTTTTTAACGCGCTCTATCGAATCTTGGTTTAATGTGAAAGTAGAATCGGCACTTGATGGTGGCTTGAGTTTAGGGCAACGCGCCTTGGATATTATGCTGCAAGATGTAGAAGAAAAAGCCGAAAATATGGCGAATAGTTTAGCCTTTTTACCATCACGTAGCCATTATAGTTTATTAAACGATTTACGCGAGAAATCGGGCATACAAGATGCTGTTTTGCTTACGCCGCAAGGTCGTATTATTTCGGTTTCTAGTAGTGATGCGAGTAGTTTCTTGCCAGAACTTCCGAGCATTCCACAACTACGCCAAGCACAAAGCCGCGTATATGGAAAAATTGAGCCAATACCCAATAAGGGCATATATTTGAGGGTGTTAGCGCCAGTTAACTCGCAAGAGCTAGCAGGTGAGGTGCGTATTTTGCAATTGTTGCAGCCAGTACCAAAATCGCTTTCTAACACGGCAGAAGCAGTGCAAGACGTTTACCGCGATTATCAAGAGCTATCTTACAGCCGTAACTCGCTTAAAGATGTATTCGCGCTGACGCTAACACTAGTATTAATGCTGGCAATGCTATCCGCTTTGGCCATTGCTTTTATCTTAAGCCGCCGTATCACACAGCCTTTGACGGTTCTGGCAGAAGGTACACGCGCAATTGCCAGTGGTGATTACAGCTCTATGCTGCCAGAGCATGGCGAAGATGAGTTGGGTATATTGGTTAAATCGTTTAATAGCATGACGCGCCAATTAAATGATGCGACTAAAGCCACTGAAAGAAATCGCACCAGAGTAGAAGCGGCACGAAGCTACTTAGAAACCATTTTGGCTCACCTGTCATCAGGCGTGTTAGCTATTAACGAAAAGGGTGAGTTACGCACTTATAACTTAACCGCCAGCAACATTTTAGGCTTAAATTTAGCACAATTTGAAAACCATCAATTTTCCAAAATTTGCGAAAATCATCCTTTCTTAGCGGAGTTTATTAGCATCGTAAAAGCGCATTTTGAGCTGACCAAGGCGGAAGATTTTGCTAAAACTGAGTTATCACGCCAAATTGACATTGTAAATCCACAAGGCAGGCAATTGTTGTTAGTAAAGGCTACACGATTGCCAAATGATAATCGCGCTGGCAGTGGCGATAACGGTTTTGTGGTGGTGTTTGACGATGTAACAACTATGGTGCAAGCGCAGCGCGATGCGGCTTGGGGTGAAGTAGCGCGCAGGCTTGCGCATGAAATCAAAAACCCATTGACACCGATTCAGCTATCGGCCGAACGCTTGCAGCATAAATTAAGTGCAAAATTAAACACCACTGATGCCATCATGTTGAAGCGCGCCACTGATACAATCGTTAACCAAGTGAGTGCAATGAAAACCATGGTGAACGAGTTTAGCGAATATGCCCGCGCACCTTCGGCTAATTTGACTCGCCTCAATATAAATCAGCTTATTTGCGATGTATCGGCTTTATATGAAAATGCGCGCGATGAGTTAATGGATTCAGAACAAAAATCAGCACCAATTAAAGCGAGTGATAGTGTGCAAATTGAGTATGATTTAATGCCGAATATGCCCGATATTTTAGGTGACGCCACCATGTTACGGCAGGTACTACATAATTTAATGCAAAATGCGCAAGATGCGCTATTAAATGTTGATGGCTCGCTTCGGATTAAAAATCCCGAAATTTTGGTGCAGACCAGCTTTAACGAATCAACCATTAAATTAGTGGTAAAAGACAATGGTCATGGTTTTCCTGCCGCTATTATTTCGCATGCGTTTGAGCCTTATGTTACAACTAAAGATCATGGTACTGGCCTGGGTTTAGCCATTGTTAAAAAAATGGTGGATGAGCATGCAGGTCAAATTAAAATAGAAAACAATTCATCAGGCGGTGCAAGTGTCACCATTATATTGCCGCTTGAAACAGATCATTTAAAACAAAAAAATATGGCGCGCAATATAGAGGTGGCTAATAGTAGCAATTCTCAAAGTTTAATCAGCAATACTCAAAAAAATCGGTAACGAAAGTATAAGCATGGCATCACAACATATTTTAGTGGTGGATGACGAAATTGGCATTCGCGAGTTATTAAGAGACATTTTAGAAGACGAAGGTCACCATATCACCCTGGCAGAAAATGCTCAGGCAGCCAGAGATGCACGATTAAAACAGCGGCCAGATTTGGTGTTGCTCGATATTTGGATGCCTGATTGCGATGGTATTAGTCTATTAAAAGAATGGGGTAATGCTGGATTGCTGACCATGCCAGTGGTGATGATGTCTGGACACGGCACGATTGATACAGCGGTAGAAGCCACACGAATCGGTGCATTTGATTTCTTAGAAAAACCAATCGCCTTACAAAAGTTGCTAAAAACCGTAGCGGCCGCGCTAAAACATGCCGAAAATATGCCAAAGAACGAGATGAATATAGCTAGCTTTGGCAAAAGCTTAGTGATTAACGAATTAAAACAACGCTTGGAGCAAATATCACGAACCAAAAATGCCTTGTTATTGATTGGCAAAAAAGGCGGTAGCGTAGAGCTTTGTGCGCGCTTTTTGCACGTAGCAGGCACGCCATGGTTAAGTTTATCCGAATACGAAAAACTGGCAAACGCGCCATTAGAAATACTTGAATACGCGCGTGATGGCATTGTTTTTATTGAGGAAGTGGCCGCCTTGCAAAAAACCGAACAAAAAGGCTTGCAACTGTTATTGACTAAAGCAGAGAAATATCAAGCACGCGTGGTATGCGCCAGCGCTTTCAGCTTGACGCATTTAGCTAACAATACTCAATTTGATTACAATCTGTTTCAAATGCTTTCGCAAAGCACTTTAAAAGTACCTGCGCTAAACGACCACAAAGAAGATATACCAGATTTAGCCAGTGCAATGGCGAGCTTACTAGCAGAAACTTCGGGAGCCGATTATAAGAGCTTTGATGTGGCAGCCTTAAATGCATTAAGAAATGCCGACTGGCCAGGTGATTTAGCTGAATTAGAAGCGGTGGTGCAAAATGCGATGTTAAGTTGTTTATCAGACAAAATTACGCTTGATGATGTGAACAGAGTTTTGGAACAATTTACTGTCAGTGAAACACTTCAACCGGCGACTGCAAAAACGTTGCCAGTAGAACTTGTGCAACCGTTACGCGAAGCACGTGATGATTTTGAGCGCTTTTATTTTCAACATCATATGAAGCTGATTAACAATAATATGAGTAAACTAGCCGAGACTTCTGGTTTAGAGCGCACACATTTGTATCGAAAATTAAAACAGCTAGGTATTAAAATTAAAGGCTAGTGATTAAGGGCTAAATGCTAAACTAGATCAAGCGTTAATACTACAGGTGCATGATCGGAAGGGCGTTCTAGCCTACGCGGGGCTTTGTCAATAACGCAACCTGAACACTTAGTTTTAAGGGCATCGCTTACCAAAATATGGTCAATACGCATACCAAAATTGCGCCTAAAACCCATCATTCGGTAATCCCACCAAGTAAAGCTTTTGTCTGCCTGTTCAAATAATCTAAAGCTATCATGCAAGCCAAGACTGGTTAAGCGTTGAAACGCCTCACGTTCGCGTGGACTGACTAAAATCTGCCCTACCCAAGCGTCTGGGTCATGACAGTCTCGGTCTTCTGGCGCAATATTATAGTCTCCCAATAACACCAAATTAGGGTACTTTTTAAGTTCATCGGTAAGCCAAAGCGTTAACGCATCCAGCCAGCGCATTTTATAAAGATATTTATCAGAATCCACCGCCTGTCCATTGACAATATAGACACACACAACACGGATACCATTAATAGTCGCACTAATCACACGCTGCTGCTCATCCTCAAAATTCAAGATGCCGCGCTCAACATCGGTCATGACATGGCGGCTTAGAATAGCCACACCATTATAGGTTTTTTGCCCTGCATGGATAGATTGGTAGCCAGCAGCCGCTAATTCAGCGTAAGGAAATTTACTATCCTCTTGCTTGGTTTCTTGCAGGCACAGCAGATCAATTGGATTATCGCGCAACCAATCCAACACATGCGATAAACGCACATTCAGCGAGTTGACATTCCACGTTGCTAACTTCACAGGCTTATTCCAATTTAATAACAATCTTTATTTTAGCATGCACTAAAAACCTCATTCGGTGATGTGGTAAAGTTTTGCCTTTTTTGGGCATTAAATGTGATTAAAGCCGCAATATTTGATATGGATGGCCTATTAATTGATTCTGAGCGCATCATTATGCAAGCCTGTATCGCCGTTGCCCGTGAGATAGGCATTACTTATACGCAGGCTGCATACACAGAGCTAATTGGCCGTTCTGGGCCAGATTCCACAAGCAGGATGATTGAACAATTAAACGGTGTAGAAAATTTTAATCGCGTCATGCAAGGCCTAGATTCAATTTTAGCCACGCACAACCATACTTTTCCGTTAAAACATGGCGCATTAAATTTGCTTAAGCATTACCAAGCTAACAACATTATTTGCAGCGTGGCGTCTTCTTCCCCAACGCGACATATTACGCACCGCTTAAGCCAAGTAGGCGTGCTGGATTTTTTCAGCCATATTACTAGCGGCCAAGAAGTGATGCGTGGCAAACCCAGCCCCGATATTTACCTGTTTGCTGTTAAAAAGTTGGGATTAATTGCATCAGAATGTATGGTATTTGAAGATAGCGAAACGGGCGCTTGCGCTGCCATTGCAGCAGGCTTAAAGGTAGTGGTGGTGCCCGATTTATTACAACCGAGTGAGTTTGTTAGCGCAAATTGCCATGAAGTAGTTGAAAGCCTTCAAGATTGGTTAAATTATTTGCAGGACAGGCAATAATTTGCCTGTCCTACTTACTCAAACTAACTGCCCATCCCATTATGTCGAAACAGAGCATCCAAACTCGGCTCTCTGCCTCTAAACGCCACAAATGACTCCATCGCTGGGCGACTACCGCCTTTGGCTAGCACTTCATTTTTAAAACGGCTACCCGCTTCCGAGGATAGCGTGCCCATTTCCTCAAACAGGCTGTAAGCATCGGCAGATAACACTTCTGCCCATTTGTAGCTGTAATAGCCAGCAGCATAGCCGCCTGCAAAAATATGGCTAAAGCTATTCGGAAAGCGGTTCCATTTTGGCGGCCTAACCACAGCTACTTCATCACGCACTTGCTCAATTAGTTCTAAGGCAGTTTGGGGACCACTTGGGTTTGGATTTAAAGCATCAAACTCGCCATGCAAGCGCATATCAAATAATGAAAATTCAATCTGGCGTACAGTTTGCATGCCAGCTTGGAAGTTTTTAGCGGCCACCATTTTATCGAATAATTCGCGCGGTAATTGCGCGCCTTTGTCCACATGGGCAGACATATGGCGTAGCACTTCCCATTCCCAGCAGAAGTTTTCCATAAATTGGCTAGGCAATTCCACCGCATCCCATTCCACGCCTTTAATGCCAGAAACGCTGTAATCGTCTACTTGGGAGAGCATATGGTGCAAGCCGTGACCAAATTCGTGGAACATGGTGATGACTTCATCATGCGTGAATAAGGCTGGTTTGCCGGCGACTGGTGAAGAAAAGTTGCAGGTTAGATAAGCGACAGGCAACTCAATGCTATCAGCCTTTTTGCGGCGGGTGATGCATTCATCCATCCATGCGCCGCCACGTTTGTTGTTGCGCGCGTATAAGTCTAAATAAAAATAAGCGATAGGATTATTTTTACTATCTGAGATGGCATAAAATGCCGCATCCGCATGCCAAAGTGGTGCTTCCGCTTTACGCACTTGTACACCAAAAATTGTTTCTACCACCTTGAACAAGCCAGCCAGCACTTTACTTTCTGGGAAGTATTGTTTTACTTCTTGATCTGAAAACGCATATTTTTCTTCGCGTAATTTTTCGCTCACATAGGCTACATCCCAGGCTTGCATATCGTTAATGCCCAACTTTTTGGCATAAGCAAGCAACTCTTGCATATCTTTTTCAGCATAAGGTTTGGCTCGGTTAGCTAAGGTATCCAAAAAGTCGATCACTTGTTTTGGCGTATCGGCCATTTTGGTGGCAAGCGATAACTCTGCAAAGTTTTTAAAGCCTAGCATGCGTGCTTGTTCTTGCTTAAGTTTCAAAATATCTTTAATCAAACCCGTGTTATCCCACTCGGGCTTACTTAACTCTGAAGCTCTTGTGGCGTAAGCGCGGTATAGCGTTTCGCGTAAAGCGCGATTATCCGCATATTGCAAAACTGGCATATAAGATGGAAAGTGCAGGCTAAATTGATAACCAACCTTGCTGTCGGATTTGGCTGCCTCAGCTGCCGCTTCAATTGCATCGGCTGGCAAGCCAGCTAAATCAGCCACATTTCCAACGATATATTTATAATCGTTGGTGTTATCCATAATATTTTCTTCAAACTTAGAACCTAATTTAGATAGTTCTTCACTTACCGTTTTAAAGCGTGCTTTTTGTACAGCCGGTAATTCAGCGCCACCTAATTTAAAATCGCGCACTTCAAGGTTAATAATGGTTTGTTGCGTTGGGCTTAATTTAGCAAAATCGCTGCTAGCTTGAATCGCTTTAAATTTCGCGTATAAACGCTCATCTTGAGATATATCGCTGCCATAATCGGTTAATTTCGCTAAGTTGTCATTATAAGCTTCACGCAATTCTGGACTATTTACTACCGCATTCATATGACCTACTTGGCTCCAAGTACGAGCTAATTTTTCACTGTGGTCTTCTAGCTTTAGAGCAAAGTTTTCCCATCTTGGCATTTCTGTACTGGCAGCAAGCTGCTCAACTAATGCACGGCCTTCTGCAATCAGGCTATCAATCGCAGGACTAATATGCGCTGGTTTCACTTCATCAAATTTAGGCAATCCAGAAAAAAACAACAATGGGTTTTGTAACACGTGAAAATCCTTTTAATAAACAATATCTTCTTTGAATCAATTTTTTAGTTGATCAATCTTAAGCATAGCGGGTAACGGTAGGTTTCGCCTTTACTAGTTGAGACGGCGGCAATAATGCAAAAAACAACGTTAAAAATCCAAACAATTGGTATCAGCACAAAACCAATCAAAATCCACACCAAAATGCCTGCAATAAGCTGTGCAATAAGCATGGTGATTTGGAAATTCAACGCCTCTTTAGACTGATCGGCCAAATAAGCGCTATCGTCCTTTTTAATAACCCACACAATTAATGCAGGAATAAATGAGAAAACAGTGCCGCCAAGATGCGTAACAGTGGCAATGTTTTTATCATCGTTATTTGGAACTATTATTTCTGTGCTCATTTTACTTTCTTCATTATTACAGATTAAATTTGGCAACCATTAGTTCAATTTTCTCTAAATCTGTATAGCTTAACACTTTGTTTGCATTAGCGTTTAACTGACTAATTTGACTATGCAACACTTGCTGTTTAACGCTTAAAATATTACTAGGGTGCATTGATAGTTGACGCAAACCCATGCCAATTAATAACTTAGTTAGCTTGGCATCCCCCGCCATTTCGCCGCACACGGCAACCGATTTACCCAGCTTGGCACCTGCTTTAATTGTCATCGAAATCAGCTTTAAAACGGATGGATGTAAGGCATTATAAAGATGCGCTACGGCGTCATCGGTACGGTCAATCGCCAGCGTGTATTGGATTAAATCGTTAGTACCTATCGACATGAAATCCAACTCTTTGGCAAAGGCTTCGGCATTAATCGCCGCTGCTGGCACTTCAATCATGCCACCAAGTGCGATATTTTCATCAAACGGAATATTTTTTTTGCGCAAACTGGCTTTTGCTCGCTCTAGCAAAATTTTGGTTTGGCGCAACTCAGATAGTGTAGACAACATGGGGATTAAAATTTTAATATGTCCATAGTGCGATGCGCGCAATAAAGCACGCAATTGCGTATGAAAAATTTGCGGCTCGCTTAAGCATAAACGCACCGCACGCAAGCCCAATGCGGGATTAGTGCAGTTGCTCACCGTATCTGGATTCACTTGCTTATCAGCACCCAAATCAAGCGTACGAATGGTGACTGGCATGCCTTTCATGGCTTCTGCCACTTGCTTATAAGCCAGAAACTGCTCTTCTTCATCGGGCATTTCGCGCTTGTTCATAAACAAGAATTCGGTACGGTACAAACCAATGCCCGTCGCGCCCGCTGCTTTTACTGCAATTATATCTTCTGGCACTTCAATATTGGCTTGTAACTCAATCGCCGTACCACAGATGGTGACAGCTTTGGTGGATTTAATGCGTTGTAATTTTTGTTGCTCTAGCTCCCATTGATCTTGGCGCAGCTTATATTCGGCCAAAATTTCTTTGCTTGGGTTAACAATCACAACGCCCAAACTGCCATCCACAATAATCAGTTCGTTATCGTCAATTAGATCGCGGGCGCGCTGCAAAGCCACTATCGATGGAATATTCAGGCTGCGCGCCAAAATGGCCGTGTGCGATGTAACACCGCCTACATCGGTTATAAAAGCGGCAAAATGATGCTGCTTAAATTGAATGGCATCGGCGGGGGAAATATCATGTGCCACTAAAATAATGTTGTTTTCTTGCTGTTTTACCGATTGCTGAATAGAAGCTTGATTAGGATGCCCTAACAACGATTTAATGACACGCTCTACAACCTGCACAACGTCTTGCTTGCGCTCTCGCAGATACTCATCTTCAATAGCTTCAAATTGCTCAACAATATCATCCATCTGCTGCTTGATCGCCCACTCCGCATTGCATTGCTCTGTGCGGATAATGTCTTTAGGCTTTTCTGACAGAGATTTATCGGCCAGCATCATCAAATGGGTATTGATAAAGGCGCTGATTTCAGCAGGTGCATTTTTAGAAAGCTGGAATTGAATGGTTTCTAAATCTTTTTTAACGGTGTTAATAGCCTCACTAAAGCGGGTAATTTCGTCATCCACCAAATGTGCGGGCAATACATAATGCACCACCTCTAACAGTGCATTTGAAACCAAATGTGCACGTCCAATTGCAATGCCACTTGATACACCAATACCGTGGATGCTGAAACTGGAGCTTACTGATACGTTAGAGGTGGTTTGTGCTATACCCAAGCTTACTCACCTTCACCAAAATAGTCGCTAATTAAGGCTTCTAATGCTGCGATTGCGGCAACTTCATCTGCGCCGCTAGCTTCTAATGTTACTGTTGAGCCTTTTGCCGCCGCCAACATCATCACACCCATAATACTTTTGGCGTTCACTTTACGGCCATTACGCTCTATAAAAATCTCGGCCGCAAACTGGCTAGCCGTTTGAGTTAATTTGGTGCTGGCACGGGCATGCAAGCCCAATTTATTAATAATGATGATGTCTTGTTTAATCATTTTTATCTATTCTTAATTTTTATTATTTAGGATTGTCTGTAGTGATGACAGCCTGATTTTGTGAAATGTACGACGCCATCACGTCCACCGCTGACTGCTTTTTCAACAATTTTTTTAATGGGCTCGTTACGATAAGTTAACACGCGTACAAGCATTGGCAAATTTAATCCAGCCACACCTTCCACATTCTTGTCTGATAATAATTTAATCACCACATTGCAAGGCGTTGCGCCATACATATCTGATAGCACCAACACACCATCACCTGTATTGAGCTGCTCGACCAAGGCCTGTGCCTGCGGCAACACATCGGCTGGATCGTCATTTATATTAACGGCAATTGCCGCTAATTGCGGCGGCTGTTTATTCATTACATGCTTTGCGCACTCAATTAAGCTTTCGCCTAATTGGCCGTGCGCGACAATCAAAATACCAATCATCTTTACTGTTTTACCTTTTAAATTTTAAAAACGCTATTGTTGAATGTTCAATCCAGTCAATACCTAATCTAACTCGCGATGCCGAATAATCACTTGATGTTTTTGTTGTTTAAAATACAAGCTTAACTGCTCTACAAAATAGACAGACCGATGCTGGCCACCTGTGCAACCGATTGCTACTGTTAAATAACTGCGATTATCCGCATTAAAGCTGGGTAACCATTTTTGAATATAGTGTTGAATATCTGCCAGCATTTCAATGGCAGCGGGTTGATTCGCTAAAAACATTTGTACTGCTGCATCTTTGCCCGTTAATGTTTTTAAAATGGGGTCGTAATGCGGGTTTGGCAAGCTGCGTATATCAAATACAAAGTCGGCATCCAGCGGAATGCCATTTTTAAAGCCAAACGAGGTAAATAATAAAACCAAACCCTTATTGGGATGTGCTTTTTCTGACGAAACTTGTAAAGACGAGATGAGTTCGCGGACATGATTGCGTAATGTATTCGCGCTTAAATTACTGGTATCAATATGATGACCTAGAGCCACAACTCCTGCCAACAAATCGCGCTCGCGGGAAATGCTTTCAGCTAAGGTGGTGTTTTCGTTACTTAAAGGATGCTTGCGCCGGGTTTCTGAAAAACGCTTTACTAAGGTTTCTACTGCCGACTCTAAAAACAGCACTTGCACCTGGTTGCCATCGGCTTTTAGTGATTCAATCGCTTGCGGCAGAGCCTCCAGTGCAGCGCTACGGCTATCAATGCTAATGGCAATTTTGCTGTGATGAATGGCATTTAAATGCTGCGAAATATGTGGCAACAATGTGGCGGGCAGATTGTCGATGCAATAAAAGCTGCTATCTTCCAACACGCGCAATACAATACTTTTACCAGAGCCAGATAGGCCCGTTACAATAATAATTTGCATTATTTTGCCTGCCGACTTTTTACTTTAACAGGTTGGGAAGTGACTACTTTAGCATTTTCTAAGCTTACTTTTTGTATCATTTGTCTTTGGCGCTGGCTAAATTGTTTAGTGGCATTAATACCCCTTATTAGCAACATATGGTTGCGCACTGCCACCTCTAACAATACCGCAATGTTACGGCCTGCGGCAATCGGTATCACTACCTTGGTAATATCTACATCCAACACTCGTTCATGCTGCGTTTTGACATTAAGCCTATCTAAGCCCGTCGGGTTAAGCGCATCTGCCAACTCTAGCTGAATAATCAAATCCAGTGGCTTGGTCGGCTTAACGGCATTATCGCCAAACAGCGCGCGAATATTTAAAATGCCAAGACCCCTTACCTCTAAAAAATCTTGCAATAATGCCGGGCAGCGGCCTTCAATACGCTCTGGGGATATTTTAAAAAGATCGACAATATCATCCGCCACTAAACGATGGCCGCGCGTGATGAGCTCTAACGCTAGCTCACTTTTTCCAATGGCGGCATTGCCTTTAATCAGCACGCCAAAACCTTGCACTTCCATAAACACGCCATGCAAACTGGTGGTTTCGGCCATGACTTGTTTTAAATAATGACTCAGCAGATCCATTAGTTGCGGGCTTTGCATAGGTGAAGTAAAAAGTGGAATATGCTGATTATCGGCCGCTGCAATCAATTCTTTAGGTACTTTTTCGCCGTTTGCAACCACCACGGCGGCTAAATCGGTGGCGTATAAATTAGTGATGGCCTGCTGCATAGCAATAATACTAAGTGAATTTAAATAATCCATCTCTGCACAGCCCAAAACCTGCACCCGATTAGGATGCACAAAATTAAGGTGCCCAATTAAAGCCAAAGATGGCTTGGTGACTTTTTCGGAGTTAAGTTGGTTGGCACCTCCATCAAAGCCAGCAACCCATTTGAGTTTAAGCTTAAGGCGAGTTTCTTTGAATAATTCGGCTACGTTAATTGGAGCCATAAAAATTTAAATTTCATTTATTAAAAATCGCATCACCTAATTATTCCAGCAAAAACGAAAATATACTGAAAGCGTAATACTCAATCATAAATTGGAATACGTTGTTGTGACAACTTAATTCAATTTGTGAATTTAATTCAACAATCAATTTTATATTTAAGTTGGAATTTTATTGAATGATGTTTGTTAAGACACCCACCTGCGTAAGAGCTTTGCAGGTGGGATCTAACTAAAATGTTAATTCAGAGTTGGATTTTCATCAATATTTTGGTGTTTGACAGCGCCGTTGGCTTTATGATGACTGCCGAGTTTTTCTTTATGTTTAACGACCTGACGGTCTAGTTTGTCCGTCAGCATGTCAATCGCGCTATACATATTTTCATCGATGCACTCCGCATGCAAATCATTGCCCGGAACGTGTAGTGTAGCCTCTACTTTTTGAGCGAGCTTTTCTACACTCATTGTAACTTTTACGTCAATCACATGATCAAAGTGATTACGAATTTTAACAAGCTTGCTTTGCACATACTCACGCATGGCAGGTGTAATTTCTAAGTGATGTCCAGTTAATTGTAAATTCATGACTTGCTCCTTATTGAAATTGTTCTTTAAGTAAAGCTTGCCAATAAGAAGCTAACTTTTCTCATCGAACGATTTTAGTGTACACCTTTGATTATTTTTTGCGAGATGCTTTGAGCAGATTTTTGAGAATTTTTTAAGCTTTTTATAACTAGCTATTAAGCCCTATTTACAACTGTTTACGCAAATTAGCAGGCGGGATATTCACCGATTCGCGGTATTTAGCAATCGTTCGGCGCGCAACAATAATGCCTTGCTTGGCCAAAATATCGGTAATTTGATTATCAGACAATGGTTTTTTAGGCGTTTCTTCAGTCACTAATTGTTTAATTAACGCACGGATTGCAATAGCTGATGCTGAGCCGCCCGCATCGGTTGAAACGTGGCTACCAAAGAAATATTTAAGCTCAAATACACCGCGCGGAGTGAGCATATACTTATGCGTAGTAACTCGTGAAATCGTGGATTCGTGCAATTCAAGCTCTTCTGCAATCTCACGCAATACCAGCGGGCGCATCGCAATTTCACCGTGCTCAAAAAAGTTACGCTGACGGTCTACAATGGCTTGAGAAACGCGCAAGATGGTAGAAAATCGCTGTTGGATATTCTTAATCATCCATTTGGCTTCTTGCATTTGCGTTTGCAAATACTGATTCGAATTTTCGCGGTTGCGTTTCAATATATCGGCATACATTTGGTTAATACGCAATTTAGGAATAACGCCATCATTTAATGTTGCAATCCAAATACCTTTAACTTTTTTAACCAACACTTCATGATGTATAAAATGATCGCGACTGAGTTGCGCAAAATCGCTACCAGGGCGCGGATTTTGTTGCTTGATTAATGTCTGCGCGCCTTTAAGTGTTAAATCATCACAATTCAATAATTTGCGTAATTTAGCAAAATCTTTATTCGCTAACACCACTAAATGTTTTTCAACAATAAGTTTTGCACAAGCAAGAAATTCGGTTTCTTTGGGTAGTACGTTTAATTGCAGCAACAAACATTCTTGCAAATTCACTGCACCCATACCTGGTGGATCAAGGTGTTGAATTAATTTGAGCGCGGTTTCTAGCTCTAATAATTCAATCTCCAGCTCTGGTGGCAATAGCTCTGCCATTTCTTCTAGCGATTGCTCTAAATATCCATCGTCATTGATGCTATCAATCAGCAGAGTCACCAACGTTTGGTCGCGCTCTGATAATGGCATGAGTTTTAATTGGCCAAGCAAATGCTCGCGTAAGCTAATGGAAATGATCTCTTGTCGCGTGTAATCGCCATCATCGTCATCGTTATTGTTTTGGCGACCACCTTCGTCCCAATTACTAGCACTTCCATATTCATCATAGTTTTCGTCAAAATCCTTAGCCGAAAAATCTTCTGCCACCGCCGTGTTGTCTTCTTGTACATCTTTAGATTCTTGGCTATTGCTGGCACTAACTTCTTGGTAATCCAAATTGCTAAATGCGTCATCACTATCTAGCGATTGTTGACCGTCTGCATCGACAGGGTCGTTATCGGCACTTTTTTGCTCCGCGCCTTCATCAAAACCAGCTTCAAAATCATCACCTGCGTCTTCACCATCAACCAATTCTAGTAGTGGGTTTTCTTGCAAAATCGTATCAAGCTCTTGGTTGAGCTCTAAGCTAGACAATTGCAGCAAACGAATCGATTGCTGCAATTGTGGCGTTAACGCCAGGTTTTGAGATATTCTAAGTTGTAGATTTTGCTTCATTTATGTTTACAGCCTAAAATCTTTACCTAAATACACTTCGCGCACCGCATCATTATTGACAATATCTGCAGGATGACCAGATGCAAACACCTTGCCGTCATTCACAATATATGCGCGGTCGCAGATACCTAAGGTTTCACGCACATTATGGTCGGTAATCAATACGCCAATATTTTTACTACTCAAAAAACGAATAATTTTTTGAATTTCCAATACCGCAATTGGATCGATACCCGCAAATGGCTCATCTAACAAAATAAAACTAGGGTTAGTCGCTAAGCAGCGTGCAATCTCTACGCGGCGGCGCTCACCGCCCGATAGACTAATAGCGGTGCTTTTGCGAATATGCACAATATGCAACTCTTGCAGCAAAGATTCAAGCTGTGCATGCTGCTGTTCTTCAGTTAAATTTTGCAACTCTAATATAGCCAATATATTTTCTGTGACCGTCAGTTTACGGAAAATAGACGGCTCTTGCGGCAAGTAAGCTAAGCCCATGCGCGCACGGCTGTGAATTGGCATGCGGCTTAAATCTTTACCGTTAAGCAAAATACGCCCAGCATCTAGCATTACCAAGCCCACAATCATGTAAAAGCTAGTGGTCTTACCTGCTCCATTTGGACCAAGCAAACCGACCACCTCGCCGCTATTAATTTGCAACGAAATATCTTGCACCACAGTGCGCGATTTATATGATTTTCGTAGATGCTCTACGATTAGTTCGCTCATTTAGATTATTTTTCGATGACGGCTACGTTAATTGGAAGGTGCTTCTAGTTGGCGATTCAGCCTTAGCGTTTTATCCACTCTTGGCGGAGGATTCAGACTAACTGGTGCCGCTGGCGTTGTTTCAGTGCCAGTTGCAGGTTTGTTTTTTGGCTGAATAATCGCTTTTACGCGACCACTTGACGTGCCACTACTTTCCGATTTTATGCTGCCGATTACTTCGGCATATTCAGCATTAGCGTCATAGCTGATGTAATCACCATATACGATATCTTCGCCGCGTTTTACCCAAGCCTTTGTATAAAGCTGCACTTTGTCCATACGTCCATCGTATTCAATACGAAGTCCGCTACCTTGCATGTATTCGTTTTTACCTTCACGCTTTTGCTTAAAAGTAGTTGGGTTACCCGTAGATGTGCTGTGCTGAAAGCCATCTTTATCTTCGCGCACAATTAGTTTATCGGCGCGAATAATTAAAGTACCTTGCGTTAAAATCACGTTACCAGCATAAACACTGGTTTTTTTAGCATCGTTAACAGTCACCGTATCTGCCTCAAGTTCAATTGGTTTATTGCGGTCTGCTGATTCTGCCCACACTTGCGCGCTAAAGCCTAGGCTTAATGCTAGACTTAACTGCAACAGACTTTTGCAAATAGTGTTACTCATTGTTTCTCCGCTATTTCTTTTTAATGGCTGGCTTTGGCTTGACTTTATTCTTAGTAACATCAGCATTTACTTTTTTCGATTGATTGTTAACTACCTTTTTCGCCTTTATTTTACTGGCTTTTGCCGTTTTTACAGCTCTTATTGCTTTAACTGTTGCCGGCCTTTCATAATGTACTTTTACCCTGTCTAGCAAAGACACCGTTTGCGCTTTTTTATCGTAAACCATACCAACGGCGGTAATCACGGTTTTTGGTGCTTGTTTAATTGTTACAGGCGCATTAGTTTTCACCAAATCTTGCTTAGGGAAAATCCATAACTTCTCAGTTAACACCTGCATTTCACCCTTGCCCTCAAAAGCTTGGCGCACCACTTTTACATTATCCACCAACTCAACTTCTTCGCCATTGCTAGAAATATAACCTCGCAAACCCTCAATTTGCGTATATGGCTTATTAACGGTGTACTGCGTAAAGCGAGGACGCTGTAACACTGTACTATCGTCATCAGGGTAATGCAGCATTTCGGTAGCAGCTAAAATATAACGCAACTGCCCCTGTGCATCGGTTTGCGTGGTTACAAAATTATGCATGGTGTAATCTGGGTCATGCCGATTACTACCATCTAGCTTAGGGCCTTGCTGCTCAACGGTTTGGCTAATCCAAAACGTCAGCAAGGCCAGCATAGTAGCCAGCACTATCGGAAAAAATAAAGCAGAGCGGCTAATCATGCTGTTTTTAATTGTGCCAACTTATAGTGCAAAAAATGGCGCCATTTGCGCATGTAAAGTATCTTGCGCGAGCATAATCATCTCACATAATTCCCGCACCGCGCCATGCCCACCTTGCTTTTGCGTAATGTAATGGGAATGATTTTTAACAGGCATTGGCGCAGAAGGCACGGTTACGGCCAAGCCACAACGCAGCATTGGCGGCATATCCACCA
Source organism: Methylotenera oryzisoli (assembly GCA_945881735.1). Lineage (GTDB taxonomy): Bacteria > Pseudomonadota > Gammaproteobacteria > Burkholderiales > Methylophilaceae > Methylotenera_A > Methylotenera_A aquatica. The sequence continues at coordinate 52,832 of CAMCVF010000009.1, forward strand.
AATCGTCACCCATAAAAGCCACGCAATCAGCGGCAATGTTTAACTTGGTAATCAAATCATTAAACGCCACTAATTTATCATCTACGCCTTGATAAAAATGCGCAACGCCAGTGCTTTCTGAGCGCTGCTTAACCACGTTTGATGTGCGCCCTGTAATGATGGCCATTTGCACGCCACTATTTTTAAGCAACTTCATGCCTAAGCCATCTTGCGTATTAAAAGTTTTATATTCTTGGCCATCATCCCCAATGGTTAATCCACCATCGGTCATCACACCATCTACATCAAAAATCACCAATTTAATTTTTTTGGCTCGATTTAGTACTTCTTCTGACACATCAGTATTGAAAACGCTCATTACACTACTTTCGCTTTTAATAAATCGTGCATATTGAATGCACCCACCAACTTGCCTGCATCGTTAGTCACTAGCAGGCCATTAATTTTCTTGATTTCCATCAGCTCAACGGCCTCTACCGCCAATTGATTAGCATTAATAGTATTAGGACTGGAGTGCATCACGTCACTAATTTTGGCGGTATTAGCATGTATGCCATTGGCAAATGCACGACGTAAATCACCATCGGTAAAGACGCCGATTGGTTCAAAATTGGCATTCACAACTGCCGTTAAGCCTAAACCTTTATTGGTCATTTCAAGTAATGCGGCCGATAATAAAACATCGGCAGCCACACTGGGAATCGCTGCATCAATACGCATCACATCTTTAACGCGCGTGAGCAATTTGCGACCAATGCTGCCGCCAGGATGTGAACGGGCAAAATCTTCGGCGGTAAAATCGCGCAAATCTAATACACAAACTGCAAGCGCATCACCCAACGCCAAAGCCGCTGTTGTGCTTGCCGTGGGCGACAAACCAAGCGGACAGGCTTCTTGCGCGACTTCTGAACTTAAGTGCACATCGGACTCTTTAGCCAAGGTGGAATTTGGCGCGCCTGTAATGCTAATCACTTTTGCGCCTAAGCGTTTAATAGTGGGTAAAATATTCAGTAGCTCATCACTTTCGCCCGAATTAGAAAGCGCAATAACCACATCACCATCGGTAATCATGCCCAAATCACCATGACTAGCCTCAGCTGGGTGCATAAAAAACGCAGGCGTACCAGTACTGGCAAGGGTAGCTGCAATTTTGCCACCAATATGTCCAGATTTACCCATGCCACTAACCACAACTCGTCCTTGGCAATGTAGAATAAGGTTAACGGCATGCTCAAAACTTGCATCCAGCCGATTAGCCAGAACAGTGATTTCATGCGCTTCTATGGTTAATACGTTACGCGCCAGTTGCAGAGTCGAATCATTTTCAGACTGCACAGTTGAAGAAGCAGCGTTTGGTTGCGCGTGCCCGCGATCTGATTGCAAAATAGTAGGTTCCATAATCGATTAGTATAAAAGGGAAACCATTACTAATAAAGGAAAATACTGATGTTTTTTATTAAATTTGAAAAAGTAGGCACAATTTTTGCCCTATTTAATCAAAGCCTTATTAAAATAAGCGATATCTAATAAAAAAGCTTTTTAAATGCCATTTAAATTCACTACACATGTTTGATTCTCTAACTAGTGTTTTACTCTTGCTAACCAGCTCTGTCTTGGCTGTTGCGTTTTTCCGTGCCTTGCGTCTGCCTGCTATGCTGGCGTATTTTATGGTTGGTGTGTTAATTGGCCCTTATGCCTTAAATTTATTGCCTAGCACCGAAAGCGGCCGTAATGTAGCCCAGTTTGGCATAGTATTTTTGATGTTCAGTATCGGTTTGGAATTTAGCTTATCTAAACTATACGCCATGCGCAAAACCTTATTTGGCTTGGGTGGCGCGCAAGTATTAATTACGCTTAGCGTGATTATGCTGGTGGGCTGGATCTCTGGATTAAGTCCTGTTACCGCCTTTGTAGTGGGTGGAGCATTAACCATGTCGTCAACTGCCATTGTGTCTAAAATGCTCATGGAACGTGTCGATTTAAATTCGCGCCATGGTCGTTTAAGTATCGGCATTTTACTGTTTCAAGATTTAGCTGTTATCCCTATTTTGGTACTGATACCCACTTTGGGTGCGCACTCTGACAATATGAGCACCATTTTAATGATGTCGCTGCTCAAAAGTATTTTCTTGTTGTTTATATTGTTTAAATTCGGCAAAGGTATCGTCAATGCTTGGTTTAGCGTTGTAGCCAAACAACGCTCGCGCGAATTATTTGTGATGAACGTTTTAATGGTGACTTTATTGCTGGCTACCGTCACCAAAATTGCAGGCTTATCGTATGCATTAGGTGCGTTTATTGCGGGTATGCTGATTTCAGAAACAAGCTATCGCTATCAAGTGGAATCCGATATTGCGTCTTTCCGCGATATTTTACTTGGTTTGTTTTTTATCAGCGTAGGCATGTTGCTTGACCTTACCCAACTAGCCAACCATATCGGCTTGGTGTTATTGCTTTTAGTGGGTTTTGTCTTATTTAAAGCGTTTGTTATCGCCTCCTTGAGCCGTTTATTTGGCTATGAAACTGGCGTTGGAATCCGCACAGGTATGGTGTTGGCGCAAGCAGGTGAGTTTAGTTTTGTTATTTTGGCACTGGGTTTAGAGCAAAATTTAATCGGGGGCGATGAGCTACAAATTATATTAGCCGCATCTTTATTATCCATGGCAGCCGCACCATTTATTATTCAATATAACGGCCGCATTGCGCGCAAATTGGTTAAAAGCTACACCCGCAACAGTAGCCAAGTAGTGTATGAAATCGATAGCGTTGCCAAAAACCTGAAAGACCATGTGATTATTTGTGGCTACGGCCGCAGTGGCCAATATTTAGGCCGCTTTTTAAAAGAAGAAAACATCCCTTTTATTGCCTTAGATATTGACCCCACGCGTGTGCATGATGCCTCCGCCGCTGGTGAACATGTGATGTATGGTGATGCCGGAAGACGCAATGTGTTAGAAGCTGCTGGTGGCGCGCGCGCTAAAGCCTTAGTTGTCAGCTACTCTGATATGCGGGCATCCATGAAAGTATTGCATGTAGCACAAGAGAGCTACCCTAATCTGCCAGTGATTGTGCGCACTTATGATGATGCCGATATCGAAACCTTTAGAGATGCGGGCGCCACCGAAGCAGTGCCTGAAGTGTTAGAAGGCAGCTTAATGTTAGCATCACACGCATTGGTACTATTGGGTATACCTTTATATAGGGTTATTAAACGCATTAGGCGCTTCCGCGAAGAGCGTTATAAAATGTTTCAAGGCTATTTCCATGGTTTAACCGACGTACCCACCGAAATTACCGAAGCGCATCAAGTACGTTTACATTCAATAGAACTAATCCCTGAGGCCTTTACTGTTGGTATGCGCTTAGATGAAATTAATTTTGATAGCTTTAATGTAGAGCTACAACATATTCGCCGCCCTAATATGCTAGAAGACATTTTGCCGCGCGGCGATATTGAGCTGGCTGAAGGCGATATATTGGTGTTACTAGGTAGCCCTGCCAATTTAAGCAACACTGAAAAATTCTTACTCACAGGCCGATAATTAATGTCATCTAAAAAAGTAGTGGTAGTTGGCGGCGGAATTGTGGGTTGTTTAACAGCGCTTGAATTAAATAATCGCGGTTGCCAAGTGACACTGGTTGAACGGAATGTGGTCGCAAGCCAAACATCTGGCGAATCTTCTTGGGCGGGTGCTGGTATTTTGTTTCCACTACTGCCTTGGATGTATAAACAAGAAGTGAATCAACTGACATTAGCTGGTGCCAAAGCATATCCAGGGATATGTGAGCACTTACTAACAACTACAGGCATTGACCCTGAATTAATTGTATGCGGCATGCAAATTTTAGCGCCTGCCGATGCGGCAACCGCAACCGATTGGTGTATCAAAAATAACATCCCCATGCAAGCCAATGCAAAAGGGCTTTTTTTACCAAGCGTTGCCCAATTGCGGCCGCCACAATTATTAAAAGCATTACGCATTGCTTTAATACAAAATGGCATCACCTTATTAGAGCATACAGAATTACAAGTGCTTAAATCATGTGATCAGCTAAATTACTGGAAAACCACCACAGGGGACGTTTTAGAGGCGAATCAATTTGTAGTGACCTCAGGTGCTTGGAGTTTTGAACTGCTCAAAAATACGGCACAACAGCTCAACATTAAACCTATGCGCGGCCAGATATTACTTTATGAGCAAATGACTGAAAGATTAACGCATATTGTTTACAAAGATGGCTTTTATTTGGTGCCGCGCCAAGATGGTTTATTGCTGGCTGGCAGTACATTAGAAGATGTGGGTTTTGATAAAAATACGACTGAAGACGTAAAACTAGCTTTACAAATAAAGGCCCAAGCTATTTTACCGAGCTTAAAAAATGCCACTTTACGCAAACATTGGTGTGGCTTGAGGCCAGGCACCCCAGAAAACTTACCTATAATTGCTGCACACCAAAGTATTCAAAACCTGTACTTAAATACGGGGCATTTTCGCTACGGGTTAACCATGGCACCAGCAAGTGCAAAACGTATAGCCAGTTTAATGTGCGATTAAGATTAGCTGTTGCGACTTTATTCTAGGATTTAACACTACATACGGCACAAGCTGGGTCGCGGTTCAATTTAATCGTCCGCCATTCCGTGCTCATCGCGTCTAAAAGCAATAATCGGCCTTGCAAGTTTTCACCAATTTCCATGATTACTTTAAGCGCCTCAGCAGCTTGCATACTACCAATAATACCCACTAACGGAGCAAAAATGCCATTTTCGGCACAGCGCATTTCAGTGTCACCACCAGTATCAGGATACAAACAGTGATAACAAGGGCTAGTTTCATTTCTAAAATCAAATACAGAAATTTGCCCCTCAAAGCCAATGGCAGCGCCAGAAACCAATGGTTTTTTAAACTGAAAACAAATACGATTTAGCGCATAACGTGTAGCAAAATTATCACTGCAATCAATCACTGCATCTACATTTTTCACTAATTGCGTAAACTCAGCATCAGTCGATTTTTGCTGAATGATTTGCACCACAATTTCAGGGTTAATTGCTTGAATAGATTGCTGTGCAGAAGCGGCTTTGTTTACACCAACAGATTTCGTTGTATGAATAATCTGCCGCTGTAAATTGGTTAAATCAACTGTATCAAAATCGCAAATGGTCAGCTTACCAACACCTGAAGCAGCCAAATACAAAGCTACTGGCGAACCTAAACCACCCGCCCCTACAATCAACGCATGGCTGTTGACTAAATTCTCTTGGCCTTCATAACCAATTTTTGGCAATAATATATGGCGACTGTAACGTAAAAGCTGGTTATCGTTCACTAAGGTAATCGCCCCGCTCTCACCATACGATTCATCAAAATATTGGCTGAAACCCATGTTACTAAATCGTCATAGGGATTCACTGCATTTTCAGCAAAATCCTTATTCACATAAAAATTATCTAGGTTGGTATTTTCTAGTTGGTCCGCCCCCACAGCAGGCATCACTGCGCCGTTTTCACCTAATGAAACCACAATGGCAGGTATGCTTATGGCAATGGCGTTTCCATCTGCTGAATTTAACACGGTGATGTCACCTGCTGAGGCCAAAATAAAGCCTGTGGCTGAGTTTGCAAAGGTTTGCGTCACTTGATAAGTAAATTGGTTACCCCAGCTATCGATACCATCCAAGCCCAAATCACTAAATGGCAATCGCCCCCTCACGTTTGCGCACAAGGCACCTAGACGATTTTCAATGCCATCAGCGTCAGTATCCGGGCATGGCAAAAAGGGCCTACCATCCGCAGCGCTGTGGCTTAGCGCATAACCAACAAGCGCCTCTCGTATTTCATTTAAATCCGCTCTAGTTTCGCTATTATTTCTTATTGCCATTTGAGCGGTTAACGGCGTTAGAAATGTCGCCAACAACAGCCCAATAATAACTAACACAATAGCCAGTTCAACCAAAGTAAAGCCTTGCTTACTTTTCTCGATGTTTTTCAATAAGCTATATTTATTCATGTTTGCTCTCATCATGGCGCCACTATTAACATTTGGTCATTATAATTCTTGGTAATAGAAGTGCTAGTTGCGTCAAATACAAAATCCAAATCGGTATTTTCAATGCTATCTAAGTAATTGTTTATATTGGATGAAGGCCTATCTTGACCAGTAAGAGTAGCACCTGTTGCAATAAGCAATGCTTTGACGTTGGCCTGTGCACCCACCTGAATGACGCCATTAGCGCAACCTGGTGAGGCAAAACTGCAATCATTAGATAAGACATAATACATAAAATCTTGCCAGCGACTTTCAGTGAACCACGCTGGCAAATAATCGGTCACCCCTTTGTTAGCATGTGTACAGCTACTGGCGACATTATTAACGACATTATTAATTGGTAATAAACCTTGTTGCAAACCCTCATCGCATCTATTGGTCGGATCGCCCAACACGGCAGCGTAAGGGTAAAATCTATCCACAGGATTAGCCGCGCTAGCTTGATAATAAGCTCTTAAACTATTTGCAGCATCGCCAAGTGCGCGCTTGTTTAAAGCAAGCATTAATTCATCAATCGTAATATAAATTAATTTGTCGTTGTACTCGTAAGGCTGTTGATACACTTGATTGCTAGGTGTGACATAGCGCATATCATCACCAATAATAAAGTCTTCATTGGGAATAACATAGTTCGCGTTTGAGTAAGTAACACCCGCAATAGTTATACTATCTAAATAAGCATTTGCACCAGCCAGACCACCTGAACGGTTTTGGCCTCCAACTGGCGCGCCTGGGGCTATGATGACTGCGGCTACTCTGTTAGAAATGATTTGGCCATTTTTGTCGCGCACCACAAGCCAAGGCTGTGATGGTGCATCTGCTATGGCAGGATTAATAATAAGGCTGCCAGGCGCATCCGATGTTCTAATCAGATTTCTAGAGACCGCATACCATAAGCGCTCTCCTGACCCATCTTCTAAATCGGCAGAGATGCCATATTGGTTGGCACCATCACCTATGCAAGGCAACGTTTGCGCAGCGTAGGGCAATTTGCCAATCAGCAAATCAAATGCAGAAACAGAGTTAGTGCAATCGGCATTGCCATCGTAATTACCATCAACTGCGCTACGATCAGGGAACGGCAAAATGCCTGGATATTGTTGGTGCGCAATAGACCATCCCATTAAAGCTTCTTTTGCTTCAGCCAAAGCGGCGGCTGTATTTTTATCGCGCTGTATGGTAATTTCGGATGCGTTTAATTTTTTAAAGGTATAAACGGTGACTATGATTGCGATTAAGAAAACCAATGCTAATAACGCAAGCCCGCGCTCGTTAAAGCGCGTCTTCATCGCTTATCCTGCCTACATCCTTATTAATTGAGTAGCTTCGCGACTCAGTAACGCGATTATTTTCAGGTTCATACACTTGTCCTGCTTTAAGTGTCAAACGGCGACCATTGGAGGGCAGTTTTAGAGGTACACGGTTACCATTCTCGGGCAAGCTTCCTACTTGTATCTCTTTGTTACCTGAATTTTCTTGTAAGGCTTGGTTGTTAATCCACACCGTTCCCTGTTTGCCGTCACTGCGTTTCACATAGCCTTGCATATTAATCGCATCTGGCAACACTAGAGGCACAGGCTCTGTCTTTAGTGTTGGTTCTTGCGCAGGATTGACCACGAGCACTTTTTTAGTTTGGCGTAAATAATTGAGAGAGCTGCGCTCGGCGGGCGTGCTAAACAAGCGGCCTATCGGTTGAGCAGCTTGCGCCGATTGTAGTAGCGCAAATTGGCAGCCAATAAAGACGCATAATGCAAAAAATCGCATTATATTACCCCCTTAGGTAGGTCATTAGCTAACTGCGGGTCGCGTAAAGTTAACCAGTCAATTTCACATGCAGCTTTTAAATTAGCACTCACTGTTAGGATATTAATACTGGCGCCAATGGGGCGGCTAATCTCGCATTCACGCACAATAAATGGTGTCGATTGCTCTTGCAAGCCGTCTAACAGCGTCAATAAATCGCCCTCATGCAACATATCTAAATTAAGCTTCATCACAGAACGATGCAAATCAAAGTTACCTAAGTTAGCCAAAAAAGGCGTTTTATAGTTCTCTTGTAATCCAATGCTGTAATCAATGCTAAATAATTTGTGCTGTCGGTGCACTTGGCGCAATTTTTCTATCCACTCAATACGACGCTCTTCGCCCACAAAGCCGCTGGCTAGCAATTCGTTATATGCAGGCAAATACTGAGTAATCGTTTCTTTTTCTAAGCCAGAAGATTGATATTTCTGTCGTGCTTGATTCAACAAATTTTTTTTCATGTTTAACGCCGTTTCGTTTTCTTGGCGATACTGATCGGCAAAGCTTATTAATAATCCAGCAAAAACAAACGCTGCACCCAACCCAATAATGGGATATCTAAGCTTGCGCCAATCTTGTTGAGTCATGCTCATGAAGCATTCTCCGCAGGTTTTAAAGCGACGTTAGTCAGAGTAGCTGTTTGCGGCTTTAACACTATTTTTAGTTTAAAAATGGCGGGCGACCGTTCATTTGCCGTTTCATCGGTGGTGCTACCTTGTAAATTAGCCAGTGAGCTCACATTGATGGGCTCTTGTAAAACAGTTACCGTGTCTACGGCGGAATTACCTTTTAAGGTATTTACAAATTGACTCACGGTATTAAGCGCCGCGCGATAATCGCCGGTAAAGCCTTTAATTTCTGCATTCACAAAACCCACTTGCACCAACTTTGTTGGGTCTAAATTAGGGTTTGGGCTATAGACCTGATTGGCGGGCGAAATTGAATTAGCCGCTTCATCCGGCACATCAGGCGTTGCACTCAGCAGCCAGCGCATTCTATTCAGATTAATTTCAGGAGCGGTTTCGCATGCCGTACTTAAAATCTGCATAAACTGAGAAGGCGTTTGCCTGTTGGCTTCAATCGTTTGAGCTAAATCGACCGCTACTTTTAGCTCAGCACTAGGAATTGGCGTGCTGGGAAAGTTTTTGGCCACTTCGTCATACAATCGTTGCTGCTGCTGCGTTTGTGCAGCAATTAAATCTAATTGATTATATTGCTGCCTGCCCTGCCATGCATAAACTCCCGCCAAACCAATACTTAACAGGGCAATCGCCGCGATGGCTAAGAACAAAATGCGGCAGGCATTGTTTAGGTTATGAATTTTGCTATACGTTGGCGGGGCCAAGTTATTAGGCAAATTGCCGTTTGCCAACAGTTGCATGTGCAATAATTCTGGGTGTGGTTTAATTAAACTTTCTGCCAAGTTAATATTTTTGGCATAGGCTAAAATATCCACTGTTTTATATTCAAGATCTTGATCTTGACTAATGCTTTTTGCAATTTCATGGTGTGAGTTATCCAACGCTGGCAACACCATTTGCAGCTGTGTTTCACCGGTAATTAAGCGCTGGCTTATTAAATACAGCCGCGTTTTCTCAATTTCTACTAAGTAAAAATAAGCTAATTGGTTAGGCTTCACATCCACCATTGGCACTAAACGGCTCATGCGCAAACGACCATTGTGTAGATAAGTTTGCCTAAAGCCAGAGGATAATTGCTCACACAACAAAATATGCGGCGCCATCAACTTCATTTGGCGCACCATTACTTGGCTAATCATGGGCAACAAATACAGGCCCACTAAAGGCGATTGATTGGCTTGAATAACATCTAACCAGCCTTGCAATGAATCGGCATTGCTCAGTGCCACAAATAAAAAATTATCGTCTTTGCGCTTATCGGCGCTACGATTAATATAATGCGCCGCGCGGAAAGTACTGTTACGGTTAAATTGATTAAGCTTACGATCAATAATTTCGCGACGTGCGCGGCCAGTCGTGTGTGGCAAACTTTCTAATTTGTAGTCTTCTTCTACCGCATCTACAATTAGGTAAATATTAGTATCGGGTTGTTTGGCTATGTATTCGCTAAAGGCACTGTAATCTTGATCGATATTATTAAACACTGCATAGCTTTGTAGCTTGTTGCCATGCCAAATACCAGCGGTTAAGCTGTTACTATTGGCACAAAGAATGAGTTTTTTGGCGCTAGTTAGCATTCGCATCTAGTTCTCTTTAAAGCTTCATTTTACTAAATGAATCGTACACAGGACCCAGCACAGAAACCATAATAAACGCCAATATTAATCCCAAAATAACCGTTAATGCGGGCTCTATTAATTTAAGCATTTTTTGCATCAATTCGTTGACATCCCTATCGTAAAAATAACTAATATTTAACAAGGATTTATCCAACGCGCCAGTGCTTTCACCCACTTTAACCATACGCACCACCAAAGGTGGAAATAAACCCGCATTATGAAAACTTTCAGACATGCTATCTCCAGCATTAATTTGTGCATGCACACGACTTAATGCATCGGCTATCACGCGATTACCCACAATTTTTTCGCAGGTTTTAATGGCTTGCAAAATAGGGATGCCTGTTTGATACATGAGGGCAAAATACCGCGCAAAACGTGCCATGATAATTTTATGTAAAATATCGCCAGTTAGCGGCAGTTTTAATTTAAGGTAATCAAAGCGATAACGTGCCTCTGCACTTTGTTTAACATACGCTACGGCACTTGCAGCAAGCACTAACGGTACCGTAATAATAAGCCACCAATAACTAACGAAGGCATTCGATATAGAAATTAAAATGCGCGTATTTAACGGCAACTCTTGGCCTAGGCTATTTAAAAAGTTCACCATCTCAGGCACTAAATACACCATTAAAAACATCACTGCACCTAACACTACCACCAGCACAAATAACGGGTATGCCAAGAGCTTCTTGGTCTGACCTAGTAATTCATCTTGCCATTTTAGCGTATTGGATAAGTTTTCGAATACGGCCGGTAATTGCCCCGTTTGTTCGCCAGCGCCAACCAAATTCACAAACACTTCATCAAAAACTTCTGGGTGTTCCGCCAATGCTTGACTGAGCATTTTGCCACCTTCAACTTCACCCGCAATAGCACCCAATACTTTTTGAAAATATAGATTTTGCGTGCTATCGCTCAAATCGTTTAAGCCCTCTAAAATGGGTACACCAGCACTGGTTAATTGCTCTAGCTGAAAGCAAAACATCACCAAATCGCGATTGCTGACTCTCTTTTTGGCAAACGTATTATTGGATTTCGCGCTTGATCTAAACGTGATTAAATCCAAGCCCATACGCTGTAGGCGCAGCTCTAAATCTACTTCATTTAAAGCATCAATTTGGCCTTGCGCATGGCGACCATTCTGGTCAATTGCTTTATAGTTAAAGGTTGACACAATATGACATTACTGCGGTAGTCGATCGGTTAAATCAATGACGCGCATCACTTCTTCCGTGCTGGTATAGCCTTCTAAAATGCGGCGCACGCCATCATCGGCCAGCGTAGTAAAGCCTTTATCCAGCGCCATTTTGCGCAACTCATCCAAATGGGCACGGCGTGCAATCAGTGAATCCATTTCGCTATCAATGCGCAATAACTCCAAAATCGCCATACGTCCACGATAACCTGTTTGGTTGCAACGCTTGCAGCCTTTATGCTTGTAAATCTGAATCGCTTCATTGCGCTTTACGCCCAAAATTTTGCGCTCTTCATCGGTTGGCTTAACAGGCTCTTTACATTGCGGACACAACACGCGCACTAGCCTTTGTGCCACTACGCCAATAATATTGCCTGCCATAATATCAGGCGAAATACCAATATCGGTTAAGCGAGGAAACGCACCTAGCGCTGAGTTAGTGTGTAAGGTACTAAATACTTGGTGACCCGTCATCGCCGCGCGAAACGCCATGGTGGCGGTATCTTGGTCGCGAATCTCACCTACCAGAATAATATCGGGATCTTGGCGCATGATCGAACGAATACCGTTGGCAAAATCCACTTTATTCACCTCAGCCACTGAGGTTTGCCGCATCATGCTCACTGGATACTCTACTGGGTCTTCCAGTGTCATGATATTCACGGTTTCATCATTCAAATGTGACAACAATGAATACAGTGTGGTGGTTTTTCCGCTACCAGTTGGACCTGTCACTACCAAAATACCTTCTGGACGTGTCATCATCAACTTTAATTGCGCCAAAGTGCTGGTACGTAAACCCATGCGCTCTAAGGGAATAATGGATTTTTCACGATCTAATACGCGTAAAACAATATTTTCGCCATGAATAGTCGGGTGCGTAGATACCCTAAAATCAATGGGGCGGCCACATAAATTCATATTCAAACGACCATCTTGCGGGGAGCGCGTTTCGGCAATATCCATACCGCTAATCACCTTTAGCCGCACCGCAATGCCCGGCCAAAATCTTTTATGGATACTTCTCACTTGCTGCAATACGCCATCAATACGATATCTGATGCGTAAAAAAGCGTATTCAGGCTCAAAGTGAATATCCGATGCCGATCGTTTGACCGCATCCATTAATAAAGCACCAACCAAGCGTACTACGGGTTGTGTATATTCATCACCATCCGCAGTTAAGCTTTGGTAATCAATTTCGCCCGTTTCAATTTCGCGCAAAATACCATCAACCGATAGCTCATAGCCATAAAACTGGTCAATGTGTTCTTCTAGTTGTGCCTCTGCCGCCACTACAGGCTTAAGCTGAATCTGCCCGCCCAGCATGGCGCGTAGTTGATCTAGCGCCACCACGTTAAACATATCCGCCATCGCCACAATCATGGTCTTGGTCGTGTCTTCATAAGCCACTGGTAATAAATGGTAGCGCCTTGAAAAATCCTCTGGCACCATTCTTAGGGCATCGTTATCAGCAACTACGGTGCTTAAATCGATACTTTCTTGGCCTATGGTGTGCGCCACCAAATCGCGCACCATGCTTTCCGATACAAAGCCCAAGCGCACCAGTTGGCGACCTAGCGGAATATTATTTTGCTCTTGCTCAATTAAAGCAATGCGCAACTGGTCTTGACTAATCAACCCCTGCTGCATCATCAGCTCGCCTAAGCGCAATTTACGTCGTTGCTCTGCCATATGTTAAATTTGAACCATTATTTTTAATATCGTTATCTTTTTTATTTATTGAATCGCTGAAATTCTTGCCTCAAGCGCTGCTTTATCAAAAGTAGTGCGTTCTTTTTGACTTAGCTGCAATGCGAGCTGATAGTAAGGCAGCGCTAATTTTGGTTTGCTCAATTGATCTAAACTAATTGCCAAGTTAAAAGCATTATCCGCACTAGCATTAAGCCGATAAGCATCAAAATAAGCTTGTTGAGCGGAAGACCATTGGTTTGAATCCGCATAGAAGTTACCCAATGTGGCGTACAAGCTGGCATCATCAGGCTGTTTAGCCAGCATATTTTTAATAAGACTTTCATTGTTAACACCAGCTGGCGCTTGATTATCTAAATTTTCAGCCAAGCTAAAGTTAAGCGCGATGGTATTTTTAGGTTCAAGCTCTAGCACTTTGCCATACCAGCCATTTGCATCATGCAGGCGCCCTTGCCTTTGCGCAATGGCGCCCAAACCTAATAGTGCATCCACGTTGCGCATATCACGCTGCAATACTTGCTTGTAAAGCTTAATCGCATCAGTATCGTTACCCGCATTATAAGCATCGTATGCCCGCATTAAAACTGGATTTACAACTGACTGCTCTGTAGTTTTTGATACCCGAATCGATGCACTTTTTGAGGCAATTTGTGCGGTACTTGCTCTATCCGCTTCAAACTGATCTGTCTTTTTTAAAGGACGAATAGGTTGACTTTCTGAGTCAAACCCATCAAACGCTTTCTCGTTTTTCGCCAATCGTAGTGTATTTATTGCCGATCGCGCTTTTGCTAATTTATTCGGAGCTGCTTGAAAAGCATCGGTATTGTTTTGCGGCGCTTTAGAGTCAGATAAAACAACTTCAGCGGCTAAAGTTTCAGAACTCTCACTTGTAGAAGTAATATTTCTGCTTGAATTATTCTCTGATAAAGACGCCATTTCAGCTAACTGCAATTGATCAGACTCTTTTGCAGACTCTGAGGCAGGTGCAGGCTTTACAGGGCGCTGCGCTAAAAATGTTGAATCAGATCCGCTATCGGCTGGTTGATAAAAGTAGGCGCCTATGACTGACAACACAACCACGCCAACACCCACTATAAAGGCTAATTTAAAGTTTTGATGATTGGCTTCAATGCGCTTTGCGGCGAATACATTGGCTGCACTTGTCTTAGATGCATCGGTATTAGCAGTATCAATTTTAGAGGTATTTGTGTTGGCATCTGCAGCATTGACAGCCTTGTCTTTGCTAGGCGCAAAAGCCTTGCTAACTGAGTCAGCTGGCAAATTGTCGTAGGCTAGCTTTTGCGTATCCACTGCATTAAGATCTGCTTTAATATTGGGTGACAACTCAAATTCTAACGCATTGGCGGCTGAGATTTTTTCTGATGCGGCGTTGCTTTTGGTGTAGACTGAGTTTAGATGTGGTTGAGCAGGTGTAAGACTTAACGCAGTTGGTTGACGCTTATGTTCAGTATTATTTTCAAGCTGAGCATCTGCATCAGATTGCTTAGCTTTCTTCTTACCTTTAGCCGTCTGTGCCTCTTCTTGGGCTTTATCTAATGCTTTAATAAGTAAACTCATTGATTAGTCTGTCTGATAGGCACGGATCAATTCGCCTCTTCCAGCGCGTTTTGTAATTGTTGCGCTGGCAGATATTGTTTATAGGTTAGCAGCTCATCACTTTCCAAACTGGCATTGGTAATTACCGTTGGACGTAAAAAAATCACCAATTCGGTTTTACGGTTTGCATCATTTTTGCCTGTAAATAGTTTACCCAAGCCAGGAATATTCGACAAACCTGGGACTTTGTCGGTATTTTTAAAGATTTCATCTTGCATTAAACCACCCAAAATGGCGGTATTGCCGCTTTTGAGTTGTAGCAACGACTCCATCTCGCGCACTTGAATCACTGGCACAAAGCTTTCTACACGTTTTACACCAGAGACTGGGTCTCTAAACGCGGGATTTGGGTCTTCTACTTGATCAACCTGACGCGAAATAGTGGGGCGAACATTCACATTCACATCGCCACCTTCATTAATTTGTGGTGTCACACTCATCACCACGCCAACAGGCACCGTGTTAGGCGTGGTAGTAAAGGATTGTAAATTTTGACCGCCGTTTCCGCCTGCTTGCGAAATTTGCGCCTGCACAGTGAAATACACTAAGTTATCCACCACTTTTAGCACTGCTGTTTGGTTGTTTAACACCATCAATTTAGGGCTAGATAATACCTTTGTGTCGCCAAACTGTTTTAGCAAAGTAATCGAAGACGCTATGTTGCCAATTTTGCTTACTGGATTTAAATAGCCCGCCACAAACCCAGCGGTGGTTGTGGCACCTAAGGCATTTACGCCAGCACCAGTAAGGGCACCATTATCGCCAAAAGTGCTATTTGGCCCTAACGTTTGCTGAAACTGAAAACCACTGCTGCTCAAACTATTATTTAAACGACTCCAATCAATGCCCGCCTGAAAACTATCACTCAAACGAACTTCAACAATGGTGGCCTCAATCAATACTTGGCGTTTTGCACTACCCATCACCCTATCAATAAACTCTTGCACTTTTTCATGCTGTTTATTAGTGGCGCGCACGCTAATAACACCTGTTTCTGGGTTGGCAATTACATTTGCCGCGAATAGGGTTTTATATTCTGAGCGTTGTTGGTTACGCTCTTCAGCCACCGCTTTTGTAGCATCCGCCAAAGGGACTGGCGTTGCATTTGCTCCTACATTTTGCGCACTAGATTCAGTTGTAGAGCCAAACCGCGTCACAATCACTTCTTTGTCGGTTTCTGCTAACAATTCTTTAAGGTTTTGAATTAAGGATTCCCAAAGGTGGTTTTTGGAGCTGCTATCAACAGAAGTTCGCGAGCTGTTATTAGCGCCGTTGCCACTGCTGGTTGTGTTGGTAGCAGCATTTGCACCCGTGCTAGCGCTTTGGCCAGTACTAGAAATCTCAGCCGCCGCGCCAATAAAACCTTTAGTATCGCGGTTGATATTTACATAATCCACTTTGTAGATACGCAATACGGGCTGGTCTGGTGCAATATAGAGTACATTGTTTTCCATTTTGTAGGTTAAATCGACTTGTTTAGCCAAGCGCTCTAAAATGGCAGGTAAGGTTTGATCCACTGCGTTGAGTGTTGCGCGGCCTTGAATACCGGGGTGAATATCAATATTAAGCTTGCTCTCACGCGCCAGTGCAAACAAAATCTCTTTTACTGGCACTTCGTTTACTACTACAGTGTAGGTTTGCAACTTTGCAGTGGCTTTAGGCACTGGCAATTGTGGGTTGCTACGAATGGTTTTTGGAATAGGCGCTATGTTGGCAGTTGGTTGAATTGCCGCGTGGCTATTTTGCTCTGCTGACAAATTACCATCTATATGGCCTTTTGAGGTAGGTATTTTTGATTGATTTGAGCAAGCAACGGCAACCATACTAATTGCTAACAAGATACTTAATCTAGCTTTGAGTGTTTGACTCTTTTTGTTGTGCACGTCGCGCCTGCTCTCTGATAACCACATACCTTATTTTATCGCATATACTGGGCTTAATTGCAATATTAAGCGCTTGATTCATTTATAAGTTAAGGTTATAAATGTTTAGTGTTACAGAGCTTTTTGTTTTTCTTTAAGAATGCCAGCAACAGTGCGAAGCTGCGGCTGATTTTTCTGAATCTCAGCCGGTAGATTTTTAAGTGCTTTCATGGCTTCAAGCCGATTAGCAAAACTGCCATATAAAACCGTTAAAAAAGGCCGAGTTACGACACCTTTGATAGCGATAGAGTGTCTATAAACGTATAAATTATCCAACTCAACCTGCTGGCTTAAGCGGTCTAAATCCTCCAACACTTGCTTATCGCTGTAACCACCCAATACTTGAATACTCACCGTTGTGGGCGGTTGTTTGGCCAACCAATTTTCTGTCACCGCTAAACGGCGATTTAATATCGTTTCTACTGACTGCAAAGCCATGCCCTGCTTAAATTCAGTTGGCTTTACTGCAATTGGCGCTTCAACAGACGATGGTTGTTTAAGCGCTGACGCGATAGCTTTAACAGCAGGCTTTTGCAACATAGTACTTAACCAATAGCCGCACACCAAGCCAAATAGCAACAAACCCAGCCACATTAATATTTGCGATGGTTTAGAGTTTAGCTTGGCTTTTTCGGCTCCAAATTCGCTATCTTTAATGGCCGCGCTTACTTGCTTTTGTGTCACTTGGTAAACATTATCAGCAAAAGCAGCCAGCAAGGCTTTATCTGCCAGAATATTCACTCGCCTAACCAAACCCTGCGCTGATGAGGCGATGCTATTAATAGCTGATTTTGTAAAAAGATGTGGCCCAAAATAACCTGCGGCGCGAAGTCTAAACATAAGATATTCGCTAATCTCTTTTGGCTGAAGTGGCGCTAAATTAAAACTATGCGTAATGCGTTCGCGCAACTGCCGAATATGGGTTTGGTTTAAATTGTCATCCAACTCAGGCTGACCAAACAACACAATTTGTAATAATTTATCGTGATTGGTTTCTAAATTTGACAACAATCTAATTTCTTCCAAGGTAGCCAACGGCATACCTTGCGCTTCCTCTACAAAAATAACGACTTGCTTACCCGCTGCATGACGTGCCAACAAATGGCTTTGCAATACCTGCATCACCTTTAAGCGATCGGCGTTTTTAGGTAGCTTTAATTGCAACTCAAACGCAATGGCATGCAAAATATCTTCTGGCGCAACACTAGGGTTGGCCAGATAAATACTCTCAATTTTTTCTGGCAATATGGTTTGCAACATACGGCACAACATGGTTTTGCCGCTACCTACTTCGCCCACCACTTTGATAATGCCTTCGCCATTCAAAATGGCGTAGATTAAAGCATCTAAAACAGCGCCACGCTTGCCGCCCGTATAAAAAACTTCGGTATTGGGGGTGATTTTAAATGGCGGCTCTTTTAAACCAAAGTGGGCGTAGTACATGTTATAAAAACATCATTTTTACAATTATTTCTCTTCTTGTAGTTGAATGCGGCTATACAACGTAGTGCGATTAATACCCAGCATTTTCGCTGCTTGGCTTAAATTGCCGTGTGTGATTTTCATTGCCGCTTCTACATAGGCTTTTTCCCAAGATTTTAATACTTGGTCTAAATTAACATTGGCTTCGTTTTGTAAATGTTGCAGCGCATAACCCGATAAATCACCGTTATTACTGACGGTTGGGACACCATCAATCTCATTTTGGCGCGATAAATCTAACTCGGCTGAAAGCTGAACTTCATTAACGGTTTGCCCAGCATACTTGGCAATTAAACGAATGATGATATTTCGCAACTCTCGCACGTTGCCAGGAAAGTGATAACTGAGCCAGCGCGATTGTGCTTTTGCATCTAACTTAAACGATTGTTGACTCGTTTCACGTGCATAAAAATCATTAAAGTGTTGCAACAAAATTAGGCTATCTTCTCCCAAATCGCGTAATGGCGGCACTTTAACGGCAAACACACTTAATCGATGATATAAATCGGATCTAAATTTACCAGCACGCACTTCGGCACGCAAATCTCTATTGGTTGCCGCGACCACGCGAGCTTTGCTTTTGCGCACCTGGGTTTCACCTACGCGAGTGTAATCGCCATTTTCTAAAACGCGCAATAATTTGGCCTGCATTTCTAGCGGTAACTCGCCGATTTCATCTAAGAAAAGCGTGCCTTCAATGGCATCTTCAAAATAACCTGTATTGGAATTATTAGCGCCCGTGAACGCACCTTTTGCATGACCAAACAGAATAGATTCGGCCAGCATGGGTGAAATAGCCGCGCAGTTAATCGACAAATACGGCGCTTTAGCTCGCTTGCTAAAACGATGAAAATTGTTGGCTACGCGCTCTTTGCCTGACCCTGACTCACCCTCAATCAACACGGGAAAAGGCGAATCAGCAAATTGACGGATTTGCATAATCAAAGTTTGCATAGGCAAACTTTCACCTATCATGCCGCCGTTTTTGTCTTCGGTCTTTTCGGTTTGCGCTTGCTCGGTTAACTCAACACTTTGTACTTTTAATGAGTTTAAAAGTAGCTCTTTTAGCTTATCAACATCGCAAGGCTTGGGGATAAAATCTAGCGCACCTAAAGCCAGCGCATGTTTCACATTCACATCATCGCTTTGCCCAGACAGTACATGAATTTTCATACTTGGCGAATGTGCCAGCAATTCACCAATCATCTGAAAGCCTTCATCAGGCTTATGCTGAGTTGGCGGCAAGCCCAAATCAACTAAAGCCAACGCAGGCGGCTCATCTAATTGCCTTAATAAGCTTTTAGCCTGCGCGCGCGAATCAGCTACGCACACATCAAAGTGTTTACTCAGCACATAGTGCAAGGTATCGGTAATGAGTGGGTCATCATCAATAATGATGAGTACGGGACGTACTTCAGCCATTAATTTATCCTTATGATTGAAACTATTATTGGATTTTTGATAAGGATACTATAACTTTAAAAAAGCAGGCTATCAATATTGTGTTTTTAAAAATGATTATTACGGATTATTGGCGTAAAACATCAGCGCCATGTTTAAAAGCGTTGAATTGCATTTTAGTGGATATAGTTTTACTGTTAAAATAGAACTATATTTTAATTTATAAGTATCAAGTATGTTTCAGAACCTAAGCTACATGATTGTTAGCTTCTGCTTTACGCTTCTTTTTCTTAATGTGCTCGAAGTGTTAGCGCAGCGGATTGGCTTAGTCGACACCCCCAACGCCAGAAAATTGCATACAAGCCCAACGCCTTTGGTTGGCGGCTTGTCTATCTTTTTAACAATGGTTATCATGGATGACCAGTTTGCTATTTGGAATAAAGATCATCAAGCGCTCATGTCGACGATGACGGGTGTCATGTTGATAGGCCTGGCAGATGACTTTTTGGGGGTCAAAGCGCGCACTAAACTCCTTACCCAGTGCCTCGCTGCGTTTTATGTTGTTCTGTTGGGAGGCATGAAGGTGACTTATTTAGGCGACCTGCTGGGTACTGGAAACATTCTATTGCCGGCTTCTATACAGCCCCTGTTTACAGTCATCGCGCTGGTGGGCACAATAAATGCCATCAATATGATAGATGGTAAGGATGGGTTGGCCGCTGGTATTGCATTAATGAGCAGCATTGGATTTGTTTGGCTTTCTATCTTGACTAGTGATACCTACCATCTGCAGACCTCGCTGATATTTATAAGCGCCATCCTGGCTTTCTTGTTGCTTAATTTTAGATTTAATCCGGATAAGCCCGCCAGAGTCTTCCTCGGAGATGCGGGCTGCATGATGATTGCTTTTTTTCTCACCACCTTGTCCATTAACCTTAGCCAAGAAGTGCGGACTACCGTCCACCCCATCACCTGCGTATGGGTGATCGCGCTGCCACTGATGGACATGGCTCGGGTGATGGTGATGCGTTTATTCGAGTCCAAGAGTCCGATGGCCGCAGGGCGGGATCACCTGCACCATCTGCTTTTAGACATCGGTTACCCGCTGAGGAGTGCGGTGCTGATGATGATTGCGTTGCAAGCGGTTTTTGTGGGGATCGCTTTGCTTGCCGCGTACCTGCATACGCCGGATTATGTCTTGTTCTATGGATTCGTAGTCACGCTGGTAGGCTACTGCCTCATGGTCACGCGCCTGCAACGCATTACTATTAAGAAGTCGCAAGTAAGCTACTAGTGGATGTGCCGCCCGTCGTGATGGGCTAGCCTATTATGCCTAGACGGCACTGGCCAAGTGGCATTTGCAGGCAAGTTTCTTCCCTAGTTTATTAACCCCGTCGCTACACGCTTTATTACACACCCGCGGCAACCAGTTAGCGTATCGCGCTGACTGCTTGTGCTGGGCCGGACAGATAGATGCTCTGGTCAGAATAAGGGCTTCATAAGCCCTGGCAGCATCGCGGTAGTTTAGTCTAGCGGAAGCTAGCGTGGATTCATGCGAGTGGATTTAACGTTTGGGTTTTAACTATTGGATTCAAACCAGCCAAATTCTAAATGAGAACTTGTCCGTTTTGTAAAAATGATTTTTTTATTCCATCACCTGCTCGACATCGACCACGCGCATTTCCTTGCGCCACTTTTGTTGCCGGCGCAGCTCGCCCAGTGCCCTGAAAAACTGACGATTAAGGTCCTCGGTCGGGCGAGAAAGGCCCTCACTGGCCATTGTATTAATGAGCCGCGCTTCCTTGATCGACTTGAAGGCGGCTCTTAATGCACCAATTTGCTTAGCCACCGACACTACCTGCAAGGACTTCTCATACAGCCGCGGCATCGCGTCATTGACAAAATACTCGCCGGTGCCAAACTTAACCGACTGCAGGCGACACAACTGCAGGAACGTAAAGTCAGCCTCATTGTAATCAAAAAATTCATGGGCTAGCTTAAAGATCTCCGGGACACAGGCGGGACAGTCGGCAGCTAGACTTTCTATCTGCGCCACGGTCAACTTCTTGGTGGGCAGTTTCTGATGATACTTAAGGATGGCCAGAAAGTTATTTACGTAGTCATTGGTCACAATCGACAAGTCCTCGAGCAGCCACTCGCAACCTTCTTTTAGCTCAATCTTGTATTGGTAAAGCTCATACATCTGAATCGGCTGTTTAAGGTCGCTCAAGAGCTTGCCATGTTGCAGGCGCTGCAGACGCAGCTTCTTCCAGGTGATCACTACAAGGTCATGCACCATGGCACTTTCGGCTACATCTTGCGGCGAAAAATCCAACATGTATTGTGCGTAGAGATCATTAAAATCCTGCTCATTCTCGTCCGGCAGAATATAGCTTTGGCTATACATGCCCATCTTGGTAGCATTTTTAGATGCTGCCAATTTACCCGCCACAGTTCTGGGACCCCCCGTCCGTTTGGATTTAAGCATGAGACTGTCACCTCTCCATTAAGTCGATCTTTTTGAAAAATTACTAAACTAGGGCATATCACTTCATCGGTGAATGGCGCGCATGCCGGAATTGATCATTTTTTTACTAATCTGACCCCTGGGCCATCCTCTGGGGTACCAATAAACTCAACACCTAAAGACTCTAGGGCCTTCTGAAGGGCATCTATAGATCTCGCATTACCCGATGGGATGCCGCTCATTAACTCATATCGCCTGATGGTTGCAACGCCGACCCCCGATTTTTCTGCGAGTATCTCTGCAGTAATTTTGACCAGTTGTCTAGCTGCACGAATTTGCTCTGATATTATCATATTTGATTTTTAATGATATTAAATATATCGTTTAATAACGTTATTAATTTATTATAGGTTTAAAATATTATGAATGCAAAAATTTTATTACAGCAAACCGTCCAAAAAAGTGAGGGTGCTTATGCTGGGATGAGATTGATACGGCACTGTATTTTGTCTGGGTCACGCTAGCTGGCGAATCTCATGAGACGCCGGCACGCGATTACGGTCAACGGCTAAATACAGTGGAAATGAGATGTGTGAGCGTACCCTTCGCTTCGCCAACTAAGGCACAAAAGTTATTTAAGTAGGCGGTATATTACTAGCGGAGACAAGTTGGCCTACCAGCTCCTTTAAAGCTTGGTTATTGCGATGTAAGGCCGAGGCATTGGGTAGGTAGGGCTTTAAACCCAGCATGGGTTCAATATCATAGTCCGTCGCGGCAGGGGTCACTTCAAACCCTTGGCGCTTAAATTCTATTTCGGCACGCTGCATGTGCATTGCTGAGGTCACCAGCAAAATATGGTTAATGCCACGCTGATGCAATAAGCGATAACTTAATGTGGCATTTTGATGCGTGTTCAAGCTTATTTTTTCTAAGACTATTGCCCTATTGGGGACCCCAAGCGCCAACAATAAGAGCCGCATCGCCTCAGCCTCTGTATACAGGCTACCTTCGGGGGTTAATCCACCAGCAAGCAGGATCAGTGGTGCTTTTTGGGCCTGAAATAGTTGACTCGCAAACCATACACGATCGGCACTCGCATTCATATCGGGCTGCGGGTAGATTGTGTTGGCGGGTTTGATCCCGCCGCCTAATACCACAATGGCTTGGGCCAGTGGCAAGCGCTCCGGGGGTGAGTAAGGGTATGCTTGCATCACCCGCTCGGAAAACCAATGGTTGGTGATTGGTAGCGACCAGAAGCAGAGCCAGACAAGCGTGAAGCTGATCAAAAATCGGGCGGACAGCTTTCTATTAGTAAGTAAGCTCAAGAGCCCCAAGAAGAGCAGCAGGATTGCCACACTCAGCGGGGAGATCAGGAACAAGGCCAGCTCAGACAGTAGCATGCTGAATCACGCATCACTCATGATTGATAACAACTCTAAGAATGACCGTATGGTAATTAATGACGCAGCTTTAACTTAGAGCCTGCCATCCGCCGCACCTACGGGCAAGATGCTTTTAACATCATAAAGCACTGCACCAGGACGACCCAAGCCCCGCAGTGCCTGTTCGCCCAAGGCGACAAACTGACGGTGCGAAACCGTTAGCACAATGGCATCATACTGGCCATTGATGGGCAACTCACGCAGGCAGCTGATTCCGTACTCATGTTTGGCCTCGTCGACATTAATCCACGGGTCATACACATCGACTTTTGCATGATAATTCTCGAGACCACGAATGAGATCGATCACCTTGGTATTGCGAAGGTCAGGGCAATTCTCTTTAAAGGTTAGGCCGAGTACTAAAATTTTAGCATTTAGCACATTGACCTGTTGCTTCAACATGAGCTTGACCACCTCGTCAACCACCCAGCCCGCCATGTTGTCATTGATGCGCCGACCAGCGAGAATGACCTCGGGGTGATAACCCACAGCCGTTGCCTTATGTGTCAGATAGTAGGGATCCACACCAATACAGTGCCCACCCACCAGCCCAGGCCTAAAGGGCAAGAAATTCCACTTGGTGCCTGCCGCCTGCAATACATCCAAGGTGTCAATGCCCAGTTTATGGAAAATAATGGCCAGTTCGTTCATAAGCGCAATATTTAAGTCACGCTGCGTATTCTCAATCACCTTGGCCGCCTCAGCCACTTTTATGCTGGGGGCCCGATAGGTGCCGGCCAGAATGATACTTTGGTAGAGCTGATCTACCATCTCGGCGACTTCAGGTGTACTGCCACTCGTCACTTTCTTGATTGTTGTCAGGCGATGCTCCTTATCGCCCGGGTTAATCCGCTCAGGACTATAACCGGCAAAGAAGTCTTGGTTAAACTTTAATCCGGAGATGCGTTCTAGAATGGGAACACACACCTCTTCCGTCGCCCCCGGGTAAACAGTTGACTCATAAACAACGATATCGCCTTTTTTAAGCACCTTGCCGACAGATTCTGATGCCCGCTCAAGCGGGGTAAGATCTGGGCGCTTATATTCATCAATTGGCGTCGGCACTGTTACGATATAAAAATTGCACAGAGCCAGATCAGAAAGTTGATAGGTCACGGTAAGCAAGGTGGCCGCGGCCAACTCCTCTTTTGTGGTCTCAAGCGTGCTATCAAGGCCCCGTTTTAATTCATCGATACGCGGCTGATTGATATCAAAGCCGATGGTTTCATAAAACTGGCCGAATTCTACCGCCAATGGTAGACCAACATAACCGAGACCGATGATGCCAATTTTGTGTGTTTGATACATACAATTTCCTAAAACGAAAACTTAAAAGATTATAAAACGCTGCAACGGATTATGAGCCGAAACAGCGAAATAAATGCCGATAAACTCAACCCAATGTAGATACTGGTGGGACGAGCGCTTATGAGACGCTAGCACGACGAAACGGCGCTAGCGGCTATTGGTTACTTGGTGAATGGCAGCGAGATATTTTTCGATAACAATTTTTTCATCAAACTGGCGCTCCACTTTTGCGCGGCTTGCTTGGCCCATAGCGCGATGTACCTCATATGAATTTTCCAGCATCAACGACATTTTGTCTGCTAAATCTTTTGCACTACGCGCCTGGCACAGGTATCCGTTAACGCCATGCTCAACAACCTCTCGGCATCCCGGCACATCGGTTGCAATCAGTGGTCGGCCCATGGCGGCGGCCTCTAGCAGTGCTCTTGGTGTGCCTTCGCGGTAAGAGGGCAATACAACACAATGCACCTCTTCGATATGCGGGCGTACATCCCTGGCTACCCCAAGATAACGAATACCGGCCTCCCTGGACCAAAGCTCAACTTCGGCCAGTGAGATGGCTTCTGGATTTAATACGTCCACAAAACCCAACAGACAAAACTCGGCCTGCGGATACAGGTGACGAATACTTCTGGCGGCATCAATATATTCGCCCACCCCTTTATCCCAAAGCATGCGCGCAACTAAGAGAAAGCGAAAGGGGGTTGGCCCTAGCGGAAAGGGTGCCGGACAAAAATGCTTGAGATTAATTCCGGAGCCTGGCAACAGGTCGGTTATGCAAGCTTGCACGCATGCTGAATCAATAAATAATTGACGGTCATCCTCGTTTTGAAAAAACACCTTTGCCGACTTGTATAACCCGACCCGATAAAGCAATTTAACGAGTGTGGTCACCAAGCTTTGTTTGATGAACGTGGCCCCCAGGCCCGAGATATTATTGATAACCGGTATGCCCAAGACTTTGGCAGCAAGTGAACCATAAATGTTCGGCTTGATGGTGTAGCCCAGATAAGCAACCGGCTTCTCGCGCCTGAGCAGCAATAGCATACGTAGAAAAAGTGCCAAATCTTTAATTGGATTGGTACCGCGGTTATCCATCGGCACCACCTCGTGCCGAATGCCGAAAGCCGCTAGGTCCTGAGCATACTCATCATAGGGCGAGACCGCCACCACCTCATAGCCTGCGGCCTGAATTGACTGCATTAACCCAACCCGAAAATTCACCAGGTTCCAAGCCGTGTTGATTGCGATAATGACCTTGGGCTGCATCAATTTACAAGCGGATAAAACTGATAGGGAATCCAGTATTTTGAATGGGTGGCGAAATTCAGCCAGACAAACAGCACCGCGGCATAATACGCCACCACGAGAAAACTAATGGCCTTTTGGTGCTGGCCCCTCGCCACCGCGTCGGGCAATCGAGAAAACACATACAGCTGGATTGGAATGAAATAAAGCGCCACTCGATCAACCGCCGTGGATGAAGGTGAAACGGCAAGCAGCAGGATGAACACCAACGCCATCACAGACATCCAGGTCCATAGGGCTTTTTCTTCTGGTTGCAGATTAAAATTTCGGCGGTAACACAGAAACAGCAAAGCCGGCACCGCATTCATCATCACGCGAATCAGGGCACCCTCAGAGTTATACTCGGCTACAATATAACCTTTAACTAGGCTATCGGCAGACTCAGCCAATAAGAGGAGATACATTAAGACCATTGTGCCGCCCACCCAAAGCGCCGTAAAAATAGACTTGCGCAGCATGTTGGTCATGATGGAAATCGGCAGCAGAATCACCGCGGATTTATGGAATAGTGCCGCAATGCCAATCAGCAAAACAAACTTGAGGGTTTTTCTTTGTGCGAGGGCAATCAATCCTAGCATCACGATCCCGATTGCAACACCCTGTCGCGAGTAACCCATTGCCACCACAATCACTAGATAAGGTACTGCAACTAAAAGTGCGAGCATCGGGCGCGGCTGATTGCGACAGAACGCAATCAACCCATACGAAAATACCGCCCCGTAAATCAGATTAGTGCCAAATACCCCCCAATCCTGTTGGCTGGATATCCAGTTGAGTAAGCCATGAGCTGGGTCACCTCTGCTCAGAGCTTCAGATAGTGAAAGATAAAAAATATCGTAATAATGCCTAAGATAATTACCCCAGTCACCACCGACCTCAAATCGGTAACCGATCAAGAGAGTCAAGATGATCCAAAGCGCAATCCAGCCGCCATTGATACGCCGCATCTTACTGCTGCCTTCAAACAAGGCTGCACCAGCCGACAATATGAACATAATCCAGTAGGTGATCATAATTAGGAGTCTAGCCGAGCTAGCTTAGAGTCTCGATAGGCATAAAGACTAAGTCTGAATATGTTATTAAATGCGAATTTATGATGGCTTGCTCAAAACTTGGCGCGCTAAAAAATACCTGCCAACTTTGAATAAGTATCATAACCTAGAACTTTTGCTCGGCAGCTATATTTTTGATCAAAGTTGCTAACCTTGGCCCCGTGACCTGTAATGAATATTCACTTTCTATTTTTTTTCGACCGGCTTGACCCATGCGCCGGCTCAGGGCTTTGTCGCTTAAAAGTGCATTTAACCCCTGTATCCAATCGGTATGCGTTTTAGCTAAATATCCATTTAAACCTTGTTCAATGATTTCAGAATTCACCCCAACAGGCGATGCTAGGACTGGCAGTCCACTTGCCATGTACTGAATTAGCTTGAGGCCACATTTGCCATGCTCCCAGGGTTCATCGGAGAGCGGCATGATTCCCACATCAAATCGATTGAGCTCTTGTACTTCAGTAGATTCGTTCCATGGTAATACTTCAATAGGTACGTTTGGAAGATCGATCGCCCCCGAGCCAATTAGCCGCACAATGGCCCTACCTTTTGCACATACATCAGCTAAGGCAGGGGCAATCGCTTGCAGGTATTTGGCTGTTGAAGGAGAGCCGATCCAGCCGATGATGAAAGGCGAATCCGACGCTAATCTTAAATATGGTATTGTATAGCGTTCTAGATCGATGACAGTTGGGATGATCTCGATCCTAGTGGCACCTGCGCCTTTGCTATAGTTAGCTAGATAGGCATTACCCACTACAACTAGATGCGCGCCACGCATTACATGGGTAATTTTTTTGCCAAGTAGGTAACGTACCCATGTGCTACGGTGCTGGTCGTATTGATGAAAAAGTGCATCATCGTAATCAAGCACATAGGGCACGCCAAGCAAACGCAACCAATACTCAGGTAATGCTGGAAAATAAGGAATGCATTCTTTCTCAATCACTACCAGGTCAAAATGACGCGCAGTTATCAAGGCCGACACTCTATAAAAAAAAGCCCGCAAAATATCCATTACATGTCCACGACCAGATCGGTAGCGATTGCCTAGGTAAGCTTCGTCAAAAAATGGACTAATCTTACAATCAATCCCCTCCTGTTCGAGCCAAGGGATATATTGAAAGGTCCGGTAGCGGCTGCTCGCACCGTTACGTGCGTATTTTGTCAGAAACAATACGCTTGGTCGAAGCAGACTCATAACTTCGCGGCGCCTAACTCATGATAAATCTGCCCGTAAGATTTCACAGCGAATTCCAGCGAAAAAAATCGTATCGCGACTTGACGACAGCGTGTCTTTATATCGGGCTCATTAACGAGTTGCAGCAGACGATTAATTGCCTCGCGCATTGCAAATTCGTCAAAATTATTTACTACGAGACCAACCTGCTGGCTTTGTAGAATGGTATCCATGTCACCCACACCGATATTCGAAAGACAGGGTATGCCACAACCCAGGAATTCGCCAAGCTTGGTAGGGGCTGTAGCCTTTTTTGAGTAAGCAGGCTTGTAGAAGAAAATGCCGGCATCCATCTGCCCCATGGCACGAGAAACCCCAGCATGGTCGGCCGTTTCAATATGTACGGATTCTGGATCGATATTTTGGATTTGCATGCGATCCCGGATGTAGTCGTGTCCGCCACGGTTGAAAATATGCAGGCGAGCGTCCGGCAAATGCTCCCGCAGTAATTTGAAACAGCGCAAGGTTTCATCGAATAGATACCAGACGCCCACCGAACCCACATAGCCCAATGTGAAGGGTCGGTCAGTCGGCAGACCCGATGGGTTGCCCTCAGTTGGTTTAAACACTTCTAGATCGGCACAGGTGGTGATAACTTCAAAGTGGGGCATGCGCCCTTGAAGGTAGGGAAACGTGCGCATCTCGTCAACTGCCGCCTGGGTCAGCGACACCACGCAATCTGCATTCAACATAAATCGTCGTTCGAACCATTTGGCTACCCGATACAAGCTTCCGCCACTGGGCCACAACCCACCATCCACTCGCTCGTCTGCCCAGAAGCCACGCATGTCAAAAATATACTTAAGACCAAACAGCTTTTTTAGCACGAGTGCGATGACCGAAGGCACATAGCTGCGCGCATGCACAATCTCCAACCTGTGACGACGAACCAGGCGTAAACCGGCAAAGGTTCCGGCCAAAATATCCCAAGCGGTTGCCAAGCCAGAGGGCCGCTTGTGGTAGCGAAGCGGATGCCAATCAATACCTGCCGATTTGATTCGGCGGGCAACTTCCTCACGCTGTTTAATGTGTGCCCAATCTTCTGCACGTTCAAAACTAATTAAATGAATACGGTGCTTGGTTGCCAGGCGTTCCTGATAGGCCAGAACTTGTGACTGACCCAAGGGCTCGAGCATCCCACTGTATGAGATATAAAGTATGCCGCCGCTCATACAGGATTCACTCGGCAACCATTTACATTCAAAAAGATTTTCTGTTGCCTCATATGGCTTATTTTGGTTGCGCCAAATCAGAAATAAGCATATCCATGAACATGCGGTCGGCCTCTTTGTTCTCAAATCGGCCATGTGCGTTTTCCGGAACGCTTGTCAGTTCACCCAGATAAACGCGCTTACCAATGATGTACGTGTCCACCCTGATGAACTCAAAATAGCCGGCAATACGCCGTACAAGTTCAAGCGCACGACCAAGCACTTCGGGTTGGGGTTCTACCTCTGCAAGCGGTTTGTTATATTGGAATGGCAGTGGTTGCCAGTCCACTGTGTAGAGCCTGCGCTTATGGGTTGTGTGTCTATCGACATCGACCTGAATCAGTCGGGGTTCCCCCCGATAACAAAATATCTTGTAATCACGAACCTCATTTTTCCCTGCTACGACCTCCTCACAGATTACGGAGGGCTCCAAAAGCCTGTAGTTACGCTCGCGGCCTATGTCATCATAAAGATTCCTGTTGAACCAAGCTCGCACACGATCGAGCTGTTCCAATGAAAGTGATGACTTGCCGGCATCAATGAAGATGCAACCCGATAAATGTGCCGGCTTCAAAATACAAACATCCGGGAGATCGGCCTTCATGAATGACCCAAAATCTTTGAATTTAGCCAGTGTCCGGGGCGCAAGCTCTTCCTGAAAAATACCACGATAGAAAATCTTGACTAGATCCTTGTCTGAAACGCACTGCCGTAATGGGCGCTCCATCTCAACAGAAGTTTTGAGGTAGAAAAGGAAATCATTGAACAGACCGCTTTTCCGTGATGGAAGACGATGATGCGCAATCCAGAAGTACGCCAGAGCAACGATGCGATCGAAAGCCCTCCAAGGGGGAAGCTTGAGTAAAATTTTTCGAATAGCTTTCTTAATTTTCATCGTATTTCGTTTCATGGCCTGGGAACATAAGCCTTAGGTACTGCGCAGCAATGAGGCTTAAGCCGAAGTCGGCAGCTCGCCGCTTGAGGGATTCTTTGTCATGCTGGCCCAAAAGAGCCTCTTCGATGGCCTGCGCTAAAGCTTCGACATCGCCCACTGCCACCAGGTGACCATACTTTCCACCTTCAAGTATCTCGCCTGGGCCATGCGGACAGTCCGTGCTAACTACCGGGACACCACAGTCCAGTGCCTCGACGATAACGTTCCCGAAACCCTCCCACTTGGATGAGAGCACGAACAGATCAGCTGCCTCGAAGTAGGGACGGGTGTCGGTGACGAAACCAGGAAGATGAACACGTCCCTGCAGCCCTAGATTGTCAATCAATCTTTCCATACTCCGCCGCTGATCTCCCTCACCAAGGATCAGCAAATGCACACCTCGCTTTCGCGGAATTAATGCGAATGACTTGATCAATGTGGCTTGGTCTTTCTGAAGTTTGAGATTACCAACTGAAAGAATCAATTTTTCGCAGCCAGGTATTGGGGGGGGCGCTTGTGCGGGTACTAATGCCTGATCACCGAGCGCCGCAGGGTTGTAGACGACCTCAAATTGACGGCGCGGTATCCGCGACAGCCTTGCCAAGTCATCAGCAACACCAGTCGACACGGCGAGACGGACATCTGCGAGGCGATAGGCCAGTCCAGTGGTGATAGACAATCCTATTCTGCGAATCCAGTTTCTAGCCTGCGGACTCTTGGAGAGCGCGACATGGTCACTAACAATAATGCGGCCTTTGTAGCCGGCAACTTTGGCGGCAATTATTGCGATGACGGTCAACGGCCACATTGCCACAAGCAACACTTCAGGCTGCCGTTCTAGCACATAATCGATTAGTGGTCGGAAAGCGGTCATGATCCTGCTCGCGCCCAGATCAATCACATTTGCCGTGCGAGGAAGGGCTGAAAGCAAATCCCCAGACGCGCGCATGAGAACGAACTCGACCTCATGGCCTTGTGCAATAAACTCACGCGCAAGATAAATACGCATGCGCTCAACGCCACCACCCCGCAGATCAGGCAGGACTATGGCTATTCTCCTTGCGTTACGCGTCATCACTTGGACTCATTCAACGCGAGGCAATTGTTGCCATCGAGCCGTTCGACCAAAAATCCCTTCGACCGGAAAATTGCTGACAGGCGTTCATTTCCCCAGTCCTCGAAAATAACCGCGCGGACACGTTTCAAGGCATCCCCGGCACCAACCAACGCGAGTTCCTCGGCGCCTTCCAGATCCATCTTCATCAATGATATGTCGTCGACTTCGGCAAGAATGTCGGCGATAGTGGTGGTTTCTACGCGAACTTCCGCGCCACCTTCAACGACCCCGGATGTTATGCTGGCCTGACCGTGCTGTCCGCCCATCACGCGGGCGATGACGTGCTTCCCGCTGGAATCGGCAAGGGCCTTCTGAACGACGCTTACATTTCCGAGATGATTCATGGAGATGTGACGCCGGAGGATGTCGGCCGTCTCGGGCATCATTTCGACTGCGATCACCCTCCCTTTTTCACCCACCAGACGTCCAGCCAGCAGTGTATAAACGCCGATATTTGCGCCGGCATCGATAAAGATGCCGTCTTCGGGCAAGTATTTCTGGATAGTAGTCAGGACAGTGTGCTCCCGAGAAGGTAGCACGTGCCAAAGATCGTCCGTGTGGTGGCGCAGCATGAAGTTGCCTATCACCTTTACTTGGACGATTGCATCCCACAAAAGGACTGGGTCTTGCCAACGCCCCAGTTTTTGAAGACTGGTCAGGGGGCTCGCTATGGCTGAGGCAAACAAAACGAACTGGTCGTGCAGAGATCTGCCACGAACATGGACCAAAATGCTTCGCCATCGAAACACGCGCATGTTGTAATCCCAGCAGTACCCGAGCGTTTTCCTTACTGGCTTAGGTAATGCTCTAATATATGCTCGTAATACCATTAGAAACTTTTCTTTATTGGTTTTTAGATAGGAAATAGAAATTCGTTTCCAGCGCCGAGCATATTGAACGCCACGCTTGGGCAAAATGGCCAAGGCCAGACATCGGGGGGTGCGGCAAAAACATCCAACTATGAGTTGAAGTGGGATAATCAAGCTTGCAAGACCGGGGGAAGATTTCACGGCTTTTTTAAAATGGTACCAGGCCTCGGCCAAGTCCATGTTAGAATAGAAGTCCATCGCTAAATTTTTATGGCGAGATACTACAATTTTTTTGTAAGAGTTCCCCAAATAATCCTCATGCTTTGCAAGGGCAATAAATATGTCATCCGACCAAAGCCCTCTTCTGGAACCAAGGCTACCGGAAACTTTACGTGCAAAGAAAAGTGGTTCGTCCACGTAAACAAAACGTGCTTGACGTGCGAGCCTTAGGTGAATATCAAAATCTTCAGACTTTAAGAGTGCGTCAAATGGACCGGTTGCCTTCATTAGCGTCCTTGACAAGACCATTGTAGATGAAACTATGAACCCAATACCATAGGCTATTTTAAAGAAAACATCACCTCTCAAAGGTGGGATTTTTCGCACTTCGCTCACCCTCGTACACCCTTTGCCATATTCATCAATCCCAATAGCGTCACAATGCAGTACTGTTGCCTCGGCTGAGTGTAACCTTGACTCGCCAACCATGCGTTCGATAAATTTCTCAGAATATTGATCATCAGAAGCAAGAAATGCTATCAACTCGCCTCTGGAAAGATCAAAACATTTATTGAGTGTGCGACAGATGCCTTGATTAGCATGCGTATCGACTTTCATAGAGATTGGGCTCTGTAAACTTAATCTTTTTAGGATCTCCAAGGTTCGATCGCTCGATCCATCGTCAATGACAATTAGCTCGATATTTTTGTAGGTTTGTGCCCAAACACTCCTTACCGCCTGTTCTACGAATTGCTGATGGTTATACGCCGGCATCAAAACCGACACTAGCGGAAGTTCTATTTGCTGCAAAGCGAAGTCGCTAAACAGGGTTTCTTTTAGAGTATGTACGTTCATAAACTCCACCTTTTGCGGATCCAGCCACGCGCATCAATTAATTCATCCAGCCGCCTTAGGCTATAAAAACTTACCCCCACTGTTGCTAGGATTCCAACTACATACGACCATGCCGGCGCCAGTTCTGCAAGAATCAGGATCAGTCCCCCAACAACCAGCAGCGCCAGAATTTGCTGCCAATTTCGCCTGTCAGGTTTGTAGCCGATCAGTCGTGATGCCACAAATGCACCAACACTAAAAAGAACCAGGTAGGCAATCCAGAAGCCTATGCCGGCGATGACGAGTCCCCACTTCTGTATGCCGAAGGTAATCGTAGCTAGATAGGCAGCGTTCCACGTAAATTGCGTTCCAATATAGACGCCGCCACGCCCCATGGCCAGCAGGATAAAACCAATTGGCCAGCTCGCGATCTTAAGAATGTCGCCGAGAACCTGCCAGCGCAGCACCTCCGACGCCGGTTCGAAGCTTGCTGCATAAAGCAGGTGGATAACCCAAGGGGCGAGGGTGATCATTGCGAGCAAGATCGGGCCTGCCAGCAGTAATGCCATCTCGGTTTGTTCGTTGACAAGCTTCCAGACCTGCGGGTGATCCTTGATGATGGCCGTAAGGCGTGGGTAATAGTCGGTACCCATCGCCCCCAGCACAAAGCCGATGTAGGTCATCGAGATGGCCCAGGCTGCTTGGAAATAGCCGCTGGCGTCTAACCCAAGTTCGCGCAGGATGATCGATCTTGTTACCAGTTGCGTCGCCAGGGTGAGCAAACTGGCTGTCATGAAAGGGATACCGAGCTTGAGCATGGCTTGCCATTGCTGGCTGATGGCAACCCAGTCATGTGGTGTCCGAGGTTTAGGGAGGCGCGCTGCGTAGCAAGAAGCAACAACGATGCTGACTAAGGGGACGGTAAGCACAAACCAGAGCACGCCAGCAACCCCAAGCCAATACAACAGCAGGATGCCCACGAGTGCACCAAAAAATGCACTGATGATTTTAACGCGGGCCAGATCTCCAATACGGCGTAGGCCTTGTAGCAAGGCTGTTTGCGAGCCGGCTACAAGCATCAGAAGTACACCAAGCCCCAGCCAGCCGACATCTCTCGCATGGGCGACATCGCCGAAAACCCACTGCGCAACGGGCTCGCGTAATAACCAAAGCACAATCATGCCGGCCAAGCCGAGGATCAGGTTTGATAGCCATAGTGTGCGGCGCACAATGGCCAAAGTGGTGGCTTCATCAGCCGAAGCAGCCAGTTGACGTACACCACTATTGCCAATACCACAGCCGGCCAAGGTAGCAGCCATACCCATGATGTTCTGATAAAGCCCCATTAAACCGACGCCAGCCGGCCCAAGAAGGACAGCCAAAAACTTCACCTTGATGATTCCTATGACGATATTGATGGCTGATGCGCTGCCGATGATAGCGCTGGAACGGAAGATCTGGCGGTGGGAAGTCACGGCTTAAAATCGCCAAGAATGCTGATAACCTGATTCTGGTCTTCGGCTGATAGTTGGGGGCCCATTGGCAGGCTAATGACCTCTGCGGCCATCACTTCTGCAATTGGGAAGTCCCTTGCCTTGTGACATTGGCCTGAATAGGCCAGCTGAAGGTGCGGAGGAATCGGGTAGTGGATCAGCGAGCCGATGCCAGCAGCGGCAAGGTGGCATTGCAAGGCTTCGCGCGCTTTAGTTCGAATGACGTACAAATGCCAGGCTGGGCTGGCCCATATTGGCACTGCAGGTTGTAAGAAGCCGGCATCTGCAAGCGCCATCGCGTAACGGCTAGCGATTGAGGCCCGGCGCGCGTTCCATTCATCCAGATACTTGAGCTTGACGCTCAGGACTGCGGCCTGGACTGGGTCGAGCCTGCTGTTGTAGCCCGGCACTTCGTTGACATACTTGACTCGCGAGCCGTAGTTGCGCAGAACTCGAATACGGTCGGCGATCTCAGGATTGTTGGTGGTGATGGCACCGCCATCTCCCAGCGCGCCAAGGTTTTTACCGGGATAGAAGCTCCATGCCACGACGTCCCCATGGCCACCGATACGTTTGCCCTTGTAATGTGCGCCGTGGGCTTGGGCGGCATCTTCCAAAACCTTTAGGTTATATTTTTTGGCAATAGCTAAGATCGGATCGAGGTCAGCAGGCTGGCCATAAAGGTGAACTGGGAGGATAACCTTTGTTCTAGGTGTGATCGCCGCCTCGATCAATTTAGGATCGATGTTATATGTGGCAATATCAGGCTCAACCGGCACCGGTATCGCACCGCACTGACTCACTGCGAGCCAGGTCGCGATATAAGTATTGGATGGTACGATGACCTCGTCACCTGTACCAACATCCATTGCACGTAGCGCAAGATGAAGAGCATCGAGTCCATTGGCCACGCCAACGCAATATGAGGCTTCGCAATAGCTAGCAAAGTCATTTTCGAAGACTTCCACTTCAGGCCCTAGGACATACCAACCCGTCCGCATTGAGGCAAGTACTGCCGCTTCAATCTCCGGCTGCAATTCCGCATATGCCGCTTCGAGGGACAGGAAAGGTATGGTCTTCATCGAGCCCATTCCACACCGGTCCTCTTCACCGAAGCAGGCACGCCAGCGATCAATGAATTTTCTTGAAACTCTCCGCGACCAACCAAAGATTTCGCACCAATAATACAACCCGATGGGACTTGTGCACCTTTTAGAATCGATGCGCCATGGGCAATCCAAACATTGTCCCCGATAAATATTGGCGCACAACTTGCCTCTCCGTCGATTTCATGCCAGTCAGAATCTGAAATAAACACATCCCAAGCAATGATGCAGTCAGCACCAATTTCAATTAAGCTCTTAGCCATTATTCTGCTATCGCACGTAATACCACTGCCAGTCGATGCAGCCTGCCCTCGAATCTTTAGGTGCGCATGCTTGCTGACCGAAATATGTACACCGGGGCCAATTGTAAAATTGCCAAGTATTTTTAGGCTAGAACCTTCAGCTAATGAGATTGAACTATCCAGACGGCTACCGCCCCATGAAGTTATACTCAAGACCCCTTCAAGTACAACTTTGGTTTTTCGATTTCGTTTAATACTCAGCTTTTGACCAACACCCAGACGAACTTTAAGTGGAGTAAAGTATCCAACCAATTTGCGAGTTGCCCACAAACTTCGTAGGAGAGTTAACATAAAGCAAAACGGATTTCTATAAAAGCCAGCAACAATCCATCTCGTCGTAGTTCCAGGGGACAGCCAATTTCGAAGCAATGATCTTATATCTGCCATTTCGCCCTCATGAATTCGGCGTAATCCCTGTAGTAGTCCACCTCATCGTACTTGTTGGACGCTAGTACCATACAAACAGAAGCAGACGAGAAGTTATCGAGTTCGCGCCAGATCATTGGACAGATGTAAAGGCCGTTATAGGAACGGTTGAGATGGACACGCCTCTTTTCCTTGCCATCGTCCAGTAGCACATCGAAACTACCGGACATAGCGATAATGAGTTGGTGCAAATCCTTATGCGCGTGCCCGCCACGCTCGGAGCCACCTGGTACGTCATAGAGGTAGTAAACCCGCTGAATGTCGAAGGGTATATGGTTACCACCCTCAATGAATGTAAGGTTGCCACGTGGATCCTGGATTTTGGGTAGGTCAATAATGCTGCATAAGTTAATAGACATTTATGTTTTCCTCAAAAGATAACCTTAACCCCTTCAGGCAAAAATTTTTCATATCGCTGACGTGCAGCCTGAATTAGAGGAAGCTCTACTCGGTAAAGGTAATCAAGATCTGTTTCTTTAACACGTATTGCGCCAAATCTCTCGTGGAACTTCCATACACGCATATTTTCTTTTCGAACATCAAAGTGAGCAGAGTTGAATCCAAGATAGTCGATTGCATAAGCATATACCATAAGAGCAGATTCCATCGCCGCATTTGGATGGCAGCCATCAATCAAAATCCATGATCCCCAGCAGAAGCTTACATCCTGGGGATCATAAAGACGAACCGTTCCAATCTTTTCTCCCTGCTTTTCGATAATGAAATAGGCTTGGTCTTTAGTTTTTTCATATCGAATAAGCCAAGCTTGTTGTTCTGCTAAGTCATTACTGACCAAGCTAAGATACTGCGATTTTTTTGGATTGGTTCTTAATGACAAGATAAAATCGGCGTCTTTTAGGCATGCGTTCCTAAAAGACAGTGTTTTACCAACTACTTTGAATGCCTTACTTATGCTGATTTGCTCGGTCATGAGAAACTCAGCATCTTATATGAATGAATTATTGGGGGGTTGGATTTATGCGTTAATATGGAAATAACTAATTTAGTCGCTACCAAACAAATCGCGCGTGTAAACCTTGTCTTTGACATCAGCTAATTCTACCACCATTCGGTTGGAGAGGATCACCTCAGCCTCACGCTTGAAGTATTCAAGATCTTTGATAACGCGCGAGTTATAGAAGGTAGCTTCTTTTAAACTCGGCTCAAACAGCACCACCTCGATCCCCTTCGCCTTGATTCGCTTCATGACCCCCTGAATACTGGATTCGCGGAAATTGTCCGAGCCGGCTTTCATGATCAGGCGGTAGATACCCACCACCTTCGGTGCCTTACGGATGACCTCATCGGCGATGAAGTCCTTACGGGTGGTGTTCGATTCTACAATCGATCTGATCAGGTTTTGTGGGACCTGGCGGAAGTTGGCTAATAACTGCTTGGTATCCTTGGGCAGGCAGTAGCCGCCATAACCAAAGCTAGGGTTGTTGTAATGGTTGCCAATACGCGTATCAAGACAGACGCCATCGATAATCTGACGAGTATCTAGGCCATGTGTCGCGGCGTAGGTATCAAGCTCATTAAAGTAGGCTACCCGCATCGCAAGGTAGGTGTTGGCAAATAGCTTGATTGCCTCTGCTTCGGTGCTATCCGTCAAAAGTATGTTCACCTCTGGTTTGAGCGATGCCGAACGCAGTATTTCAGCGAAACGGGCAGCGCGCTCGGAACGATCACCGACCACAATCCGCGATGGGTAAAGGTTATCGAACAGAGCCAACCCCTCACGCAGAAATTCCGGCGAGAAGATCAAGTTATCAAGGCCAAGGCTTTG
The DNA here is from genome assembly GCA_945881735.1 of Methylotenera oryzisoli. Classification (GTDB taxonomy): domain Bacteria; phylum Pseudomonadota; class Gammaproteobacteria; order Burkholderiales; family Methylophilaceae; genus Methylotenera_A; species Methylotenera_A aquatica. The sequence goes on from CAMCVF010000009.1 coordinate 91,335, forward strand.
CCTGAGGCCTGCCGTATATCCGACCGGCACGGTGGACTTGATCACCATCAGCGCTGACGGATTGGTGCCGACCACATCCTTTACCACCGCCTCTATGGAACTAGTGTTGAAGGTGTTGGTATCCACATCGTAATCGGTGGGCGTCGCGATGATCACAATTTCGGCGCCGGTGTAGGCATCGAACGGGTCTAGCGTTGCCCGGAAATTCAGCGCCCGGTTTTTAAGATAACTGCTGATCTCTTTATCTTCAATCGGGGAAATCTTTTGGTTTAGGAGATCAACTTTTTGCGGCAGGATATCAAGCGCTACGACTTCGTGCTGCTGCGAGAGCAGGATGCCCAAAGACAAACCTACGTAACCTGTGCCTGCGATAGCGATTTTCATATTAGGGATAGGATAATGGAAGTTGGCTGCAACAAAGCAGAGATCGCTCTTGATTGATTGAATCGATCAATAGCAGACGGGGTAAAGATATCTCTATAAGCCAAACTGGGCAAGCCTCGAGTGTAATGTAAAAATTTGCGCGTTGAACATGTTAAGACTGATTGATGTGCCTGCTAATACTGGATAGTAATACAATTAAAAACTACTTTTTAAAATTAAAAATTACTTAAGCTAATATTCAGGGCCAACGACTTAACTAAAGCCATAAGTTGCTTAATGTATGTGATAAAAGTCTCGATACCAGGCCACAAATTTAGCTACGCCATCTTTTACCGGGGTATTTGGCTTGAAGCCCACCCAGTCATTAAGCTCGCTGGTCTCTGCGCTGGTGGCGGGTACGTCGCCCGGTTGCATTTCTCGGTAGTTCTTTATTGCTGCGATACCGAGCGCCGATTCGAGTGCTGTGATGTATTCCATCAGCGGTGTAGGTTGACCGTTGCCGATATTGAATATGCGGTACGGTGCATCACTGCTGGCTGGGTCTGGGGCTTTGCCATCAAATTGCATATTAGGAGTGGCAGGCTTATCGAGCACGCGAATGACACCCTCGACGATGTCGTCGATGTAGGTAAAGTCTCGCACCATTTTGCCGTGGTTAAAGATGTCGATAGGCTTGCCCTCTAAAATAGCCTTGGTAAACAAAAACAGTGCCATGTCTGGGCGACCCCAGGGGCCGTAAACAGTAAAGAAGCGCAGGCCCGTCGTTGGCAGTCTATAAAGATGGCTGTAGGTATGCGCCATCAGCTCGTTAGCCTTTTTGGTGGCGGCGTAAAGGCTGAGCGGGTGATCTACATTATGATGCACCGAAAACGGCATCGCCGTGTTGGACCCGTATACGCTGGAAGAGCTGGCGTAGACTAAATGCTCAATGTTGTGATGACGACAACCCTCTAAGATGTGGGCAAACCCAACTAGGTTGCTATCAATATAGGCCATCGGGTTTTCGATTGAGTAGCGAACCCCAGCTTGTGCGGCTAGATTGACGACTCTTTGTGGCTTGAAGGTTGCAAAAGCCTCTTTGATGGCAGTTTTGTCGGCCAAGTCGATTCTTAAGTGCGAGTAACTAGGGTGCTCTGCAAAACGAGCGAGGCGGGCCTCTTTAACGGCGGGGTCGTAGTAGTCGTTATGGTTGTCGATACCCAGCACCTCATCCCCGCGTGCCAGGAGGCGCATGGTGAGGGTGGATGCAATAAATCCGGCCGAGCCTGTTACAAGAATTTTCATGGGAATGTGGGGTTGCTGTTGGGAATTGGGTTTGAGGCAGTCGTAAACTAGATTTGCAATAGAGACTGTTTTTTGGTGACCGTTTTATTAAGATTGCGCTTGGATGCCACCCGCTCGCCGGCGGGTGGCTTTGCTAAGGGGCACAATATCCGATGCCGGCTCAACCCTTAAGCTCACTTCATCTTCTTTTAAAGCCTCGATTTCCGCCTGCAATAGCGCATATTCCTTGAGCTTGCGGGCGAGGAAGCGTTTGGTTAATGCCGCCCGCTCACTCAGACCTTGCGGTGTCAGCACGTAGATATAGCCAAACTTGTTATTGGAACCCTGAAAGTTTTCTATCTTGACCAAGCCCTTGACCACCAAAGCCTTTAAACAATAATTAATGCTGCCCAAGCTGATGCCTAATTGCTCGGCGAGCTCACGCTGTGTGATGGCTGAGTTGGCATGCAAGATGCGCAGCACGTGATAATTGGCTTCTTCTTGTAAATTACGCATTATTTATTAGTGGATACCATTAATTTACAACAGGTGGTGAATTGCTAGTGGGCCACAATCCGTGTTGGATTAATTTTGGTTAATAAGCATTGAGGAACATGCATTGAGAAACAAACAGCGGTTGGTCGCGCGTGGTTTACCTTGAAGGCGTATGCTCGCAGGATTGTAGATGGCTATTAGTTCGCTATTCGTTCACTACAAGACAGAGCGCCGTGTCATGGTTCGGGCACACTACCGCCTACCGTATTGCGAACAGTAAGCGCATTTTTGTCAAAAAGGACCCCAGCACAACTAGTCCAATGGTATATCTTCATCACAAATTCGACACTACTATACATCTATTTGTGTTTGTGTTCAAATGCTGAACGTGTTTGATCGTTTATTTATGCTACTCTTTTCATTTATACCCTTATTAGCATTGATGCCATTATTATCTTTGGTGCCAAAGTTATCCAAAGCTGTCTAGATCACGCTAATGCAGCCAGCCAATTTAACTCCGCATACTACTAGCCACACCGACCTTTGGTATGTGGTGCATACCAAACCACGTCAAGAGTCGCGTGCGGCAGACAATTTACGGCAGCAGGGCTTTGAGACCTACCTGCCCTTATTAAAAACCGAAACCTTGCGACTGGGGAAAGTTTACTTGAGGGATGAGCCCTTATTTAAACGCTATATTTTTGTGCGATTTGATGCCCTATTGAGCCCCTGGCATAGCATCCGCAGCACATTGGGCGTGCATCAATTGCTGAGATTTGGTGACCAGCCAGCGAGTGTGCCTGACAGCCTGATCGCAAGCCTTAAAAGCATCGACTTGCCCTCCCAGTCACTGTATCAGAAGGGAGATGTGTTACACGTGAAGGACGGGCCCTTTAGGCAGTTGGAAGTCATTTATGATCTGCAGGATGGCGACAGCCGCGCGATTGTCTTGATTGATCTGCTGAATAAAACCCACAAAGTTGCACTGGACTTGAATCTACTGACAAAGTCCGGTTAAGCCCGCCTGCTAATGCCGATTCCCATGAACCTGTGTTTGGGCAAACTATCATTAGTCAAGCCGCCAGATACAGCGACCTATCAAGCTATTTTTAGTGATCTGCGCATTTTATTGACCTGTGCAGGCACCGATGCCGTCACAGACCCGGCATGCGTTCAACTGCAGACAATTTACCGTCTATCGTCCATGGCTGATGATACGTTTTATTGTTCGAAGGGGTTCTTGCCTGGCACGATAGGCAGTGCTTGCGGCGAAACGGCTGGCGCGCTTACGGCCACTGGTTGACGGGGTGCATGACGTTCTGCTTGCACAGGGTCAGCAGCTTCTTTCTGCTCAACATGGAAAAATATTGCCGCCAGGAAAGCAAAGTAAATCTGGTTAGCTGGGATTCGCAGGTTGAAATCGACCAGGCTGTGCAGCAGCATTAAAAACAAGCCAATGCCGGCCCCCATCTGCACCAACTTGAAGGTGGACGGGGTACCCTTTTGCTGCATGATCACGATCCAGTGTTTCCCATACAATAACAGCAAGCCGAGGAGGATGATGGCGGCAATCACACCTCCCTCCATGACCCACTGCAGGTAATCATTGTGCGCGTGGTTGATGGTGACGCCCGTTAACGTGTCCGGATGAAAGCGCTGGAAAGCCTCACTAAAGGTGCCAATACCAGAGCCCATGGGAAGGAAGGCTTGCACCGCCTCCAGGCTGCTGCTGTAGATGGTCCAACGCGCATCCTTAAGAGGGTCTTCCAATGCAAATCGATCCAGCACCGGCACCAAGCCCACCAATAGCGCTAGGCTTAGGCCTGCTGCAATCCAGGTCCCTAGCATGCCATACACATTGCGACCTCCGATGCGTGACGAGAAGGCCAGCGCGCACAATAGCACCAGCACCATGGCGAGCGCCACACCGCTGCGTGAGCGTGTGAAGATGAGCCCCAACATGAGGCCCAGCGAGAGCATGAGGTAGATGGCACTGCGATTGCAGTAGGTCGTTAGCCATACGTCTAAGCGAGCTCGCCAACCCCGTCGGCGATGCTGATGCGCGATGCTTGCATGGCCAAGGTTTGCCACCATTAAGGCGAGACTAACGGGCAGGGCCATTTCCAGCAAGCCGGCAAGGTGGTCACGGTTAGCATAGGTACCCATGCTACTTAAGCCTGCCCCATACTGCGCCAAGCCAATAACGGCCTCAAATGCTGCCATCGCTAAAAATAGTGGGACGATGGCGCGCAGTGTACGTGTTTTGAGGCTGAAGCTATAGACGAACAGCAGGAGCGGTGGCAAGAGGGCCAGCCAAGAAAACTCAGTCAGGGCGGGCGATAGGGTTAAAGGTCGCGGTAGCTGATCACCCACTTTTACCAATTGCAAGGGCTCTATGAGGCTGGACTTTAGTGATAAGCTTGACCACCAAGAGAACGTCAAGGGCAGCAACTGCAATAGGGGCAGGGCCAGCATCATGGCCAATAAGACCAGCATGGGCGTACCCAATTGCTTTACGAATTGCCAGCGCTTAATAGCACCAATCAATAGCAATAGGGAAAGCAGCTCTAAAAAAAGCAGTGGCAGTGGGCGATTACCGCCCTTTATGAGCGGCGCGAAGCACAATATCGGCGCCAATAGAAGCCATGCTGGCAACTGATTGTTCCCACTTACTCGCTAGAAATCGTGGGGTTATCATCGGCTGTGGTTGCGACGGTAGTGAGTAGCGTGAGGGTGAAGGCTTGAACTGCGCTTATCGCACTTACTGTCGCGGGAATGGATGCGCTTGCCGTACTCACTGTCGATGGCAGCACATCTGGACTAAGGTTAACTGCTTGCTCACCAATCGCCTCGGCAACATATACGCGCTCTTTAAATGAATTGCTGATGCACTCGGATTGCGCACCAATGGTGAGCATCGTATTTTGTGGGAGCGTTTTCACACAACCATCTGCATAGCGCACCGATACGCTGGCACCTTGCGTGGTGATAATCTTAGCGCCAGTATTCAGCACCTGTTCAGGAACCGCCTGCCGATAGGCCGTACCTGTGTTTACCAGGACATTACCATTTAATTGCGCAAGCTTTACTTGCGCGGGCTTTGCAACACTATCTACTTGCGGGCCAACCGCTTGGCGTGTATTTTGTTTGGCAGGGCTTACCAACTTTGCCGCCTGTGCCGCCTGAGACATGCTACCCAAGAGCATCAAGTGTATGGTTAGTCCTGTGCAAGACTTTAATAATTTAGCGTTCATCACATGTGCTCCCTTCCAAACATATCTTGTTATAGACTATCATATAATTCAGTTAGTTGCAAGTAGGGCGGCATGTTGCCAGTTTATTGATTGCTGATCTTAAGATCATCGAACCAAAGAGACCCGCTCAGGTTAGTGCGCTTGGCATCGACTGGATCGAGTATCAGGCGAAGTGTCTGTGCCGGACAATCGGCAGGAATTTCTATAGGAAGATTGAAGCTTTGCCAGTGCATCTTATCAATGAAATTTTGACT
>CAMCVF010000010.1 GCA_945881735.1 Methylotenera oryzisoli
TCATACTCTCCTAAAATATTTAGAAATCTAGTGACCACCAAATACGTGAACGTGTATATGAAATACTTCCTGCCCACCTTCACGACCGGTATTAATCAGTGTTTTAAAACCAAGCAAGCCTTGGCTTTCAGCCAATTTAGGTGCCAGCATTAAAGCTTTGCCTAACAAAGATTGATGCGTTTCGGTGCAATCTTTAAGCGTTTCAATGTGTAATTTTGGCACAATTAAAAAGTGGACCTTTGACATTGGCTTTATATCATGAAAAACAATAAAATCATCATCTTCATAAATTTTTTTAGTAGGAATATCGCCCTTAATAATCTTACAAAAAATGCAGTCTGTGCTCATTATTTTGGACGACTTTCCTTCTCTGCAATACCGGACAATCCTTCACGGCGTGCCAATTCTTCCAGCACATCCTGTGGCTTTAAATCGGCTTTAGCCAGCATAATCAATGTGTGAAACCATAAATCAGCAGTTTCATGAATAATTTCTTCTTTATTACCGCCTTTAGCCGCAATCACAGTTTCAGTGGCTTCTTCACCAATTTTTTTGAGTATGCTATCCATGCCTTTAGCATAGAGTTTAGCCACATAGGAAGACGTTGGATCCGCGCTTTTGCGCTTTTCTATCAACTCACTTAATCGGGCTAATACATCATTCATGTTTGTATATTTCGTCTGGATCTTTAATCACGGCTTGGTCGATCCGCCATTGATTATTGTCTAGTTTTTTAAAAAAGCAATTATGCCTACCTGTATGACAAGCAATACCGCCGATTTGCTCAATATTAATCAAAATCACATCTTCATCGCAGTCTAGGCGAACATCGTGCACTTTTTGAATATGGCCAGATTCTTCACCTTTGCGCCATAATTTGTTGCGCGAACGCGACCAATATACCGCTTGTTTAGATTCACTGGTTAATTGTAACGCTTCACGATTCATCCAAGCAAACATTAATACTTTGCCCGTATCAAACTCTTGCGCAATAACGGGCACCAAGCCGTTTGCGTCCCAGTTCACCTCGTCCAACCAATTCATATTAATAGCCAACTCACAACCTCACCTCAATGTTATGGTCGCGCATATACTTTTTAGCCTGCTGTACCGTGTATTCACCATAATGGAAAATACTAGCGGCTAGAACAGCATCAGCGCCACCGACGGTAACGCCATCGACCAAGTGCTGCAAATTACCTACACCACCAGATGCAATCAATGGCACATCCACCGCATCGCTAATGGCGCGATTTAATGGATTATTAAAGCCAATTTTAGTACCGTCTCTATCCATACTGGTAACCAGCAATTCACCAGCGCCAAGACTTACCATATACCGCGCCCATTTAACGGCATCTAAGCCCGTGGCTTTTCGGCCACCATGCGTAAATACTTCCCAGTCGAATGGTTGATTGTCTACCTTTTTAGCATCAATGGCTACCACAATGCATTGCGAACCAAAGCGGGCGGCGGCGTCTTGTACCATTTGCGGATTTAACACTGCGGTGGTGTTAATGCTGACTTTATCGGCGCCTGCATTCAATAAGCGGCGAACATCTTCCACCTCGCGCACACCTCCACCAACAGTTAAAGGAATAAACACTTGGCTGGCGACTTGTTCAATAATATGCAAAATCAAGCCGCGATTGTCGGAACTAGCGGTTATATCCAAAAAAGTCAGCTCATCTGCACCTTGGTTGTCATAGCGTTTGGCAATTTCAACAGGGTCACCTGCGTCGCGTAACTCTAAAAAATTGATTCCTTTTACCACGCGACCATCGGTCACATCCAAGCAAGGAATGATACGCTTAGCTAATGCCATAAAGGTTTTCTAAGCACTTAACTCGTCTGCCAATTTTTGCGCCGCAGCAAAATCTATCGTACCTTCATAAATGGCGCGGCCAGTAATGGCGCCAATAATTCCTTCACTCGCTACAGCGCACAGACTACGCACATCATCCAAATTAGTAACGCCACCAGAGGCAATCACTGGAATAGTCAGCGACTGCGCCAACGCTAACGTTGCCTCAATATTGACACCCGTTAACATACCATCACGACCAATATCGGTATAAACAATGGCATTTACGCCATAATCTTCATACTTTTTCGCCAAATCAATGACATCGTGACCGGTCAGTTTTGACCAGCCGTCAATCGCTACTTTGCCATCTTTGGCATCTAGGCCCACCATAATTTGACCAGGGAAAGCATAACAAGCTTCATGCAAGAAGCCAGGAGTTTTAACTGCAGCCGTTCCAATAATGACATAGTCAATACCATCATCCAAATAACGCTCTATGGTTTCTAAATCGCGAATACCGCCACCAAGCTGAATTGGGATTTCACCCTTGCACGCCGCTACTATAGACTTAATAGCCGCCTCATTCACTGGCTTACCTGCAAACGCGCCATTTAAATCAACTAAATGTAATCGTTTTCCGCCTTGAGTAACCCAATGCCGCGCCATTGCGCCCGGGTCTTCAGAAAATACGGTAGATTCTTCCATTAGGCCCTGTTTTAAACGAACACAGTGGCCATCTTTGAGATCAATTGCAGGGATAATAAGCATGAATGTTATTGATTGTAATGACGAAAATAATGAAGGGTTTTAGTTATAAATTCTTTAAATGTGTTAGGGCTTCCAATATACAAAATTACGCAGTAATTGCAAACCAGCTTGTGCGCTTTTTTCAACGTGAAATTGTGTGGCAAATATATTATCTTTTGCTATTACGCTGCAAAAGCGATTAGGGTACTCAGTCTCGCCCGCAATTAAAGCCGCATCTAATGGTGCCGCATAATAGCTATGCACATGATAGAAACGTGTGGCATCTGCAATACCTTGCCAAAGCGCATGCGCTTGGCTTTGCTTATTTTTAACCTGATACACTTGATTCCAACCCATATGCGGGATTTTTAATTTTTCGTTATTGACTACTTGGTGCGCGGCAAAACGTTTTACGTCACCTCTAAACAAGCCTAATCCTGCTGTATCACCCTCTTCAGAGTGATCAAACAACAATTGCATACCAATGCAAATACCTAAAAACGGCTTATTAGCAGCAGCATGCAAAATAGCATCTCGCAAGTGGCGCGTGTCCAGTTCGCGCATACAATCTGGCATGGCGCCTTGACCTGGGAAAACTACCCGAACTGCCTGCTGAATTAATGCTGGATTACTGGTAACCACCACGGATTTACCATCGGCGACATGCTCAACCGCCTTTGAAACAGAGCGTAAATTACCCATGCCGTAATCAACAACGGCGATATCTATTTTACTCATTGTATGTGAACCGTATGCAAAACGCCGTATTTATAAGCTACCTTTAGTAGACGGCATAATGCCAGCCATGCGATCATCAAATGTCACGGCCATACGTAAGGCGCGCCCAAAAGCTTTAAATATGGTTTCACATTGATGATGCGAATTATGGCCCTTTAGATTATCGATATGCAAGGTGACATTGGCGTGATTGACGAATCCTTGAAAAAATTCATGCACCAAATCGACGTCAAAATCGCCTATTGCCGCTCGGGTAAATTCACAATCAAACTCTAACCCTGGTCGGCCCGATAAATCGAGCACAACTCGACTCAAAGCTTCATCCAAAGGCACATAGGCATGACCATAACGGTTAATACCTTTTTTATCACCAACTGCTTTTGCAAACGCTTGGCCTAGCGTAATGCCAATATCTTCAACGGTGTGATGTGCATCAATATGCAAATCACCTTTGGCTTGTACATTTAAATCAAACAGACCATGACGCGCAATTTGATCAAGCATATGATCTAAAAATCCAATGCCTGTATTAAATTGTGCCGTGCCGTTGCCATCTATATTAATAGAGACAGTAATTTGAGTTTCTAAGGTGTTACGTGTAACTTCTGCTAGGCGCATAAAATATCTAAATTAATTCAATTAAATAGGTGACATATTTTAACTCAAACTCTATGTTAGGCGAAAATTGAGCCAAAATAAAGTTTAAGCCTAAACTACAATACAAATTTTAGTAATGACCATCCTCAAATGCAAAAAAAGCCGAGTATTAAGTCGGCTTTTTTATAACAGTAATCAAACAAAATTAGTTTGTAGTGCCTGTTTATTCTTTAGCTGTAGGAGCGGCATCAGCTGCGGGAGCGGACTCAACTGGAGCAGCCTCAATTGGCGCCACTTCTTCTGGCGCAGCTTCCATTGGTGTTTCAGCGGCTGGCATTGCTTCTTCTACTGCTGGTGTTTCAGCTGGCTTTTCTTCAGCTGGTTTGTTACCAGTTAACAAATATAAACCTAATAAAACAGCCCCTGCGATAAGTGCCCATGGTAAGTATTTACCCATGCCACCAGCTGACGCTGAGTTAGCACGTGCTAAACCGGTGATTTCAGCGGCTGAAGCGGCTGGATCGGCCGCGCCATAAATCGCAGCACCTGCAACCACAATGTCTGCACCTGCATCTACCACTTGACGTACTGTTGCCGCTTTTACGCCACCAGCTACAGAAACTTTAGCGCCAGTATTTAAACCAGTGATTAAAGCTAAATCCGCAAAAGGTGTTTGACCTGCTGCTTGTTGATCTAAACCAGTATGAACGCCAATAATGTGAGCGCCTAATTTAGCTACTTCTAAAGTACGTGCCTTTTTGTCAGCAACGTTAATCAAGTCGACTTGTGCCATTTTTCCGTATTTGTTAGCAACGTCGATTACGCCTTTAATAGTACCAATATCTGCAGTACCTAAAACGGTACAAATATCAGCACCGGCTTTGTAGAAAGGCTCAGCTTCGTAGAAGCCAGCGTCCATGGTTTTCAGATCAACTAAGATTTTGTTGTTTGGGAATTTAGCACGCAATGTTTTTAATAATTCAATACCGTTGTGCTTAATGCAAGGTGTGCCTATTTCTAAAATATCTACGTGTGGTGCTACTTTAGTTGCTAACGCAACTGTTGCATCAAAATCTAGTGAATCTAATGCCATTTGGGTTTGTGCCATGGTGCCTATTCCTCCGAGCTCGCTAATAATTTAATAAAAGTGTTCGATTAAAATTATTTGATTAAAAGTTAATATTTTGTAGTTATTTGGTTTTAACTAAAGTTAATTTTACAAAATACTGTTTGCACATTTTGTACAATTTACATCATAACCGCAATTGATTGATTAATTCAACAATTTGGACGTAAATTGATTACAAAACAATCACTTTAGCGGAATTAAGTACTGATTGGACATACTAAACTGATTTTAGAATCACATTGATTGCTTGAATTAGACTACTTGACTGGTTATCGGTACCGATTGTGATGCGAATATAAGGTGAAATACGCGCTGGCTTTTTAAAATGGCGAACGATAATACTATGCTCACGCAGTTTTACCACCAATTCTTCACCATCTATTTTTTTGTGTTTGGCAAATATGAAGTTAGCTCCTGATGGCAGAACTTCAAAGCTTAGTGCATGTAACTCATTAACCAAAGTATCTCTTGTTGAAATAACTTTAGCGCAAGTTTCTTCAAAATAGCCACTGTCTTGCATGGCAGCAACCGCGCCCGCCTCAGCAAAGCGATCAATTGGATACGAGTTAAAACTATCTTTAACGCGCATTAAAGCTTCGATTAAATCCTTATTTCCCAACGCATAACCTACCCGTAGGCCTGCCAAAGATCGTGCTTTGGACAAACTATGTGTCACTAGCAGATTAGGATAAGTATTAATCAAGTTAACCGCAGATTCAGTACCAAAATCCACATAAGCCTCATCAATTACCACTACAGAGTGCGTATTTTGGCGTAGCAATTGCTCTATTTTTGCAAGCGCTAGCGGAATGCCCGTAGGCGCATTTGGATTTGGGAAAATAATACCGCCATTTGGACGCGCATAATGGTGAATATCAATATTAAATTGCTTATCTAACGCGATAGTTTCATATTGAATACCATATAACCCGCAATAAACAGGGTAGAAACTGTAGGTAATATCGGGGAATAGCAATGGTTTATCATGCTTTAATAAACCTTGAAAAACATGCGCCAGCACTTCATCTGACCCGTTACCGACAAACACTTGATTAGATTGCAAATCAAAAATTCGTGCGATTACCGACTTTAATCTATCTGAATTTGGGTCTGGGTAAAGTCTTAAACTGTCGGCAGCTTCAGCCTTTAGGGCTTCAATCACCTTGAGGCTTGGCCCATAAGGATTTTCATTGGTGTTTAACTTAACCAAGTTGGTTAACTTGGGTTGCTCACCTGGCACATAGGGGGTTAATCTATGTACAACATCGCTCCAATACTTACTCATTTATCTGCTCATTATTTTAAGCGGTATTCAGCGGATTTAGCATGCGCGGTTAAGCCTTCGCCATGAGCCAATGTGGAAGCAATCTTACCCAGTTTTTGCGCACCATCTTGTGACACCATAATCAAGCTAGAGCGTTTTTGGAAATCATAGACACCCAATGGGCTTGAAAATCGTGCCGTGCGCGATGTTGGCAATACATGGTTTGGCCCTGCGCAATAGTCACCTAACGCTTCGCAGGTATCACGACCCATAAAAATCGCGCCCGCATGTTTGATTTTTTTACTCATCTCTAGCGGATTCTCGACTGAAAGTTCCAGATGTTCTGGCGCAATATAATTGCTTATTTCAATTGCTTCATCTAAATCTTTAGTCAAGATTAGCGCACCCCTATCACTAATCGACGTATTAATGATGTCTTTGCGTGGCATGGTTTCGACTAGCTTTTGCATACTGGCTGCAACGGAATCTAAAAATGCGGCATTTGGGCTTAGCAAAATAGATTGCGCTAATTCGTCATGCTCAGCTTGACTAAACAAATCCATGGCAATCCAATCAGGATTGGTTTTGCCATCGCAGATCACTAAAATTTCAGATGGGCCTGCCACCATGTCAATGCCTACTACGCCAAATACACGGCGCTTGGCAGCAGCCACATATGAATTACCAGGCCCAACTATTTTATCCACTTGCGGTACGGTTTTAGTACCATAAGCCATTGCACCTACGGCTTGCGCGCCGCCAATACAGAATACGCGATCTACAAGTGCAATAGCTGCTGCTGCCAATACCAAAGCATTTTTTTCACCATTTGGAGTTGGCACCACCATGATTAACTCAGCAACACCAGCCACTTTTGCCGGTATCGCATTCATTAACACGCTAGAAGGATAGGCAGCCTTGCCACCTGGAACATACAAACCTACACGGTCTAATGCCGTGACTTGTTGACCCAGCAATGTACCATCGGTCTCAGTGTAGCTCCATGATTGCATCACTTGTTTTTCATGGTAGCTTTTTACCCTGTCCGCAGCCGCCTGCAAGGCTTCACGCTGATTAATGGGCAAGCTATTTAATGCACCTTGCAACTCTGATTGGCTAATTTCAAGCTCACTTAGAAGGCTTGCGCTGGTTTTATCAAAGCGATTGGTGTATTCCAATACAGCTAAATCGCCGCGATTTTTCACATCTTTTAAAATATTGGCAACCACCACATCAATAGAATCATCTTGCGCGGTTTCAAACGCCAACAAGGCCTTTAAATCCGCATCAAATGTGCTATCTATTGTGGATAAACGTCTAATCTTCATTGCTTGTTACTTTCAGAATCTTTTAATGTTCTTATGGCGTAATTGCGTTAATTTTTAATTGCAGAAGCAAAACTATCAATAATTGGCTGTAATTGCGCGCGATTTAGTTTAAGCGATGCCTGATTAACCACTAAACGTGAGCTGATGTCGCCTACAAACTCTACTGCTTTGAGGTTATTGGCGCGCAAAGTTCCGCCAGTGCTCACTAAATCTACAATTACATCGGCTAAACCCACCAATGGGCCTAGCTCCATTGAGCCGTAAAGCTTGATTAAATCGACATGCATGCCTTTTGCCGCAAAGTGCTCACGCGCCGTTTTAACGTATTTTGTCACCACTTTAAGCCTTGCACCTTGGCGAATACTGGCTTCATAGTCAAAATCGTTGCGCACGGCCACCATCATTTTACATTTGGCAATTTGCAAATCCAGCGGCTGATACAAACCTTCACCACCATGCTCTTCTAAGACATCCTTGCCCGCAATGCCTAAATCCGCCGCACCATATTGCACATAAGTTGGTACATCGGTAGCGCGCACAATGATGAGTCTTACATCATCTCTATTAGTGCCAATTATCAATTTGCGCGATGATTCAGGGTCTTCTAATGCATGAATACCCGCCGCCGCCAATAATCGGACAGTTTCTTCAAAAATTCGGCCTTTAGATAGTGCTATTGTAATCATCATTTTTTCTTATAATTATTGGTTAAAACTATTAATTAATGACTGCGGCGCACTTTTGCGCCTAACTTGGTTAATTTGTCTTCTAAGCATTCATAGCCGCGGTCAAGATGATAAATTCGCTCAATAACCGTTTCGCCTCTTGCCACCAAACCCGCCAAAACCAAACTCGCTGACGCACGTAAATCTGTCGCCATCACAATCGCGCCGTCTAAATACTCCACACCTTTGACCAAAGCGGTATTACCGTCAATACTAATATCCGCGCCTAAACGCTGCATTTCTTGCACATGCATAAAGCGGTTTTCAAAAATGGTTTCGGTGACTTTTGCAACGCCACTTGCGATGGTATTTAGCGCCATAAATTGCGCTTGCATATCAGTGGGGAATGCTGGGTGCGGGGCCGTTCGAATATTAACCGCTTTTAAATTGCCATCACTTTTAACGGTAATGCTGCTTGCATCACTAGTCACAGTGACGCCTGCATCACGTAATTTTTCAATCACCGCGTCTAGCAAATCGTCGCGTGCATTTAGCAATTTCACTTCGCCGCCTGTCATCGCCGCTGCCACCATATAAGTGCCAGCCTCAATACGATCGCAAACGATATTATGCGTTGCCCCATTAAGCTTTTCTACACCAACAATCGTAATTACATCGGTGCCTGCGCCCGTAATTCTGGCGCCCATTTTAATTAAACATTCAGCCAAATCGACGACTTCAGGTTCTTTTGCGGCATTTTCTAAAACCGTTGTACCTTCAGCTAAACTAGCTGCCATCATTAGGTTTTCGGTGCCGGTTACCGTTACCATATCCATATAATAACGTGCGCCTTGTAGGCGGCGATTAGGCAAATGCAAGGTGCTGGCTTGAATATAGCCGTGAGTGATATGAATGGCAGCGCCCATGACTTGTAAGCCTTTAATATGCAAATCCACAGGGCGTGAGCCAATAGCGCAACCGCCAGGCAATGAAACACGTGCCGTACCAAAACGTGCTAACAATGGACCAAGCACCAAGATAGACGCACGCATGGTTTTTACCATTTCATAGGTCGCTTCAAATGATTGCACCTCTGAGGCATCTAGGCTGACTTTATCCGCTTCGCGCGCAATTTTGACGCCCATGGTGTCTAGTAACTTAATCGTGGTATCAATATCTTTAAGTGCAGCAACGCTACTTAAATGCAGCGGCGTTTCGGCTAGCAAAGAAGCGCATAAAATTGGCAAAGCCGCATTTTTTGCGCCAGAAACGGTTACTTCACCATTGAGCTTATAGCCGCCTTCAATAATAAGTTTATCCAAAACTTAAACCGTTTCAGCTAACAAAGCTTGCAACTCACCACTTTCATACATCGCGCGCATAATGTCTGAACCGCCTAAAAATTCACCGTTTACATACAACTGCGGAATGGTTGGCCAATTGGCGTATTGCTTAATGCCTTCGCGAATGGCTTGATCCTGTAAAACATCTACCGCTAAATAGGGCGTGTTACAGGCGTCTAAAATTTGCGTAGCCATATTCGAAAAACCACATTGTGGAAATTTTGGACTACCTTTCATGTACAACACAACTTTATTGCTGGTTAACGTTTGTTTAATTTGCGCTTGCGTATCCATTCACTTCTCCATGCTTTTAATATTAACTATTTGAGACCGCGGCCCATGCCGTTGGCGTGTATGTTTTCATTGATAAAGCGTGTATTTCGGCGCGCATGCGGTCACCCAATGCGGCGTAAACTAATTGATGTTGTTGTATCATACGCTTGCCTTCAAAAGCAGGACTGACAATCACTGCCTCAAAGTGAGTGCCATCATCACCTAACACTTTGATGTAATCGCAATCTAGATTTTGCGTGATATAACTTTCTAACTGCGTTGCGCTTAACAACCTTATTTACTCCTTGAAAACCGTTTAAATTGATGCCTTTAATTTAAGCTCAAAACTTATGCCCTTAATTTATAACCAGATTTTAACATTTTTAAAGCAAGCCATGCTAACCCTAACAAAAAGCTCAGCACCACCACAAAACTCATCCATGGCGAAATATCGCTTTGACCAAAAAAGCCATAGCGAAAGCCATCAATCATGTAAAAGAATGGATTAAATTTTGAAACGGCCTGCCAAAACGGCGGTAAAGAATGTATGGAATAAAACACGCCAGATAAAAACGTAAGCGGCATAATCACAAAATTTTGAAACGCGGCCATTTGGTCAAACTTATCTGACCAAATACCCGCAATAATGCCAAAAGTACCCAATAAGGCGCTGCCCAATAAGGCAAATATGAATATCCACAACGGGTGCACGATAGACAAATCGACAAAGCAAATCGCCACTAAATAAATACTTAAGCCCACCAAAAATCCGCGAATGATGGCAGCTGCTAAAAACGCAATAAAAAACTGTACGTAGCTAATTGGTGTTAATAATACAAAAACAATACTGCCCATAATTTTTGATTGCACTAAGCTAGATGAACTATTGGCAAATGCGTTTTGCAATAGCGACATCATAATCAAGCCTGGAATTAAAAATGCTTTGTAGGGAACGCCTTTATATACTTGTACATGGTTCTCTAGCACATGTGAGAATATCAATAAATACAATAGCGATGTGAGCACAGGTGAGGCAACGGTTTGAAACGCCACGCGCCAAAAACGAAATAACTCTTTTTTAAATAGCGTATAAGTGCCGCGCCATTGCGGTGAAATTAAATCATCTATGATATTCATCGCTCACCCGCTTGAAGGTATTGCTGGGCGACTTGCTCACCGACTAGTGACATAAAAACATCTTCTAAATCTGCTTCAATTAATTGCATATCGTGTACATTCACATTGGCTTTGCGTAACTCGCTTAACGCATATTCAATTTGATTTAATTCGGTTAAGGCCAATGTAAAAATGCCATTTACACCATTTTTAAGCATGGGTAATAAAGTGATTGGCAAATTTTCTTGGCCAAGTGTTAAGCGTAAATTTTTACCCGGTAATTTGCTGAGTAAATTGGCGGTTGTATCTAGCGCCACTATTTCGCCCTGCTTCATCATCGCCACACGCTCACATAGGGTTTCGGCTTCCTCTAAATAATGCGTGGTGAGAATAATAGTGTGTCCATCATTATTGAGCTGCTTAATAAACGCCCATAGCATTTGGCGCAGCTCAACGTCCACACCTGCTGTTGGCTCATCTAATACAATCACAGGTGGCTTGTGCACTAAAGCCTGCGCAATCAGTGCGCGGCGTTTCATGCCGCCAGAAAGTTTGCGCATATTGGTATGCGCTTTATCCGTCAGACCTAGGTTTTCGATGACTTCATCTACCCAAGCATCATTTTCGCGACCACGTCCAAAATAGCCTGCCTGAAAACGCAGCATTTCACGTACATTAAAGAACGGATCGAATACCAACTCTTGCGGCACAACACCGAGCGACATGCGCGCGGCTTGGTACGCATTAATCACATTATGACCCATAATAGAAACTTGTCCATCAGTGGGCTTCAGCAAACCCGCCAAAATATTAATGAGTGTGGATTTTCCTGCGCCGTTTGGCCCAAGTAAGCCAAAAAATTCTCCTTGTTCAATAGTTAAATCAACGCCTTTTAAGGCATCTAATTGCCCAAAACGCTTATGAATTTTTTCAATTTTTACAGCTGGTGCTGATTTGATATCTGTCATTTTTTTAATCGCTATAAATACGAAACCCCATCATTAAGATGGGGTTAAGTTAATCAATTACACTATATAATAGCTAAAAACTAGCTAATTAATTCAGCCACATCATATAGCTTTACTAAGCTGGTTAAATTCTCTGGCAGATTGACAAATGTTAAAGATTTATTTTCATTGGCGGCGCGGCGCTTCCATTCTAAAATCAAACTCACCGCAGTCGTGTCGATTTCTTCAACGTCAGCAAAATCAACGGATGTATTATCAACTATATTAAATAGCTTACTCGCCTTTAAAATATCGCCTGCCGTGCTATTTATAACATCCCCGCTTAATATCCAGCAGTTATTGATTTGAGTTATTTGCGCCATTTGTGTTTTCGATAGCATTTATTTTGCTTTTGCGGCAGTGTTTTTATCAGCCAGCTTTTTAATCAAACTATCCAAGCCATTTTGACGTATTTCTTGCGTAAATTGACCGCGATAATTAGTGACCAAGCTCACACCTTCAATCACAATATCATACACTTTCCATGTGTCTGATTGTTTTTCTAACGCATAATCCACTGCAATTGGTTGACCACCTGGTTGCAAAATAGTGGTTTTTACATCGGCAGTATTAGCACCATCGACCAAACGTAATGGCTTGTACTCAATGGTTTGATTTTTGTATTTTGATAACGCTGTTGCATAGGTACGCAATAACAAAGTACGGAACTCTGTTTGAAACGCGGCTTTTTGATCAGGTGTGGCTTTAGTCCAGTTTTTACCTAAGACCAAGCGAGAAACACGATCAAAATTAAAATTCGGCAAAATCTTTTCTTCGGCCAATGCAAAAATCTTGGTTTGGTTACCAGCTTGAATGTCTTTATCGTTTTTAATAATAGTCAGCACATCATCAGCAGTACGTTTTACCAGCTCATCAGGCGATTCTGCTGCTAATGCGCCAACAGTAAAGCAAAGCATAGTGCCAGCTAATAAAAGCTGTTTGAATTTGTTTTTAATCATGTATTAACCCTAATTTATGCAATGCGATTAAGGCGTTGCTGTTTGTGTGATTGCATCTAATGGGTTAGCGCCTAACGCATCATCTTCTGATTTGGTTGATGGCGATTCTGTTTTAGTTGCGGTATCTGTTGGTGCTTCTGAGGCTTTATTGTACAAAAATTGGCTAATCATTTTTTCCAACACCACTGCATCTTGGGTTTGCATGATTTTGTCACCATTGGCTAAGCTAAGTTCATCACCACCCGCCTCTAAACCAATATATTGCTCACCCAACAAGCCTGCCGTGTAAATATTGGCAAACGTATCTTTAGGAAATGCATAGCGCTTATCAATGCTTAAGCTAACAACAGCCTCAAAAGTTGAGGCATCAAATTTTATATCACTGACACGTCCAACTACTACACCCGCGCTTTTTACTGGGGCACGTGGTTTCAAGCCACCTATATTCTCAAAATTAGCACTAACGGTGTAGGTTTCACCGATACTGCTGGTTGTTAGATTACCCACTTTCATGGCAAGCCCAAGAAGGGCAGTTAAGCCTAAAGCGACAAAAATACCGACCCATAAATCAATTGATGTTCTTTCCATTGCCATACTCCTGACGCCTTACATGCTAATCATAAATGAGGTTAATACAAAATCTAGCCCTAAAATCGCGAGCGACGAAGTCACCACTGTGCGCGTGGTGGCGCGACTCACGCCTTCTGCTGTTGGCGGCGCATCGTAGCCTTCAAACAAGGCAATCATGGTACAAGCAACACCAAACACAATGCTTTTAATTACGCCGTTTACAATGTCCAGACGCCAATCAACGTTGGCCTGCATTTGCGACCAAAATGCGCCAGCGTCTACGCCAATTAAAGGAACGGCAACAATATAGCCGCCTAAAATTCCGACCATTGAAAATAAGGCCGCTAATACTGGCATAGCAATTACACCCGCCCAAAAGCGAGGTGCAATCACACGAGCAATGGGGCTCACTGCCATCATTTCCATGGCGGCTAGTTGCTCAGTTGCTTTCATTAATCCGATTTCTGCTGTAATGGCCGTACCCGCGCGGCCAGCAAACAACAATGCTGTAACCACTGGGCCAAGCTCGCGAATTAAAGATAAAGCGACCAACACACCAATGGCTTCGGATGAGCCGTATTTTTGCAAGGTGTAATAACCTTGTAAGGCCAGTACCATACCCACAAAAAAGGCCGATACTAAAACAATAATTAAGGACATGACGCCCGTAAAATACACTTCGCGAATGGTTAGATGAAAACGGCGAAAGCTTTCACCAGAATAGATAAGCGTTAAGCCAAATAAGCGCGCACCCGCACCAAGACGCAAAATGCGGTTGCTAAAGCCATGCCCAATATTTCGAAGCATGCGCGTTAAACTGACAAGAACACTAAAACGTATCATGCACCTTGCCTTGTATTTTCAAAACCCAGTAAATCTTGCGCATAATCACCCGCCGCATAATGAAAAGGTACTGGGCCATCTTTTTCGCCATGCACAAATTGATGTACAAAAGGTAAGGTAGAGTTGCGTAAATCATCTGGTGTACCCTCTGCCGCCACCACACCATTGGCAACAAAATAGACGTAATCGGCAATGGCAAAGGTTTCTTTCACATCATGCGATACGATAATCGAAGTTGCTCCAAGCGCATCATTCAAGGTACGTATTAAATCGCAAATAACACCCATAGAAATAGGGTCTAAACCTGCAAATGGTTCATCATACATAATAATATCGGGATCTAATGCAATGGCACGCGCTAATGAAACGCGACGCGCCATACCGCCAGATAACTCAGTTGGCATAAGTTTGTGCGCGCCCCTTAAGCCGACGGCATTAAGCTTCATTAACACTAAATCATGAATCATGCTCTCAGGTAAATTGGTATGCTCGCGTAATGGGAAAGCGACGTTTTCGTAAACAGACAAATCGGTAAACAATGCGCCTTGTTGAAACAACATACCCATTTTGCGGCGCAATTTGTAGATGCCATCGCGGGATTGATGATGCACGACTTGACCTTCGACACGCGCCTCACCTTTGCTGGGCTTAAGCTGGCCGCCAATTAAACGTAGTAGCGTGGTTTTACCCGTTCCGCTACCGCCCATTATGGCGACGACCTTACCGCGCAGAAACACCATATTGATGCCCTGATGCAAAAGGCGGCCTTTGTAGCCAAAAGAAAGATTATTAATCTCTACAATATTTTGGGCTGCAGTGTTTACTGTCATTTGAAGTGATTTTTCATTTAGATGATATTTTAAATCAAATCACGCAACTAGCAATACTTTAAAACCAGCAATACCCCAAATAGGTGCAATTGAAAACAAAAAAGCCCACATTAAGTGGGCTCGAAAATTTTAAGTACTAGACTAATATTATGGTTAGAGCGACATACACACTGTATGTTGACGAGCTTGGTTTGCTGTAACATCAGCTGTTGTGGCTGCATTACCTGGCGCATTAGATGTTGCAATAGCCCGTACATTGCCTGTTTCAGTATTGCCATCATCGAGCGTTACGTCAAGTTGTAAAGCGTCACGCCCCAAAATTAAACCTGAGCAAACTGCATAAGAGCCTCGCATATTTGCTATTTCTGTAAAGTTTGCACCTATACTTTGCACACCAATTCTGCCACCACTTGCATTTCTAGGCTCAAACTCTGGGGTGCCCAATTGATTTGATCCTGGCGCTAGGCCTGCAAGACGTACTTGCTGCCAAAACCTATATGATTCATCTGTCGTTATTGCAGAGTCCCATTCACCGCCGATTTGACCATTACCTAAAGGACCTCCGGTACTAGCGTTTGCTAAAGAACCTACATGGCCTACTGCATCATTGTCATCGCCCGGAACAGATCTAAATCGATCTTGATAGCCGTATATGTAAACTTGTACGTTCTGAAAATCGCGTGTAATGTTTTTGACACGTGCGCTATTAATCAGCTCTTGACCCCTGAGAACACCACCAAGCAGCAATCCGATAATCACTAAGACAATGGCTAACTCGATTAGGGTAAAACCTTTTTGTTTGTTCATTTCCGTGTCCTTAACCTAATATTATTGTGTGAATTGTAAAAATAAAACTTTTTTTAAATTAATGCAAACAACATGCCAGATTGGATATTAGATAGAAAGCTTTAAATACTAGCTATTTTAATCACTTTGAGCTAAATTCTACAATTAATTAAAAATTTATATGTTGAAAATTCATCATATATGACATTTTTTTGACACCCTGCTTGTTCAACAAGACATCTTAAGCCTTCCACTTAAAGCGCGAAAATTGTAACCTAAACGTAGTAAACGAAAATCAAAATTTAACACATGGAATAACGCATGTTTAGAAAAATGTTTAATTACAACACTATTAATCTGATGCTGATTAAAAATTCGCAGCGTGTATTGGCTTTAATGCTGTTATCTTTGCATACTTTTTTAATTTGGGGTGGTAATGCGGATTATTTGCAGCAAACTTTTTTCTTATGTACTTACGCACTTTTTTTACTGTGGCAACCCATTTGGCGTAGTACAGAAAGACTATCTAAACCAGCACTTTTTTTGTTTATTGGTGTTGGTATATTGGGCTTTTTATATATCAACTGGTGGTTAACTGCCTTATGGCTTTCTATTTTATTTGGATTGCTTGGTGGCCGAATTTTTTCAGAGGAAACCAAAGCCAATCGCGTCATTCATATTTTAGCCGCCAGCTACTTACTAGCCATGCTGCTGTTATGGGTTGTGCCAAGACTACTTAACGCCGCTAATGATTTAGAAGCCGCGAATTTTATAATTCGCTACTTTATGCCACTACTCCCGATCATCATTTTATTTATAGGTAATCATGTCAGTAAATCGGGTCAATTGCCTGTACTAGATTTTTTCTACACCTTATTGTTAATGTTGGTTGCGCTTATTTTGGTACTCGGTAGTTACGCAATTGGTAGCGTTAATACGGTTAATTATATTCAGGTAATGTTTATCACCATATTTAGCCTAGCCTTTGTGTTAATTGCTTTTAGTATGTTGTGGCAACCCAGCGTCCGTTTTTCTGGCGTTGAGTTATTAATGTCACGCTACTTGTTAAGCATTGGCATGCCTTTTGAAAAATGGATAAAAAATATCGCCTCTTTAGGTGAGATTGAATCGACCGCCAATGGCTTTATTCAAGCGGCAATGGTTGAAATGACATCACTGCCTTGGGTGTCAGGCGTTTCTTGGTTAGCAGATGATACGCAAGGTAAATTGGGCGAGTCTTCAAAGCATCAAACCAATTTTAACTTTAAAGATTTTCACATGACCTTGCATACCAACTGGCAAATATCGCCTGCTTTGTATGTGCATGTGAAATTATTAACGCAGATTATGGGTGAGTTTTACGATGCCAAACGCCGTGAAGAAACTTTGCGGCAAAATGCCTTTATGCAAGCGTTTTACGAAGCGGGTTCGCGCTTAACGCACGATATTAAAAACATTTTGCAATCGGTGGGGACTTTAGTTTCGGCCGCCGATCAATCTGAAGATAGAGATAACGACGCTTTATTAAAGCTAATACGTAAGCAATTGCCTGTTTTAAATCAACGTATCGGGGCTACTTTAGATAAATTAAAAGCGCCAGGTGAGTATAAAAAACGCTTAGAGAAAATGTCAGCATGGTGGAAAAACTTGCAATTACGCCACACTCAAGATCATATTGATTTTATTGCATGTGAATTGCCCAATCACGATATCAACGCTGAAGTGCTGGATAGCGTGATTGATAATTTGATAAATAATGCGATTGAAAAAGCCAAATACCAGCCTAGTACTTTGATTACGATTGAAATGCAAAGCGATTCTGAACAGCGCTTTTATATAGATGTAACGGACACTGGGAAAGCAATGGACGCTGCAATTGCTAATGATTTATTTAAAAAGCATATTGTATCGCATAACGGTTTGGGCGTTGGCCTATATCATGCTGCTCAAGATGCAAAACAAGCAGGTTACAGCTTAAGCTTGGATAGTAATGTGAATGGTTCAGTTCGCTTTAGAGTGGTGTTAACACCCCAAAAGCAGTTTTAATAAGCTGACTCTTAAAGCTCGCCGTAAGAATGCAAGCCGCTTAAGAACATATTTACACCTAAAAAGGCGAATGTTGTCACTAATAAGCCAATTAAAGCCCACCAAGCTAACACAGGACCGCGCAACCCTTTTACCATTCGCAAATGCAACCATGCGGCGTAATTAAGCCAAACAATCAGCGCCCAGGTTTCTTTAGGATCCCAACTCCAGTAACCGCCCCAAGCTTCTGCCGCCCACATGGCACCCAAGATAGTGGCAATGGTAAAAAATGCAAAGCCTACGGCGATGGATTTATACATCACATCATCTAACACATCCAAGCTTGGCAAGCGGCTAGCTAAAATCCCTTTTTTGGCTAACAAGTACGCACTTGCTACCATGGCAGCCAATGAAAACGCGCCATAACCCACAAAGTTAGCAGGCACATGAATCTTCATCCAATAGCTTTGCAAGGCTGGCACTAAAGGTTGAATCGAATCGGCACCGCGGTCAAATCGATACCATAAAATAAATAGTACAGCCGCGTTGATAATCAGCAGCGCAAAGCTACCAAGCTGCTTGGTATTAAATTTACTTTCATAATGTAAATACAACAATGCTGTAATTAAGCAGAATAAAATAAATACTTCATACAGATTACTGATGGGAATATGTCCCACATCCGGGGCAATTAAATAAGACTCGTACCAACGCACCATTAGCCCAACAAAGCCAAATAGAACGGCGCTCCATGTCAATGCTGAAGCGACTCTGCCTGCAAAATCGCTACGATTGAACATGGCAAACCAGTAAGTGAACATGGCTAAAATAAACAGAACGTTCATCCACATAACGGCTGATTGGCTGGATATTAAAAATTTAAGCAAAAACGCCTGCGTAGCGCGCGCTTGATCGCCTTGATACAGGCTTATTGAAAACAAGCTGATAGCACCCACGCCAATCACTAACTTGGCTAAGCCTTTCCAGCGCCAACCTAAATAGCTGAATACTGCCGCTGCACCAAACAAAAAACTCACCTCATAAATATCCATAAACTGTGAATATTGGCTGTAAGCGAAGACTGCGCCTGCGGCAAGCAATAAGGCATAAATCCAATCTACCATTTTTAGGCTTTGCAAAAGTGTTTGAGGGGTAAAGTTAAGTGTTTCGGTGTTCATGAATGTTCCTTTATTCTTAATTACTTTGTCTTTGCTTAATTTGGTTGATCAAGTAACTGACTTAATTGCGATTTAGTACGTTCAAACTCTTGTTCAAAATCTAAATTTTTGCGGTTAGACGACATGGCAAATAAAACCTCGCTCGACTTGTCGCCACTCTTGTCTCCAACTTTTTTGACTAACAACCATATGCGACGTTCACGAATATAAAACATAGCAAAAATACCAATTACCAATAGCACAGAACCTAAATAGACCCATTTTTGTCCAGGTGATTTTGTTAGCTGCAATCCGCTAGCTTCAACATGCTTAAAATCGATCAATTGCAAATAATGCGGTGAGCCATAAAAAAATGAATCGCTCAGCGCATTTAAACTATCTTGCAAAAGCTCTCTGGTTTTATCATTTGCTGGCAATTCAGGCTTATTAGCTTTTGCCAAGCTTAAATTGTATGCTTCAAACGCAGCTGTGTTGAGCATTTTGATATAGGTTTGTGCAGCCGCTTCACGCTGATCTTCTGGCACGGCTTTTTCAATTGCTTTGGCTATGCTGGTATAACCGCCTTGTGCATAAGTGCTTAATAATTGCACCACACTTTGCTCAAATTGCGCTTGCAAATTACTATCTTGCGTTAAGGCGTTGGCACTTAACTTTTTAGCAATGGCTGGGTATTGCTTGCTATCAAGCATGGCGGCGCGAAAGTGCATAAAACCATCAATCTCGAAATCGTCATCAACCGGAATGCGCAGATATTTAAAGTCTTCTTGCACTGTTTCGCGCATGCCCGAAATAAAGTACGATTTACCATCTAACTGCATAGGTTGCATATAGGTAACAAACTCACGTGCTTGACCGCTGGCATCGCGCAACTTGTAGGTAATGTTTGGCCCAACATTACGCGGCTTGCCTTTGCCGTCTGGTGTTAGATTAATAATATTAAATTTGCGGAACTCATTAAATTCAACCGTTAATTGGTTTTCACCTTCGCCCAACGTGGCTTTTTTAAATATTTCACCATTTAAGGTAGTAGTTTTTAGATTCGGCCTACTTAAATCCCATACCTTAAAATTTACCGATGAACCGCCATCTTGGAAATCGGATTGATAAATGGCGATACCTTTATAAACAAAAGGATGATTGACGCTAATTGTTTTGGTGAGCGGCTGTTTTAAATCACTATCCGTAATCAAAATATCGCTTTCAAACGATTTGGGCTGGCCCGTGGCGTAGTGCTCAATTCTAAAATCTTTAAGCGCCACTCTAAAAGGTAACTCCTGCACCAAATAGCCATCTCGTACCCTGACAAACGCCACATTGTCGCTAACACCTTCTGGTAGGGTCATGTTGGCTCTGAAAGAGGCATTGCTTGTTGTAAGTCGACTAACAGGGGGCACTTGGCTTTCTGGAATATCCAATGTTTCTATCTTTTTTTGCCCAAGTAGCTCTTGCACCTTAAGCGGCAAGTTGCCATCGAGTAAGCCACCAAAAAAGATAACCACCATAGCCACATGGGTAAAAATATAGCCTAAACGCTGATGCGTACCCGTTTTGGCCGCAATCAGCTCATCGCCATTTTGTTGTGTGTTGAATTTAAATTTAAAGCCTTGTGAAGCCAAATAATTAGCTAATTTGGCTTTGGTAGTGGCAATATCATCTCGCTGGTTAATGAGATTAAACGATGCTTGATGACTAAAAGCGCGGAGGGAGTTTTCTGCCGCATGCTCTTTAAAGGTTTTCCACTCGCGCACCATTAAAGGACTATTGCGATAAATACATAAACTGGTCGAAATCACCAAAAATAATAAGATGGCTAAAAACCAAGTGGCGTGATAGACATCGTACAAACCTAGCTTTTCAAACGCCTCAAACCAGAATTGGCCAAATTTGATGATGTAATTTTCGTAAGGCTCGTTTTGTTTAAGCACCGTGCCAATAATGGAAGCAATGCCCAATACGGTGAGCATGCTCACGGCAAAACGCATTGAACTTAGCAGCTCGTAAAAACGTTGTGATGTGGTAATTGATGGTTTCAAAGTGAGTGCTTAACGCTCTTGCCTTCAGTGCGACGACATGAAAATTGAAATACGACTTTTGATATAGCCTGATGAAAAGTTTGTAGCAAAAAACTTTTCATCAGTTTTGAAATTAACGCAAACCTTGCATATAGTCAGACACTGCTTGCATTTCCGCATCGGTCATTTTGGCTGCGATTACCATCATCATCGGTGCATTGGCTCGCTCACCCGTGCGGAATGTTTTCAGCTGTTGGTAAATGTAATCAGCATGTTGACCGGCTAGACGCGGAAATTGTTTAGGTATACCAGCACCATTGGCACCATGGCAAGCGGCACAGGCTGGTAGATTGGTTTTAGCAATGCCACCACGGTAGATTTTTTCGCCTAATGAACCAGCGCCGTTGGTTTTCGCTTTTGCCAATGTTTGTTTTTGTGTCGCAAAATAAGCCGCCAAGTTTTGCATGTCTTCAGTTGTTAAATTCGCCACCATGCCACTCATTACTGCATTAGCGCGCGTACCTTCCTTAAAATTTGTTAACTGTTTTAACAAATACTCAGGATGTTGGCCGGCCAATTTTGGGTTCAAACTAATAGCGCTGTTACCATCAGCAGCATGACAAGCCGCGCAAACACCCTGCACAATTTGATCAACGGCTTGCTTATTAACAGCAGGTAAAGCGGTGGTTGCTACTGACTCTGTTTTTTTTGCTACATGTGTAGCACAAAAAGCGATATTTGAGGAGAAACTAAACGCTAAAACGGCGATTAAACTGACATGCTTAAACATTGTATTGCTTTCCTAACTATTTAATTAATTTAATATTTTGCCCAGTTTATATTTTATCAAATTAGGGCTGTTCGTGATAGCATTTACGTCTTAAGTTTTACAGACAAACCATGTCATGCCGCTTTTTCAAAACGCTACCTTTTTTATTTCTGCCCATCATTTACGCGATTTACCACCTGCATCTGGTATCGAAGTAGCCTTCGCTGGCCGATCTAACGCGGGTAAATCTAGTGCGCTTAACACGCTAGCCAATCACAATCGACTTGCATTTGTCAGTAAACAACCTGGTCGCACACAGTTAATTAACTTTTTCACTTTGGGTAATGACCGCCATTTAGTCGATTTACCTGGATACGGTTACGCAAAAGTACCCGAAAGCATGCGCGCCCACTGGCAAAGCGTGCTGGCACGCTATTTAAG
Organism: Methylotenera oryzisoli; assembly: GCA_945881735.1. Classification (GTDB taxonomy): domain Bacteria; phylum Pseudomonadota; class Gammaproteobacteria; order Burkholderiales; family Methylophilaceae; genus Methylotenera_A; species Methylotenera_A aquatica. The sequence goes on from CAMCVF010000010.1 coordinate 22,428, forward strand.
CGAGCGCACTAGCTTGGGCGGCTTGGTACTAGTAATGGATAGCCGCCATCCACTTACACAACTAGACCGACAAATGTTGGATTGGTTTTGCCCAAGTGGCAAACCGGTGCATGTTTTATTAACAAAATCCGATAAATTATCGCGCGGTGAGGCTGGATTAACGCTAGCGAAGGTACGCAAAGAGCTGTTAGAGACTTGGGATAAGAACTACGGCAGCAATTGCACCGTGCAATTATTTTCTAGCTCTAAAAAATTAGGCGTTGAAGAAGCCGAAAAAGTGATTGGTGCGTGGCTATTTGCAGATGAAACAAAAGTTGCTGAGGAATAAGCGCTTAGGCATGCATCCTTGCACAAGCCTTAAATATAGCTTTATCTACTTAATATGAGGGAATTGTTCATGACAAAAGGATACTTAAAGTACATATTAGCGGTTTTATTTTGTGTTTTGCATCACAACGCTTCTGCCTCAGAAGCTTCTCAAAGCATCACCGTGACACCACTTTTAAAAACAACTAGCAGTTGGAATGGCTCGCCACTGGCTTATCCAGGTGGCAACGCAGAAATTACCGGCATGGTGGTAGAAATTGCTGTAGGGGCAGAAACCGGCTGGCATTTGCACACGGTACCATCGTTTGGAATGATTTTAGAAGGCCGTTTGGAAGTCTCGCTAAAAGACGGTAGCACCAAAATATTGCAAACTGGAGAGGCATTGGCTGAAGTGGTAAATACCTTGCACAACGGCCGTAATATTGGTTTCACGCCTGTAAAAATTGTGGTTTTTTATGCTGGTGCAGTTGGTAGCAAGTTGACTGATAAGCCTCTGCCATGAGTTGCGCTATGTTTTAGCATCCGCAACAAACTGTTAAGCTTGATGGCTGAATTCTTTAATTCTTCAAAAATACCAAATCCCAAACGCCATGACCCAATTTGATGCCGCGATTTTCGAATTTGGTCAGCGGTCTATAAGCTGGTTTTTCTGCGTAATTCAGAGCTAAATTTTGCAATTGAGGCTCGGCTTTAAGTGCAGCTAATACCCATTCCGCATATTCTTGCCAATCGGTCGCCACATGAATGTAAGCACCCACTTTCAGTTTAGTGCAAAGCAGCTTTAAAAATTCTGCTTGAATCAAGCGGCGTTTGTGATGGCGTTTTTTATGCCAAGGGTCAGGGAAAAAGATATGTACGCCATCCAAGCTATGATCCGCAATCATCTGTTGTAGCACTTCCACCACGTCATGCTGGATGATACGAATATTTTGGATATTGGATTCATCAATCAACTTAAGCAAGCTGCCAACACCTGGCGTATGCACTTCTACCGCCACAAAATCGCAATCAGACAAGGTTTGGGCAACTTGGGCAGTACTTTCACCCATACCAAAACCAATTTCCAATATTTTTTTTCTATCAGCCCCCCCAAATACTTGATTTAAATCCAATACATTTTCAGCATACTCAATACCAAATTGTGGCCAAAACGTTTCTAACGCATAAGTCTGGCCTTTGGTTAAGCGGCCTTGACGCAATACAAAGCTGCGAATGCGACGATGCATATTTTCGTTAGGCAAATCGTTTTGAATTGTTTCTGGTTTAATTAAATGGTTCATGGGCGCATTATACTTAAATTGTGCTCAATTAATTTTAGAGCATATGCGCTTTATCGCCACTTTTAAAACCGATTAATGGTGAATCAAAGTCTTTGCTTAACGCAATCACTTTAAATAATTCTCCCATTTCGGCTGGCGATAGCAGTTTATGCGTCGCCGCCGCTAAAGGTGCATAAGCTGCAATATTGTTTGGTGAAGTTTCACTTAATATTTCCAACAAACCGCAACTCATTAAAAAACTAGCTTGATTACAATAACCCGCCAAACTTAAATCAAGTGACACGCCTGCTGCAGTAATCGCCGTAAAATTCACGTGGGCGGTAATGTCTTGCAGGCCTACATATATCAAGGGATTGCTATGTGCGTAATGTTGATAATGGCACATCAAGGTGCCTGTGTTGCGTTGCGGGTGGTAATACTCGGCGGCACCAAAACCATAATCGATCATTAAAATAACACCCTTCTTTAAGCTGCTAGCTAAGCTTTTAATTAAGGCTATTGCGGCAGGACAAGATTCTGTTAAATAATCAATTGGCAGTGAGTGTGTGCTAACTTCATCCTGTAACTTACCTGCAGCTAAGGGTTTATCTTGCCAAACAAATCCCTCATTAAAAGTCACACCGCGCTCTATTAAACCCTGCTGTGTAGTGCCTACAAGATGCACAGAAATCGAGTCTAATACCTCATTACCAAATATAAAACCAACAAAGTCGTTTGGCAGCGAATCTAGCCAAACCACACGCGCGCACAATTCACTTGGCAATTTCCGTATTGTCTCTAGCTGGATTTGGCGTAAGTAACCACTTACTTCTAAAATGTAATAATGTTGCGGCAGCTGCTGTAAAAACTGCAGCTCAAGTAGTAAATCGGCCGCCAATTTACCTGTGCCCGCACCCAATTCCAAGATGCTAGAAACCAAGCCACCACCTTTGGTTTCGCTTAAAACTTGCGCAGCCTGCTTTGCCAATGTGCGTGCAAACAGTGGTGAAATTTGAGGCGCCGTGACAAAATCGCCACCACCTTTTTGATTATCCGCGAACTTAAGTGCGCCGCCACTGTAATAACCTATTGCGGGAGTATATAAGGCCATGTGCATAAACGTGGCGAAGTCTATCCAGCCACCTGTTTGCTCAATTTTTTGCTGAATTAATTGGCTTAACTGCTTGCTCCGATCTTGCGCAAGTGAGTCTGGAATCGGTAGATTTAGTTGTAAAGTTGAAGCCATAAGACATTATAATATTTGATTACTAAAGTGAGTAAATCTTGAGCGAATCTCTAAACAATAAAGTCGTGTTAATTACAGGCGGTGCCAAACGTGTAGGCGCTGCCATTTGCCGCGAACTGCATGCTTGCGGCGCGCAATTAATGATTCATTATCGATCATCCACCACTGAGGCGCGCGCCTTGCAAGCTGAGCTAAATTTGTTGCGCGCTAATTCTGTGGTGATTATTCAGGGCGATTTACTTAATATTGCGGTTTTGCCAAGCTTGATACAAGAAACGGTGAAGCATTTTGGCAAATTAGATGTGTTGATTAATAATGCATCCAGCTATTACGCCACCGAAATTGGCGCAATTACTGAAGATAATTGGCAGGATTTAATGGGCAGCAATTTAAAAGCGCCGATGTTTTTGGCGCAGGCAGCAGCAACTGAGCTACGCAAAAACCACGGTTGTATTGTAAATATTACCGATATGCACATTGAGCGCCCTAAAAAAGGCTATGTAGTTTATAGTGTGGCAAAAGCGGGTTTGGTAAACCTGACCAAATCACTTGCGCATGAATTAAGCCCAGAAGTGCGCGTAAATGCTGTGGCCCCGGGGCCTGTGCAATGGCCAGAAAATAATCCGCAATTTAACGAAGTGTATCGCCAACGCGTTATTTCACAAACACTGCTGAAAAAAATTGGTGAGCCAAAAGACATTGCCAAAGCCGTTAAATTTCTGGTGGCAGATGCGCCATTTATCACTGGTCATGTGCTGGCGGTAGATGGTGGACGCGGCTTGAATTTATAGGCCTGAACGTGCCGCTCTTTACGATAGAAAATCGCCTGACTCAATGCCATGACTAAACAAAGAATAAGTAGTTTATCGGCAACTGTTCAAATAAAGCAATGAGCTGCAGCCTTTACCATAATTATCAATACTAATTTCAACACCTAACCCATTAAACTTTTTAGTACGACTTAACGCGTACTGGGTCAAAAAGTGCGTCAAATTAGGTAATTTCAATCTCCAGATAACTGGATGGCATATTATTTTAAATGAGCACTTGCTTAATTTAATTGGCCAAATCAAGATTCATTAAATCTCTAGCCGTGACATTCAGCGCAATACTTATCATGAGGCTTTGCTTACTCCAAACTCGCCATTGCTTGGTTGCTTCATTAAGCACTAAAGTAAACAAGCTATTAATTAAATCTGCTGGATCAATTTGTGGCAGGAACTGATAAGGTGTTAAAAATCTATGCTCGGGATGCTGCCAGCGGATGAACGCCTCAACTCCCATGACTTTCTGGCTAATTAAATTAGCCTAATTGATCCCCATTTTAACTAACTGTATAGTTGATTTTTAAGATTCTACTTAATAGTGAATTTAAAGTATTAATAGTAAACAGTATATGTGACTATTTACCATGCAAATCAAGCGGCAGAATTTAATGCTAGCCTTCAGTTATAATCAATATGAAATGTAAATAGATGATTAACTAGCATGATTAAACACTTACCCGACAACCATTCTAACAACTTTATTAAGTTGCGTAACAGCCTTATCTCAAACACTGGCAAGGCCATTGGCGACTTCAACATGATTGAAGATGGCGATAAAGTTTTGGTGTGCATGAGCGGCGGCAAGGATAGTCACACCATGTTGATGATGTTGCTGGCATTGCAAGAACGTGCGCCGATTAACTTTAAATTAATCGCCATGAATTTAGACCAAAAACAGCCTAACTTTCCTTCAAATATTCTACCTGAGTACTTTAAAAAATTAGGAGTGGATTACCGCATTGTAGAAGCGGATACCTATTCCGTAGTGAAAGAGAAAATTCCAGAAGGAAAAACCACCTGTAGTTTATGCAGCCGCTTGCGTCGCGGTATTATCTATACTACGGCCAAAGAGTTGGGTGCAAACAAAATCGCACTTGGGCATCACAGAGATGACATCGTAGAAACGCTTTTCTTGAATATGTTCTTTGGCGCCAAATTGAAAGCCATGCCACCCAAATTGGCAACCAACGATAAGCAAAATGTGGTCATTCGACCTTTGGCTTATTGCGCCGAAAAAGATGTAGCCAGCTATGCACGCCAAATGGAGTTTCCGATTATTCCTTGTGATTTATGCGGCAGCCAAGAAAACCTACAGCGCCAAAAAGTAAAAGATATGTTGCAAGAGTGGGAACATGAGCAGCCTGGTCGCGTGAACAATATATTCCGCGCCATTTGTAATGTAGAGCCATCACACTTGGCTGATGTGAATTTATACGACTTTAAAAGCCTAACGCAAGCCAAGGCAGATGATGAAGATCCCTTATTTGGTGATATTGCAAATGAAGGTGCTGCTTTAAGGATCAGCAGCAACGACGGGACGCGAATTGAGTTCGCCAGAAACAAATAAGGCTACCTTCACACCGCTAATCATTGAAACTGTTGCTTTTTTTCATTGACTTATTGTCCACAAGCCAATTAGCTTGCTATCATCTAAGGAATTATTCAAATTAGCGCTTAAATCTAGGCACCAATGTCCAAACTACTCATTGTAGAATCACCTTCTAAAGCAAAAACTCTTAAAAAATACCTTGGTAGCGATTTTGAGGTGCTGGCTTCTTACGGTCATATTCGGGACTTAATTCCTAAAAATGGCGCGGTTGACCCAGCGAACAATTTCGCCATGAAATACGACATTATTGAGCGCAACGCTAAACACATGGACGCGATTACGCGTGCGGTTAAAAGTGCCGATAGCATTTATCTGGCAACCGATCCAGACCGCGAAGGTGAAGCGATTTCATGGCATATTGCCGAAATTCTGGCAGAGAAAAAACTACTCAAAAACAAGCTATTAAAACGAGTTGAGTTTAACGAAATTACGCAAACAGCGGTAAAACATGCGATTGATAATCCACGTGATATCGCCATGAACTTAGTTAATGCGCAGCAAGCACGCCGCGCACTGGATTATTTGGTTGGTTTTAATTTATCGCCACTTTTGTGGAAAAAAATCCGCCGCGGCTTATCGGCAGGCCGTGTACAGAGCCCTGCGTTGCGTTTAATTGTTGAGCGCGAATTAGAGATTGAAGCGTTCAAATCGCAAGAGTATTGGTCGATTCACTTAGACGCCCTAAAACATGCGCACAGCTTTAACGCCAAGTTAATTCAATTAAATGGAGAAAAAGTAGAACAATTCACCGTTATTAACCATGGCCAGCAAGCCGATATTGTCGGTAAACTTTTGCTGGCAAGTGCAGGTAAAACCACCGTTTCGCGGGTTGAGAAAAAACAACGCAGCCGCAGTCCTGCTGCGCCTTTCACCACTTCTACCCTTCAACAAGAGGCAGTGCGCAAGCTCGGTTTCACCACTAGCCGCGCTATGCGCGTGGCACAACAGTTATATGAAGGTGTGGATATTGGTAACGGTACTACGGGTTTAATTACCTATATGCGTACCGATTCGTTTAGTTTGGCCACTGAAGCGGTGATGAGTATTCGCGATTATGTCAAAAAGAATTTTGACGCCGAGTATTTGCCAAAATCGCCGATTATGTACAAAACAAAAGCCAAAAATGCGCAAGAAGCGCATGAGGCGATTCGTCCAACCGATATTGTGCGCAGCCCAACGGCGATGCGCAAATATTTGAACGATGAGCAATTTAAATTGTATGAAATGATTTGGAAGCGCACGCTGGCTTGTCAGATGTCACCCGCAAAATTTGATGCGGTGAGTGTGGATTTGAGTGTAGGCTCTGAAGCCAACCTATTCCGCGCCACTGGTCAAACCTTGGTGTTCCCTGGCTTTATCGCAGTGTATATGGAAGGCCGTGATGATGAAGAGGAAGAAAGTGAAAGCAAGCTACCTCACATTGAAGCAGGTGAAGTGTTAAATGTAGAAAAAATCTATGGCGATCAACACTTTACTGAGCCGCCGCCTAGATATGGTGAAGCTAGTTTAGTGAAAATTTTAGAAGAGTACGGCATTGGCCGCCCTTCTACTTATGCCAGCATTATCAGCACCTTGCAAGACCGTGAATATGTGATTTTGGATAAAAAACGCTTTACGCCAACAGATGTTGGGCGTGTGGTCGTTAAATTTTTAACTGAGCATTTTACCAAATATGTGGACTACGACTTCACCGCCAACTTAGAAAATGCGCTGGATAATGTAGCCGATGGCTCATGTGAGTGGGTGCCGCTGATGGATGAGTTTTGGCAAGGTCTTAATGCGCAGATCATCAGCAAAGCCGATGTGGATAGACCTGGTAACGAATTAATCGATGAAGCCTGTCCAAAATGTGGCAAACCACTGCAAAAACAGTTAAGTCGTTATGGCACATTTATCGGCTGTACAGGCTATAACGCAGAGCCTAAATGTGACTACAAACGTAGCATGAACGGTACCGCTCAATCGGGTGCTGATCCAGTCACTATTGGCATAGATGCCGACTCTGGCAAAGAAATTTACTTAATGAACGGACCTTATGGGCCTTATTTGCAAGTGGGCGTGGCGGTAGAAGGTGAAAAGAAAAAACCGAAACGTGTGAGCATTCCTAAAGAAATATCGGCTAGTAATATAAATATCGATATCGCCAATATGCTGCTGTCACTTCCACGTGATTTAGGTTTGCATCCTGAGACAAATAAAAAAATCGTCGCTAATATTGGTCGCTTTGGTCCTTATGTTAACCATGATGGTAAATTTAAATCGATTCCAAAATCGGATAGTGTATTTAGTATTGATAACGCTGGTGCGATTGTATTGCTGGCTGCCGCCAACACTGGCCCTGCGCCTTTATTAGAACTTGGCGCGCATCCATCTGGCGAAGGTAGAATTGAAGTATTCGCTGGCCGATATGGTCCTTATGTGCAACATGGCAAACTACGCGCAACCTTACCTAAAAGTATTGAGCCAGAATCATTAACACTAGAAGAAGCAATTGGTTTGCTAGCTGAAAAAGCTGCTAAAGATGGGGCAACTGGCAAAAATGGAACTAAAAAAGCGGTTGCAAAAAAACTAGTCGCAAAAAAAGCCAGTACTGCTACTAAAACAACTATAAAAAATGCTGCGACAAAAAAATCAGTGGCTAAAAAAACGGCTATTAAAAAACCAGTCGCAAAAAAAGCGACCACTAAAAAAGTAACCGCCGAATAATAAACGCATACTAAATACAAAAAGGCGTTAAATTAACAATTCAGCGCCTTTTTTGTATTACATAACTTATTTTTGTTTTAACAGAATAATTATGTTGCAGACTTTTAATCAAAATTGGGTTTATAGTATTTTTTTGAATTTCAGGATTTAAATTGCCTTAAGAAATTCTGCCTACCCTCTCTTCGTTTGGAGGTGGCTTCAATTTTAAAGCGTCCACCTGACCTGTAGTAGTCACATTTGACTCGCTATTATATTCCATCCATTTACGTACACGGTTAGCATCGCCAATTCTAGTCATTTTACCGTTAGAATCTAATAACACAATAATCATTGGTTGACCTGCAATTTGTGCCTGCATCACCAAGCACCGACCTGCTTCAGAAATGTAGCCTGTTTTTGACAAGCCAATTTGCCATTGACCGGCGCGGACTAAGCCGTTGGTATTATTAAAATTAACGGCATAAGTATGGCCATTTACATACACTTCATGCGATGGGCTGGTACTGGCCATTCTAATTTCTGGGTACTGATAAGCCGCCGCAACCATTTTGACTAAATCTTCCGCGGTAGATACATTGCCGCTATTTAAACCAGTTGAATCTAGAAAAGTAGTATTGCTCATGCCTAATTGAATCGCTTTTGCATTCATGGCTTTAATAAAGGCATAGCGACCACCTGGATAATAACGGCTTAGCGCAGAAGCCGCACGATTTTCGGATGCCATTAACGCCAATTGCAACATGTCGCTACGGCTTAATTCGGCGCCAACTTTTAATCGTGAGCTAGTACCTTTAAGATAATCTACATCGCCTTCGGTAATCGTTAATGTTTCATCTAGCGACAGTTGCGCATCCAGCATCACCATTGCTGTCATTAATTTAGTAATGGAAGCTATGGGTGTGGGCGCGTTTGTATTTTTAGCATAAACCACCTCACCTGTATTTTGATTAATAATCAACGCTTTAGCAGACGCCAATTGCAACATACTACTACCATCATAGCGATCTGCTGCTAAATACTGTGATTGTGTAAAGGCAGGCGCATTGCGCTGTTTGTAATGAATTCTTTTCACACGACTGCTTTTTGAGCGCAGACGCGAAGACACCCCTGTTTTAGATAGTTTGGTTTTTTGGCTAGTATGGACGCGTTTTTCAGATTTTTTTTGCGCAGCCAATGATTCTATTGGTAATGCCATTAAAGAAAATGATACATAAAAAAGCACTAGATTTTTAAATAATTTAATCATTTTCAACCTTTAACTCAACACTATTTAAACAAATAATATATAGAAAATGTATATTTGTCATTAAGTTAGCGCATATTTTTAAATTTAATCTTAACATATGATTTAATTAGTCATTTTTGACACAAAAATAAAACATTTCACAGCAACTTATTATCGTCGATGGATACTGAAAGTTAGTGACAAATTCTTTCGATGTGAGAAAATAAAGTCCATTAAATTAACCGATTATTATATAAAACAATGAAATTTTCTGATACCTATCATTACACAAACGAACATTTATGGGTTAACCAGTCTCCCACTGGCGAGTGGTTGGCTGGCATTACCGATTATGCGCAAGATTTATTGGGTGACATTGTGTTTATTCAGCCACCTGCTGTTGGCGATGTCATCAAAAACGGTGTTGCATGCGGCGTTGTAGAATCTGTTAAAACCGGTTCGGATTTGCATGCACCCATGAATGGTGTGGTTACTGAAATTAATGGGGCATTATTACATGCGCCTGAAGGAATTAATGAAAAGCCTTATTCTGCTTGGATATTTAAATTTAAACCGCTGGACGACACCGATATTGGCCATTTTTTAACAGCAGTCGCTTATGCCGAGTTAGTAAATCAATAATATCTAAGGTAGTACAAACTTCACTTTTAATAAAAGCTGCTGCAACTCCTCGGTGAGTTGCAAACGCAAATCTTGCTCTAACGCTGGCAATGCGCCTGCCAAAATCTGCTGAATATTATCCCGTAACACTTTTTGAACAGACGGCAAGTCGCCATTCATTGTAGTTAAAAACTCTTCTCTTAAAGTCAACGTTTGTGCATTCATTTCTTCTACAAATTTTGCTTTTACTTCACCAACGGCAGCGCTGTAAATATCCGGTAGCGCAGTTTTTAAATCCGAGCGTACTTGTGTTAAAGCTACGTCTTGTATCGTTTGCATATGTTGTTGCAGCGCAAGGCTGGCCTGTAGAGAAATATTTTTGTACAAATTGGTTAAAGCTTCGTGGGCCAATGTTTGCTGTTGTTGTAACGAGTTATCTTGAAACGCCTGCATCTCTAGCATTAACTCACCGCTAACACGCTGCTTGGCCTCCTCTTTAAGGGCTTCAACATGCGTATTGATTTCGGCAGTAGCTGCTTGGCTAGAGGATTGCATCACGTCCGTTAGCGTTTTATCCACTTTACTCACTAAATCGGTTTGTAAAAGTGCCATTCTTTCTTGCAAACTAATATGTACTAAATCGGCGCTGGCCTGATACATACGCGGCAAGTCTGTTTTGAGATCGGCTTTGGTCTTATCGATAAAATCGCTGACACCAGCTTCGATTTTAAATTTGGTTTTAGCTATTTCGGCTTGCAATTCCACAATCAAATCTTTTTTAAGCGTTTCACGTAAGTTATCCATAACTGCCTGCGTAATTTCCGCCTCTAGCCTTGGTCTTACATGGCCTGTTACGCGCGAGATAAATTCTGGTGTAATACCTAAAATTGGGTCATTTGGATTAGTTTGCGGTTTAAATTCTTGTGCAGATACTCTAGACTTAGGCTTATAAATGTTTGTCAGCACTGGGATTTTGCTATCTGAAGGTGGGGTATCGGCCAAAGTAATCTCTATTCCGCGTTTAGCGTTGTTAATGTTGCTTGGTTCTGTTTAGCGTAATCAATATGCTGAATCTCATAACCTCTATCGCGGTAAAACTTATAGCGAAGACGCCCATCTTTCTTATCAGATTCATCATTGCCAACCATCTCAACTAAATGCGTAAAACGGCTAAAAAATATCGGCTCTTGAGCGGTTAAGTTAATCAGCATTTCATCTTGCGCAATAGTATCCAACTGCCCTGCTGCATTATTTTTGCACGCAATCACGATTGGCGTTTTTGCCACATGGGCATTATTGGCCATTACATGTGGCAAAAAACTACTGGCATTTTGTTGCCACAAACAGTTTGATAATTGAGTAGCACTTTCACAATTTTCAGTGAGCAAAGTCACTTGCCTACGTTTAAGCAAAGCGCTTTCAACCAAGCTTACTAGCAAAATTTGTTTGTCGGCAACATTGAAGTAAAACTCAATTCTAGTCATGCCATGTCTTTAAACTAACAGACTTTATGTCGCGCGCTGAATCAAAAAGGTGGTCAATAACGGCACGGGGCGACCTGTACCGCCTTTTTCTTTACCGCTTTTCCACGCCGTTCCCGCAATATCCAAATGCGCCCAATCGTATTTTTTAGCAAAGCGCGATAAGAAACAAGCCGCTGTAATACTGCCTCCAGCACGGCCGCCAATATTGGCCATATCAGCAAAATTGCTGTCTAGCTGGCTTTGAAATTCTTCCCATAAAGGCATGTGCCATGCCCTATCATGTGCCAATTCACCTGCTTCTAGCAATTCTTTGGCAAGCGTATCTTTGTTACTAAATAAGCCACTTGGATGATGTCCAAGCGATATGACGCAAGCGCCTGTTAGTGTGGCAATATCCACCACCGCACTTGGCTCAAAACGCTCGGCATAGGTTAGCGCGTCACATAAAATCAAGCGGCCTTCTGCATCGGTATTTAATACTTCAATGGTTAATCCAGCCATGGATGTCAAAATATCACCCGGTTTGATGGCGCCTGCATCTGGCATATTTTCGCAAGTAGGAATCACCGCCACCACGTTGATCGCTAAATCCATTTCGCCGATGGCTTTAAATGTGCCCAACACACTGGCGGCGCCGCACATATCGTATTTCATCTCATCCATATCACCACCCGGTTTTAATGAAATGCCGCCAGTATCAAACGTAATACCTTTACCCACCAGAACTACTGGTTTTTGCGTTTTTTTACCTTTTAAGTGTTGCAACACAATTAAGCGTGGCGGCTCTACACTGCCTTGGGCTACGCCCAAAAACGAGCCCATGCCCAGTTTTTCAATTTCTGCTTTTTCAAGCACTTCCACTTTAAAGCCGTATTGTTTTGCCATTAATTTAGCTTGTTCACCCAAATAAGTGGGTGTGCAAATGTTTGGTGGCAAATTACCTAAATCCTTAGCAACGGTTACGCCAGCCGCAATCGCTGCACCTTGTTTAACGGCTGATTCAGCCGCTTCATTATCCGCTTTATCCACATAAATATTCACTTTATTTAGCGCAATGGGATCGGCTTTCTTGGCCTTAATCGCGTTTACTTGATAAGTCGCATCCAATACTACTTCGACCAATTGAGCTACTTTGCTATGAGCATCCGATTTCTTAATCGCAATATCTGCTAAAAAAAATCCTGCATGAGCAACTCCTTTAGGTAAGGCTTTAATGGCAGCGCGCACGGCTTGACGATATTGCTTTTCGGCAAACTCATCTTGTTTACCTAAACCGACCAACAACACGCGGTCTGATTCAACTCCGCTTAATTGATGCAAAACCATACATGAATTCAATTTTCCTTCAAAATCACCATTTTTTAAAATGGCTGAAATAGCTTTATCGGCCGCTTTATCCAGTTCTTTTGCCGCATCACTTAATTTATTACCTTCAAATACGCCCACAACGGCACAATTAATACGTTGTTTTTCAGGATTTCCGTTTTTTATGCTAAATTCCATTGCGAGTCCTTTTAGATATTAAAGCCACTGAGATTTTAAACTTTTATTTATTTAATTCATATTAACCAATTATCCAGCGTTTTTAGGCGAAATCAAAGCCTAAATTGGAACAATATTAAATTGCGTATATTCAAAAAATCATTATTGCATGAGTTGATTAGCACCGCTGGCGCGCTGTTCTTAATACTCATTGGTATAGTTGTGGCGCAACGCGCAGGTTACTTGACGCGACTAGCTTCTAAAGGCATTTTACCAAATGACGCCATCACTACTTTATTAGGCTTTAACATGGTTAAGTTCCTGCCCATGATTTTGTCACTCACCATTTTCCTTAGCGTATTGCTGACCTTAACACGCTGGCATCGCGACTCCGAAATGGCGGTTTGGTTTAGCTCTGGCTTAAGCATCAGTAAATGGATACGTCCTATTTTAAGTTTTGCTATCCCTGTGGTGATTGTTGTTTCCTTGCTCAGCTTTTTAGTGATGCCGTGGGCAACGCAAAAAGTTGAGGATTACCGCGTACAACTTAAAAGCCGTGATGAGCTGGCATCTATTACTCCAGGAGTGTTTAAAGAATCCAATGGCGGTGATCGCATTTACTTTGTCGAAAGCTTTGATGAGTTGGGTAAAGTCGTCAAAAATATCTTTGTACAATCGACACAGCATCAAAAAAATGGCGTGATTGTGGCATCTGAAGGCAGTCGCGATAAAGCCAAAAATGGTGATAATTTTATTGTGTTACATAATGGTAGGCGCTATGAAGGCAAGCCAAATTCAGCCGAAGTATCGTCTACTGAATTTGAACGCTATACGATTCGCATTGAAACTAAAGAGGTAGCGCGCGAACCCAACAGCAATAATGCAACTTCTACCCAAGCACTGTTAAATAGTGCTTCACCGGCTGCTGCTGCAGAGTTGCAATGGCGTTTAGCGATTCCCATATCAGCGCTGATATTGGTTTTATTGGCCGTACCGCTTAGCTTTGTAGACCGGCGCACTGGGCGCTCACTTAACTTAATGTTTGCGCTTTTAATCTACATCATCTACAACAATATTTTGAGTATTTTTCAAGCATGGGTAACGCAGGGGCGCCTTAGCACCATGATTGGCTTGTGGCCGGTGCACGTGCTTTTCATGCTGTTAGCTGTGTATATGTATTATCGCCGCACCTACTTACTGCCTATTGTGCCACTATTTATATCATGGCTTTGGTCAGCCAAACGTTTTAAAAAGTAAATTACTGCCATGAATATTTTTAATCGTTACCTTTGGCAAGAAACCAGCATAAATATTTTAATGACTATGCTAGGCTTATTAGCCTTGTTTTCGTTCTTTGATTTAATTCAAGAACTTGACACGCTTGGCCGCGGCGATTATGGCATTAGTACCATGCTCATGTTTGTCGCGTTAAGTATCCCAGGCCATATTTATGAAGTTGTCCCTGTGGCGGTTTTAGTTGGCATGATGTTCAGCCTAGGCACTTTAGCGCGCAATTCAGAACTAGTGGTGATGCGCGTTAGCGGCATTTCAGTGGTCAAAATTGGCTGGGTTCTGATTAAAGTGGGCCTTTTATTTACAGTGATCACTTTTTTAGTGGGTGAACTGATCACCCCAATTAGCGAAAAAATGGCGCAGCGTTTGCGTATTAAAGCTACGGATTCGGTAGTCGCGCAAGACTTTAAAACAGGGCTATGGGTTAAAGACGGTAAAAGCTTTGTCAATGTAGAAAATGTACTACCTGACGCCAGTTTATTTAATATTCACGTCTATGAATTTGATGAAAACTTTAGGTTACGCAGTATTAGCAATGCCAAGAATGGCTACTTTGATGAAGATCGCTGGCGTTTATCGAAAGTGACTCAAACCAAATTCAATAACGCTAAGGTGATTCAGCAAAGCAATATTCAAACGCAGATTTTCAACGAAGCTAATTGGAAATCGCTGATTCGGCCAGAGCTACTCAATGTTTTATTGGTGTCTCCAGAGAAAATGTCGGCGTGGAATTTGTATTCATTTATTAACCATTTAAGTGCCAATAATCAAAAAACCACGCGCTACACAGTGGCGCTGTGGGCCAAGATGATTTACCCTCTTGCCTGCATGGTGATGGTGATTTTGGCGCTACCGTTTGGCTTTTTGCAGCAGCGCTCTGAGGGCACCAGTACTAAAATATTTATTGGTGTCCTGCTGGGTGTGGTTTACCAAATCATGAATCGAGTGTTTATTCACTTGGGCGTATTAAACGATTGGCCGCCATTAATGAGTGCGATTATTCCAACCATTCTGTTCTTACTGGCTGGATTAAGTCTTCTGTTTGTAGTGGAAAGGCGCTAATTATTTAGCGATTTTTTTCAAGCAGAATAAAATGCGTTTTAAGTACTCTATCGTGAAGATATAAACGGTCTTTATCGACAAAAGCCCACAAAAACCCCAAGCCAAATGCGCAGGCAGATGAACTTGCCAACACATAACGTTGCATGGCTTGCTGAGTACTTAACACGCCATCATCTTTATTCACCAGCCGCATTCGCCAGGTTTGGGTTGCCAGCGTTTGCCCACTTTTTCGCCAACAACATACAAAATAAACGCCTGTCACTAGCCATAGGCAAATTTGTAATAAAAAGCGTTTATAAGATTGAGTGGCGTCACCAAATAACACCAAAAAAATCCATGCGCTGATAAACCACAGAGCAATTAATAATAATAACTCGTACACACAAGTGGCTAATAACTTAAAGTAGCCGATTTTAGTGGTTGAGTTTGCTACTGTGGCGGTGGAGTTTTCAAGCATTTCGTTCCGATAATTTTTTACGATAAAAGAATTATGACGTAAAAAAGCCCACAACTTGGGTGCGGGCTTTATCAAAATAGACAATTTTTACTCTAAGTCAGGTGAATACTCAAGCTCTGGCGAATCTTTACGCAATTTTTGGCGTTCAACTTCTGATAATTTTTGGTAGTCCGCCCATTTTTTGCGCACTTCATCTTTTTTCTCGGGGCTTAATACATAAAACTGCTGATACCGTTTGCGTGCGTTTTCACGCTCGTATGGTGTCATTCGGCTCCAACTATTTAATCTTTTTTGCACGCGTTGCTGTTTTTGCCCATCCATTTTTGGGTAGTCGGCAGCAATATCCAGCATTTTTTCACGTTGCCATGGGCGCAAAGTGTCCCATTCAGCACCTAAAGGCGCTAATACTTTACGTTGCTCAGCCGATAGCTCAGCCCAAGTCTTGGCTTGAGCTTCTCCACTATCAGTGAGTGAGGTTTTAATACTGCCAATATCACCCATTGCCAAATACGATGGGTGGGCGATAGATGAATTTTCTTGGGCGTTCACTTGTGTGCAAAAAGGTGCAACAAAGAATGCTAGCGTTAAAAATAGTTTATTCATTGCGCTTTATTTTCTGAAAGCTGATTTTTATGGACACTTGATTAATTAAAAACATTGTCAATTAAAGCATGAATCATAAAAACACTAAAGTTTCGCATGAGTATTATTTAATAGCGGTTCAAAACCTCTATCCACAAACGCTTCTGGTGGCAAATCGGCTCCCAATAAAAAGGCATCCCCATATTCAGAATTTCGACTAAACATTTGCATTAATATAAAACCAGCAATTATTGCACCCAGCAAAAAGCATGTTAAAGCTAGGCGATAATGGTCGACCCAAGAAAACAAATAGCTGATGGTACCATCTTGGTTTATGGCAATACCAGCATGTTGTTGGATGTGTGCTTTTACGGCTATCTCTCTGCTATTTTCAAGCTGTTTTAATGTGCGCATGCTCAAGTAGTCGGCATGGATATTTAATAAGCCTGCAATTTTCTTAGCTTGTGTATCAGTCAAACTCAAATCTTGCTGTTTATTATTTTCTTGATTTAAAGGGTTCATTGTCATTAATCTACTCCTAAATTTTCGATTGCGCGTGCACCAAGACCTTGCTTCTCTAGCAAGGAGGAGAGTGTATTTACTGCACGTGAGCAATGTGTTTTTACACTGCCTTGAGAACAGCCCATCACTTCGGCGGTTTCTGCTACGTTCATATCTTCCCAGTAACGTAATATAAAGGCTTCTCGTTGACGTGTTGGCAGTTTTTCAATGGCTTTTTCGATGATTCTCATAGTCTGGCTTTGCTCAAGCTGAGTCATTGGATTTTCAGACTCATCCCCCACATCAATGGTATCAAGCGGATCATGGTCTTCCTCACCATCTTGGCCTGCGCCAAACGATGAAAGCAAAGTCGTCCAAATATTGCGGACTTTTTGTCTGCGCCAAAAATCGCGCGTGGTATTTTGCAAAATTCGTTGAAACAACATGGGATATTCAGCGACTGGCTTATCTGCATATTTTTCGGCTAGTTTAAGCATGGAATCTTGCACAATATCCAATGCCGTATGTTCATCGCGCACAGCGTAAACAGTTTGCTTAAAAGCACGGCGCTCCACATCGCGCAAAAAATCGGATAACTCTTGAGAACTTGCCATGAAATTATTTTATAACTCGGTGTTTCTAGTATAACAGTTTTAATTTTTTGGCTGATTGCGCTTTTTAAGCTTTTATATAATCGCCTTATTAATGGGCAAATTTCTAAATAGCAACATTTTTAGTTACAATCAATGTTGTTAAAAAAACATTTTAGTTGAAGGTCACAATGATGCGCGTTTTATTATTAATAGTATTGGGATGGTTAGTTTACATGTTGATTAAACGTGCATTTTTTAGCACGCATGCCACTAACTCAACGCGGCAACAGGCAAAGCCAGAAGCCGAGCAAAAATTTGTGCAATGCGTCAACTGTGGTATGCATGTGCCCGAATCAGAAAGCATCAAAAAAGACGAATTAGTTATTTGCAACAACCCTGACTGCAATAAAACCCCATAATTCAAAATGGCAATCCAGCTAACGCCCAACATCAAAGACACTCTCACCGCCGCACGCTGGCGCAGCTTAAAGTTATATAACGGCTATCGCCTAGTCATCGCCATTTTATTTTTTGTCACGCAAAGCGCAATTGGTGATAAAGCTTATTGGCAAGATAATTATGTCAGCTTGGTACTGGCCTATTTTATTTTTAGTTGTATATCGGGCCTACTAACTTGGCTGGAAAAGCCCAGTATTAATTACAACCTACCCACACAAATCATTATTGAAATTGTATTTATTCTGCTGTTAATGCATATGCAACAAGATGGTGTTTCTAACATTGGTTTATTGCTGATTATTACTATTGCCAGCGCCAGCCTTATCAGCGATGGCCGCTATGCTTTATTTTACGCCTCATTAGCCACTATTGGCATTTTACTTGAGCAATCTTATCAATTAGTTTCAGCTTCTAAACCGATGCAGAATTATACTAGCGCGGTTATTCTAAGTTTAAGCTGTTTTGCTACAGCATGGCTTGCATATAGCCTTGCAAAACGTGTGCAACAAAGTGAGTGGCTGGCGGTTCAGCGCGGTTTAGATGTAAAAAATATGGCGCAAATTAATGCGCTGATATCCCATGAAATGCAAGATGGCGTATTGGTGGTTGATCAAAGTCTGCAAATTAAACATCACAATATTCAAGCAAAACGCCTGCTAAATCTGGATTTTGAGGACAATGAGCCAAGCAACTGGCAAGGCAAATCGCTGCAAACACTATCGCCTGAAATCAGCCAGATGATTCGACGCTGGATGTATGAAGATAATGTTCTAAATGAATCCAGCCATGCCAATATTTTAAAACTTAGCACATTGTCACGTGAACTAAGATTAAGATTGCTGCCGGTTGCCGAAAATCGGCATGAGGGGGCGGTTATTTTTATTGAGGATTGGTCGCAAATGCAAACGCAGGCGCACCAAGTTAAATTGGCCGCGCTGGGGCGCTTAACAGCCAATATTGCTCATGAAATTCGTAATCCTCTTAGCGCCATTAGTCACGCCAACCAACTGCTGCAAGAGGAAGAGGACAACAACCCAGCCACTACGCGCATGTTGCAAATTATTGCCGATAATGTGCAACGGCTTGATCAGATTATTAAAGATGTATTAGAGCTCAATCGTCGTGATCGCACCAATCAAGAGTTGATTCAGCTTGAAAACTTTATGACTGATTTTTATACGCAATTTTGCGCGGTAGAAAAAATTCCAGCGCATTGTTTTAAACTCACACTGCAAAACAGCAATACAATGATTGCGTTTGATAGGCGCCACTTGAACCAAATTTTATGGAATTTATGTAAAAATGGTTGGCGCCATTCAAAAAATGTTGAAAATAGCCTTAAATTAACAGTTCTGACCAGCACTAAAAGACAGGATGTGCAAATTGAAATTACCGACGACGGTAAAGGCATACCGGAAAGTGTACGCAGCCATTTATTTGAGCCATTTTTTACCACTGAAAAATCAGGCACTGGCTTGGGGCTTTATATTGCGCGCGAATTGGCCGATGCCAATGGCGCTGTGTTGCAACTAAAAACACCGGCTAAAGCAGCAAACGTTCGTCTTGGCACGCAATTTATAATGTACATCAAAAAGGCTTAACGTTAATGGCGCAGTTTAGTTGCTTAGTAGTGGATGACGAAACCGACATTCGTGAACTAGTGGTATTAACGCTAGAACGCATGGATATTCGCGCCGATAGCGCAAGTAGCGTGACTGAAGCAAAGCAACTTCTGGCTAGCCAAAGTTATAACTTATGCTTAACTGATATGCGCCTGCCAGACGGGCTTGGGCTTGAGCTGGTGCAACATATTGCTGCTAATCACAATGGCTTACCTGTTGCTGTTATTACAGCTTATGGAAGTGCCGAAAATGCGGTATCTTCCTTAAAAGCAGGTGCGTTTGATTATTTAACTAAACCTATTTCACTAAAACAATTGCGGCCATTGGTGGAATCAGCACTTAAATTATCTAGTTCTGACGCCAAACAAACCAGCAACACGGTAGATTTGATTGGTCAATCACCTGCCATGGATTATGTGCGCACTATGATTACAAAGCTTGCGCGTAGCCAAGCACCTGTTTACATCAGCGGCGAATCGGGTAGTGGGAAAGAGTTAGCCGCGCGCTTAATTCACAGCAATAGCTCACGCCGTGATAAAAGTTTTGTAGCGGTTAACTGCGGCGCAATACCCGAAAATTTAATGGAAAGTGAATTTTTTGGCTACAAAAAAGGTGCCTTTACAGGTGCCGCTCAAGATACCTTAGGCTTATTTCAAGCGGCCAATGGCGGTACACTATTCCTGGATGAAGTTGCCGATTTACCATTAGCCATGCAAGTAAAATTATTGCGTGCGATTCAAGAAAAAAAGGTACGTATCGTGGGTGGTACGCTGGAAGAAAGCGTTGATGTGCGCATTATTAGCGCCACCCATAAAAACTTAAGCGACATGATGAGTAATGGCTTGTTTAGGCAAGATTTGTATTACCGCCTCAATGTGATTCAGCTCAAAATACCTGCTTTAAGAGACAGGCCTGAAGATATTCCTGAGTTAACACAAAAATTATTGCATAAGCTGTGTGAGGCACAATCCATTAATGTACCAATTTTAGAAGATAGCGCCACTAAGCTAATTAGCAAGCTACCATTTGACGGCAATGTACGTGAATTAGAGAATATGCTAGAGCGCGCACTGGCATTGTGCGATGGCCAAAAAATTGGTGCGGATGATTTATTTGTGGACCATCAGCCAAAAATAAGTACTGACGATAAAATCAATTTTGACTCAGGAAAAACCCCTGAAGTTGGATTGCCTGAATACTTAGAGGACATTGAAAAGCGTGCAATTTTAAAGGCGCTGGCAAAAGCTAATAATAATAAAACAGTAGCAGCAAAATTGTTGGGAATGAGTTTTAGAACTTTAAGATATCGCTTTTCTAAGCTGGGTTTGGCTAAGGATGATGATTTGGGTATGACGGATGAAAGCTTGTAAGATTAATGTTATTGGCTTAAAGCAATAAACAGATACGTCACATACATCGCGCCGTTTACCAATAAATGCCAAACGCGTATGCCGCCTTTTGCCATTAAATAGCGCAACCAAATGGCGGCTAGCAAGGTAATTACAATCCCCCAAACCACCTCTTGTCTTGGTTGCCAAGGTGTTAACATAATACCAATCGCTGGTAAAAGTGTGCCTTGAAAAACCATCGCGCCTGTAATATTACCAAATGCTAGCGTATCTTTACCTTTGCGAATCCACAAAATACTATTCACTTTTTCTGGCAATTCGGTTGCAATAGGGATAATTAAAAGTGACAGCAATAATGCTGAAATACCGATAATTTCAGCGGCGCCTTCAACCTCATTGATGAAGCCTTTTGCACCAAAAATCAATAAAGCTAAACCCAAGATTAGCTGCGCGATAATCACGGCGATATTGTTTGGCAGACCAATTTTGCACAAGAACATATCGCTATCGGCCTCGGTAGCATGGCCTTCTTCTACTAAGGCTTTTGATGCTCGCAAAGTCATCATCACATAAATAAAATAGGTCATTACCATAATGGCGCCAATGCCGTATCTAATAGTTGGCAAATCGTGAGGCACATACATAGCCACGGCGGCAAAAATAAATGCAACAATAAAGAAATTTAAATCACGAATGAGTCCTGTGCGCTCTGGCCTAATGTGACCTTGGGTGCCACGGCGTTTCCAAACAGAGATCGCCATTAACGCTAGCGACAATGTTGCTAACATTAGCGGCGCGCCTAAAATTGCACCCACACCAATCTCATGACCAGCATTAGAACCAGCTGTAGTAGAGGTGTAACTAAAAATCGCCAGTAAAGGGACTAATGTCTCTGGTAAAGCCGTGCCTACAGCAGCAAATAAAGAACCTGTAACGCCTTCAGATATGCCCAGCTTTTCGCCTAAATGTTCAAGAGCATTGGTAAAAACCTCTGCCGCAATTAAAATAACAATCAGCATTAAAAATAACTTTAAGAAAACCATACTAAAAACATCTCTAAAAATTAGCTAAAGTGTTATCTTATCGGATTAATCAGAGTTTTGACTAAATAATTTATCATGTTGCACATCAACTCACAAGGATTCATCAACCACGCAAAACAAGTATGCTCTCCCAATTTTGATGCACGACCTTGTCCAGACACAGCCGCACCTGAAATTAGCATGATCGTGATACACAACATCAGCCTACCGCCCAATCAATATGGCGGTAATGGAATTGTTGAGTTGTTTACTAATACGCTGAACCCTGATGAACACCCTTATTACGCGCAAATTTATACGCACAAAGTTTCATCGCATTTTTTAATTAGGCGCGATGGTGGGCTGGTGCAATTTGTTTCGTGTTTGCAACGCGCTTGGCATGCTGGCGTATCAAATTGGTTAGGTCGTGAACGTTGTAACGATTTCTCTGTCGGAATTGAGATGGAAGGCAGTGATTTTGAGACGTTTGAGCCTGCGCAATACAACTCGCTGCAACTATTGATTAAAATTTTAAAACAGACCTATCCTATTCAACATATTGTTGGCCACTCTGATATTGCGCCTGGGCGCAAGACAGATCCAGGACCTTACTTTGAGTGGGCTAAAATTTAAGGCTGTTAATTACTTTAAAACATGAAAAAAATTACCTCTTATTTCCACACCAGCTTGTACACTTGTTTGCTAGCTTTATTTTTAGTGGCTTGTGGAACATCAGATAACAAATCTACAGAAAAAGATGGCGATAAAAAAGGCCAAAAACCAACCCTGGTCACTGTCACTCGCTTAAGCAATCAAGCTATTGAAACCACGCAAGAAACAATCGGCTCGTTAGAGGGCTTGATTGACCCAACTGTATCGGCAGAAGTAGCGGCGCGAGTGATGAATGTGCATGTTAATTTGGGTCAAACAGTCAAGCAGGGACAGTTAATTGCCACTTTAGATGCAGCCGATTACACCATGCAGCGCAGGGAAGCGCAGGCAGAGGTTAGACGTATTCAAGCATTAATTGAAAATCAAGCCAAAACTGTGACAAGAAATCAGGCTTTAGTAGACAAGAAATTTATCTCACAAAATGCGGTAGATAATGAAATCGCTCAGCAAAATGTACTCAAACAACAACTTGATGCAGCTAAAGCGCGAGTTGGTAGCATTAACCACAGCAGTAACAAAACTAGAGTAATCGCGCCTGTGAGCGGTGTAATAGAAAAAAAACTAGTCGATACGGGCGATTTTGTGAGCATAGGCGACCCGATAGTACAAATTGTATCTAAGCAAAAACTACGAGCACACTTGCCTTTTCCAGAACAGATAGGGGCGCAACTTAAAGCCGGTTTAAAAGTACGTTTAAGTACGCCGACCAGCAATAAAAAGGTGGAATCGACAATTCATGAGCTAAAACCAATGATTACCGAAGGCAGTCGCACTATTGACGTGATTGCGGATGTGGTGAATGAACCGGACTGGCAACCCGGCGCAAGCGTTACAGGCATTGTTATTTTAGGAGAACAATTCGCGGCATTAATGATTCCCGAACAAAGCCTAGTGCTGCGTCCAGCGGGGGAAGTTGTATACATAGTACGCAACAATGTGGCCTATCAAGCTATTGTCAAAACTGGTGCGCGTCAAAATGGTTTGATTGAAGTGCAAGAAGGCTTGCAGCCAAATGATACTGTTGTGGTGGATGGCGCAGGCTTTTTAACTGATAAAGCACCTGTTAGTATTCAGCAAGTCAAATAATGTCATTGCCTGAGCTATCGATTAAACGCCACGTCCTCGCTTGGATGATATCTGGCGTCATAATTTTATTTGGCTTAATTGCTTATCAGCGTATTGGTGTAGATCGCATTCCATCTATCGATTTTCCGGTCATCATGGTCACCACCACTTTGCGTGGGGCAGATCCTGACGTGGTAGATACCAGCATTACCAGCGTCATCGAATCTGCCATTAATACCACATCTGGTATAGACCATATTCAATCGGCCTCATCTCCTGGTGTATCTAGCGTCACTATTACATTTGCACTAGGCAAAGACATTGATGTGGCTTATAACGAAGTGCAGGCCAAGGTAAACCAAGTTTTGCGCCGTCTGCCTTCAGATACCGACCCGCCAACTGTACAAAAAGTAGATACAAACGCTTCGCCAGTAATTTGGCTGGCCTTAAGCGGCGACCGCACTGTTCAACAGCTTAATTTATACGCCAACAATGTGCTGAAGAAAAAGTTTGAAACCATTCAAGGCGTAGGCGAAGTGCAATTAGGCGGGCGTCGCGATCGCGTCATTCGCGTCAATGTCAACCCAGAGCGAATGGCGGCTTATAAGCTTACCGCTAACGATTTAATCACCGCGTTTAATCGCGAACACGTTCAATTGCCAGGCGGTTTTTTAGTCAGCAGCCAGGCAGAGCAATTGCTTAAACTTGATCTCGAATTTCACGATGTGAAAGATCTCGCTAATTTAATCATCGTTTCAAACGCTGGCGCGCCCATTTACTTAAAAGACGTCGCAACGATTGAAGATGGCATTACTGATAATAGACAAATAGCGCGCTACAACGGCAAACCTACAGTAGGCGTTGGCATGGTAAAAATCGCCAATGCCAACACAGTGGAAATTATCAATGAAGTATTACGGAAATTAGAAACCGAAGTGCGCCCCAATTTGCCCGCTGGCATGACGCTGGAAATTTCCACCAATGATTCTACTTTTATCAATCAGATGGTAGCTGGCCTTAAAGAGCACTTAATAGAAGGTACGCTGTTTGCTGCGCTAATTGTGCTCATTTTCATGCGCTCTTTTAGTTCGACTTTGATGATTTGTTTAGAGATTCCTGTCTCACTATTAGGCGCAATTGCCGTGATGTATTTTTCTGGCTACACCTTTAACAGTATGACGCTGCTAGCCTTGCTGCTGCTGATTGGCGTAGTGGTAGATGACGCGATTGTGGTGCGAGAGAGCATTTTGCGCCATATGTCTGGTGGGCTTAAGAATCTTAATTTAAACGACACAGTCGCAGTTGATACCAATCGTACGCAAGCCACCATCGACAAAGATGAAGTCGCTGAAATCGCTAGCATCAAGCGAGCAGTCGACGCCTATCGTACGCAAGTTACCATCGATGGCAGTCGCGAGGTGGTTTACGCGGTGCTCGCCTCATCGCTGTCGCTTGTTTGTATATTCGCGCCAGTGATATTTATGGATGGTGTTATTGGCATGTTTTTTAAATCTTTTGCCGTGGTCGTGACTTTCGGCGTTTTGGTTTCACTGTTTGTTTCGCTCACACTCACACCGATGTTGTGCTCGCGCTATTTAAGCGTCTCGCCTAAAGAAAATGCGATTTATCGATTTTTTGGGCGTGTATTAACACACTTTGATAATATTTATAAAAAACTATTGAATTTTTCACTCACGCATCGCGGTTTAGTGTTGCTCGCAACCGCAGTATTTGTCGGATTAAGCGGTTATTACACGCTTAAAAATGTGGATAAAGACTTTGTGCCAGAAACCGACGAAGGCAGCTTTAGCATCAGCATCAAAACACCATTAGGCTCTAGTTTAGAATACACCGATTCGCGCATGAAATTAGTGGAAGAAATGTTGGCCAAGCACTCTGATGAAGTCGCTAGCTACTACTCCAGCATTGGTGGCGGCTCTCGCGGTCAGGTCAATCAGGGTAATATTAATGTTCGGCTAAAACCCAAAGAAGAACGTGAAAAAAGTCAGCAAACTCTCACTAAAGAGCTAAGAAAAGAGTTCGAAAACATTTCTGGCGTGCGCGCCATTCCATCAGCAGGTTCCATTGTTCGCGGCCAGCGTTCTGAGAAGCTTCAATTTAATCTGACAGGCGCGAATTTACAGGAGATTGGTCGTATATCAGCAGAGTTGCAGCAGGTGCTAAGTGCCGAGCCAGATATTGGCAAAGTTGATGTAGACGTACAGCTAGATTTACCACAACTTGGCATTAAAATTGATCGTGTACGAGCGGCTAATCTTGGCCTAACTGCCAGCGACGTTGCAACCGCTGTGAGTTTGTATGTTGGTGGCATTAATGTGGCTAAATATAATGACAACATCAGCGATGGCCAGCGTTACGATATTCGCCTAAGAACAAGCGAAAATGCGCTTAAACATACGTCCGACTTAAAGAAAATTTACTTGCGCAGTAGCAACGGCGAGCTAGTGAGGCTAGACGCAGTTGCAAGTTTTAAACCCGAGCTTGGTGCTGCCGTGATTGGACGCTACGATTTGCAATATGCGGTAAATTTTTATGCAAACCCAAACGTGCCACTAGGTGAGGCGGTAGATTTAGTGACTGAAACCACCACAAAACTGGTGCCGCCAAGTTACAAAGTCAAATTTACAGGCCAAGCCGAAGAATTAGGCAAAACCATGAAAAATATGACCTTTGTGTTTTCGCTCGCTTTTGTGCTGCTTTACATGGTGCTAGCCAGCCAATTTAACTCTTTCGTTCAACCAATCATTATTATGCTGGCACAGCCGCTAGCCATTATCGGCGGGCTTATCGCGCTGTTACTCACTGGCAATACACTGAATATTTTCTCTATGATAGGCTTAGTGCTGCTCATCGGCTTAGTCGCTAAAAACTCCATTTTACTGGTGGATTTAACCAATCAGCTGCGTGATAAAGGCGCCAACATTGATGACGCCTTAAGAGAAGCTTGCCCAGTCAGATTGCGGCCAGTATTAATGACCTCACTCACCATTATTTTAGCCCTACTCCCAGCCGCACTTGGTTTAGGCGCTGGCAGTGAAACCAATAAACCTTTATCTGTTGCTATTATTGGCGGCATGATTTCATCTACCCTGCTCACCTTGGTGGTTGTCCCAGCGGCGTATTCATTTGTGATGG
The DNA here is from genome assembly GCA_945881735.1 of Methylotenera oryzisoli. Lineage (GTDB taxonomy): Bacteria > Pseudomonadota > Gammaproteobacteria > Burkholderiales > Methylophilaceae > Methylotenera_A > Methylotenera_A aquatica. The sequence goes on from CAMCVF010000010.1 coordinate 49,047, forward strand.
GCGCGTTAAATAAGTTTGAGCATAGGCATCAACCGACCTAAAGTAGGCCATTATTTTATCCTTGCAATATGCGGAATTAAGTTCCTATTTTGTAAGGATAAACAGTCAAAATCTCTATCCAATTATCAAAAAAAACGTCTAAAGTATTTTCAATATAAATTCAAAACTGATTACTATACATTTTTGTTTTAACTGGATTTAGCGCTTAATAATTTTAACCAAATACTCCAGTGTTAAGCCAGCCACCTTGGGTTGCCATAGCGCACTATTTTCTGGGAAGTTTTTAAACTCACCGCTGCGCGCATAGCCTAGGCGCTCATAAAAAGCGATTAGCTCTTCACGAAGGGTAATCACTGCCATATGAAAACCCACAACGCGCCACTCTCTAAAAGTCATGGCTTCGGCGGCATGTATCATGGTTGTACCGTGGCCTTTATTTTGCAGAGTTGGTTTTACAGCAATCATGCCTAGATGGGCGATATTCCTGCCGTAGGCATCTTGGCGCTCACAGCAAATGGTGGCCACTATTTGGTCGCGCAATACCCCCACTAACATAAACGCGTCATCGCGCTTAATAATGCTGGCGACTTCTTGTGTGGTAGTGCGCAAACCATCCAAAATATCGGCTTCTGTGGTCCAGCCTGCGCGGCTACTTTCACCGCGATAGGAAGAGTTGATGAGTGCGGCAATATCTTGCGCGTCGACCAGTTCGGCCTTATGAAAATGCAGCATGAAAATAGTTAATTTCTAATGAGTTAATGACTTTATTAAAATCATTTAATTTCAAGCGAATTAAATTCAAATGAGCTAATTTTGGATATTAAGTTTTACTCACTAATTTTTGTACAACTAAACTGCCAATCATATCGCCCTGTACATTTACGGTGGTGCGTATTGTATCTAGCAGCCTATCAATCGGTAATAAAATCGCAATCGCCTCCGCTGGTAATCCTACACTTTGCAACACCATCACCATGGTCACCATACCGGCGCTAGGAATACCTGGTGCCCCAACGGCGGCTATCATGGCGGTGAAGAAGACAATTAACTGCTGCACAAAGCTAAGCTCTATACCCACTAAGTTAGCAATGAACAAAGCCGCTGCCGCTTCATATAATGCTGTACCATCCATATTTATAGTGGCGCCCAACGGCACAACAAAACCAGCAATTTCGGGTTTTACATGCAAATGTTGCGTGGTGCAACGCATGGTAACGGGCAGTGTAGCACTGCTTGAACTAGTAGCGAATGCGGTAATTAAAGCCTCACGCGCGCCGCGCCAAAACCATAATGGTGTTTTACCTGTAATCAAATACAGTAATAACGGCAATATCACCAAGCCATGTAGCAATGTGGTACCAACCACCACGATCATAAATTTTGCCATAGTGCCGAGCATTACGGTGTCTTGGCTGGCAACTAACTTAATTAATAAAGCCGCAATACCAAACGGCGCTAGCACCATCACCCAGCCAACAATTCGCATGGTAAGCTCTAAACATTCTTGCAATAAGCCTAAAATATTCTTATATCTTTCGCCGCCAACTACCAGAGCTATGCCTAAAATCAGCGCAAATATCACCACAGCCAGAACATTTCCTGTTGCCAAAGCCGCAAAAGGATTCATAAATAAGCCATGCAAAAGCTGTGTAATAAATTCAGGTAACGGAAGCTGCTGTGCTTGAAAATTTTGTATAGAGTCGGCAAACATCGCCATTTGCAGGCCAGTGCCGGGCTTAAAATAATTGCTGGTAAGCAAGCCCAAAGCCACTGCAATCGCCATGGTAAAAGCAAAGAAAACTAAAGTGGTGACCCAAACGCGATGCATCTGGCTGTGCTGCCGCAAATTGGCAATTCCCACTGCAATGCTGCAAAATACCAACGGTATTAAAATCATTTTAAGCAAATCGATAAACAGCGTACCGATTAGACCAGATGTGTATAAACCACCTTGAACTAGGCCATTTTCAGCGCCCAAACTATGAAAATATAGGCCAATTAAAACGCCGAAAAATGCGCCCAGTAAAATTTGTGTATTTAGGCTGGGTACTTTCATTTCTAATTAGGCTTTGTCTGCTTTGCTGACTTTTGGTGCTGCAGCTTTTACTTTTATAGATGGCGCTTTTTTGGCAACTACAATTTTTTTAGGAACTGCTTCTTGTTCAAGCACTTCTAATTCATCCGCGACGGCTAGTTTTATATGTTCAATAATCTCGACTGCCTCTTCAACAGTTTCTGGCGACATTTTTACCTCATTATCGGTTGGATTGATTTTTTCAAACACTGCAGCAAAGAAACCATCTGTGCCATGCAAGTGCGGCAATAGTTTTAAATAATCACCAGTATCTAGTTTGATTTGCTGATGACTTAATACTATATTCGCGGGAATTAATTTAAAATCAGGATTTGCTCTTAAAAAAGCTTCGGCAATCGCCTCATTTTCATCCTTCAATAAGCTGCATGTGGCATAAATCAAGCGGCCGCCTGTTTTAGTCAGCTTGGCGGCGCGCGCCAAAATATTGGTTTGTTTAATATAAAGCTCAGCAATATCCGCCTCTTCAAAACGCCACTTTAAATCGGGGTTACGGCGCAGCGTACCAAAGCCACTGCATGGGGCATCGACTAGCACACGGTCAAATTTGCCATTAAGGCGCTTTAATTTAGGGTCTATTTCAGAGCTAATGACTTGAGCGTGCAAATTAGATAAGCCTGAACGTTTTAGACGTTTGCCTAAGTTAAACAAACGTTTTTCTGAAATATCAAACGCATACAAGCGGCCAGTATTTTTCATTAACGCGCCAATCGCCAGTGTTTTTCCACCAGCGCCTGCACAAAAGTCTGCTACCATTTGGCCGCGTTTTGGTGCAACTAAATACGCCAATAGCTGGCTGCCTTCATCCTGAACTTCAATTTTGCCCGCTTCAAACAATACGTGTTTGCTAATGTTTAAACGCGCACCCATGCGAATACCGATGGGCGAATACGGCGTTACTTCTATCATATTATCTTTAATGGTGTTTTCGGACAGCATGCGCGCCAATACTTCTTCTCGCGTACCTTTAATGGTGTTCACACGCAAATCTAAGGCGGCTTGCTCAAACATACTGCGGCAAATGGTTAGCGCTTCGGCTTCGCCATATTGTGCTACCAGCTTGTTCCAGAGCCAATCGCGAACATCGGCCTGCACAGGCAAGGGGAAATCTTGGGTCGATTTAGCTTTAATCGCATGTGCCCACTCGGTTTGTTGCTCATTTAAAATCGGCTCTAATTCGCGGATACTTTTGCCTTGAACGCGCAATAACCACGCCAAAATCAGCTTACGCGCGTCATCTGGGTCATTCGCCTCATTAGCAGTTACTGCGCTTAAATAACGTAAACGACGCAAAACACCATAAACGCTTTCTGCCACAAATGCGCGATCCTTGGTGCCAAGTTCACGATTATTGCGAAAAAAATCGCCTAATTTGGCATCGGCAGGGCTATTAAAATCCAGCAGATTAGTGAGTAGCATAGCTGCTTGGCGCAGCAAATTTGGGGTCATTTTATAATCTTAAATATCTAAAGTTAATTGCTTGTTGGCGGTGTCGTTCTAATACGGTTTGCAACTAATTCGTACACTCTACCTTTTTTTTCTGTTTTGCGAATTTTTACCGGCAGATATTCATAATCAAGTGCCAACCAAAGCTCTGTTTTTTCATCCGAATTTTCACTTTCATGGAAAATATGGATGGTTTTAATTTCGCCTAGCGGGGTATTAATATTTTCCTCACCGCTAAAACTGTAAGTATAACTGGTCAATTTTTTGCCGGTAGCAATACTAATTTGCATGCGCTCCAAGGGTGCCAAAAACATAAATTGATACATAAAACTTAATAAATCTTGTGCGCCTTCTTCAATTTCTGCTGTTTTTGTGCCTTGGGACGTAATTAAATTGACGGTTTTAGTTTGCCAATTAAATTTAGCGGCATAAGTTTTGTTACTTTTATTGCCATATTGATACAAATAATTATCAGGCTGCAAACCTCTTTTAGTGAGCTGACCAGAGCTTGTTTGCAATAAATCAGAAACTATTAAGGCCGCCAAACCATCCGGCTTAATCAAACTCGTAAGTTGGTATTGCTTGCCATCTATTACGTTAAATACAATTTTGGCACTACCTTCAGTGGCGCCATCTATCTGCGTTCTAACATCAAAATTGGTTTCTACGTATGGATAAGCATTTTCATTAATAACCAAGTCTTCATCAACTGCTTGCGGAGCGGTTCCAACTTCATCGCTAGCTTCAGGCGATGCGACTAAATCCGACTGCTGTATATTCTGAGGATTTGATTCTGACGTTATTGCTTGGAAATTGGTCGAATTAAATTCAGCTGGCAACGGCTCTAAAATCGTTTCTGAATCTCCAATTATTTCGGGTTGAGGCATAGAAGCGGGCACAGTCTGAGGAGATTGCGCTAGTTTGTTATTAAAAACCTCTTCTCTTATTACCACTTTTTTAGTCATCTTTGAAGCTTGTAATCTTGCTTCAATTGCTTGATTTTTTTGTTTCAGGGTAGGTAAGTACAGATCAAAGCTACCCACCAAATAAGCATGTAAAACGGCAGAAACAACAATGGCTAGCACTAGTTTTTTAGTGCTACCATCCCTAATGAATTGCTCATCATTATTCCACATGTATTTTAGTTAGTGTTTGCTCAAAATTGGCGCCATCTTCATCGGTTAATCTATATTGCACGGGTAAATAATACTGATCTTGTGCCAACCATAACTGTTTATTGTCTTCGCCAACAGCAGGCTCGTTGGCAATATGAAGCGTTTTAAATTGCGTGTTAGCAGCGTTTAATTTTAAGTCACGTGCTACAACTTTGTATTGATATTGATCTAGCTTTTTGCCTGTGGTTAAGGTGACATTGATCTTTTGTGCCGCGCGCACTTTTTCAGGCATAAACATAAACTGGTAGGCATAACTCAATAAATCTTGCGTGCCTTTTTCTAGCGCTTGCGTTCTAGCTTCTCCTTTTACTTGCATATTCAACGTGTTATTAGCCCAATCAAAATCACTAATCAGCGATTTTCTTCTATTGTCACCTTGATGCAATTCAAAATGTTTGGGTTCTAAGCCTTGTTTGTTAACGCTGCCACTGCTGGACAATTTGCGTTGACCTAATAGCGCGTATACGCCAACGCCTTTTGTGACTGACTCAATTTTATATTGACGTCCATCTTGGCTAAAATTTTCGACTACATTGGCAAATAATTTACCATCGCGCTTTAATTCATATTCAAGCTGAATTTTTTGGGGGGCGGCTTGCGCTATTAAACCAAAAAAAATAAGGCAAAAGAAAATAATACATAAGTTAAGGTTAAACATCTATTTTCCAAACAATTGAATAAAACTGTTTAACGCACACGTTACGTATGCGTTGTCTGGTTACACAACAATAGTAGCTGCCTCATTAGCATTTTGTGCACGAATTGCACCAACTTCATACACCGTTTCACCGGCCGACTCTAATAGTTGCTTAGCCGCTACTGCATCCGCTTTAGCCACAATCACCACCATACCAATGCCGCAGTTAAAGGTTCTGTACATCTCGCTGTGCGTGATATTGCCTTGCGCTTGTAGCCATTTAAATAAAGGCGGCAAATCCCAACTTTTAGCGTTGATTTCGGCTGTTAATCCAACCGGTAAAACGCGTGGAATATTCTCGGTAATGCCTCCACCCGTAATATGTGCCATACCTTTTACAGTTAATGCCTCAATTAATTTAAGCAGCGATTTCACGTAAATTTTGGTGGGAGCCATCACTACATCTTTGAATTTTCTGCCATGAAAGTCGGATTCGAAATCAATGCCAGAGTTACTAATCAGCTTACGAATCAATGAGTAACCGTTTGAGTGCGCGCCGCTTGAAGCTAAGCCGAGGACTACGTCGCCTGCGGCAATATTCAAGCCATTGATGATTTTTTCTTTATCCACACAACCCACTGCAAAACCCGCTAAATCATACTCACCCGCTGGGTACATGCCTGGCATTTCTGCCGTTTCGCCACCGACTAGCGCGCAACCTGATTGTTCGCAGCCTGCTGCAATGCCTTTAATGACTTGCGCCGCCGTGCCTACTTCTAGTTTGCCACAGGCAAAATAATCAAGGAAAAATAACGGCTCTGCGCCCTGCACTAAAATATCATTCACACTCATAGCGACTAAATCGATGCCAACAGTGTCATGCTTATTTAGCTGAAACGCTAGTTTTAATTTTGTGCCCACGCCATCAGTGCCAGAAACCAGTACAGGATTTTTAAACTTTTTAGGCATTTCAAACAATGAGCCAAAACCGCCAATCCCAGCCAACACTTCTGGGCGCATGGTACGTCTAGCATAGGGCTTAATTTGCTCTACTAAAGCATCGCCTGCTTCCATATTAACGCCCGCATCGCGGTAACTAATAGAGTTTGTTGGATTATTGGTGTTCAAAACTGTTCTCGATTCAATTAAATGCAATATCACTATTCAAGTTAAGTATAATTTTAACTTATCTGATATTTAAATTCATAATTTAATCCAACCATGACCAAGCAACCAAAAAACAGTCGTAATAAAGTGACTGACAGTAATATTGTTGCTGATAATCGATGGTTAATTTTAAGTGCGGCGTTTTTACTGCTGCTGTATTTTTTGCTGCCAGTGCTCACACCATTTGTAACTGCTGCCATTGTGGCTTATATGTGCGACCCTCTGGTGGATAGGCTAAGTGTATTAGGTTATAAAAAATATCAATTTGGCCGTACAACAGGCACTGTATTAGTGATGCTGGCACTGATGGGCATTATCGCTTTGCTACTTTTAATCATTATTCCTTTACTACAAAAGGAATCTTTGCTAATTATTGAGCGATTACCCGACGTTATTACTAATATTCGCAATACGACTGAACCCTCTCTGCAAAAACATTTCGGCATTAGTTTGGCGATAGATAGCGCGCAAATTCAAGAAATTATCACCAAAAACTGGAAAACAGCAGGTGGTATTTTAGGCGATGTGCTTAAAACGGCAGGTGCTAACAGCATGGCGCTTATTGGTGTGATTGCCAATATTTTATTATTACCAGTGGTACTGTTTTATTTATTACGCGATTGGGATGAGTTGATGACGGGTATCGGCAACTTGATTCCACGCCAATTTGTGGGACAAACCACGGAGTTCGCTCAAGAAATCGATAAAGTGCTGGCGGAATTTTTTCGTGGTCAGTTCACGGTGATGATGATTATGAGTGTATTTTATGCAACTGGATTATGGATGTCGGGGCTAGATATGGCTCTGCCAATCGGCATCATCGCAGGTTTGTTGAATTTTGTACCCTATTTAGGCCCCGCAATCGGCATGGGCTTGGCTTTGTTAGTGGGCGCTTTGCAATTCAGCAGCGTTGGTCAATTAATCCCCGTATTAATGGTGTTTGGAGTTGGTCAATTAATAGAAAGTAACATTATCACCCCCAAATTAGTAGGTGACCGCATTGGTTTACACCCTGTTGTGGTGATTTTTTCTTTACTCGCTGGCGGGCAATTATTTGGTTTTGTTGGCGTATTACTGGCACTGCCAATAAGCGCAGCCATTGCCGTTGGCTTGCGTCACACCAAATACAATTATTTAGATAGCGATGCTTATCTTAAATAATCCAATACAGATTTACCGCGCTATTAACTCTAATTTTCAAGCATATGCTGCATGAAACAACTACTACTCGATATTAAACCTGCCGCACCACCTACCCTGCAAAATTTTGTGGTGGGTCGTAACGCCGAAGCCCTTGCAAGCTTGACTGACGCATTTGACGGCAAACCCCCACAATTTATTTATGTTTGGGGTGAATCGGGCTGTGGCAAAAGTCATTTACTAAAAGCCTGCAAAGCCTTAGGCGCCAAGGTGGTGGATGATGTGCACTTACTAAATAATGATGCGCAAATTGATTTATTTAATCAATATAATCAACTTAAAGAAGCGGGTGAATGGATGATTACCGCAGGCTTGCATGCCCCTACGCATATGGGTCTGCGCGACGATGTAGCAACGCGCTTGGCTTGGGGATTGGTGTATCAATTGCATCCGATGAATGACATTGAAAAAGCTACTGCGCTTAAGCAGCATGCTTTTGAACGCGGCATGAAACTACCAGATGAAGTAGTGGGATATTGCCTGCGCTACCTCCGCCGAGATTTGCCAACATTGATGGCGACGCTAGATGCGTTAGATGAATGGTCACTGACCATGCAAAAACCCATCACAGTTCCAATGTTGCGAAAACTATTACAGCTCAATTTAGATTTAAGCGATTAAGATAAAAATCATGTTGAGTTACTTTAAGCCCATACCATGTTACGCATAACTGAAATCAAATTACCCCTTGCCACATCCGCTGATAAAGGCCATACGGATGCAGAAATTAGGGCAGCTGTTATAAAAAAATTGGCTATTAATGCAGCGGATTTGCTCAGCTTTAACATTTTTAAACGCGGTACCGATGCGCGCAAATCGCATGCGATATTGTTGGTTTACTCGTTAGATGTAGTTATTAACGGTGAGTTAAAAGTATTAGCCAAACTTAAAAATGACCCACATGTAAAACCGACACCTGATACTGAATATAAATTTTTGGCACACGCACCAGCGCAACTTAAAAATCGCCCTATTGTGATTGGTTTTGGCCCTGCTGGCATTTTTGCCGCTCTGATTTTAGCGCAGGCTGGCTACAAGCCTATTGTTTTAGAGCGCGGCAAAGCAGTAAAAGAGCGAACCAAAGATACCTGGGGTTTATGGCGCAAAAACACGCTTAACCCGGAATCAAACGTGCAGTTTGGTGAAGGCGGTGCGGGCACTTTTTCGGATGGTAAATTGTGGAGCCAGATTAAAGACCCTAAACATTATGGCCGCAAAGTGTTGCAAGAGTTTGTATCAGCTGGAGCACCTCCAGAGATTTTATACCTAAGTCACCCGCATATAGGCACGTTCCGTTTAGTGGGCATGGTTGAAAGCATGCGCAACAGTATTATTGCGTTAGGCGGTGAGATTCGTTTTGGTGCGCGTGTGGACGATATTGAAATTAAAAATAATACGGTTAAAGGAGTGGTGCTAGCTAACGGTGAGCAAATACCAGCCAATCATGTGATATTAGCGGTTGGCCATAGCGCACGCGATACCTTTGAAATGGTGCATCATAAAGGCATCTTTGTAGAAGCCAAGCCCTTTTCAATCGGTTTCCGTATTGAGCATCCGCAATCACTGATTGATAAAGCGCGCTATGGCAGTAGCTACTCTGAAGATTTAATCAGCAAACTAGGCGCTGCCGAATACAAGTTAGTACACCATGCAAGCAATGGCCGTAGCGTATATAGTTTTTGTATGTGCCCAGGCGGCACCGTGGTGGCGGCGGCCTCTGAAGAGGGTCGCGTGGTGACAAACGGCATGAGCCAATACAGCCGCAATGAACGTAACGCTAATGCAGGCATTGTGGTGGGAATTACACCAGAGGTTGATTATCCTGATAACCCACTAGCAGGTATAGAATTACAGCGCAAGCTAGAAAGCCATGCCTATATCCTGGGTGGTAGCAATTATGCAGCGCCAGCGCAATTGATTGGGGACTTTTTAGCCAATAGAACTTCTCAACAATTTGGTGAAGTAGTGCCCTCTTATACGCCGGGAGTACATCTGACCAATTTAGATTCTACCCTACCCGCCTTTGCGATTGAGGCGATTCGGGAAGCGATTCCTATATTTGCTAAACAAGTAAAAGGCTACGATTTGGCCGATGGCTTATTAACGGGCGTAGAGACACGCACAAGCAGCCCAATCCGTATTAAACGTGATGACATTAGCCTGCAAAGTATTAACACGAAAGGCTTATATCCGTGTGGCGAAGGCGCTGGCTATGCAGGCGGTATTTTGTCTGCAGGGGTGGATGGTATTCGAGTAGCAGAAGCCGTGATGTTAGCGATGAATGAATAAGTTATATGAGAAGTAGATGATAAATAGCCTTAATTTAGCACTGGGCTTAGCCCTTACCACCTTTGGCTTAGCCATTCCTGTGTTAGCTATTCTTTATTGCTAACGGGGTGGAAGCTGACATTGTGAATTGATATGAAATCAATCGCGCTTCTACTATCGGCTTATTTGTAAATGCTATTTCGCTAGCGACTGGCTGCACTAATGTGTTGCAGGGTTGATAATGCTAGTGATATTCGGTGCCTATCTGTTTACGACTGTCATTCCTATGTCAATACTGATTAAGCCGCCAAAACCATAATTTCGCCGTTGCCGGTTTTGCCTAAATTATCCACCCAATTAACGCTGATTCTATCGTTAAGAGAAGCGCCTTTTAGGTAAAAAGTCAGGTATGGATTCTTAGAGATGCCAGTGCCCCACTGCATTTCCAACACGATTTTATCGTTTAACTTGGCTGTCACCATTTGAATAAAGTAAGCCGGAATCAACTGCCCAAAATCGTCCTTTTTGCGCCCTGTTTCCATGAGGTGATTCATAATCATCTTCACTTCAGTAATGCCTAAAATATTGTCGCCAGTTAACTTGGCACGCATTTTAATGTTATCCATGTGCGTTTCCTTTAGCCACAACCATTTTCAAGCACCACCACATTTTTGGTCGCGCTAAAATAGGCGCCTCCTGCTTTTACAATCACTTTTATATCCGATGTATCAGCCATTTTAATGCGCGTGACCAGTTGCGGTAACGCGCCATTACTAAACACGAAATGGGCAATTAAAGCGGTTGGATTATTTTCTACCAATACTGAAATCGCCTCTGTATTGGGGATGCGACTAGTGATTTCAATTTGCACAATCGCACCATTTTCAGCGCGATCTGGCGCCACTAAATCAATATCGTTGCTAGGCATTTCTTGTACTATGCCTAAATTAGCTTTTGCATCATTTATCTTAATTGCTTCAAATGCCGATTGATTCCACAGCGCCGCAAGCGCGCGAATAGGATTCACCAACAAGGCTAACGCCACGCCCGATGCAATTTTTAAAAAGTTTCTGCGTTGCATTAAGTTAGCCTCTCAATCGCTTTTTTTTCATTCTCTTGCAGGCGACGCAATTCTTTTAAACGCGCTTCTACAATCGATTGCTCATAAAAATTGCCATCTTTAGCTTTGATGGCTAAATCTAACTGCTCAACCGCTTTTTTTAAATTATATTTGCGATAATACGATTCGCCCTGCGCTTGAAAACGCAATAAATCCTTACCTTTTGCCGCATAAGCTTTTGCTAACATATCATACAAATAGTAATCATCGGGGTATAAGCGCTGCTTTTCAGCAATCAGCTTAATGGCTTGATCGGGCTGCCTGCTATCCAAAAAATGTTCGGCATAACCATAAATGAGTGAGCGGTGTTCAGGAAACAAACTTAAAGCTTTAGCATATTGAGCAGCAGCCGCTTTCGGATTATTGCGCGCCACCTCAATTCTAGCCGCTAAATTTTCAATATAGGGATGTTTATCGGTGTGACTTTTCAGCCATTCCACTTGCTTTGCTGCGCCCACCACATCATTTTTACGTAGCATAGCTACCGCTAGTCCATAGTGCTCGGCGGCTTCACTGGCAAATCTATACTCTTTAAGATTGTCTTCAAATTGCTCAACAGCCGTTTGCGCTAAGCCATTGCTTGCGCGTAATTTGGCTTTTACTAAGTTAAAATCCAAACTATCAGTCACTTGCCTGTAAGGCATGGACTCAACCCGATTCGACACATCAGCGATTCGCTCTGCAGACAACGGATGTGTGCGTAAAAAGCTGGGTGCAGTGCCCTCTATAAACCGCGAAACGCGCTGCAATGTGCTAAAAAAAGCAGGCATACCGCGCACATCAAAGCCTGCCGCATCTAATATAGTTAAGCCTACCCTGTCCGCCTCACGCTCATGTTCTCGCGTGTAATCCAGCTGGCGCTGAATACCTGCCGCGCTGGATGCGGTTAATGCGCCAGTTGCCAACTGCGGATTAGAGCGCGCCACCAATAAAGCCAAGGCGATACCCGCAATATTTTTAAACGTGTCGTATTTCTGCGAAGCCAGCATGCGCGCCAAATGGCGCTGCGTAACATGGCCAATTTCGTGGCCTAACACCCCCGCCATTTCAGATTCACTATTTGCCGCTAAAATTAAGCCCGTATGCACACCAATCACACCACCTGGCATCGCAAAGGCGTTAATGCTGTTATCCTTGACCGCAAAAAAATGAAAAGTTTGGCGCTTATCTGGCCCGCTGGCAGATAATTTTTGACCGACAGCCTGAATATAATCGGTCACTTCTGCATCTTGCAACACCTCATCACTCTCTGCTACTTCGCGCAAAATTTGTTCTGCAATACGTTGTTCATCTTGCGGGCTTAAAACGGTTTGTGCAATATCACCTAAATCTGGCAAATTTTGATCATCGGCAGGAATATTGATATTTAGCGTACTACTGTTATATGGCTTGCCCGAAATGGCAGGCGCATTTGCGGCATCGGCATACGCTGTTGGCGCCAGTAATAACAGCGCAACAGCCGTGCTTTTTGCAATTAATGATAACTTTGACTTCATGATTGTATGATAATGCCTTTAAAGGCTAAGTTCATGCCAAAATTGTTTATGGATAGTAACCTAGAGAACCCTATGACTGATACAAAAAAAACCCTCACGCACTTTGATAACAGCGGACAAGCGCATATGGTTGACGTTGGTGATAAAGCGATTACGCGCCGTGTGGCGATTGCTACTGGCAACATCATTATGTTAGCCAGCACGTTGGCGCATATTCAGAATGGCAATTCCAAAAAAGGTGATGTACTAGGTATTGCACGTATTGCCGCCATTCAAGCCAGCAAAAAAACGACTGATTTGATTCCGCTGTGCCACACAGTTGCGTTAACCAAAGTGGCTATCATATTTGAAATTAATACCACATTAAACAGCATTAACTGCACCGCTACCTGCGAAACCACAGGCCAAACAGGCGTTGAAATGGAAGCCTTAACCGCCGTGAGTGTGGGTTTACTTACTATTTATGATATGTGTAAAGCCGTTGATCGCGGCATGACAATGGGTGACATTAAGTTATTAGAAAAACACGGTGGCAAATCGGGGGATTGGGTGGCGCCACAGTAAGCGCTCACTGATGGCGATGAAGTTAAAAAGATAAAGAACGAGGCTTGTCCCAAATGTGTCCCACTTAGGATAGAAAAATGGGCAAGAAGCACAGAAGTTGACCTAGATAAGAAAAGATACACCAACCTAGCTGAGAAAACTACTTTTAACTTCTTAAAAGAGAAAGGATAAAACGAAAAATATATAACTATCGCGATGAAACAAGACAGGATATCTTTGACTACGTTGAGTTGTTCTAAAACTCAAAGCGACGTCACAATTCCAAAAACTTATTATCTCCGATAGACTACGAAAATCAATTCAGAAAAACGGCTGATGCGTGTCTACAAAACTAGTGGCGAATCAAACGGCTAAAAGTCACTAGGCCGTAAAGCGAAGAGGTACTGCAAAATAACTTCGGTGGATGAGATTTAAAAAGCTATAGGGTGAATAGTCGCTTTAAAGCAATCCAATTAATAGGTCGTCCTAGTCCAAAGGACCATTATGAGACTTTCATTTTAATTTCTGAACAACGATCCACATGTTGTCGCTAATAGGAAGGCGGTCGGAAAATTTAAATTGCCTAATATGAAATCCGACACCTTGGCACATTCCGACTAAGTTTGTTGGGGTGAAATAATTGACATGGTCAGGCAATCTGAAGCCACACCATTTTTTACCTCGCACTAGTCGATTTATTGATGCAAAATTAGGCACTTTGATTATGCAACTTCCAGATGGGGTTAAGGTTCTGTAAATCTCTTTAAGCACTTCTCTTGGGTTAATTTCATGCTCAAGAAAGGCACTTAATATAACACCGGATAAGTAATTGCTGGGGAGTTCTTTTAATCCTGAGAGTGCATCATTATGCACGACATAACCCCCTCGTAGCTTCACTTGTTCGTTAGCTTGCAGTGCAAGATTCTTTGATATTTCTATGCCATGAGGAATGTGTATTTGGTCAAGATTAGCAAGAAGACCTCCTCCTGCACACCCAATATCAAGAACGTTGCCTTTGGCGAAGTACTTTTGAATAAGCTCAGGAAGCTTGTTTCGTTTTAGAAAGCTACGACGAAAAGTTTTTAATTGCTCGCTAATAAATTGTCTGATTGGTTCTTTAGAAACCTTACGTGCCTTTTCAGCAACCGATGTTTTTTCCCAAGCAAGGTCTTCGCTTAGACTTTCGTACACTGGAGTTGTTTCAATGTATACGAAGTTGCATGAGCTACAAGCTTTTATAGTCCAAGACCCGTTACCGAATTCAGTAGGTTGAGTGTTAGCATTATTATTGCCACAGTAGGGGCAATTCCTAAATAAAATGTAATTCATTTTATTCTCTAGATTTATATAACACTCTAATTATGCCATTTTTTACAAATTTAACTGATAATTTTATTCATATTTACACATTAACACTCCTTATTTGAAAGGCAACTTAGGGTCGCAAGCACCAAAAATCAATACTTAGGTAAACCTGCAAGAAGCCGACATATTTAGGAGGTAGGGGCATAGTGAGTTATGATATTGAGCTTTTATAAGGGCCCCAATAGGCATATCACTTCGCGCTTCGTTCAAATGAAACCAGTTCTCATGCAACTAGTATGCGGATGGTTTGCGCTTTGCGATATTCTATTAGTTGGCCCAATTAACATATTTTTAACCCTCAGATTCAGGTTAAGTGAGTTTTTTAATTTTTATAACTCATTGTTTTTATTTGCTTTGTCTGCGACCACAGTCGCCTTAATTACTATTTATGATATGTGTAAAGCCGTTGATCGCGGCATGTCAATGGGTGACATTAAGTTATTAGAAAAACAAGGTGGCAAATCGGGGGATTGGGTGGCTAAATAACCACCCAATTTATTGCATTAGATTATTTGCTACCAATTAAGCTTTTAACAGCGCCAACCAAATCGCCTGGCATAATCACAATTTTACTGTTGTTAGAATCCGAAATTCTTTGTAACGATGTAATATAACGGTCACCAAGTAAAAACATGGCAGAGGCGTTATTTTCTTTAACCGCTTCAGTAATAAATTTAATTGATTCTGCTGATGCTCTAGCCGCCACCATTTGAGCTTCGGCATCTTTACGCGCTGCTTCTAAACGGGCTTCTGCGTTTAAAATGAGTGATTGTTTCGCGCCTTCGGCTTCAGTTACCACTGCTACACGCTCACGTTCTGCCGCCGCCTGGCGTTCCATCGCATCCTGCATGTTTGGTGATGGTTTAATATCTTGAATTTCGACCGATTTAACCGTTAAACCCCAATCCAATGCTTCATCGGCTATTGCACCTTTAAGTTCCGCTTTAATACGGTCGCGTGAGGTTAGTGCTTGATTTAAATCCATACCACCAATAATTGAGCGTAGATTGGTTTGCACCATATTGCGCATGGCCTCGCGGAAGTTTTCAATGCCATATACGGCGCGTTCAATATTAGAAACCTTAATAAAGGCAACCGCGTTGGCTAAAATGACGGCGTTATCGGCAGTAATCACTTCTTGCTGCGGGATTTCTAAAATAATATCTTTGGTGGTGACTTTGTAGCTGACTTTTGTAAAAATCGGGTTAATCACATGCAAGCCTGGGGTTAATACGCCAGCGAATTTTCCCAACCTTTCCACTACCCACTCCTCACCTTGCGGCACAATGCGTACGCCCTTAAAAATGGCAACGGCCACTAAAAATATGAGTATTAAACTAAATTCGATCATGATGATACCCCTGAAAAATTGAACTAAATTCTTTGAATGCGTAGCGCATTACCCTCTACCGCCACCACTCGTGCTTGCGCATCCTCTAAAATGGTTTCGCTTGCAATAGCTGGCCATTCTCGGCTGCCCATTAAACCTTGCGTGAATTGAATTTTGCCATTTTGGCTTGGGCTGCAAGCCTCAATCACAGTGCCTACGCGGCCAATTTCCTCGCCCTGCGCTTGTCCTACGCGCGAATGCGTTTCGGTTTTTTTATAGTTGAATTTCCAAATCGCTAATGATCCAATGGATAGCGCCGCAAAAATGGCAAATTGTATGGCAACTGGTATGGTTGTAAATACCCAAGTAGCAATCGATAAGCATAAAGCCGAAATGCCAAACCACAATATATATATAGTTCCCGTACCCATTTCAATAGCCAGCAATACAAGCCCAAGAACTCCCCACATCCACATTGCGTCAATCATATTTGGACCTTTAAATTTATACCACTTTAAAATGCATTGTATATTGTCATTAATCGTATCATTTTTTTGTTTTGAACCGAATGCGCGGTGACTAATCTTATTAAATTAATTTTATTATTTTGATAATGCAAAACCCTGTTCATATTGTTTGGTTTAAACGTGATTTACGCATATACGATCATAAACCGCTTCAATCAGCCTGCTTGGCTGGAAATGTGCTGCCGCTTTATTGCTGGGAACCCAGTCAATGGGCGGGTGATGATTATGTAGCACAACATCAGCTGTTTATTAATGAGTGTTTACTGGAGCTTAAAAAAGAGCTGAAAGATATAGGTTTGCAGTTGCATATTTCACCTGTGGGTATTGTTGAAACTTTGCAACATATTAAAAATAAAGTGCCGATTGCTGTTTTATATAGCCATGAAGAAACAGGCAATGGCACCAGTTTTATAGTAGATAAAGCGGTAGGTACTTGGTGTAAAGCGCAAAACATTAACTGGCAAGAGTCCACGCAAAATGGCGTAGTTCGCCGTTTAACTAACCGCAATTATTGGAACAAACATTGGGAATCGCGCATGTGTGCGCCCATCATAGCCAAACCCAAATCAGCATTAGCCGCTCCCACTATCATACTGCCATCAGGCAATATTCGACAAGCAAAAGGTAGTGATAAACCCAGACGCCAACGTGGCGGGCGAAATGAAGGTTTAAGTTTTTTTGATAGTTTTCTAGATAATCGCGCCGCCAAATTTAGAGGCGGCATTTCAAGCCCACTCACGGCGGTTAATGCTGGTTCAAGGCTTTCGCCTTATTTGGCGTATGGCTGTTTATCCATGCGCGAAGTGGTACAAGCAGCAAGAGAGCGTGGAGATTGGGTTAAACGTGAATTAGCAAACCAAAGCGTACCACACCTACTCCCCAATAACATAAACGCTGGCTTGGTTGGCTTTGAAAGCCGTTTGCATTGGCATTGCCATTTCATGCAAAAGCTCGAATCCGAGCCTGAAATGGAATTTGATAACTTACATCATGCACACGATGGAATGCGCGATGAAACACTTAGCGATAGAGTATCCCAACTGCGACTTGCCGCATGGAGTAAAGGCGAGACAGGTTGGCCGCTGATTGACGCCTGCATGGCGATGTTGCGCGAAACGGGCTGGATTAATTTTCGCATGCGCGCTATGTTGATGAGCACTTCCAGCTATTTATATTGGCTGCACTGGCGAGAAACCGGCTTGCATTTAGCGCGCGAATTTTTGGATTATGAGCCTGGTATTCATTGGGCGCAAACCCAAATGCAAAGCGGCACAACAGGTATAAATACTTTGCGCATTTACAGCCCTATAATACAAGCGCAGAAACAAGACCCCACTGGTGCCTTTGTGCGGCATTGGTTACCAGCTCTTAAAAACGTGCCAAATACTTGGATTTTTGAGCCTTATTTAATGCCAAAAAAACTTCAAACACAATACGGCTGCGAGCTAGAAAAACATTACCCTGCACCTCTAATAGATATTTCACTTGCCATGCGTGAAGCCAGAGCAAAAATTTTGCAAGCACGTAAACAAGCAGGAACTTTTGATGAAACGCAAGCCATCATTAAAAAACATGCCTCACGTAAAGGCATGATGGGCAGTGCACGTGACGCCAATGGTCAAGAGTTAGTCGAAAAAAAACGCCAAAAAAAGAGTATACTAAAAAAATTAAAAAACTTACAAAAAGAGCTTTTTTAAGTGGCGCAGGCAACCAAACTTACTATTCCGTGTGATCGTGCTGAGCGCCTACAATATATTCGGCGTATGTTTCCATTTGCATCTGGTCCTTTTTTGGGGGACGACTGGCGCGGTGGACGTTATGAAGCACTTAAACGCTTAAACGGCATCGATGCAATTACCTACAACCGCAATCGTAATTTTATTAACGGTTCGGTAACTAAACTTTCACCCTATCTTCGTTACGGCTGCTTAACATTAAAAGAAGCGTCGGATATTGCACGTGAACGATTTGGCGAACATTCAAAAAAATTTGTGTTTGAGTTAGCATGGCGTGATTATTGGCGACGTGTTTGGTACGACATGGGTGATGGTATCTTTAGCGATATCGAAGACCCTAAAGTAGCGCTGGGTGATAAACTAATGCCCGATTTTATTCGCCAGGGTATTACTGGCTTGCCTTGTATAGATGGCTTTGTTCGCGACTTAACGCAATACGGTTACGTGCATAATCATGCGCGCATGTGGTTTGCCGCTTATGTAGTGCATTGGCTAAAAGTAGATTGGCGCGAAGCCGCTGATTGGTTTGAGAACAATTTATTAGATGGCGACAAAGCATCTAACCATTTATCTTGGCAATGGATTGCTTCGTTATTTAGCTCAAAACCTTACTATTATAATAAAGAAAATCTGGCTAGATATACTGGTGAAAAGTACTGCGCTAATTGCAAAGTAAGTTGTCCATTTGATGCCAGCTATGAAGTGCTCAGAGAAAAATTATTTGATAATATCTCCCCTACAACTTCCAAAAAGTACAAAGTTAGTATCCCATTAAAATCGGCCATATCAATGCATCAAGCCGTTGCGATTTTTGTACATGATGAAATGCTTTCTGCCGCGCATCCGTTGATGCACAATCCAATGCCAAAAATA
>CAMCVF010000011.1 GCA_945881735.1 Methylotenera oryzisoli
GAAAGGGATAAACAATAGTAATTATGGTGGGTGCAAAAGAAACTAATCAAAAATTAACTGATTTGGCTTCTTATAATGATGTTGCAATTGAGTTTTTTATAGACCCATTTAAATCATATCAAGACAGCAAGCCAAGCTTAGCCAGATTAAGCTTGGCTTAAATTTTTATGAGTCGCGGATTTGTTAAAGAAGATGATCTAGAGCACGCTGGTACCGATGTGCCAGAGCGACCAGTTAGTCAGCACGCCAATTACGTCACATTAAATGGTTATCATCAGTTAGAAAAACTAGCGTCTGAACTGGAACAAAAAAGACAGATTCTAAGCAAAAAAAAAGACGAACAAGCCGCCATACAGCAACTAGCAATGGTCAATCGTGATTTACGCTATGTGGCGGCGCGTTTAGAAAGTGCATTAATTACACAGCCTGATGTGAGCAGCAAAAGCGTGGTGTTTGGCGCCAAAGTAACGGTTGAAGATGAAGCAGGAAATGCCCATGTTTATGAAATCGTGGGTGAAGATGAGGCTGATATTAAAGTCAATAAAATCAGCTATACATCGCCGCTTAGTCGCGCGCTAATTGGGCATAAATTAGATGACACAGTGACTTGGTTGCGACCTGCTGGCAATCAACTATTAACGATTACGGCAGTTCATTACACCAACTAATTTTTTAGGATTAAATATTTTGAACGTTATTGAAGCGATACAAACCCGTCGTTCTATTAAACATTACGACACCAACCACAAAATGACACAAGCAGAAATTGAGTCATTATTATCACTTGCCATGTTATCGCCTACCGCTTTTAATATTCAGCACTGGCGATTTGTAGTGGTGAATGACCCCGTTTTGCGCCAGCAAATTCGCGCCGTCAGTTGGAATCAAGCACAAGTAGAAGAAGCGTCGCTATTAATTGTATTGACCGCAGATTTACTTGCATGGGCTAAACAGCCAAGCCGTTATTGGGCCAATGCGCCGCAGTCTGTGCAAGATTATTTAGTACCTGCGATTGGCCATTATTATGAAAATAATGAGCGAGCACAACGCGACGAAGCCATGCGTAGCTGTGGTATTGCCGCACAGACTATTATGCTAGCAGCAAAAGAAATGGGTTACGACACCTGCGCAATGGATGGCTTTGATTTTGATGCAGTTAGTCATTTATTAAACCTGCCAGCAGACCACACGCCAGCGATGTTTATCACGGTTGGCAAAGCCATTAAGCCAGCCATGCCGCGCGCTGGGCAGTTGGATATTAGCGAAGTCGTGATTTACAATAAATTTGTAAAGTAAACTCACACAATAAATTCGAATCACTAAATTTTAATTATTTTTAAGGTATTACCGTGTTAATTAGCAACAACATCACCATGCAATTTGGCG
Organism: Methylotenera oryzisoli; assembly: GCA_945881735.1. Taxonomy (GTDB): domain Bacteria; phylum Pseudomonadota; class Gammaproteobacteria; order Burkholderiales; family Methylophilaceae; genus Methylotenera_A; species Methylotenera_A aquatica. Next base: position 1,387 of record CAMCVF010000011.1, read on the forward strand.
CCAAGCCGCTGTTTGAAAACGTTTCCGTCAAGTTTGGCGATGGCAATCGGTATGGCCTAATTGGCGCCAACGGCTGCGGAAAATCCACTTACATGAAAATATTGGCGGGTATTTTAGAGCCAACCGCCGGCAATATTTCGCTGGATAATCATGAGCGCATGGCATTTTTGCGTCAAGATCAATTTGCCTATGAAGACCAACGCGTTTTAGATGTGGTAATGATGGGCCATGAGAAAATGTGGAGCGCCATGCAAGAGCGTGACGCGATTTATGCCAACCTAGAAGCTACTGAAGACGACTATATGCGCGCCGCCGAGCTAGAAGGCGTATTTGCAGAATTTGACGGCTACACCGCTGAAGCACGCGCGGGTGAGTTGTTATTAGGTGTTGGTATTTCTATTGAACAACATACAGGCCCTATGAGCGCTGTCGCACCAGGCTGGAAGTTGCGTGTATTACTGGTGCAAGCACTGTTTGCCAACCCAGACGTGCTGCTGTTGGATGAGCCGACCAACAACTTGGATATTAATACCATTCGCTGGCTAGAAGATGTGCTGAATAATCGCGATTGCACCATGATTATCATCTCGCACGATCGCCACTTTTTAAACCAAGTATGTACGCATACTTGCGATATGGATTATGGCAAGTTAACTGTTTATACAGGTAACTATGACGACTATATGGAAGCTTCGATTGCTGCTAGAAATCAGCAAGCCAAAGACAATGCCAAAGCCAAACAACAAGTAGCCGATTTACAAGACTTTGTTCGCCGCTTCTCTGCTAATGCATCTAAAGCCAAGCAAGCGACTAGTCGTGCTAAGCAAATTGATAAAATCAAAATTGAAGTATTTAAACCTTCAAGCCGCCAATATCCGTTTATTCGCTTTGAATACGATGAGCGCGAAAAACTGCACCGCAACGCGGTAGAGCTTAAAAAACTGAGTCACGGCTTTGATAAAATCTTATTCAACGATGTAGAGTTGATATTTGAAGCAGGTGAAAAAGTGGCGATTATTGGTGAGAATGGCATTGGTAAAACCACTTTTTTACGATGCCTAGCGGGCGATTTACAACCGAAACACGGCGAAGTTAAATGGACTGAAAAGGCTACTATTGGCTACTTTGCGCAAGACCATGAATACGAATTTGAGCGAGGAGAAGATTTGTTTGAATGGATGACGATACAAAGAGGAGCCAATGACGACGACCAAACGGTGCGCAGTATGCTTGGCCGCTTGCTATTTGGCGGCGAAGATACTAAAAAATCGGTTAAAGTACTTTCAGGTGGCGAAAAAGGCCGCATGTTGTATGGCAAACTGATGCTGGCCAAAACCAATGTACTATTGATGGATGAGCCTACCAACCATATGGACATGGAATCGATTGAAGCGCTGAACACCGCCTTAGATAAATACAAAGGTACTCTGTTTTTTGTGAGTCATGACCGCGAATTTGTCAGCTCTATTGCCACGCGTATTTTAGAAATTAAAGCCGATGGCATTGTGGATTACACCGGCAATTATGAAGATTACTTAGCTAGTCAGGGTGTTCAATAACTATCTGATTTTAAAAAAATTAGCACTCAATAAAAAAGCCAGCTTAAGCTGGCTTTTTTACACTCTAAGCAACTAATCTTTCATTGAACGTTTTCGCTCATGTTCAAGTAAGTAACGTTTACGGATACGAATCGTTTTTGGAGTGATTTCCACTAACTCATCATCATCGATAAACTCAACGGCTGATTCTAATGTTAATGCAATTGGTGTAATCAAACGCACCGCTTCATCAGTTCCTGATGAGCGCACGTTGGTTAATTGTTTTCCTTTAATCGGGTTCACGATCAAATCGTTATCGCGACTATGAATACCGATCACCATACCTTCGTATAATTTATCACCTGGAACCGCAAACATTTTGCCGCGATCTTGTAATTTCCAAAGCGCATAAGCAACTGCTTCGCCGTGTTCTGATGAAATTAAAACACCGTTACGACGACCTGGCATATCAGCTTTTACTGGTGCGTATTCATCAAAAATATGCGCCATTAAGCCTGTACCGCGAGTTAATGTTAAAAACTCACCTTGGAAACCAATCAAGCCACGTGCTGGAATTCTATATTCTAAGCGCGTGCGACCATTGCCGTCCGATTCCATATTGATCATATCACCACGGCGGCGGCCAAGTTCTTCCATCACCGCACCTTGGTTATCATCTTCTAAGTCCACCGTTAAAATTTCATATGGCTCACATTTTTCGCCATTAATTTCGCGGAAAACTACTTTTGGCTTACCTACAGCCATTTCAAAACCTTCGCGACGCATATTTTCTAATAAAATTGTCAAGTGCAATTCGCCACGGCCAGAAACACGGAAGATATCCGCATCGGCTGTTTCCTCTACGCGCAAAGCGACGTTTACTAAAAGCTCTTTCGTTAAACGGTCACGAATTTGACGTGAAGTGACAAATTTGCCTTCGGTACCAGCTAACGGTGATGTGTTCACCATAAAGTCCATCGTCAACGTTGGCTCATCCACACCTAAATGCGGCAATCCTTTTGGATTTTCACGGTCACAAATGGTGAAGCCAATACCAATATCATCTAAACCAGAAATAATAACAATGTCACCTGCTTCTGCTTCTTCAACTGGCACGCGTTCTAAGCCTTTAAAACCAAGCACTTGGTTGATTTTACCTGTAGCAATTTGTTTGTCTTCGTTCATAATTGTCACAGCTTGACCTGTTTTGATTTTGCCGTTAGTCACACGACCAACTCCTAGGCGACCCGTGTAAGTAGAGTAATCTAAAGCTGAAATTTGCATTTGCAATGGTGAAGCAGAGTCACCAGCTGGTGGCGCCACATGGCTGATAATGGTTTCAAACAGCGCGCGCATATTATCCGATGGTGTTTTCATATCTAACATGGCATAGCCATTTAAAGCTGATGCGTAAACAACTGGAAAGTCTAGTTGCTCATCAGTTGCACCCAAATTAGCAAACAAATCAAAGGTATGGTTAATTACCCAATCGGTACGAGCACCTGGACGGTCTACTTTATTAATCACTACGATTGGTTTTAAACCAAGCGCTAAAGCCTTTTTAGTCACAAAACGCGTTTGCGGCATAGGTCCTTCAACGGCATCCACTAGCAAAACAACGCCATCCACCATACCCAACACACGCTCTACTTCGCCACCGAAGTCGGCATGGCCTGGCGTATCCACAATATTAATGTGTGTTCCTTCGTAAACCAAGGCTGTATTCTTAGCCAAAATAGTGATACCACGTTCTTTTTCAAGATCGTTACTATCCATCACACGCTCTACTACGGCGTGGTGAGAAGCAAACGTGCCAGCTTGTTGTAAAAGTTTATCAACCATGGTGGTTTTACCATGGTCAACGTGGGCGATAATTGCGACGTTGCGCAAATTGCGAGGAATGCTCATTATTAACTGCCATAGGTTTGAAAGTGCGCGATTTTACCACACAAAAGATGACAATCTGACTGTATATCAGTAATAAACCTTTGACAAAGTAATATAAATGCTTATAATGCGCGTAACTTAAAGCTAAGATATTAATAAATAGTTTAGTAATACTTAGTTTTATATTCATTGCCCTGACCCATTGTTGCTCGTGAAATGTTGTAGCAACTATTCTTTAGATTCTTTGATTTAAAGCAATCTATCTTTTACTGGTTAGCGGCTATGCCCGTGCGCTGGTAAAAGCATTCTTAAAAATATATGCTTTTCGCGTTTAGTGTTGATACTTAGTTTAGATAAGTCAGCATTAATGTGATTGCTTGCGCCCTTTTTGTACTTATTAGAAAGGGACTTTACTTTGTCTTTTGATTCATTAAATCTACACCCAACCATTTTACGAGCCGTGCTTGAAGCAGGCTATGACACACCAACTGCTGTTCAAGCACAAGCGATTCCTCCAGCCTTGGAAGGCCGCGATATCATGGCTTCGGCACAAACTGGTACAGGCAAAACAGCAGCGTTTACATTGCCAGCACTTAACTTATTAGCCACACCGCATGCACTTAGCAGCCGTGGCCCACGCATTTTAGTATTAACCCCAACACGCGAATTAGCGGCACAAGTCAATGAAGCAGCGCGTAAATACGGTAAGTATATCCGTGCTCGCACAGTGAGTATTGTGGGGGGCATGCCATACCCATTACAGAACAAATTACTTTCACAACCACTGGATATTTTAGTAGCCACACCCGGCCGCTTTATTGACCATATGGAACGCGGCCGTATTGATTTAAGCCGTTTGCAAATGTTGGTATTAGATGAAGCAGACCGTATGTTGGACATGGGCTTTATGCCAGATGTAGAACGTATTTGTGAGGCATTGCCTAAAGAGCGTCAAACATTGTTATTCTCAGCCACATTAGATGGCATCATGCATATCGGCAAACAATTCTTAAATAACCCAATCACGCTTCAAGTGGCAGGCCAAAAAGAAAAACACGCTAATATTGAGCAACGTTTACACTTTGTAGATGACATGACACACAAAAACAAATTGCTTGAACATTTGTTGATTGCACCAGACATGAACCAAGCGATTATTTTCACCAGCACTAAGCGTCATGCGGATGTATTGGCTGAAGATTTATATGCCGCTGGCCATAGAACAGCCGCTTTGCATGGTGATATGACACAAGGCGCGCGTAACCGAACGCTAACTAAATTGCGTCAAGGTGACATAAAAGTATTAGTAGCAACTGATGTTGCTGCGCGCGGAATTGATGTGCAAGGTATTTCACATGTAATTAATTACGATTTGCCAAAATTTGCCGAAGATTATGTACACCGTATTGGTCGTACTGGTCGCGCCAACAATAAAGGTATCGCTATTTCATTTGCATCTAATATGGACCGACATTTATTGCGCAAAATTGAGCAATATACAGGTCAAAAATTAGATGCGGCTGTCATTGAAGGTTTTGAACCAAAACGCGCGATTAAAACAGAGGCTTCTTCATCTGGTAGACGCGGCGGTAATAATGAGCGTGGTGGTTATGGCGCAGGCCGTAATGAGCGCTCTGCACACAAGCCAGGCGACCGTGGTGGTTACCAATCTCGTGATAATAACCGTGGCACATTTGGTGACCGCGTCATGGGCGAAAAACCAGCTGGCGAAAAAAATTATGGAGCACGATCTGGCGGTTTTAACGACCGTAATAAAGAGCGTACACATGATGATGCACGCCCTGCTCGCTCGTTTGGTGACCGTCCATCTTTCGGAGATCGCCCTTCATTCGGTGATAAACCAGCATTTTCAAACTCAGAGCGCCCAGCGCGTAATGCGGATCGTTTTGCTAATGAAAACCGTGCAGCAACTTCACGTGAAGTCGATGGCAATAGCCGTAGTTATACTAAAGACACCGATATGCAATTCGCACGCGAATTAAGTAAAGGTTTTGGTGGTAAATCAGGAGACAGAATAAGTGCTCATAGAACTAGTGCAACAAGTTCAACTGAAAACAGGCCATTTGCACGGAAACCAGAAGGCAGCTTTGGTGATAGGCCAAATCGCAGCGATTCAGGCCGCAGTGAAGGTTCTCGCTCGGCTCCGCGTGGTGATGCAGCACGAGGCGCAGCGCCAAGAAGCAACACTACTGAAAAATTCGGCAATCCACGTCCACGTCCAACAGGTGATCGTCCCGCGCGCTCGAATGGCGGAGATGCTGCACCGCGTCGTCCGCGTAGTTTTGTATAAAGAAATACCGTTAAATGGATACAACCACTGATACTGTATTATTTGATGCATTAGGTCTTGCTGCACCGCTGTTAAAAGCAGTGCAAGAGACTGGTTACACAACGCCCACTCCCATTCAAGCTAAAGCCATCCCCTTGGCTTTGCAAGGCATGGATTTAATGGCTGGCGCGCAAACAGGTACAGGTAAAACGGCAGCCTTTGCGTTGCCGATTTTGCAAAAACTATTACCTTTTGCGAGCAGCAGTACTTCACCTGCAAAACATCCTATACGTGCATTGGTGTTGACACCAACACGCGAATTAGCGATTCAGGTAGAAGAAAGCATTAAGATTTACGCTAAACACACCCCACTAAAAAGCTTAGTGGTTTTTGGTGGCGTAGATATTAAAACGCAAACACCACATTTAAAAACAGGTATCGAAATTTTGGTGGCAACGCCAGGTCGTCTGCTTGATCATGTAGAGCAAAAAACGCTTAATTTAGGTCAAGTGCAAATATTAGTTTTAGATGAGGCCGACAGAATGTTGGACATGGGCTTTATGCCTGATTTAAAACGTATATTGGCCTTGTTGCCAAAACAGCGCCAAAATTTAATGTTTTCTGCCACGTTTTCAAATGAGATTAAAAAATTAGCCGATGACTTTTTAACCAACCCAACACTAATTGAAGTGGCGCGTAGCAACGCCACTAATGACAATGTCACGCAAAAAGTTTATGTGGTCGCACAAACTAATAAGCAAGCTTTATTGACGCAATTGCTAAGCGAGTCTGACAGCCAGCAAGTCATTATTTTTACTAAAACCAAAATTACCGCCAGCAAATTAAGCCGCGCTTTACAAAAAGAAGGTATCGCCGCTGACGCGATTCATGGCGATAAAAGCCAAAAAGAGCGTATTGAAGCATTAGATGCATTTAAAGCAGGTAAAATTACGGCACTAGTGGCAACCGATGTGGCAGCACGCGGCTTAGATATTAGTGATTTGCCGATGGTGATTAACTATGAAATACCAAGCGCACCAGAAGATTATGTGCACCGTATTGGTCGTACAGGCCGCGCAGGTGCAAGTGGTGTTGCCATTTCATTGGTATGCGAGGAAGAAGAAAAGTATTTAGCCGAAATTGAAAAATTGATTAAACGCAGCATTACACGCGAAACAATTGAGTTTAAAAATACCGCTAAAAAAGCAGCAAAATCTGCGTATACTGAAGATCATAATAGTCAAAATGCTAATGAGTCATTAAGCTCAAACAGGCAAGCCACAAAGTCACGTCAGTATGTGCGCAAGCCTTCTTGCGACCCGTGGTTTGATAAGCCTTATGAGCCTTCTGTAGCTGTGGCAAAACCACAATACAATACGTCTAGTTCTAATAAAGCACCGGTAGCAGCTTTATTAGGCGGCTTGCGCGCCAAATAGAACTGCTATTTAGCTAGAACCAAAACTGGCTTAAAAAAGCCCGCTTACGCTTTTTTAAGCCAAGCTTGCATTTCTTTAACTTCTAATGGTAGCGAGTAAAAGTAGCCTTGCACATTTTTACAGCCGCTGGCGGATAAAATATCGGCCTGTTGGAGGTTTTCAACACCCTGGCCAACTAGATTAAGGCCAAGCGCATCACCCAGCGCAACAACCGCTTTAACAATTACCCGATCTTCCTCGCTAAAAACCAAGCCACCTATGAACGACCGATCAATTTTAACTTCATCAACCGCCCAGCGTTTTAGATCCAGTAGCGATGAATGACCCACTCCAAAATCATCGAGTGAAATTCTGAAACCAGCCTCTTTAATTAAGCGCATATTATTTTTCACTACATCCGCCTCTTCTAGCAGCGCGTATTCCACAATCTCAATACACAACATACTGGGCGAAATATCATACTTGGCAGGTATATTAGTGAGCGTTTTAATCAAGCTTTCTGAACGCAAATGTCTAGCCGAAATATTGATAGAAACACGCGGCACATCATATTTCTTATTTTTCCAAGCCCGTATTTGCTTACAGGCAGCTTCAAGCACCCACTCACCAATTTGAATAATCAAAGACGATTGCTCGGCGATTTTAATAAATTCTAAAGGCGGAATTAAACCCCGCTCAGGATGACGCCAGCGAATAAGCGCTTCAATACCAACAAGGCTATTATCTGTGTTTTCTACTTGCGGCTGATACACAATAAAAAACTGATTATCTTTTAACGCATGGCGTATGCCATGCTCCATTTCCAACCATTGATGCGCACTAAAATTTAAGCTTGTTGTGTAAAATTCAAAATCGTTGCGACCATTTTGCTTGGCGCGATACATGGCTAAATCGGCATATGCCAGCAATGTTTGAGTATCGACTGTATCATCTGGATAAACACTGACGCCTATACTCACGGTGCAATAAACACGTTGTTTATCAATCTCAAACGGTACTGCAAAAGCAGCAATAATATCGCGTACCAAGCGGTGACCATCTTGTGGTGACGCACCTTCCATAATCATGACAAACTCATCCCCACCCAGCCTGCACAATACATCGGTAGCGCGCACACTCTCTCTAATGCACTTGGTTGCCATCACCAGCAACTGATCGCCTGCTTCATGCCCAAGTGTATCGTTAACCATTTTAAAATGGTCTAAGTCAAAATATAATAATAAAATCTGACTTCCATCGCGCACCGCTTTTGCAACAGAATGCTCTAAACGCTGCCGAAACATACTGCGATTGGGTAAGCCAGTTAACTCATCATGTGAAGCTAAAAACTCTACTTTACGATTTAAAACAATGGTTTCACTGACATCACAACCAACGCCACGGTAGCCAATAAAATTTCCGTTATTGGCAAAAATAGGCTTACCAGAAACACGTAAATAAACCAGCTTGCCAGCTTCATCGGTGAAGTGCACCACATAATCAGCAAAGCGTTTATGTGTTTGCAAAGTTTTAAGCATTTCGTTTGAGCTATGACTATAACAAGCTTCAGCCAAATCAGTCAGGCTATAAAAACTAAAGCCAGCTGACCCGCCTGTTAATAAACTTATCTTGAGGTGTTCGTCGGACTCCCAAAACCAGTCAGCTGAAGCTTCTGCAAAATCTCTAAAGCGCGCTTCACTTTCAATCAGCTTTTCTTTTTCCTCGCTCAGTTCAATAATTTTTTTATCTAACGTAGAGCGTTCACTATCGGCATTCTGCTTATCCAGCTTGAGTGGACCGCCGCGATACAGGCCGCGACTTTTGGGTAAATTGGCAGGCTTATTCGATTTCAAAACAGCCTCCACAATATCCAACAACTCAGGCATTAACATTGGCTTGATTAAGAACTTGGTGGCACCAAGCGATAAAGCAAAGCGTTTATCTGTATCAGAAGTGTAAGTGGCGGTGTAAAAAATAATTGGAATATGTTGCAGACTTTGATTTTGCTTTACTGCGCGGCACAAGCCATAACCATCCATTTCTGGCATTAAGATGTCAGAAATAATCAAATCCACAGACTCGATCTGCAGATAAGACAAGGCCTTTAAACCGTTATCAAAACTAGCCACTGTATAGCCTTTTGCTGTAAGCTCTGCCTCTAGTAATTGCCTAGAGCTTTTATCATCTTCTGCAATTAAAATATTCACGCATGACCTCTACTTATTATCTTTTTTATTTATTGATTACTTGATCTATTGGTTGAATTACCAGCACTGTGAGTATTAATTACGATGATGTAGGTATATTTGCTTTGTTTTTGCTGTTTTTTTTACTGCTATTTGGTAGTTGTTTGGCCAGATGAGTGGCTACTGATTACGCATAAAATCGGCTACTCCGTACAATTGTTCAGCTAGCGCTTGCATCAATTTGTCATCCATTTTTAATTGGTGCATGGCGCTTATCATGCAATACATCCATTGGTCACGCGCGCTTTCATCTATGCTAAAAGGTAAATGTCGGCGGCGTAAAAATGGATGCCCGTAGCGCTCAATATAAAGTTGCGGGCCTCCCGTCCAACCAGTTAAGAACATAAATAGTTTTTCGCGTGAGGCGGTTAAATCAGCAGGATGCATAGCGCGAATTGGCGCCGCTTTTTTATCCGTATCCATAATGTCGTAGAAGGTTTCTACTAACTCACGGATAGCAGCAGTGCCTCCTTGTTCGCCACCTAATAAATCGTAAAACGTGGCTTTACTGCTATCTACATCTTCTATTTTATTATGCATAATTCAAATAAAAACTAGCCTATAGCTGGTTTAACCAAGCTTGCAGCCAATTTTGCGCGAATTCTGGCTTCATCGACATCTATGCCTGTTGCCAAGGCAACGCCCATGCGACGACGCGCAAACGATTCTGGTTTACCAAATAGTCGAATATCACTATTTGGGACACTTAACGCGGCTTCTAATCCATCGTAGCTTAAATTTTTACTGTCTACGCCGCCATATATAACGGCACTTGCGCCGGTCTGCGTCATGCTGGTATCCACTGGCAAACCTAAAATAGCGCGCGCATGCAATTCAAATTCGCTTAAACGCTGGCTACACATGGTCACCATGCCCGTATCATGTGGGCGCGGGCTCACCTCACTAAACCATACTTGATCATTTTTAACAAATAGCTCAACACCAAACAAACCAAAACCACCGAGGCTATCGGTAATGGTTTTAGCAATATGTTGTGAGGCTTTTAGCGCGTTAGCTGTCATCGCTTGCGGTTGCCAGCTCTCAACGTAATCGCCATTTTTTTGCACATGGCCGATTGGTTCGCAAAAATAGGTTTGCGTGTCACCTTGTGCATTTTTTGCGCGTACGGTAAGTAGCGTGATTTCGTAATCAAAATCAATTTGGCCTTCTACAATCACCACCCCTTGATTGACACGTCCGCCTGTAGCGGCGTAATCCCATGCCACTTTTACCTCGCTGGCTTGAGTAATCCGTGATTGGCCTTTGCCAGAAGATGACATGGTTGGCTTGATAAAACAGGGATAGCCGATATGGCTATCAATGGCGGCTTGTAAATCGGCTTCGCTACGCGCAAAAGCATAAGGCGACACAGGTAATTTAAGTTCTTCCGCGGCTAAGCGACGAATACCTTCGCGATTCATCGTCAATTGAACGGCTCTAACTGTTGGTATCACAGTGGCTATGCCGCTGTTTTCAATATCCGCCAAGACATCCGTATTCAGCGCTTCAATTTCGGGCACAATAAAATGCGGCTTTTCCTTCTCAACCAATGCTTTCAACGCTGCCGCATCTGTCATATCAATGGTATAGGCGCGATGGGCAATTTGGTGACCTGGGGCATTGGCATAACGATCGACTGCAATCACCTCTACACCAAAGCGCTGTAGCGCAATAATAACTTCTTTGCCAAGCTCACCACTGCCAAGTAGCATGACTTTTGTTGCAGAAGCGGTTAGAGGGGTGCCTAATTTCATAAGATAATGCCCACTTAAAAATTCAAATATTTGTGTATTTTATAAGTGGGAATAATACCATGAGGCGAAACCGAAAGCCTTCAAAATGATATTGATGAATATTAAGCTTGCTGCATCAACATGCTGACTAATAGAGCGCGCAAAATAACCAGAAAAACTAAAAACTAATACCGTGCTTATCCATACGATAGCGCATCGTCATGCGGGTAATAGCAAGCTTGCGCGCTGCTTCTGAGACATTGTAATGCGTTGATTCCAGAGCATTTAACAACATACTTTTTTCAGCGGCATCCAAGGTTATTTGGGTTTGATGATTATTTTCATTTGCGGCTTTATTTTTATGGTACTGGCTTTTGCTATCAACCAAATTGAAGTCGTTAGCGGTGATTTGAGATTGGCTAGTTAATAGCACGGCGCTGCTAATTTGATGGCGCAATTCGCGCACATTGCCTGGCCAACTATAATTTTGCATGGCTTCAATCGCCGATTGGCTTAAGACGTGCTTATTTAACCCATAGCGCTTTTCTGTAAGCTGCATAAAGTATTTAGCCAATTGCAATATATCTTGGCCGCGCTCACGCAAAGGTGCTAGCGAAATTGTCATCACATTTAAGCGATAGTATAAATCGGATCGGAAGCGGCCTTGCTGCGACATTTCGTGTAAATCGCGATTGGTTGCCGCTATAATGCGCGCCGGCACAACACGCTCTTTTGTTGAGCCCAAGCGACGCACTCGTCTGCGCTCCAGCACGCTCAATAATTTTGCTTGCATCGTTAATGGCAACTCACCAATTTCATCCAAAAAAAGCGTGCCGTCTTCTGCCGCTTCAATTAGGCCAGGCCTAGAAGTGATTGCATTAGTAAACGCGCCTTTTTCATGGCCAAATAATTCACTTTCAATCAGCTCGTTTGGTAGTGATGCACAATCTACATGCACAAAGGGTTTGTCAGCATTTGAACCAGATGCATGCAACAAACGTGCAGCTACATCTTTGCCTGTACCTGTTTCGCCTGTAATTAAAACAGTTGGCGCAATGGCATCGCTAATATAGCCAACCTGCGCGATTCGCGCGATTTGCATATGAATGCTTTGCGTCGCAGGGCTGTCACCAATTAAGGTTAAACCTTCATTTAAATGTGAATTGCGTTGCCGCGCATAATCCACGCTAGTTTGAAGGGCCGCGGTTTTTTCATTTTTTTCAACGATTAATAACAGCTCTTCTAAATCAATGGGTTTTTTTAGGTAATCGTTTGCGCCTAGCTTCATCGCGGTAACGGCATCACTAACTTCACCATAAGCCGTCATCACAATAGTTACAATTTTTTTTGCCACAAATTCGGCGATTAAATCTAAGCCGTTGCCATCTGGCAGGCGCATATCCAGCAACACTAAATCAGGGCTAAATTGTTTATGAGTAGCGCGTGCGTCGGCTAAATTTTCAACATGCTCACACTCAAACCCTGCTTTTTGCAAACGCTTTTGTACCGCGCGTGCAAACAGCACTTCATCTTCCACAATCAACACTTTTTTGGGTTGAGTGAAATGTTTTATAAATTCAAAATCCAAATTTTTGGAATTTAAACTTTCTAAATGAGTTTGATGTGCGAGCAATGTTGTCCCTAATTACGCATTAGTCGTTATCTAAACTGGCAACCGATTTTTTGCCGCCAAATTCATAACGGAAACCAAACCAGCCTGCTCGTGGGGCGCCTGGAGCATAAAATGCTGGCGTTACTTCGTTGCCAGTAAAGGCGCCTGTGCTTGCATCAAAACGATGTTCACCCAGCAAACCGCCGTTATTATATTCACGGTCGAACACGTTATTTACTTTAGCAAAAAACTGCCAGCCGCTATTGCCAAAGCGGTATCGTGTATCTAAGTTCATCACTAAATAGCCACTAATTTTTGCACCGTCACCATTGTACTGTTTGTTTTCATTACCGCGAGCATACTGGTCAGAGAAAGCAAAAATATTCGTACCAACATTCCATGAAGGTGTTACGTCATAGGCGGCACGTAACTTTAATTGGTGTTGTGGAATACCAGGAATATTGTCGCCTTTACCCACTTGCTGCACACCACTGCCTGGCACTGTTTCGTTCAGCTCACTAACAATCTGAAACTCTGATTGATAAGTTGCTTTTACATAGCTATAACCAAGTGACAAAGTTAGATTATCTAAGCGACCATTTAATGCCGCATCAATACCCTGACGTCTGGTTTTGCCAACGTTATCAAAGAAGCCTGCACCAGTAGTAGTTGATGCAATAAACTGAATATCATTGAAGTTTTGTGCGCGATAAGCCGCTAGCGACCAGCCTACATTTTCGTTAATTTTCCCTCTTAAGCCCGCTTCAAAAGTCTTTGCAACTACTTGATCTAAAGGTGGATCACCCGCAAAAGCATTTGGCAAACGGCATGGTTGCGCAGGGTTTGCACAACCCAACTCAATGGCTGTCGGCGCACGGCTTCCTTCGTTATAGCTAGCGTAAGCGGTTAATTCTTTGCTTGGCGTAAAGTTAATACCCACTGCTGGGTTAATACGGCTGTAGCTTTGATCACTTGTTAATGAAGTATTAAGTGCTTCAATCGGGTTTGGAATTGGATTGAGCCTGTCATAGTTTTCCACCTTAGTATGGTTATAACGTGCCGACATTGTTAAATGCCATAATTGGTTCAATGACAAGGTATCTGTAGCGAATAAACTCCAAGTTTTACTCACGCCTTCTAGGTCAACAGGCGCCTCATCGCTAAAGAATCCCAAGGCATCAACGCCACGTGTCGCATTAATTAAACCGTACTCTGTGCTTTGTTTAAAGTCGGTTTTACCGTAATCATAACCAATACCAGTGATAAATTGGTTTTTCATGCCAGCTAAATCTTGGCCAAACGTCATTTGTGCGTTAAAGCCATAGCCAGTTCGTTTTGAGCTAGTACGATTTAAGGCACCAGAACAGTTTTCATCCGCATCATTATTATTTGCACAATTTAAATTGGCAGCAAGTAGTTCATTCGCGTCAATTACTTCATTACCATCTGTATCAACAGGACCAATTCCTGTAATTGGATCTTCGGCATTAAAATCATCATTACCATCACCGTTTAACGTATTTGTTTTGGCTTTTCTGTAATAAGCATTACCACTCAATTGCGTATCGTCATTAAAAAAGTGGCTCCAATTTAAATTAAAAAAGGAAAGCTTATTTTCGGTTGAATCTGGTCTGGTTAAAATTGAATCACGGCCTTGTTGACGCAGAAAATCGTCTGGCGCCAAACCATTTCCAATCAACTCATTATCGGCACCTGTGTAGCTTAGGTTGAGAGATGTGGTTTCATTTTGCCAACCCACTTTACCAAACCATTGGGCTACATCTGTCGGTGAAAAATCGCGCCAGCCATCTTCTGAGAATACATTGGCTGAGATAAAGTAATCAACCGCGCCGTCATCGGTGACACCGCCAAATTCAGCAGAACCCGCTTTACGCCCCCAAGAACCCATGTAGGCCTCAACTGCACCACCTGGGTTTGTACGGCCACTTTTAGTTTGCACAGATAACGCGCCACCCAGTGTATTTAAACCGAATAAAGGATTAGAACCAGGAATTAAATTAATGCTATTAATTGAGTTAGTTGAGATTAAATCCCAATTCACCACATCACCAAACGGCTCGTTGACACGTACGCCATCCACAAAAATAGATAAGCCTTGTGGCGTACCTAGCAATGGCGAAGCTGTATAGCCATGAAAACTCACATCCGGTTGGTATGGGTTATTTTGCGTATCGTTAACGCTTACACCTGTTAAGTTTTGATTAATATAGTCGGCAATGCTAAGGCTTTTTTGCTCTGTTAGTTGCTCACCTTTTACCGATTGAACGTTGGCTGGAATTTGCTCTAGAGGCAAACCAACACCTTGTAATGGGGTTGTGCTAATGACTTCAATTTTTTCGGTAGTGGCGCTTGCATCGGCTGCAAATGCAACCTGTGGCGCTGCATAAACGGCAATTAATGCCAATAAAATATATTTTGGTTGTAATGATTGTTTCATATCTCATCCTTGGGAATTGTTTTGTACATCTTTCAATATGTATGCAAAATATATTCCAATAATTAGGGCTGAAAAATAATGAATGAAATCAATCACTCGTGAAAATAATGTACGTTACGAATAGATTATAAGCGCAAAATATGGTTATATACAACCACCATATAGGTTATATACAACCAACTAAATACTATTTAAAAGTTGCTTTGGAGGCACATTTAAATAGCGGCTAATCACTGAACATGCGGCTAGCGGAATAAGAAGGGTAATTAATACAAAAACACTAATGGCCAAACTGACATTTAATTGGTAAGGAATATCCAACACAAAAATACTTAAATAAGCACTTAGCGCGATGGCCATCGCAATCGCCACTAATGCAGAGACCAAACCAATGCTGGCAAACTCTGTTAGCAAGGCCACTGTGACTTGTTTTCGCGATGCGCCTAATACGCGAAGAAGTGCGGACTCTTGCAGACGCGCTTCACGCGTGGCAATAAGCGCGGCGTACAAGACAATTAAGCCCGCTATTAAGCAAAACATAAACACAAAACCAACCGCCAAAGTCAGTTTATTCATAATTTCGCGCACTTGATTCATGATGCTGGCAGTATCAATAACCGTAAAATTGGGGAACGTATGCACCAACTGGTTCATGGCAAGCACCTGATTTTGAGGCAGATAAAATGCTGTCATATAACTTGCAGGATACTCTTTCAAGGCATTTAACGGCGTTACCGCAAAGAAATTGGCCCGCATGCTATCCCACTCCACTTTGCGAATACTGATCACCGTTAAGGTAATGCGGCTACCTGCAATATCATAGGTAAGCTTATCATTCAGTTTTACCCCAAGCGTTTTGGCAATGTCTTCTTCAATAGACACAAGTGCCTGCCCTGCTTCATCTGCTTGCCACCAACGCCCTTGCAGTAGCTTGTTATCGGCTTGCATAGCAGCGGCACTTGATAAATTAAATTCGCGAGAAACCAAACGCTTAGCGCGTTCATCCTCAAATAAATCAGGGTTAATTTCTTGATTATTTTTAGCCACTAATCGGCCACGTATCATGGGAAATACTTGTGGCTTATCCACTTTTAACTCTTGAATAAACTGTTTAACTGGCGCAACTTGGTCTGGTTGGATATTAATCACAAAGCGATTTGGCGCATCCACTGGCATAGAGCCGCGCCAAGCCTCTAGTAAGTCGGTTTTAATCATCATTAATAGCATCAGCACCATTGCACCCAAGCTAAAACCAATCATTTGCGCAATGGATAGACCTAAACGCCGATTGAGATTAGACAAACCAAAGCCAATAGCATATTGGCTTTTAATTTGCTGACTAAAGCGATTAAGCA
Organism: Methylotenera oryzisoli; assembly: GCA_945881735.1. Lineage (GTDB taxonomy): Bacteria > Pseudomonadota > Gammaproteobacteria > Burkholderiales > Methylophilaceae > Methylotenera_A > Methylotenera_A aquatica. The sequence continues at coordinate 17,921 of CAMCVF010000011.1, forward strand.
GCTTTGCCAAGGCATAAGCCAGCAAACCTGCCACTAAACAAATACCTAAAATGCCTGATAAAAACGCAAAAGCCAGCTGCCAAGTTTTAGCTAACAAAGCAATTAAAATCATGCTGACCAGCACAATTGGTGTGTATTTCAACCACAGCTTGAGAGGTGCTTCGGCTTCATCATGCCTTAAAATACGCATAATAGAAACGTTTTTCAGCGCTTGGATATGTGGCCACATAATGCTGAACAAAATCGCGAAAGATAATGCTAGCCCCAATAGTACTGGCATTAAATTAGGGCTTGGAAGCGTTTCTACAAACAACTGGCCTGCAATATAAGCCAGCCCATATTGCAAGATATAGCCAATCACACAACCCACTACACCGCCAATCAGCGCCAGCATGGCGGTTTGCAATAGCAATATTTTTTGTATGATGGCTTTGCGAGCGCCAAAACAGCGCATTAAAGCAGCCGTATTGGTGCTTCTTGCCACAAAAGGTGCGCTAGCCAGTAGCATCGCTACAATAGAAAGCACCACACTCGCCATGGCACTCAGGCCTAAAAAAGTTTCGGCTTTATCTAATGCACTTTTGATTTCCGGCCTAGCGGTTTTAACATCTTGTATGCGTTCGCCGCGCTTTAATAGGGGGGTAATCGCATCTGAAAAACGGGTAATATCATCGGCACTTCCAGCCACTAAAAGTTGATATTTCACACGGCTACCAAATTGAATCAACTCAGTTTTAGCAATATCATCAGAATGCATCATCAGGCGCGGCGCAAAGCTAAACATATCGCCACCGCGAGATGATTCGCGCACCAAAATACCTGAAACTTTAAATTTGCTAGCACCCACTTCAACCTTATCATTAATTGCCACATTTAAAACGGCGGCTAATCGCGGCTCTAGCCATACTTCGCCTTGGTTTGGCGTACTGCGCATATTTTTGGCTGATTGCCCTGCTAGCTGCACATTAAAATCGCCCCTTAACGGAAAGCCATTTTGCACCGCCTTAATTTCTGCTAATTGATTGCGCTCACCGTTAATGGCCATGCTGGGAAATTCCAGCGTTGACGTGCTTTGCAGGTCGAATTTTTTAGCCAGTTGTACATAGTTAGTCGGAATCGCTTGGTCTGAAATCACCACTAAATCGCCACCCAGCAACATGCCGCCTTGCGCGTTTAAATGCAGCGAGATACGATTAATGAAAAAATTGACTGCTGTAATGGAGGTTACCGCTAATATCAGTGCAAACACCATCACCCGCAAATCGCCCGATTTCCATTGAGAGAATAATTGCTGATAGCTTAATTTAAATATCATGCAGCGCCCAGTTGCCCTGTTTCGCTTAATTGACCGTTAATCAAGGTAAGCGTACGTTGGCAACGTTGCGCCAATTTCACATCATGCGTCACCAAAATAAGTGTTTTTCCTGCTTCTTGATTTAAGCTAAATAACAAATCTATAATGCGCTCGCCTGTGGCTAAATCCAAATTACCCGTTGGCTCGTCCGCAAATAAAATAGCAGGCTGCGGAGCAAAAGCGCGCGCAATCGCCACCCGCTGCTGCTCACCACCAGAAAGTTGTTTGGGATAATGGCTTAAGCGTGAGCCTAAACCCACTTTTTCTAGAGTCGCAATCGCAATTTGCTTTGCATTGGATTGATTAGATAACTGCAGGGGCAACATCACGTTTTCTAACGCTGTCATGGTGGGTAATAGTTGAAATGATTGAAATACAAAACCCATCTGCTTACCGCGAACTGCGGCACGCGCGTCTTCATCTAAATCGCTAAACGCCGCACCTTTTACAGTCACGATACCGCTAGTTGGATTATCTAGACCCGCCAGCAAACCCAGTAAGGTGGATTTACCAGATCCCGAACTACCCACAATCGCCACACTCTCACCGAACGCCACTTGAAGTTGCAAATTGGTTAGAATGTCTATTCGATTTAGCGGTTCACCCACACTTTTGCATAAGTTTGTTGCTGAAATGACATGGCTGCACGTTGTTAAATCACGGTCCATCGTTTGAAGATTCTGTTCAGAAAGTAGCATCTATGCGTTCTCGTTTTTTTGGTTTTTTAACTCAATTTTTAATTACTTGGGTTACTTTTATTCTAATAGCTTTGGTTGCAATTACGGCACAAGCAGCACAAAACATCGTGATTTTTGGTGATAGCTTATCTGCCGCTTATGGTATCCAATCTAATAAAGGTTGGGTCGCTTTGCTAGAAAGCAAACTAAAACAGCAAAATAGTGAATATAAAGTGATCAATGCTAGCATTAGCGGCGAAACCACTAGCGGTGGATTAACCCGTTTTGATCAAATGCTTAAAACGCATCAGCCTGAAATTGTGGTGATAGAGCTTGGTGCTAATGATGGTTTGCGTGGCCTTAGTTTGAACGAAATGCAAAGCAATTTAAATAACATGATTGCGAAAGCCAAAGCTAAAAATGCCATCGTGATGTTGTTGGGAATAAAAATACCGCCCAACTACGGCATTCAATATACGCAAAAATTTAGCGCCATCTACGCAACATTAGCCCAAAAATATGATCTTAATTTGGTGCCATTCTTTTTAGATGGCGTTGCTGGCAATCGTAAACTTATTCAAGATGATGGCCTGCACCCTAACGCTGTCGCTCAAGCCAAGCTATTAGAAAACATTTGGCCTAAACTGGAAGAATTGCTTAAAAAATAGCGTTAAAGCTGTTGCAAAGAGACAACAAGCCCCATTTCATTGGCCGCTGCTTTTAAACTGGCCTCTACGGCAAAATTGGGAATCATTGCCAACGTTTCACCCACAAAAATTAACGGTAACTGGCTACGCTGCCAAGGCGGAATAGCGGCTTGCTGCATCACCGTTTTTAAACTGCGGCTGGGACGATTTAAATCTGGCTTAATGCGCTCACCCCCAACACGCGTTTTAATAGTCAGGCGCTGCTTATCTAAATGCTTCAAACTTAAGCCGGCACCCAACTCTTGCTTAAAAGTAAGCTGCATTTGATTCGGCAAAGCGTATATAGCCTCCCCCTGCCATATAGCATCAACTGCTGGATGGCCTACTATTTCAGGAACCAAATAAGCGCAATCTTGATAACGCCTGAGGGTTAAATCAACCTCAGCCTTTAGATGAATCTCAATCATAGATTCGGTCTTTGCGTCTAATAGTTGCTGGGTAATTTGTTTCAATTGCTCCGCACTAGGCATAAGCACATTGTTTTGCGCTAACCACCAACGCAATACATTGTTGATTCGATTTAGCTTTAACTGCCTTAAAGGCCCTAACGCCATTGTTTTTTTACCCAAGTCCGTTAAACAAGCCTGCGCATCTTGAGTCGCCAGCACATCTAACAAACTTTCAGCATCGGCCAAATGTTGTGCGGTGCGTGCCAAGATGTTCTTGATTGCTGGATAATGCGGCATCAAAGTTGGCAGCACCGTATGCCGCATAAAATTTCGGTCAAATTGGGTATTAGAATTACTATCATCTTCTACCCAAGATAATTGATGCTGTTGGGCGTATGACTCCAACTCAGCCCTGCTTATATTAAGCAAAGGTCGCAATAATTTTCTTGTAACGTCTACTGCAGCCATGCCAGATAAGCCTTTTATGCCCGCCCCCCTCGCCAATTGCAATAACAAGGTTTCGGCTTGATCATCTTGATGGTGGGCAGTGCAAATGAAGTTCTTATCATTTGCCAACAAGACCGCATAGCGTAGTTTACGTGCACTAGCTTCTACCCCTAGTCCACTATTAATATCTACATTTACCTTTGAAATAGTTAGCGGAATATTGAGCTTAATGCAGGTTTTTTCACAATGATCCGCCCAAGCATCGGCGTGCTGACTTAAACCATGATGCACATGATGTGCGCTTAATTGAAAAGGCAGAGTTTGACGAAGATTTGCCAACAAGTGCAGCAGTACACAAGAATCCAAGCCGCCACTAAAACCAACGACTAGATGAGGAATTACAACGTTTTTTTCTAAAAAAACTGTGCTAAAAAAAGTGTTGAGCTGAGTTAAAAGCGGGTGTTTTTGAGCAGTCGATTTTCGATGCAAACTTACTTTTTGCAATGGTTTATTTGGCGACTGTTTCTTTAAATTTGCCATAACTCATTAAACGCGTATAGCGTGCGGCTAGCAGCTGATCCGTGTCTTTTTTCTGCAATGCCACAATCTGATCTTTTAATGTTTTGCGCAATGATTGCATAGTTAATTCAATATCTCGGTGCGCGCCACCTAAAGGCTCGCTTACGATAATATCCACTAAACCCAAACCTTTGAGCCTGTCGGCAGTAATCGCTAATGTTTCTGCGGCTTCTGCCGCTTTGCTGGCGCTTTTCCATAAAATAGAGGCGCAACCTTCAGGTGAAATCACCGAATAAGTGGCAAATTGCAGCATCAATAATTGGTCAACAACCCCCAAAGCTAACGCCCCGCCTGAGCCACCTTCGCCAATAATCACGCCCACAATAGGTGTTTTCAGCTCGGCCATGACATACAAATTTTTAGCAATCGCTTCGCTTTGACCACGCTCTTCGGCACCGATACCCGGGTAGGCGCCAGGCGTATCGATTAAAGTAACAATCGGCAATCCAAATTTTTCGGCTAATCGGTATAAACGTAGTGCTTTTCGATAGCCTTCAGGGCGTGGCATACCAAAATTACGATATTGCCGCTCTTTAATATCACGGCCTTTTTGATGACCAATCACCATCACCGGAATACCCTGAAAGCGCGCTAACCCGCCCACAATTGCTGGGTCGTCTGAATACGCACGATCTCCATGCAACTCTTCAAAATCGGTAAATAATTCGCGAATATAATCTAAGGTATAAGGCCGCTGCGGATGACGGGCTACTTGTGAAATTTGCCATGCACTTAAATTCTGATAAGTCTCTTCCAGCAGTTTTTTTTGCTTTTTTTGCAGCTGGTCCAGCTCTTTAGAAATATCAAGGCTTTCATGCTCATCATGCGATTCTTGCAAAGCGTCAATGCTTTTTTCAAGCTCAGCAATTGGCTGCTCAAAATCTAAGTAACTTATTTTAGTGTCTGTAGCGCGTCTTAGTGTCATCAGTTTATATTACTCATTTATTACAAACAGTTTAATTATATAGGATTTTAACGTTTTCTTTCGATAACCAATCCGTCAAATGCTGCAATAATTCATCATGCAATTCTACACGCCATGCGTCGCCCAACATCATGCTTACTTGACTTTTTGTATTATGGTAATCAATTTTAACTGGGCACCATTTTTTATCTGAATCAGTATTCTTACGTTTATATGGATTCAGTATCGCGGTTAATTTTGCCGCATCCGATTGCCCATTACACGAAATCTTAAGCATACTGGCGTAATTGCTACGCGCAGCTGCTAAGTCGTATAATTTACGCGCATTGACGCGAATGCCACCAGAAAACTCATCATGGCTAACTCGGCCTTCAATCACCAACAAATTGTCTTCTTTAATCAAATGCGCGCTTTGGTTCAGCATCTCGCTACCAACCACCACATCTACGCGCGCAATCGCGTCATCAATGCTCACAATCGCCATTTTACCGCGTTGTGTCATACGTACGCGCACGCCAACCACTATACCCGCCATTAATTTTGGCTGATCTTGCGGGGTTAAATCGGCTAATGATCCACGCACAAACTGACTAACATCCTGCTTGGCATTTAAAAAAGGATGTCCGCTTAAATAAAAGCCTAATGCCGCTTTTTCTTCAATTAAAGCTTGTTCTGGCGACCACGGTTTAATATTAGGCAAATCATGCTTGGTACCAATCACATCGCCAAATAGGTTATTTTGCCCTGCATTACTATTATTTTGTTCGGCCGCCGTTACTGCCATGCCTACACCTGCAAGCAATGACGCTCTATTAGGCTCTAGTTTATCAAAAGCTCCAGCGCGAATCAGCGATTCAATTACGCGCTTATTCACTTTACGTAAATCTAATCTATTACAGAAGTCGAATAGGTCTTTAAACGGCCCATTAGCTTCTCGCGCCGCAACAATTAACTCAATCGCCGCCAAGCCCGTGCCTTTAATCGCACCTAAGCCATATAGCATCTGGCTGTTATTAATCGGCATAAAGCGATAGACACTTTGATTCACATCGGGCGGCAGTACTTCCACCTGATTGGGCGCGCAGTCATCAAAGAAGCTATGGATATTATCGGTATTATTCATATCTGCCGACATGGTTGCCGCTAAAAATGCAACTGGATAATGCGCTTTTAAATAGGCCGTGTGATAAGCCACCAAAGCATAAGCGGCCGCATGTGATTTATTAAAACCATAACCCGCAAATTTTTCCAGCAAATCAAATAACTCAGTCGCTTGTTTTTCGTTAAGGCCATTTTTAAGCGAACCTTCCACAAAAATGACGCGTTGCGCATCCATCTCTTCTTTTTTCTTTTTACCCATGGCGCGACGCAGCAAATCGGCACCGCCCAAACTATAGCCAGCCACCACTTGTGCAATTTGCATCACCTGCTCTTGGTAAACCGCAATACCGTAGGTTTCTTTAAGAATCGATTCTGTTGCAGGGTGTGGGTATTCCACACGTTGCAGGCCATGCTTACGCCTACAAAAATCAGGTATTAAATCCATTGGGCCTGGCCGATACAAGGCCACCAGCGCAATAATATCTTCAAAGCAATCTGGCTTAGCTTGCTTGAGCATGTCTTTCATGCCGCGCGATTCTAGCTGAAACACCGCCGTTGTATTGGCCGTTTTAAGTAGCTGATAGCTGGCTTTGTCATTTAATGGTAATGTTTCAAAGCTAAGCGGCGCCTCGCCTAAAGCCGTTCGCTGCTGGTTGGCATTTTCTAAAGCCAACTCTAAGATGGTCAGCGTTCTTAAACCCAAAAAGTCAAACTTAACTAAACCTACAGCTTCTACATCATCTTTATCATACTGGCTAACCAAACTGGCGCCATCAGCCTGGCAATAGATAGGTGAAAAATCGGATATTTTGCCTGGGCTGATTAATACGCCACCCGCATGCATACCAACGTTACGCACCAAACCTTCTAGGCGTAATGCCAGCTCTAATAGTTGTGCGACTTCTTCTTCTTTTTCTCGCCGCTCTTGCAACTGCGGCTCTTTTTCAAGCGCGCTACTTAATGTAATACCCAATTCCAGCGGTATTAATTTAGCAATGCCATCGACAAAGTTAAAGGGTAAATCCAACACACGACCTACATCACGGATCACCGCTTTGGCGGCCATGGTACCGAAAGTGGCGATTTGCGAAACCGCGTCTAAGCCATATTTCTGCTTAACGTAATCAATCACGCGATCGCGGCCATCCATGCAGAAGTCAATATCGAAGTCGGGCATAGAAACGCGGTCTGGATTTAAAAAGCGCTCAAACAGCAGGTTGTATTGCAGCGGATCTAAATCGGTAATATTTAAACTATAAGCCACTAAAGAGCCTGCACCAGAGCCACGACCCGGCCCAACCGGCACGCCATTACTTTTGGCCCAGTTAATAAAATCCGCAACGATTAAGAAGTAACCAGCAAAACCCATTTGATTGATGATTTTGCATTCAAACTCAAGTCTCGCCTCATATTCTGCGCGCTTTGACTCACGCAAATCGGCATTTGAATATCGGCTTTGCAAGCGTGCAACCAAACCCGCATGAGATTGATGCACCAAAAAAGTATTTAAGCTTTCACCATTTGGCGTAGGAAAGTTGGGCAGGTAATTTTTGCCTAATTCAATCGCTAGATTACAACGTTTGGCAATTTCAATGGTATTGGCCAAAGCTTCAGGCATATCGACAAACAAAGCCGCCATTTCAGATTGCGATTTAAAGTATTGTTGCTCGGTGAAGTTTTTAGGGCGGCGTTTATCCGCCAACATATAACCTTCAGCAATACAAGTACGCGCTTCATGCGCTTTGTAGTCGTCGGGAGTTGTAAATTGTATGGGATGCGTAGCAACCACTGGCAAATCGTTAGCGCCTGCTAATACAACAATTTGTTGAATTAAATAGTCTTGGGCTGATTGAGTTATAGCATCGCTAACGCGCTGCACTTCTAAGTAAAAGCGATTAGGAAATAGCGATACCCAAGTTTGGGCAAGTTGCATTGCCAGCACAGAATTGCCTGAGTTTAATGCAATACCAATATCACTTTGTGCACTTCCAGAAATTAGCAGTAAACCTTCTGTATTCTGTAACCACTCCAACTTTACTTCAGCACGACCGCGATATTGGTTTTCTAGGAAGGCACGGCTTAACAAACCACATAATTGGCGATAGCCTATTTTATTTTGAACCAATAACAATACGCGATACGCTTGGTCGCGATTTTTAGTGTTTTCCAACCAAATATCGCAGCCAATGATTGGCTTAATGCCCTTACTTCGCGCTGCTTTATAAAACTTAATAGCGCCAAATAAATTGTTTAAATCGGTCAAACCAAGTGCTGGCATGCCGTCTTTACTGGCCGCATCAATATAATCGTCAATGCGCACTATGCCATCGATAATGGAATATTCACTGTGACAGCGCAAATGCACAAACTGAGGTGGCGTTTGCTGGGTGTTTACTAAAGGCTTGTTTGCTTGATCTTGCATGGCGATATTTTACTCGCTCACTCAATAAAATGATGCAAAATCTTATGCTTAAAATCAAAAAAACCACTAGCATTTAATGGTTTTTTAGGCTTTAGATTGGTTAAAAATTAGTGTTTGGTTTGCTGCTTTGCCAGCAATTCATTAACTTTGTTAATCAACTCATCATCATGCACAGGCTTTCCGAAGAAGGCATCTACTCCAATTTCTTTTGCTAAATTTTGATGCTTTTCGGCAGTACGCGAGCTAATCATAATCAATGGGGTTTTCGCTGTGCGAGCATCATCACGAATATTTCGCGCCAAACCAAAACCATCCATTCGCGGCATTTCAATATCCGTTAAGATGATGTCTGGAGTGGTATCTTGCAAGACCTGCATGGCATCCATTCCATCTTTTGCTACTAACACCTCATATCCCTCACGCTCCAATAAACGGCCTAATACTTTACGCATGGTTAATGAGTCATCTACCACCAAAGCTCGCGGTTTAGAAATTAAATTGGCTACTTTTTTCGGCGCATTAATCACTACGCTACCAACCGATAATATTTCACGGTTTGCCAACTGCACTGGATTAATAATCAACATAATGCTCCCATCACCAGAAACGGTAGCGCCCACAATACCCGGTACGCGCGCAAGTTGCGCGCCAATTGGCTTCATTACCGCCTCTTGGTTACCTATCACCTCATCAATATGCAAAGCGGTGTTATAAGATCCACTTCTTAGCAGTAATACAGATGAATAAGCATGATCTTCGGGCTGATGTTCTTGTTGGTCTAATAATTTTGACAAATAATGAATTGGATATTTCTTATCTGCCCATGTAATTTCGCCAGCGGCATATGCACTCATCAAGTCTTGACGTTTTATTTTTTGTGCTTGCTCAATCATAGCTACTGGAAGAGCATATATCACTGCGCCAGAGCGCACAGCTAACACCTGTGCTACCGATAATGTCACTGGCAAATGCACACTAAATACAGTGCCTTTACCAAACTCACTATTTAAATCAAAACGGCCGCCCAAACCACTAATTTCGTTTCGCACCACATCCAACCCAACGCCACGACCGGCAATTTGCGATATTTTTTCGGCAGTAGAGAAACCAGACTCAAAAATTATCGACATCAATGCTTGGTCTGTTAAGTCAGAATTTTCATCAATTAATTTATTTTTAATCGCTTTTTCTTTAACGCGTTGCAAATCAATACCAGCACCATCATCAGTAACCGTAATATTAATTACATCGTTTTCTTGACGCACTTTTAGTTTAATAGTGCCCTTTTCTGGCTTGCCTTTATTTTTACGTTCTATAGGCATCTCTAATCCATGCGCTACTGCGTTGCGTAATAAATGCTCTAAAGGCGCGCCTAACTTATCCAGCACACTCCGGTCAATCTCGGTTGCTTCACCCTCAATCACTAAATCAACCGACTTTTTAAGCTCGCGTGCCGTTTGACGTACTATACGTTGCATACGTTCTGCAATTTGTTGAAATGGCAACATACGCACTCCAAGCAGCGTTTGTTGCAAATCACGGTTCATACGATTTTGCTGTTGTAACGCGGCTTCAGATTGGCTCAAGTTAGCTAACAAACCATGTTGAATAGTCGCCACGTCGTTCACGCTCTCTGCAATCATGCGGGTTAATTCTTGCAAGCGCGTAAATCGGTCAAATTCAAGCGGGTCAAAATTTTCGTTTGTTTCTTGCAACATACTTAAGCGTGATTGCAATTGCGTTTCAGCTTCAATTTCCAACTCGCGCAAATAATTACGCAAACGCATTACGCTTTCCGTTAAATCGTTGGATGATTGCTTAACGCCACTAATCTCTCTATCCATACGTGAACGGATAATTGAAATCTCACCAGCATCATTAATCAACCTATCCAGGGTATCGGCACGCATACGCAAAAATTGCGCTTTGCGATCGGTCGCCCGACCTGACAGTGGTGCATCTTGTTTTGTAATGGCAGCAATTGTTCCTACAGGCGTACTTTCCATCGCCTCTTCAAAAAAACTACAGATTTTGTCAAAATCGACAAACATACTATCAAAATCAATATCAACGACTTTGCGTTTTAGTGAGCGAATAACCAAATCTTCCATCTCATGTACAGCATCACCAAGCCCAGACTGACCAGCCATACGCGCACTACCTTTTAAAGTATGCAAGGCACGCTGCAACGCATCTGGATGCTCTGATTGTTTTGGATGTGCACGCCAAGCACGCAATTCTATGCCAATTTCTGGCAGAATTTCATGCGCCTCTTCGATAAACATGGTTAGTAACTCATGATCAACCGTTGTTGTATACGAACTAACAACTTCGCCAGCTTGTTCATAAATCTCGTTGGACGCATTTGTATATTTTTTGCTTTGAGTAGCCAACTTTACTTCATAGTCACCATAGCTAATTGGGGCATAATTATCGCTATTAGCTTTTAGCAAAGCATTGTTAGCTTCTGTCGGCTCAAAAATTTCAACGGTAGGCGCTGTTTGCTGATCATCTTCCTCGCCTGGTAGAGTAAAGGTAAATTCTTCCACCGCATTGTTTTTTTCATCAAAACTGGCAGTTAAGGCTTGATGTTGTTTAGCTTGTTCAGTCGCTTCGTTCAATACTTGAATCAAAGCCCTTGCTGAACGTGGATTGCGTAACTCAGAAACTTTTACCCACATGGCAGATAATGATTTAGCCGCGCTGTCATATAAACTAGTGTGCTGTGGCGTCCAATTTTGCGCCTCATCTAACCATGCTTCAAGCGCACGTCCAAGCTCGCCCATCGGTTTAAAGCCTGTCGCAAGTGCGTTACTAGCTAAAGTATGCGTTGCCATTTTTGCAGTGCTAGAAGGTGTTAAATTTGCGTCCGAAATGAGTTTGGCTACATCTTGCTCAATGGTGATGATATTTTGCATACTTTCTTTAACAAAAATATCGTAAAAAGCACGGCTCATATTACGTGTACCGCCAATAAGCACTTGTGGCTCTGCTTTTTTAGCTTTTTTAGCGGTTGATTCTGGTTTCATATCTTCAACTACTGACGCGAGCTGTAGAGGCGATTCAATGAAATCTTGAGATAACGCAGCAACATGGGCTGACCAAGCGGTTTGATTCACTACAGCTTGGTTATTGGCGTGAAGCTCTGCAGCCCAACCAGCAAACGCGGCATTCATTTGCTCAATACCTGCAATTTGCTTGGATGATAACAAGGCTTTTTTATCCAACACGCCGTTCAAAAACTGCTCAACTTGCCCAGCAATATCACCCAAAGTGTTAAGCCCAACAGTGCGACCACTACCTTTAAGTGTGTGGTAACTGCGTCTTACTTCAATCAAGGCTTCGCTATCGGTAGCATTAACTCGCAATGCTTGGCAATTTTGAGCGATATGCGCCAACACTTCTTCGGCTTCGGTTAGATAGATATCCAGCAGCACGGAATCAAATGCTTGATCAATTACTTTTACGTCATCAGCGTGGGTAACTAATTGCAAAGTATTTTCTGCAACTTCTTCACTCGCCGACAGTATTGCTGAATGACTGATAACTGCAACTTTAGCGACTTCTTGTGTATCAAATTTAAGTTCAATACTGGCTTCTTGTAATGCTTCCTGTAATCGTTTAACGGCCAACGTTAAAGCTTGCTCGGATTCAGGCCTAATTTTTGGCATCTCATCCGTATACAAACCAATCATACTGATGCTTTCAGCCACTAATTCAAATTGGGATTGATTAGCAACATACGCTTCTGTTTGAAATAACCCTACAAACTGGTTGCTGATGTTGACAATGGTATTGGGTGTAGGTAAACCTAACATTTTAAATGCCGCCGCAATTTGTTTTAAAGGCTTGATGGTTAAGTTCAGCGGCGCTTTTTCTGCTGGTCGGCGGAAGAAGCTATCTAAAGCTTGCTCTACCGTTTTAAGTGCTTCTTTAACTTGAGTAACAACGGCTTTAACCGTGTCTTTATCTAGTTCGCCCGCTCTTTCATTTTCTAACTTGTAATTTCTCTCACCTGATGAAATAGCTTCTAAGCGACGCATTTCTGAAAGCATTTTTTGCACATTATCGGCATCAATCTGTTGATAATTGTTTAATGAAGTTTCAAGTAAATTAAGTGCAGCCGCCATTTCAATTAAAGCGGCATGATTCACTTTTGTTTCATCATCACGTAAGGCATTACCTGTTTGTTGCAATACAGAATACAAGTCGATAATTACAACCTGGCTTAGCTGACGCGCTAATGTTTGACTGGCTGTTAATGTATCCGAAAACTTGGTCACCAGCACATTATCAATATGCACCTGCGCAAAGCTAGCGTTTGAGTTCACTTTGCTAAAATCAATGGTATTCGATACGCTATCCCATAGCTCTCGCAATATATCTAACTGATCTATCAGTTGCTTAACAACTCCCAGCTCATTCGCATCAATTGAGCTAGAGTCAAAATGCATGCTGGATTTTTTATCAACCAAAAGGTCTAGCTCAAAAACTTCTTTAACCCTATGCACGTTAACTTTATCGACATTACTAATCGCTACATAGTACAAAATATCTCGCAATAGATGGTTGTGCGGCTTGTTCACACCTTCGGATAAATTCCGCAATTCTTGATCCAGCTTGCGACACAATTTTTTTGCGCCTGAATTTTCGGCAATTTCCTTTTGTTCTAGGGACTCTGTAAAAGCTCTGGCAGCCCACCACAAGGTTTTATCGCTATTTGTTTGTTGCGCTTGACTAACGTTACTAACGGCTTCAGTCATGCTATTAAGGGCGATATTCTGCTTTGTTTGTAACCAGAGCAATAACGATTTTTGATAAGCTAAGCGTTGCTGCGCCATAAAACTAGCGAACTCTGCATCGGCCAATTGCATAGAGGGTAAATCTTTAGGCGCACTATTACTGGTGTCAGGGAAAAACAACTCACTTTCATCCATGCTTTCGCCCATAGCCAATAAAATTGGCTGAATAATGGGATATAAACGCAAAGGTATATCGGGAGAACCGTCTAATAGATTTTGCAAATATGCTTGCAAAACTTGCACAGCTTTAGTAAACGACTTAATTATTTCTGGCGTCGCCTCTAATGTTTTTTTCTCTAAGCGGCCTACCAGCTTTTCTAATTCGTCACAAAAACGCTTGCAGCCTGCCAGCCCAACCATATCAAGCGCGCCAGATACTTGATACAAATCTGTTTGAGACAATCGCAACGGTGTAGAGTCGTGCAGATTACTTTGCACCGTTTTTAAATGACCTAAAACAGCATCAAGCGATTGATTGATTTGGTCTTTAACCCAAGTTAAAGAGCCTATATCAAAGTTTTCAGACACCTAGGTTTAACTCCAAATTAAATATAGCCATTAAAATTATTACGCTTTATAAATCAAGCTTTTAAGCTATAAACAAACTATTAGGTACTTTAAAGCTGATCCGTAAACTACGCCAATTTAAAGCCCGCAACCGAGTCACGTAACTCTTCGGCTAGGGATGTTAATTGGCCCACCGATTCAGCGGTTTGTTTAGTACCTTCAGTGGTTTGTGATGTAATTTCCTGAATTTGTTGCATGTTTTTAGTCACGATTGAAGCAACTTCTGTTTGCGCTTCTGTCGCCTTAGAAATCGATTGAATCAAGCTCGCCAAGTTATTGGTAACCGATTCAATCTCAGTCAGTGCTTTACCAGCCGCATCAGATAATCGGGCCCCCTCAACCACACCCTCTGTGGATTTTTCCATTGCGGCAACCGCCGAGTTGGTATCGGTCTGAATTGTTTTTACAATCGTACCAATCTGTTTAGTAGCCTCTGATGAGCGTTCCGCTAATCGCTGCACCTCTTCCGCAACCACAGTAAAGCCACGGCCCGCCTCACCTGCAGATGCCGCCTGAATCGCCGCGTTCAAAGCCAAAATATTGGTTTGTTCAGTAATGTCAGAAATCAGTTCCACAATCTCACCAATCTCTTGCGAGCTTTCACCCAAGCGCTTGATTCGTTTTGATGTTTCCTGAATTTGCACACGAATACCGTTCATACCAGTAATAGTATTTTGCACGGCTTGCGAACCTTGCATCGCCGCTTCTAATGAGCGTTGCGCAACCTGCGATGCCTGACTCGCGTTGCTGGATACTTGTAGGATTGAACGCGTCATATTTGAAACCGCGTCTGTAGTTTCTGTGATCTGTTTAGATTGTTTTTCGGCCGCTGACAACAAGCCAACAGATGTGGCTTGCGCTTGTCCTGTTGCAGTATTCACTTGCTCTGAAGCACGGTTAATTTCTGTTACCAGGTCACGTAAATTGTCAATCGTATAGTTAATCGAGTCAGCAATCGCGCCCGTAATACTCTCTTTCACTTCAGCACGAACCGTTAAGTCACCATCCGCCAAATCGCCCATCTCATCAAGCAAGTTAAGCACGGCCATTTGGTTTTGCTGTCCATCGTTTTCAAGTGTTGCCACCGCGTTCTCTATGGTTTTTACTTGGCGCACACCAAAGTAGGCAATCAAGAATACAATCAACAAACCCAATAATGCTAGCGCAATCAAAATAGTGTTTACTAATTTGTTACTAGATTCGGCAATTTTCAATGATTCTTTTTGCACTTCCGCGTTTAGCGTTAAAACTGTTTGCTTGTTAATCTCATATGCATTGGCTAAATCACCCAATGGTTTGGCAGCGGCAATCGCCCCCAGCTTAATGGCGGCATCAAAGTCTTTATTGTAAATACGGTAAAAGTTCTCATTGGATTTTAAAACGGCTTGAAACGCGCCACCCATGGTATCTAAATTTACATTGCCCCTCCAAAATTGAACACGCTTTTTATATTCCGCTTCTGCAGCCACAACTTCAGCCAGCTTTCTATCGCGCTTTTGGTAATCCGAGTTTGAAGTGGCAACATAAGCCTCGTTTACAGCCGCAAACGCATCTACCGCATACAGTGCCGGCGGCAAAATATCCGCACGTAAGTTATCGTTGGTTTTAATCTTGTCATACACGGGGCCGCCAACGCGCACCTGGCTAATCACAAAAAAAGCCAACACAATAAAGATAATCAAACCAATAACAGGACCGATTACCTGACCGTAGCCACCCGACGCTTTTTTGGTAAACAACTGCTGTAATTTTGCTGGGAGATCTTTAATTGTTTGAAGATTGATTGCCATGTTGATTCCTATAAGTTTTACTAAGTTATCTTTAAATTAAAGATAACTAAACCCCACTATTTAACGACTAAAATCGACCATTTATTAAGAACTAAAACCATTATATTTTTCTTTTTTTATTACTTTTAGCTCGTGAATCTAAAATAAAGTAATATTTAGTTAAGATAAGGCGTTACAAAGTCCTTTGAGTTAACTAATTTATAGCAATCTAACAAATACCAAGTGTGATTTTCACGATCTTGATAGGTTTGTGCATTTAAACATAAGCTTTCTTCAGCCATTGTTTCACCAAGCTGCATATCCTCTAACTTACGTAAGCCAACTAATCTATCGACCAAAAAAGCCACATTATTGGTGACCGATTCGCTTATAAGCAATAAACGTGCATTTGAAGATACTTGTGTTAATGTATTTTCAACCAGTTGCGCTAAATCATTAATAGCATAAATCACGCCACGCACGTTTGCCACACCTAAAAACCAAGGCTTTACCAACGGCACAACATGAATATCCGTAATTGGCAAAGTTTCGCTGATTTCTTTCAAGTTAACGAGCACATTTTTGCTGCCAATTACCACTCCTAGATAACCAGCAGTTGGACCGGCACCTGATTTTTTTGCATCTTCAAGACGCGCCAAAATACTGTTTTGATATTCGCGCAATTGTGATTGTTTTGACATAAGGTTTAAGCTAACTAATAGCCGGTTATTTAAGTTTACTGATTAATGCTTTTAAATCAGCTTTTTGAACGGGTTTAAGCAAACAACCTTTGGCGCCCATTTTCTCAGCCCAAGCCTGATCGGTTACTTGCAACTTTCCTGAACATAAAATAACGGGAATTTTGGTAGTAACAGGGTCTTTAGTTAGCGACCGAGTTGCTTGAAAGCCTGTTAAACCAGTCATAATGATATCCATAATAATTAAGTCTGGCGAAATTGTGGCAGCGTTTTCAACACATGATTCCCCACTCTCCAGTGCTACCACCTTATAGCCTTCAGACTCTAGTAACTCCTTTAAGTAAAATCGGTCTGTTGCTGAATCATCTACTATCAAAATTTTATTAATTTCCATGCACACATTCCCCTAAGTTCATCAACTGCTCAGTATTTCATTAGCTTAATCCGATGTATTTTTTTTGTTCAGATAAGCCTCGCTAGTGTATGCATTAATTGCATCAATTAATGTGTCTTGGGTAAAGGGCTTGGTTAAATATTCATCCGAACCCGCCATGCGACCGCGCGCGCGGTCAAACAATCCATCTTTGCTGGACAACATAATCACTGGGGTAGATTTAAAACGTGCATTACGTTTAACTAGCGCACAAGTTTGATATCCATCCAAGCGCGGCATCATAATATCCACAAAAATAATTTGCGGTTGTTGATCAGCAATTTTAGATAAGGCGTCAAAACCATCCTCGGCCAAAATCACTTCACAACCAGCAGACTTAAGAAATATTTCTGCGCTACGTCTAATGGTATTACTGTCATCAATAACCATTACTTTTGTACCCGCTAGATTTGCTTGTGCCACGTTTCTATGCCCCTGTTGGTTATATTATTTAAATCATTTATAACCAAAATCTAAAATGCTTTATCCAAAGTTATATTTTTTAATGCCTGATATGCAACATAAACTAAATAAATTAACTTGTAGGCACAAAATATTACATTTTTTAATATAATTTGCAACACTTACGCTATATTTGTAATAATACACTTTAACAACAACTAATAAATTAGGTATAAATGTATCTATTCGAACAGTTATACATTGAGGTTTTAAAAACATGCTTATTAGACAAGAGTCAGTCGATTCAAAAATGGCACTTAAAGACTTACCAAACGCTTCGCCGCTTGTGAGTGCAAATTTAGTATTGGCCTTTGGCTCAATCAAACGATTTAATGAAGGTAAGTTACAAGGATTTTTAAAGTCACGCTACCCCACTGCTCAACTAGTTGGATGCACCACTTCTGGTGAAATCAGTCCTAATGGGGTATTTGACGACAGCATTCAAATTACCGCTATTCAATGGGAAAAAACAGTTCAGCGCGTTGCACAAACTAAAATGAATGGTATGCAAAGCTCATTTGAAGCGGCTGCAGGTTTAGCAAAACAACTAAAAGCAGATTCGCTACGAACCGTTTTAGTTATTTCGGATGGTTTAAATGTAAACGGCTCCGAGTTGTTAAAGGGCTTCCAAAGTGTTCTTGGCGAAATCCCAATTGTGGGAGGCTTGGCTGGTGATGGCGGTGCCTTTGTTAAAACATTACAACTTTTTAATGATACGATTTCAAACAATTTAGTGATTGCGGTTGGCTTATATGGACCTGCATTGATTACATCAAGCGGCGCCTTAGGTGGTTGGAAACCCTACGGCCCGCCACGCACAGTCACAAAATCAGAAAAAAACGTTGTATTTGAAATGGACGGAAAACCAGCGTTACCACTCTACAGAATGTATATCGGCGAGGCTTTCTCAAAAGGCTTACCGGGTACTGGTTTAAAATTCCCACTCGCAGTAATTGAGGAAGGCAAACGCGATGTTGAAAAAATCCGTACATTACTAGCCATTGATTCTAAAAACAATAGTTTAACGTTTGCTGGTAACGTAGAAGAAGGCGAAACAGTTCGTTTATGCCAAACCAATCATGACAAGCTTGTAGATGGGGCTGGTGCAGCTGCCAACTTGGTAATGGATGGCTTAAGTGATAACAAAACCAATCAAACAGGCTTAGCTTTGTGTGTGAGCTGCGTTGGCCGTAAAGGTGTGATGGCAGAGTTAGTTGGCGACGAAATTAAGTTAGTTAAACAAATTTTAGGCCCACAAACCAGCATAACAGGGTTTTACTCTTATGGAGAGTTAGCTCCACGCCCTAATACAACGGATAGCGTATTGCATAACCAAACCATGACCATTGGCTATTTAAGCGAGAACTTACTGGCATAGCAGATTTATTCGTTTAATTTAAGATTTAGGCCTAAAAATGACAACCACCTGTTCTAAACAGGTGTTTTTTGTTTTATGATTACTAATGGAAGTTAATGCGCGATTATTTAGTCGTATTATTATTCATTATAAAAGGAAAAAAACATGTCTAGCTCAGTAACTCTTAAAGGCAATCCAGTGGATGTCGCAGGCAATTTGCCAAAAGTTGGCAGCACCGCGCCGAATTTTACGCTGGTTGATAAAGCTTTAGCTGATGTCACACTAGAAACTTATGCGGGTAAACGCAAAGTTTTAAATATTTTTCCAAGTGTTGATACACCAACCTGCGCCATGTCTGTGCGCGCATTTAATAAACATGCTGCTGGATTAACAAACACTGTTGTGCTGAATATTTCAGCGGATTTACCTTTTGCACAAACGCGCTTTTGTGCAGCAGAAGGAATTGAAAATGTAGTCAATTTGTCCACTATGCGCGGTCGTGATTTCTTAATGAATTACGGCGTACTATTGTTTACCAGCAAATTAGCGGGCTTAGCAGCCCGTGCAGTTATTGTTATTGATGAAAACAACTTGATTAAGTATCTTGAATTGGTACCTGAAATTGCAAATGAGCCTAATTACGATGCAGCATTAGCAGTACTCTAATTTTATTTTGTTGCAAAAGAGCCAGTACCAGTTTAAAACAGGCATTGGCTTTTTTATTAAGTTTATAAGTATTCAGTGTATTTTGCATTACTGCCTTTTGCTTTATCTACCGGATACTTCAAGGCATTCAAATCAATTTTTTGATTGGTAGCAGCAATCAAATCGATATTTAATATCTCAGAAAGTCTTAGCAAATAAACAAAAGTATCTGCCAACTCATGGCTCACAGCTTCATGTTTTTCAACTGATAATTGCTGGCTTTCTGCTGGAGTATCCCATTGAAATTGCTCAACTAATTCAGCCGCTTCCACAATCATTGCCATCGCTAAATTTTTAGGCGTGTGAAACTGCGCCCAATCACGTTCAGCTACAAAAGTGTTGATTCTGTTGCGTAAATTTTTTACTGAATCTACTTTACTCATCATGCTCTCTCCTAGTCATCTTGAGCTTAGCGAAAAATCAAGTTTGGGCTAAATTATAAAAAAGCTGTATTGTTCGCTTTAGATCATAATGATGAATTATTTTTTAGTTCGCTATTTTCTATTGCTACCAGCCACCATTTTAATTTCAAATAATCGGCATTCTAATGGGCCGTTAAACAATGGCGTGCGCTTGCTTGGCGTTAAGCGCATCAGCTTTGGCAAGCGTAAATCGTTAGTTAAAAAGTATGTATTCCAACCTGCAAACTTACATTTTAACGCTTCGCCCATTTTTGGGTACAACAAAGCCAATTCTTCATCTTCGCCAATACGCACGCCATATGGCGGGTTAGCCACCAGCACTCCGCTATCGGCAGGCGCAACAACTTTGGTGATATTGGTTTGTGCTAATTGCACAGCATCATTCAAACCAGCTTCTGTCAGATTTTTTTGGGCTACACGCACTGCATGTAAATCGCTATCTGAGCCATATAGTTTTTGAAAAGTCACGGGCTTGGCATTTTTAAGTGCAGTGTTTTTGATTTTTTTCCAAGTGTCTGATTCAAAGTTTTTCAGTTTTTCAAAACCAAAATCACGCTTTAAGCCAGGTGCAATATCTAGCACCATCATGGCGGCTTCCAGCAGAAACGTACCGCTACCACACATGGGATCTAGCAAAGGTTGGCCTGCTTGCCAACCGCTTAATTGCAAAATACCAGCTGCCAGATTCTCACGCAAAGGCGCTTCAATGCTTGCTTTTCGGTTACCGCGCTGATACAAAGCATCGCCAGAAGTATCCAGATAATATACATAGCTATCGGCTGTTAAATAGGCATGAATACGCACTGATGGTGTTTTAGTATCAATATAGGGACGTGAATTAACCACTTGCCTGAATTTATCGCAAACTCCGTCTTTAATGCGCAAGGTAGCAAATTCTAGGCTTTTAAGCGGGCATTTAACGCCTGTCACTTTCACCATAAAGTCGTGTTTAACATCAAACCAATTCGGCCAGTTCAGCTTATAGGCCGCTTGGTATAAATCATCCTCTGTCGCATATTTGCCATGCCCTGCTTGCATCAAGATACGCGTTGCGATGCGTGAGTGCAAATTAGCGTGATAACACACACTTAACTCACCCGCAAAGCCAACGCCACCATCGGTTGGTTTAATTTCTTTTGCGTTGCTGGCTTTAAGCTCATTTGCCAGCAATGCCTCAAGGCCACGTGGGCAGGTGGCGAAATACTGATTCATCATGGTGTAATCGTTTCTTAATTAATCTGGTTATGTTCGCACAACTTTTCAACAAAACTTAAAAATTCGATTTTGTGCGTATTTTCTAAGATTTTTGCGCGCTCTTTGAGTTTTTTAGGATTCAGTTTTAAACCATTTAATTTAGAATCATGCTTAAAACCAAATACCAAGATATTTCCCGGCTTGCCGGTTGGCAATATCAAGGTTTGGTTGTTAAAACTTTGCTCTATGCGCTGCAAATAAATATCAAAGTTTTGGTCACTACCCCATAGGTTGATTGAAAAAATCCCGCTGTTGGATAGTGCCATTTCACAGCTATCAAAAAAATCTTGGCTACAAAAATTAGGCGGAATTCCAAATCTATCAAATGCATCTATCATTAAGCAATCTGCGCTATTGGGATTGGCGGCCAAATAAGCAATGCCATCGCCTTCTATTACATTAAATCTAGCATCATTATCAGGCACATGAAAATGGCTGCGCGCAATACTTATAATTTGTTGGTTGATTTCTATAATTGTTTGGCCAATATCGGGGCAATTAGCATAAATATACTTAGGCACAGAGCCGCCACCTAAACCAATTGTTAATACATTTCTGACGGCATCTGAAAATAGTAAAAAGCCCATCATACCACGCGTATAGGTCAGCTCTAGGGCAAACGGATCTTTCACTTTCATGCTACTTTGAATGGTCACCGTGCCCAAATGCAGTGAACGTATGCCACTGATTTCAGACACTTCTGCAACGCTGTCGTCGCGCACGCTTTTATGAATTTTACGGTTAAATTTAAACATTGACTAAGACTCAGCGTTTTCTTCTATTGTTTCAATCAGTTCAGCAACACCTGTTTCTACCACCGATTTAAATTTGCAGCTTAACTCCATCAGCAAAGTATCAATATGCTTAATTTCTAACAGCACTTTGCTACCCACTTTAAGCTCTGGCAGACCTGTCGTTGGAAGATTAGGTACTTTGGTGATAAAAAACATACCATCAATACGCACCAAATTTTCGCGCCAAACGGTTGCTATCACCTCTGTTAATTGTTCTTGAATCAAGTATTGCAGGCACCAGTAGCGCTCCATTCGGGTTTGAAATTCGCTGTAAGCGTTATAGGTTAAATCAAAGTTGCGAATAATCACATTCAGCTTGCCATCGGCCGAATTGTAAGGTGCCGGCTGGCTATTAATCATTGCAATTAATTGGCGCTGATTGATTAAATCGACAGCGCGCCTAAGCGGTGACGTGCACCATGAATATTGCGCCACGCCCAAGCCTTGATGGGGTTCTGCAGTGGATGTCATAAATACTTTGCCACCTGTTTGAGCTCGATAGATGCCTGCCAAGCCTGCCTGTTTTAATAATCCTCCCCAATGGCTATTGGCGTAAATCATCAACTCCGCCACTAGTTTATCCATGGGCGAGCCACGCTCACGCGCAACGATTTTAACGATGCCATCTGTTACATAAAAGTTGTAATCAATTTGCGGCGCCCGATTAGGGTCGGCTTTACCACGCGCCACTTCTAAGTGTTCCGCCAAATTAAACAAAAATTTGAGCTTTTCCCAGTATGGGTGGCCGCTGTCAGTTTCTAATGTATTTGCATTAAAAAACGGCTCAATCGCATCATGACGTAAGTTATCAGCAACTTTGATTTGTTCTAGTTTTGTTTCATGAGCCACAATTTCAAAATCTGGCGTCACTTCTATATACAAACTCAATGCCGGCTTTGTTTCACCAGCATCTAAGCTAAACGGCTTCACAACGGCATCTGGCAACATTGTGATTTTATTACCAGGCATATACACGGTAGATAATCGCGATAACACAACGCTATCTAAAACTGAATCTGCAGGCACACCTAAACTTGGCGCGGCAATATGGATACCGACGCGCGTATTACCGCTTGCTAAAATTTCCAGACTAAAGGCATCATCAATTTCAGTGGTTGTTGCATCGTCTATACTAAAACACTCAACACTAGCTAATTCCAAATCAGCTGTGATTTCTGGTATATCAAACGCTGGAAAATTAACGCCATCGCTAAACATTTCGCGCAAAAATGCGCCCAAATGATAGTCGTGTGCATTTTGAATCAAGCCACAATCAGCCATTACCGTTAAGGCTAAGCGGCCTGATGATTGCGCAGCTTCATCAATCGCCTTCCATTCCAAGCTGTTTTTATCCGGGTTATAAATAAACGCATCGGCTTTTGCTGCAAAGCCTTCTGGCAATTCTTTGTTATTTAGCTTAGTGACCCAAGCCGCCATTTGTTCTGCCTGTATTTTCTTACGCTCTACCGCGGCCAATGCCAGTTTAAGGGTATCAGCAGGGGCGGCTTTATAGCGACCCTTGCCCTTGCGGTAAAAATACATGGGCGCACTGTGTAATTTAATGGCAGTGCCGGCAGCCTCAATTGAAGTAGGCTTTTTGCCATAATAGTCTGCAGCTAAATCGTCAAAGGAAAATTCTGGCTCGCCGCAGCATTCCCATAAAAAATCTACTTCTAAGCTATCGGCTTCCGCTAGTGCGGCTTCCATAAATCCTGTTAAAGCGGAATCAAAACGCAACAGCACATTGGCGGCTTTAATTTTAGAACGCTTGCCAGTGATAGATTCCACCTGCAATGCGCTGTCGGTTTCGCTCATCACATTGGCAATTTTAAAGCTGCCTTCTTCTTCATAAAATACATTCATGCACGCATTTTACCGTAATTCAGCAACTCACTTGCTGATAGTGGCGTATTTAAGGCTAAAATACAGGTATGGATAAACGCATTCCCGTCACTCTTCTTACTGGTTTTTTAGGCTCTGGCAAAACCACACTGCTTAATCAATTATTATCTAATCCCGCTATGCATGACACGGCGGTGATTATTAATGAGCTGGGCGAAACAGGGCTAGACCACATTTTAGCTACCCACATTGAAAGCGAACATATTGCTGACAACACAGTTTTATTGAGCAGCGGCTGTTTATGCTGCACGCTTAAAAATGAGTTGGCTGATACCATGCGCGATTTATTTTTTAAACGTGCACTAGAAGCCATTCCACAATTTAATCGTTTGGTAATTGAAACCACAGGCATGGCAGACCCCGGCCCTATTTTGGGGAACCTGATGAATGAGCCAGTGATTGAATCTACGTTTAGGCTAGATGCGGTGATTGTTACCATCGATAGTCAATACGGAATGCAGCAAATTGAGCAACATGCTGAAGCACGCAAGCAAGCGGCGGTGGCTGACGTTTTATTGTTGACCAAAACAGATTTAGCAACGCCTGAGCAATTAAGCGAGTTAAAAGAAAAACTGATTGCGATAAACTCCAGTGCAACGCAACATCGCGTATTAAATGGTGAGATAGATCCACAATTTATTATTGATGTCGGGCTGTTTGATTTAGCAACCAAGCAACCGGAGCCGCAACGCTGGTTGCGCGTACCTATAACATCAGCCAAGCCAAAAGGCACTTTGCCACAAGCAGTGCATGATGATGAAATTACCAGTTTTACAGTTTTTATGCCCAAGCCACTTAATTGGCGTGATTTAAAACCAGTAATTCTAAAAATATGTCAAACCTATGGTAAAAATTTGCTACGATTAAAAGGTATTATCCATGCCGAAGACCAACCCGCCCCGCTAGCGATTCATGCTGTGCACTTTACGCCCTACCCAGCCACGCTACTTGAAGGATGGGATGAAGAGGAAGCGATTTCTAGAATTGTGTTGATTGGCAAAGGCATGAATGAAGCAATTATTCGAAAACTATTAACGCAAATTTAAGTAAAATTTTTCTTGAATGCTGCGCATTAATCCACTATAGATTAATGCGTATTGGTAACAAACGGCATCCATCGCTATGAAGTCAAAAATATCATCACCTACATCAGACTATCAGATGGAGCAATCATTATGTAAGCGGTAAAAAAAAAGTAGTCTCTAGCTTTATGTTTAGCAATGGCAAATACGCTTTTAGCGGCAAGGATAACAAAGCAAGCTTGACCCTAGATAGAATGCTTATTGAGAATAGCTAAATAAGTCCTTATTTTGAACCTACTCTTAAGAACATAGACTAAAAAAGTACAAAAAATCAGTCTTATAATTCAGTTTTATAGTTCTGCCCAAAAAATTCAATCATCATAAATTCTTCTAATCCAGCGCTATCTTCTGGCCTAGCAGACATCACAATGGTGCGATTCAAACGATGCGAATCCCAATTAAAGTCACCCTTGTAATGCTGGCGAATCAAGCTAATCATTTTTTTAATCATCACCAAACGCACATCTTGCCCAGATTGCGCCTGCACTTCAAAAAATTCACGCCTGGCACTACTAAAACTATTGGTCCAGCCGTTAAAAGAAAAGCTAGCACTACGTGCTTCTAAACTGGTGATTTCAAAAATGCCATTAACACCTGTTTCAAAATTACGCTTAATATTGGCATCGCGTTTTTGCTCCGCGCTAGGGCCTAACTCTTTCGCAGTAGCTTCAGCATTTATACGCGCGGCATCCGACTCTTGCGTTGCGCGACGCGCACGCTGTTGATTGACATAAGCCATCATATCTACTGGTGCCTCTTCTGGCTTGGGTTCTGTTGGCACTGATTCTTGTGGAAGGCTTAGATTTGGCGTTGTTTTTTCTAGTGTTGGTTCAGTTGTGCTCAGCACATCGGGCACTTTAAAAACAGGTTTTTTAGCTTGCGCTTCTGGTTTCTGCGCGATCAGCTTGGGTTGAGACTTAACTGGTTCAGGCATCACTTCTTTGGGCGATGCGGGTTGTTCAACGGGTGTTTCTGCTATTTTTTTCTTAGGAGTAGTTGATGCTAAACTTACATTTAACTCACGCGCCGGCAGCTCCGCCGCTTGATCTTGTTCAAATTTTGGTAACACTGAAAATAAAATAATGGCATGAATTAGCAGCGAAACAATAATCGCTATCAGCCAATTGCAGCTAATCCGAACGCGAAAAAATCTATCGCCGCGCGACTTTAATAAAAACGCATCAAATTGATTCTCTAAATTCTGCATTAAAACGTTTGCGTCAAATTAGAAGCGCATCTCGGTCCAAATTTTATCTAATCGTTTGGTTGAGATTGGCATAGGTGTTTTGAGTTCTTGCGCAAAAAGCGACACGCGTAGCTCTTCTATTAGCCAGCGAAAATCGTGTAATGCAGGCGGAATATCTATGTGTGACTCTTGCAAATTATTCACTTTATCTTGCCATTTTTGCCATATTAACCTAACACTTGCGGCGTTTTTTCCATCACGGTCTGGGTTAGTAGGTTGCTTTTGTATTCTTAAATTCAACGCTTTTAAGTAACGTGGAATGTGTTGCAAATACTCCCAAGGCGTTTGTGTAAAACAGTTTTTGTAAACCATGAGATTGATTTGTTGTTCTATATCTTTTTTGAGTCTATTTACCGTCGCAGGCATTTTGGCTTGCATATTAATCAGTGCCTGATACTCGGTCGCCACCGCCTGCACTTGCCTTACAATTGCCTGACTCACAGCAGGCAAGCGCGTTCGCGCTCTGGCTTTTAATTTCATAAAATCGGCATTAGAACGCGGCAAATCATCTTCTCCAATAAAGGCACGGTCTGCAATCGCTGTAATCATATCCTCACGCAAATCGTCAGGCGACATGATGCTTCTGAACGTTAGCGCGTATTGATTAAAATTAGGTAAGCTTTTTTCCAGTTGCTTAATCTGTTCTTTTAACTCAAAACGCATTAAGCGGCAAACACCTTTACGTAAACTTACATCTGCCTCAATCGCGGTATCAAACAATTTAACCGACACCGAATCGATATTGTCCTCAAGCGCAGGGTACCCCGTGACTTTTACGCCATCGCGCTCAAAGCTTATGGTTTGCGGCAAATCACCAAAATCCCATTGTTTTAAGCCTATTTTTTCAATGTCGGGCGATGTATTTCTAAAGGTAAGCTGTGCCGCTTGCCCCAATTGCTTTTGCAAAGTGCGCCAATCACGACCCATTGCCAACTCGCAACCAGCATCATCCACTACTCTAAAATTCATCAATAGATGCGCAGGTGTTTCATCTACCCAATCTTCCACACCGACTTTTAAAGTCGTTACACGCTGGATATACGCGGCCAATTGTGGCTTGATAGGCGCTATTGCAATAGGGTTTTGATCTAAAAATCCTGTCACAAATTCTGGCACAGGCACACAAACGCGCCTGAAATTTTTGGGTAAGGCTTTGACTAAATAAGTTAATTTTTCACGCAGCATGCCCGGCACTAGCCACTCAGTAACAGTGGGGTCTAGCTGATTTAACAATGCAAGCGGCACTGTTGCTGTTACACCATCTAAAATATGGTTGGGTTCAAAGCGATATTTAAGTGGGATTTCAATTGATTGTTTTCCATCAATACCCTTTAAGACCATTTTTTCTGGAAACTGCATCGCCGTAATGGCATCGGCGCCGTGACGCATTAAATCATCGCGAGTTAAATACAGCAGTTTTGGGTTAAGATTTTCTGCACCCTCACCCCATTTCTCAAAGCTTGATGCTTGGCAAATATCAGCAGGAATTTTGCTATCGTAAAACGCAAATAATTGATTCTCATCTATCAGCACGTCCTGACGGCGCGCCTTATGCTCTAATTCTTCAACTTCAGCGATTAAACGCTCATTTTCTTTAAAAAAGGCTGATTTCGTATCGAATTCACCATTAGCCAAAGCTTCGCGAATAAATATTTCGCGTGATTCTTGCGGGTTAATGGGGCCATAATGCACTCGGCGCTTATAGATAATAGTTAAGCCATACAAGGAAACGCGCTCCCATGCGTTGACCATGCCCATTTTTCTATCCCAGCGCGGGTCTGAATAATGGCTTTCGGTTAAGCCGCGCGCTAATGGCTCAATCCATTCAGGCTCAATTTTGGCTACACAACGTGCGTATAATTTACTAGTATCCACTAACTCGGCAGCAATCACCCATTTAGGTCTCGTTTTCTTTAACGTACTTCCAGGCGCAACAAAAAAGCGAATGCCGCGCGCACCAGCGTAGCTGTCATTATCACCATCTTTAAAGCCAATATTGCCTAGCAAGCCGGCCAATAAAGCCTTATGAATTTGTTCGAAATTAGCTGGCTCTGTATTTAGCTTTAGTTCTAACTCTTCTGTAATTTGCTTAATTTGCCCATGCAACTCGCGCCATTCTTTAAGCCGTAAAAATGATAAAAAATTGGCATGGCATTGATTCAGTAAGTCTTTATTCGATTTTTTGGTTTTTAATACATTATCGTAAAAATCCCAAATTTTCAGATAGCTCATAAAGTCCGAATGTTCAGCGGCAAATTTACTATGCGCATTATCAGCGGCTTCCCGCTTATCCATTGGCCGTTCGCGCGGGTCTTGCATGCTTAATACGCTGGCAATAATCAATATTTCTCTTAGGCAATTTTCACGTTTTGCAGCCAAAATCATACGTCCAACGCGTGGGTCTAGCGGCAATTTTGCCAGTTGTACTCCTGTTTCGGTAATTTGGCGTTTGTTATCTACCGCGCCAAGTTCTTGCAGCAACAAATACCCATCGGCAATTAATCTTGTTGAAGGAGGCTCAATAAACGGAAACTCGGTCACATCACCCAAGCGCAAAGCTGCCATACGCAGAATTACACTGGCCAGCGAGCTGCGCAAAATTTCAGGCTCTGTAAATTCCGGCCTGCTATCAAAATCTTGCTCAGAATACAATCGCACACAAATGCCATTTGAAACGCGTCCGCAACGACCAGCACGCTGCTTAGCAGCGGCTTGGCTAATTTTTTCTATTTGCAACTGCTCTACTTTGGCGCGGGTACTATAGCGATTTATACGCGCTAAACCTGCATCAATTACATACTTAATGCCAGGCACTGTAAGCGACGTTTCTGCTACGTTAGTGGCTAAAACAATTCGGCGACTGCCGTGTGGCTTAAATATCTTTTGCTGGTCTTCAATAGAAAGCCGTGCAAATAAAGGTAATACTTCAATATGCTTGAGCTTAGCGGAACGGCCTTGGTATTTACGTAAATGCTCTGCGGTATCACGAATCTCTCGCTCACCCGGTAAAAATACTAAAATATCGCCATCACCTTGCCGCAGTAAATCATCGGCGGCATCCATAATGGCTTCTTCTATAGCCTCTTCTTCATCGTCTTCTTCTAACCATCTAGCCTCAGTTTTAGCATTGCGCGCGATGCCAAAAATAGTGTCATCATCAAGGTCAAATTGTGCATTTTCTGTCAGATCTGTTTCTTTGGTGCGAAAACCCGCTTTGCCAAGTGGACGATAACGAATTTCTACTGGAAAGGTTCGGCCAGATACTTCAATAACGGGTGCACCGTTGAAATGCTTTGAAAACCTATCGGCATCAATGGTGGCAGAAGTGACAATGACTTTTAAATCGGGGCGTTTAGGCAGCAACTGCTTTAAATAGCCCAACAGAAAATCGATATTCAGGCTACGTTCATGCGCTTCATCGATAATAATCGTGTCATACGCATTTAAAAACTTATCACCTTGCGTTTCGGCCAGTAAGATACCGTCTGTCATCAGCTTCACATAACTGCCTTCTGATAACTTATCATTAAAGCGCACTTTGTAACCCACCACTCCGCCCAACGGGCTTTGTAGCTCTTGCGCAATGCGGCTTGCCACCGAGCGCGCCGCAATACGGCGTGGCTGAGTATGACCGATTAAACCCGCCACACCATGGCCCAGCTCTAAGCATATTTTAGGGATTTGCGTGGTTTTACCAGAGCCTGTTTCACCGCAAATAATTACCACTTGATTGCTGGCAATCGCGGCGGCAATTTCTGCTTTTTTGCTGCTAACAGGCAACTCTAAAGGATATTCAGGTTTGGGTAAGTTTATTAATCGCTGTTGATACTTAGCTTGCGATAGCTGGATTTTCCGTGCGATTTCAGTCAATGACTTTTCTAATGACTTGTTTTGATTAACAAGTGATTGTGATTGTTTAAGCTGACTACTTAAGCGAAAGCGATCGACCAGCATACAGCTGGATAACGATTTTAAGAGCTGGGGGATATTCAAAGCATTTGTTTGCATGCAGGATGCATTTTAACATGTGTCACTGATAACCGTATTATCAAGATTTGCAAGGTAATGATTTTTTAACCTATTACTGGGATTGGTTAAAAGGCACCCCAGTTTTAAAGGCAGCGAAAAAAATAAAATTACTACAAGATATAGTGTTTACAGCAAAAAAGAGTACGCCTCAATAAAATTGAAGGCGTGCTAAAGGGGGTTAAAAAGTAAATTAGTTGACCACTATTGCCAGTATTTAAACATTTTTACGACGTGAGCTAGCAACTATAAAACCCAAGCCAGCTAATAACATGGCAGGGTTTTCCGGCTCTGTCACAGCGAATGTTAATGCCACGTCATCTAACCACAAGACCGATTAAAAAGCGTAATCGCCCAAATCAACCACACCAAACGCAAGCGTTACAGATGATGCAGCGGCAAATGTTTGGCTAAATACCCTAGCGCCTCTTGAAAAAGCATAAGGCACAGAGCCAAAAGTGGCGATTGCCATGTTAGTTGCTGCATTTAATACTGCAGGACACAATAATTTTTTCCCATGATCACTTTTCATAAACGTTAAAAACAACCTAAGGCCGCTTTTAACTGCTTTAACATGTGACCACTTTAAAAACTAAAAAAAGATAAAAAATTAAGATTAGGCTTGGAAGTGTAGTCAGATTCTACTAGTTTGCGCACAAACAGATTAAGCCAAAAAATTGGGCGCTAGAAACCATCCGTAAGGGATAAAAGCATATAAACTTGCTTTAAAATTAAGCAATATAGGGATTAACTAATTATAATATTCAATATTTAAATCAAACACCATTTAACGGCTTATTTAGAAGCTCGTTTCTGAAGTGCTTAACGTTTCGCTAATGCTAAGCGCATCCAAATCGGCATCTACGACCAAGCTAAAATGTGACAAGCTCATATTATCTATCATGGCGTCAACACTATTAAATAGTTGCACAATTTTATCCAGCATATTCATGGTGTTAGCCTTTAATTGAGGATTATAAAAGTGTAATTATGACTATCTAATATGTCAAAAATGTTTAAGAATTAAGACAATTTAATGGCTTTAATTAATCAGTTACATAAACCTAAATTTCACGCTATCCAAATTCAGCTCATCCAAAATACTGGCTAATCGCACTTGTGCATTTTTGCGCGGCTGGCCTGTGTATTTGGCGATTATCAGCTCATTTTTCATGGAGTGTTCCCATCCCACCAATTCGGTGACGGTGACTTGATAGCCCGCCGCTTCAAGCTGCAAACAACGTAAGACATTGGTAATTTGGCTGCCAAATTCTCGTGTATGAATCGGGTGACGCCAAATTTCGGATAGGGCTGTTTTACCAAAACTTTCAACTTTGTGCTTGCGCATAGCTTCTGCCACTTCTGACTGACAGCAAGGCACTAGCACCATAAATTGAGCTTTCTTTTGCAAGCCAAATTGAATCGCATCATCGGTTGCGGTATTGCAGGCGTGCAATGCGGTCACAATGTCTACTTGGCTGGGAAGCGCGTTTGAATGAATGGATTCTTCAACCGTTAAATGCTGAAATTGCATGCGATTAAAATCACATTCAGCGGCCAGCAAGGTAGATTTCTCAACCAATTCTGCGCGATTTTCAATGCCAATCACATTCCCTGCCGCATGTTGCTTTAGTAACAAATCATACAGAATAAAACCCAAATATGATTTACCAGCGCCATGGTCAACCAAAGTGGGGTTGGGGTTTGTAGCCAATACAGTATTCAACAGTGGCTCAATAAAATTAACCAAGTGATAAACTTGTTTTAGCTTGCGGCGGCTGTCTTGATTAAGCTTGCCATCAACAGTCAGTATGTGCAGCGCTTTTAATAGCGCGATAGATTGGTTGGGCTTTAGAACAGATTGCAGATTATCAGAATTTTGCATAGCGGTATTTTAAAGCAAATCATTTAATGCCATTATTTTTATTCTGGAATTTCATATTGGCTTTCAGACCAATTAAAAATAGCTGCGTTTTGATGCTTAAGGGATTTTTATTTATCGTGCGAATAAATTGAATACTAAAAATTAACACTTAAAGGAGCAAGCATGAAAAACGCTATTATCAGAACAACCTTACTAAGCCTATTTCTATCTGCCAGAGCCATGGCTAACAACCGTGGCGACAGCATTGAAAAAAGCTAAGTCAACAAAGGTAATAGAATTGAAAAATTATTGCCAGAAAAAAAGGCACTGGTAAAAAAATGCTTACACCAAATTAAACAACTACTAACCCAAAAAGCGTAAAGTCCTGCGCGAACGCTGGAAGAAAATGGCCCTTATTAAAAAAGCCATATTTCGTGAGTACGTTAAAAACATGTGCCCAGAGCTTCGGAAAGCCATGTGTGAAAGAATTGCAGAAAGAAGAAGAAATGGCTATAAATAATGGCTATGACTTGCAATCTGCAAAGCCATTACACACTCATCTAAAAACTTGTTAATTAAAGCTAAAATAAACCGTTGACGCTAGTATATGATTCATAGCATCTTCGTTTCGAAGATTCACATATTGGTTTAAATAGCCAAATTCAACCAATATTTGTTGACTTGATTTCCAAGCAAAACCTGCAAAAAGGCGATTCTGGTCAAAACCAGAACGCGCACCATAATCGGTTTCGTTTAAATTAAGGTGGTATTCATCAAACACTAGCGTGCTTAAATTAGGGTAGTTTTCAATGGGGAAGTTAAGCGTAAAACGCTGACGTAATTTATAACCAGTGTCGTTTGCACCTTCAAAATTGCGTTGTTCAAAACGCGTCATGCTTCTAAAACGCACACCATTAATCGGCTCAAATTCGTGTAACAGTTGCTGCCAGTAGCGATGTTCACTTTCAATAACGGGGTTACTTGTATAGTTGCGTACGTAAACATAACCCAGCCAAAGGCTAGTTTTAGGCGCAATGGCATAATAAACAGCTGGCCTAAAAAAGAATTGATCACGTTCTTTTAGCTCCTCGCGGAAGCGCGGCTGAACTTCAACATACCAGCGTAAGTTATCCACACCCGTTGGCCCATTCGCCTGCAAATTAATCCATGCTCTACCATCTTCTTCAGCAGAGTGTACTTTTATTGATTGAGTCATGAACATAATCACCATCAACAATAAAGTGGCGGCTTTTTTATTCTGTATCACTTGGTTTACGTGCCTGTATTGAGTGGAGATTGTTGTTTTTGAATATTAATATATTTGCGTTAAATTCTAGCTCTAGTTTACAAACATTATCTAATTCGTTAATGGCCAAATAATGACTAGCGCAAAAACTGATCTTGTTTATATAAATCAAACATCTTCGTATATGCTCAGTTTAATCGGGCAAGCGCCCAATAGATGTTAAAATGTTCTTTTTATATTACCACTCTACATTAATTTCTCTTAGTGTCATCATAGATGATGATTAGGCCAAATGCCGATTATGTTGCTTTACCCCACGATTGCCGCCAGTCGTTTTGTTAATAGAAAATCAAAAAAGTCTAAACAAAACAAGGCGCAAAATCATTTTAACCGCGCAGTATATGATTGATATGTAAGCGATTAAAATGATTGAGTGACGCATTTTTAAGACGATTTTTTGATTTTAAGGTACAAAATGGCAATTCAGTGGTATCCGGGACACATGACCCAAGCCCGCAAAAAAGCGGAAGAAACCATGGAGTTTACCGACATGGTGATTGAGGTTTTAGATGCCCGCGTGCCTGAAGCTTCGCATAACCCTGTAATTAATGAAATGCGTTTGTTTCGCCAGCGGCCTAATTTAAAAATCTTAAATAAGGCCGATTTAGCCGACCCCAAAGCCACAGAAGCTTGGCTCAATTATTTTAATAATTTGCCAAACACTAAAGCGGTTGCCCTAAGTTGCAAAAAAGCGGGTGACGCCAAAAAAATCGTGGCTCATTGCCGCCATCTAACTCCGCATCGTGGCACTCATTTAAAACCGCTACGTGCTTTGATTATGGGCATTCCAAACGTGGGAAAATCAACCTTGATGAATGCCTTACTGAATCGCCGAGTGGCAAAAGTGGGCGATGAGCCTGCTGTGACTAAAAGCCAGCAACGTTTTGAGATAGACGCTACTTTTAGTATTACCGATACACCTGGCATGATGTGGCCAAAAATCGCATACGAATCCGATGGTTATATGCTGGCAGCCAGCCATGCTATTGGACGTAATGCCGTGATTGATGAGGATGTGGCAGTTTTTTTGGCGGATAACTTGCTTAAAACGTATTCTGATTTAATTAATGCGCGCTATAAATTAGAGGCCATGAAAATTAATGTAAAACAAATAGATGGCGTGGATTTACTGGAAGCAATTGCCAAACGCCGCAGCTATAAACGCCACGATGGCTTATGGGATATGGAAAAAACCGCTGTTGCTTTTTTGACCGATTACCGCAGCGGCGCTATTGGTCGAGTTAGCCTTGAAACACCTCTCAGTCGTCAAGCCATGATAAAAGCAAATTTACCTGTCAACATTGAACCAGAAGTCAATACAGATATCATTTAAGACGAATCAGATGAAAAAACTAAGCAATCCCAGTGGATGGCTAAGCGGCTTAATGATGGCATTGATTCATGACAATTTCTACTTGCGTGCATGCGTGCTTTTTGCCTTGTTTTACGCTATTGGCAAGGCTATTCCAAACTGACTTTTGATTACTATTACCTGCATGTGCAGATGATCGCGCTGACTCAGCCGTTTTTATTGGCTGCTTAACTTGTTTTTCGCTGCCATCCCTTTGATCAAGCTCTGGTTGCTTATCTTGTTTTACACTCTCAACGCTTTGATCAAGCTCTGGTTGCTTATATTGTTTTACGCTCTCAACGCTTTGATTAAGCGCTGCTGGCATTTTACTAACTTTTTTTTCTGCTACTTTTTTGCTCGCTTCTTCCTGCATTGATTTTGTTTCAATTGCCGTCCCAACAATAGTCTGGTGTTTGACTACTTGATTATCGCTGACTGCAATTTGTAAGGGCTTTTCGTCCGCCACCTTTACAAAACTCTTTTCTAATGTTTCGTTGGATAATAATTGCGCGTTATTTTGCGGCATTTTTTCTAAATCCTTGTTCATTGCCAAAGTCGCAGGTTTTGCAGCATTTGCAGCAGATGTCTGTTCAATTGTAATCACCGGCTCACGTGGCGTTGCGGCACTTTTAATCATAATCGCAAACGTCATCAACGCTGGCATCGCTAAGGCAACATAGCGCCAATTAATCGCTCTAAACCAGTTTAAAAGATTCAGCAGTTGCTTAGATGGTCCTATAATTTGCTCTAATTGCACTATGCTTTCCTCTGCTGGCGCTTCATCTTTTAATAATCTCTCGGCGTAAATTTCGTGCTCACGCACATTTTTATCATGCCTAATGCCAGAATAATCAAACAGTTGTGATATCTCTTGCATTACTCGCGAAGCCACTTCGTAATAAGATCGCGACAGCACAATTTGGTTGGGACTGGCAAAACTTATCATACGCTGTGCCACATCAATACCATCGCCAATAATATTAGGCTGGCCGTTAATATCGCGTTCTATACTTACTGGGCCAAGATCAATACCAAAGCGCACATACATCGGAATGGAACTGAGAATATTGCTTTTTAAAATTTCATTGCGAATACTAAACGATATAAGTATGACATCTTTTGGTGAGCCCATATAAGCAATGGCGGCACCATCACCTGCATCAAAAATAATGCGTTCTTCTGACTCAACATCTTTTAAAGATTGATTAATCAATCGATTTAATTGATTTTTGATGTTAATTTTTTCTGAATCCGACTTTTTGGAATAATCAATTATGTCCAGAAACAGAATGCTGCAGATGGAAGTTTTGTATATTTTATCATTCATGGCAAATTTTAGTCACTAATGTCGAGTTAATGATCTATCCTATTATCTTAATTTCATGGCTTAAATTAAATTAAATTTACCTATTGCTTGTTATGCTTTGTTTTTAAAGCATTAACGGTAGCATCACTTTTATTTTTTCGCTTTTTAGCGAATTTTTAATTACAGTGTTTTAGGCTCCTAATTATTAATCAGCAATGTTTATGCCATTTTAAAAAAATCTGTAAAATTAATAAAATATCAAACAAAAAGATCATACAAAAATGTAAATTACAGCCCTCTCTTTATAAACTTGATAATAAAATAACAGTGTTTCATCCTGCTTTTTTAGCCATGTACACCACTTGATCGACTGATGAAAACATACCTTTAAAATCTTTTCTGCCTTGATTCGAATCGCATACGCCAATACTCTCGGTGAAATAAATATGTTCACCACCTAAGGTTTGAATCAACGTATCACCGAACAAATGGCCTAAAGTATCTTTAAACTGCTTAAATGGGTCTAGATTCATCAAAAGAATGGACTGCGATTGCCTAAATTTAAGTGCTTTTAATTTTGAAGCTTCAGCGACTCGCACTATATTTCTGCGATTCATCTCACCCGTAAGCCAATCTTGACCTGCGGTATACACTAACATTTCAGCTAACCTTTCATTCACCATTAAAATAAAGCCAAAATTAATGGCCAGAACACTAATTATGCAAGTCAAAAAGTCACTTCATTTAATGTTCATTCGGTTAAATACAATACAGGTTGAGCTTTATCTGAGCACAACATATGTAAGCGATATAGCTTAAACCCTGCAAATAGGATGAAAGAACCACCAGTGAATCGATACTTGGCAGATCATTTATAGCGAGAATAGTGTAGTAAATAAATGGCGCAGATCATGATAATCAGCACACAAAGCGGCGTGTTTAGCACAACGGAAACGTAATCATTGTTAGATTGATGCGCACATTACTAGCAATAAGAATCAGTAGTAGCTAGTGAATCATTTCTTTGTTTGGCGGGTGCTTTTAAAAAAAATGAGTTGGAATAAAAGATAAAGCAAGACCGCACACCTTAAACCAGCTGCCAAGCAAAGCAAGCGTTGGCGTAGAAACCCTTTGTTGAGTAAAAAAAATGGCAATGCCAATACAAAAATTAGCAGCCACCCAGTAATTCAAACCGCTTACCACTTCAATGCGTGAATATATGGCCAGCAAAATGAAAATAACGCTAGCGCCATTAACCCAGACATAAATTACATGGCTTTAAACTCTAGTGATGCCAACATATTAGTTAGCCCTAGCTATCACGTTTCCATTTAAAGACTTTTGGATGGATCTATAAATCGCCTCTTAGCCAGTCGTTTTGATCGATTTACTGGTAATTAATTTGCCAACTAAATCTTATTGAACAAACTATATAACTATATATGTAGCCATATATAGTCCATAAATCATGGCCGTTTTAAAAGCTTTAGCTTAGGGTTTGCTCGATTTACTTTTTGCCAACTGCTCACTAAATGCCAATTCAAGCTTACTGACGCGCTTAGGTGTTTGTGGCCCATAAGCATTCACAAATATCACAAAGTCATCCATGGGCATTGGTTCGCACAGACGGCTTTTGGCTGCAGGCGTTTCTCCTACTGGTTCTACAGAAGATGACACCAAACTGAAAAGGCCATTCTGAGTCATGATCATCGAATAATTATTGTCGCCGCTGCGGCGCTTTAAGCGATCAATAGCGGCACTAGCTCGGGTTGTTCTCATAGCATCTCAAAGAATAATATGTTCACATCAAATCCTTTAAATCCTCTTATAGACTATCACGCGTAATATCGGTATAACTCATCACACGATTCCTGCCTTTGTTTTTGGCCATATAAAGCGTACTATCGGCGGCGGCTAGCAAGCCTTTAAAATCGTAGCTCACCCTCACAGAGTCGGCCACTCCAATACTTACCGTGCCTTTAATGGTTTTTTGTTAATATCATGCAATGATTAAAAACAGGCTGGAGCTAATCCATAACAGATTACCAACAACACCTTCACCACGCGAAAAATTTAACCGCGCGCACACAAAACAAATACCTGCTAACACAAGCGAACTCAACAACACCGCCATAATAAAATCATCATTCATCAGCATAAAACAGCCATCAATCGCCACTTACATTAAAAAATGATGATTAATATTCGCTGATTAGGTGAGTTGCGATTAAAAGCTTAGATGCTATTTAGAAAAATGGCTTAAGCTCATGCCAATTAAAGCGACATCTGGTAAAAATAATAATTGAAGTGAATCAAGCTGAATTAAAACCAGCACCATACCCAAACCAACAACCAAATTACCTACCGCCAAATAGCCGGGCCCGCCAACCTTTTTATGATGCGACCTTGTAATGGCCAACAGCATGGATAGCATAAAGGTTAATAACATTGACATGAAAATAATGGTTTTTAGATCGAAATTAGGCATTAAAATAAATGGATAAAATTAATGATTCAGAATCTAACAAAAGCAACTCAGATGGTCGAATTAACAGTTAAAATGTCATCTATTTCAAAGCAATAACGAGTATACCCCGCCAGATGCTTTTTTTGAGCATGCAAGCCCTTTAAACTCATCCAAAATCTCAATGAATTCATGTTAAACAGCCTTAATTCGTCGCAGCGCGAAGCCGTGAAATATCTTGATGGCCCTTTGCTAGTATTAGCGGGTGCTGGTAGCGGAAAAACACGCGTAATTACCCAAAAAATTAGCTATTTAATTGATGAAGCGGGTTATGTACCCAAAGAAATTGCAGCCATTACCTTTACCAATAAAGCCGCGCGCGAAATGCAAGAGCGCGTAGGAAAATTAATGCAAGGTAAACCCACAAAAGGTTTAACCATTGCCACTTTTCATTCGATTGGCTTGCAAATGTTGCGCCAAGAGTCGGCTTTGTTGGGCTACAAACCCCAATTTTCAATTTTAGACTCATCTGATAGCTTTAAAATTGTAGCCGATATTTTGGCCACTACCGATAAACAACTTTTACGCAAAACGCAGTGGCAAATTTCGGCTTGGAAAAATGCGTTTATTAACCCAGATCAAGCTAAAGCCGACGCCGATGAAGAGCTTACACACGCAACAGCCAAGGTGTATCAGCTTTACCAACAAACACTTAAAGCCTATCAAGCGGTGGATTTTGATGATTTAATTAAGCTGCCTACAGAGCTATTTGACCAACACGAAGATGCCTTAAATAAATGGCAGCGCAAATTGCGATATTTGCTGGTGGATGAATATCAAGACACCAATGCTTGCCAATATAAGCTGATTAAAATGCTTACAGGGGTACGCGGCCAATTTACCGCAGTGGGCGATGATGACCAAGCCATCTATGGATGGCGTGGAGCAGACGTGGAAAATTTACGCCAACTCACCGCCGATTTCAGCAAATTAAAAGTGATTAAGTTAGAGCAAAATTATCGCTCTACCGTGCGTATTTTGCGCGCCGCTAATCAGGTTATTAGCAATAATCCAAAGTTATTTGAAAAAAAATTGTGGAGTGATTTAGGTATAGGCGATTTGATTCAAGTTTCGGCCGCCATGAGCGAAGAGCATGAGGCCGAATCGGTGATTATGAAGTTGCAAGCCCATAAATTTGAAAAACGTACTTTTTATAAAGATTACGCCATTTTATATCGCGGTAACCATCAAGCCCGTGTGTTTGAGCAACAACTGCGCAATCAAAAAATCCCTTACACCATCTCTGGTGGTCAATCATTTTTTGATAAAGCGGAAATTAAAGATTTGGTCAGTTATTTACGCTTGGTTGCTAATGAAGATGACGACCCTGCCTTTATTCGTGCAGCTACCACGCCTAAAAAAGGCATTGGCAATACAACATTAGAACGGCTTGGTGAATACGCCAGCACGCATAAAATATCGCTTTTTGAGGCAGCGTTTGAAGGTGAATTTCAACGCGAGATCGGCAAAAAGCAGTTAGAAGATTTACTGAATTTTTGCCAATATATTCAAAAAATTCAAGTTAGAGCCTTACGCGACCCTACAGATGAGCTGCTTAATGATTTGCTCAATAGCATTCAATATGAAGCTTTTTTATACGACTCTGAAGAGCCTCGCGCGGCTGAAAGCAAATGGGCAAACGTGCTAGATTTTATTGGTTGGCTAACCAAAAAAGGGGAAGCATCAAACGAATTTAACAACGAAAACGACGGTAAAAACTTGTTAGAACTCACACAAATGTTGTCACTCATGAGCATGCTTGAAGGCCGTGAAGACGGTGAACCTGATGCAGTTAAATTATCCACATTGCATGCCGCAAAAGGCCTGGAGTTTAGCCATGTATTTTTAATTGGCGTAGAAGAAGGTATTTTGCCGCACCGTGAAAGCATTGATTTAGGCTTAATTGATCCCACAAAGATTGAAGAAGAGCGTCGCTTGATGTATGTAGGTATTACCCGCGCGCAAAAATCGCTGAATATTTCGTGGTGCAAAAAACGTAAGCGCGCTGGTGAATTGCAAATATGCGAACCCAGCCGATTTATTGCCGAATTACCAACAGCTGACATTCGCCATTTTGGCAACCCGTTTAATAAAGACCCAGAAGTTAGCAAAGATTTTGGCAAATCTAAAATGGCTAGCATTCGCGCTATGTTAAATAAAGAAACACTGTAAAAAAATTTATTCGTTATGTATCAAGAAAGTAAACCAATATGCCATTTATAACCTTAGACAATGCCAGCCTCGCTTTTGGCCACTACGCCCTGCTTGACCATGCGGCCTTTCAGTTAGACGCTGGTGAGCGTGTTGGTTTAATCGGGCGCAATGGCGCGGGTAAATCCAGCCTACTTAAAGCCATTGCTGGCACCATTAAGTTAGATGATGGCGTAGTGTGGCGTGCGCCCAATGTGCGCGTAGTTTATGTGCCGCAAGAGCCTGAGCTAGATACCGCGCATAGTATATTTGAGGCAGTGGCGGAGGGTTTGGGCACTTTGCAACAAACCATTATTGATTATCACCAAGTTACGCATGATATGGGCATGCCTGACGCCGATATAGATGCATTGATGACTAAGATGCAAGCCTTGCAGCATGATTTAGATATGCAAAATGGCTGGGCCGCACAATCGCGGGTTGAAACGGTTTTAACCCGCCTTAAATTAGATGCAGATGCACTTGTGTCGACGCTTTCTGGCGGCTGGCGCAAACGCGTTGCCTTGGGCCGCGCGCTGGTTGCAGAGCCTGAGGTGTTATTGCTGGATGAACCAACCAACCATTTAGATTTAGAAGCGATTGAGTGGCTTGAGGATTTACTATTAAGCTTTCAAGGTAGTGTGCTATTTATTACCCATGACAGACGATTCTTAAATAGGCTCGCCACGCGCATTACGGAACTAGACCGCGGAAAGTTAACCGATTTTGTAGGCAATTTCGCCGACTATCAAATCAAAAAAGAAGAGCTTGTTGCCGTAGAAGAAACACATGCTGCCAAATTTGATAAATTTTTAGCTCAAGAGGAAGTATGGATTCGCCAAGGCATTAAAGCGCGCCGCACCCGTAACGAAGGCCGCGTGCGTCGCTTAGAAGCGTTACGCCTTGACCGCGCGGCACGCCGCGAACGCCAAGGCAATGTGAAGCTTAATTTAGACGCTGGAGAACGTAGCGGCAAATTAGTAGCCGAACTGGATAATGTTGTGAAAGCCTACGGTGGTAGAACGCTCATTAATGGCTTTAGTACCCGCATTTTACGTGGTGATAAAATTGGCTTATTGGGTCCAAACGGGATTGGCAAAACTACCTTGCTTAAGCTGATTTTGGGTGATATTGAAGCTGATAGCGGTAGCGTGGAACGCGGTACAAAGATTAACGTAGCCTACTTTGACCAAATGCGTGAGCAATTAAATGAAGAAGCAACACTAGCGGATACCATTAGCCCGGGCTCTGATTTTGTGGAAATCGGCAACGAACGTAAGCATGTGATTAGTTATCTAGAAGACTTTTTATTTCCGCCGCAACGTTCACGCTCACCCGTGAAGTCTTTATCTGGTGGCGAACGCAACCGTTTGCTATTGGCACGCTTATTTGCACGTCCTGCAAATGTATTGGTTCTGGATGAGCCAACCAATGACTTAGATATTGACACGCTAGAACTATTAGAAAGCTTGCTGCAAGAGTTTGCTGGAACACTATTTCTAGTCAGTCATGACAGAGCCTTTTTAGAAAACACAGTAACGCAAGTAATTGCGTTTGAAGGTAATGGCGTATTGACTGAGTTTGGTGGGGGCTACGACGATTGGCAACGTTATACGCAGCAACGTCAAAACCATGTAGCGCAAGCTACAAAAGCTCATGATGCTAAAGCCAAACAAAATGCAGCAAATAATACAGCCAACCCTGCTAAAAGCACTTCAAAATTAAGCTTTAAAGAACAAAAAGAGCTAGATAGCATTCCCCCTGAAATTGAAAAGTTAGAATTAGAACAAGCCGCAATTAATCAACAACTTGCAGATAGTGAGCTTTATAAATCGCAATCGGAATTAGTGAAAACGTTGCAAGTTCGATTAGTAGAAATTGAAAGCTTGTTAGAAAAACTACTCGCGCGTTGGGAAGAATTAGACGCGAAGTAACGATTCAGCAAAAAGAAAGCGCATCAAACACGACAACGCCGTAAAACGTTAGAATAGGGTTTTTGTGTCCTTGTGGTGAAACGGATATCACCGGCCCCTCCTAAGGGTCAGTTTCAGGTTCGAGTCCTGACGGGGACACCATTTTTGTGGCTTAAAATATCGGCAGTAAACTTTTAACGTTTTCTAAACTCTTAATCGTTAGAGAAAAATACCATGCTAACCAAAATACTTTTTTACAGCGTTATTTTAGTGATTGCGGTTTTAGGCTATCGGCATTTTAGCGCAACGCAGACTACACTTAAAATAAACAGTAAAGCACCGGACTTTAATCTACCAAATGCCAATGGCCAAATGATGAGTTTAGCCAGCTTCAAAGGCAGTTGGCTGGTGTTGTATTTTTATCCTAAAGATGACACACCAGGTTGCACCAAAGAAGCCTGCGAGTTCAGAGATGATTTACATAAATTAGAAAAGCTGGGTGCAAAAGTGGTGGGCATTAGTGTTGACGGGGGCTCTAGCCACTTGGCATTCGCCAAAAAATACAACTTGCCGTTTCCGTTGTTAAGTGACAAAGATGGCGCAGTAGCAAAGAAATATAATGCACTGACGAACTTAGGTTTAATCAAAATGGCCAAACGCTACACATTTTTAATTGATACTGAAGGAAATCTGCGCAAATCGTATTTTAACGTCGATACCTCAAAGCACTCTGAAGAAATTATCGTAGACTTAACTAAACTAAAACAATGATTTTTGCCTACAACCCTTTATCTGTATTAGCTACTAATAAGGAAACTCCATGAAACAATCCAATATTTTACAAACAATCCTAGCTTCAACTTTAATTTGTTTATCTGGTTGTGCACAAAATAATCAATTGGCTAAATTAGAATCGCACGAATGGACAACCTTAACTTGTAGTGGCTTTTTAACTTGGCATGAATGCCGAAAAGAAGCTCGCGCTATTTGCCCAAAAGGGTTTTACACGGCCGACTATTTAGAAAATTACACAATACAACGCCGTGAAATGAGCGTTGCTTGCAAATCATAATACTTACAACGAATTAATTATCAT
Organism: Methylotenera oryzisoli; assembly: GCA_945881735.1. Lineage (GTDB taxonomy): Bacteria > Pseudomonadota > Gammaproteobacteria > Burkholderiales > Methylophilaceae > Methylotenera_A > Methylotenera_A aquatica. The sequence goes on from CAMCVF010000011.1 coordinate 61,591, forward strand.
GCAGTATTAATTGCTATGTATATAAAAACCTAAAACTCATCTTGCGTAAAAGATAGCACATTGTCTTTTAATTCATGCTTTTTAATTTACATGATTTCTTTTTTTATAATATTGATTATAAATAACTGGAAGACACGACTACACTTAACTTCGTTAAACAAAAGCCGCCATTCCATTGAATCTAAGTGCATATCAACGAACAAAGCAAATAGGATTTGTAGGACGCTGATGTAAAGTAGCAGTACCTTCTAATATGTGTTTTGGGGGTATCCGGCTTCTCTGTAATTGAATATACCCCCAACGATACCCCCAAAATATACTGGATGCAACTGCACGAGGCTGGAATAGTTTGGATGTAAAACTTAATTAAATCAATAAGTTGAATTTAATTTTGGACTGAATTGGACATTACTGGACAGTGAAAATATACTTTCTGGTGCCCGGAGCCGGAATCGAACCGGCACGACCGTAAAGTCGAGAGATTTTAAGTCTCTTGTGTCTACCAATTTCACCACCCGGGCGGGTGATTATCTCTTAATTTGATGCGGAACGTATTCTAACATCGTCTTGGTGTATTTGACTAAAATTTGTCAAAAATATCAAACATTTTAATTTGTCAAATTTTAGTGATATTTTAATAACTTAACACATGACTTAGCATTAAAATTTGGTCATGAGTTGCAACCAAACTTGGTGCTTGTTATTTTCACCTTCAGAATCGTTACCAAAGCTATCCAAACCACTATTACCAGTGATTTGGCGACCATAGCTTAGTTTTGCATCAAGGTATTGATTGGCGAAGCCTAAACCAAGGCCCAAACTGGCAAGTTGATAGCAGTTTTTCAAGTTAGGATTGCCTGCATCCCAGCCTGCCCATGTATTTTTAAATTGGCATACGCCACCAGCGTCAGCTAAAACGCTAGCGCTCCATTGTGGTGAGAGTGTGTACCTGCCCTCTAGATTAAGCATCCAGCCTTGATCTGCTGAACCCTCACCAACAGTAAAGCCGGCAAGGCCAAAAGGCCCACCTAAAGTAAACTTTTCATATGCGCCTAAATTTTTATCGGCCATTTGGCCTGATAAAAGTGCCTTGGCGGTAATTCTGTCCGAAATTATTTGTTGACGGCCAAGATAAAAGTTCAGTTTATTATAGCGGCCATCGGTGCGGCGTGTGAGTTGGTCGTTATCCAAATCGAAACTGTTACCAGATAGATCTAAATCACCTGTTGTTACACTAACCCCGCCCCAGAATGTTCCGCCTAAGCCAAAACTATCACTGTGGTCGCCCCGCAAGCCTAACGTCAGCGCGCGATATTCTCTATCGGATATTTCTAAGCTTATTAGCTCATCTTTACTAGTGATGGATTCAGCACTGACTTGTAACGATAAATTGCTAAAGCGGCTACGCACAAATGGATGTTTTAAACCTAGTCGATAAGAATAGGATTCACCTTGCGGATCTAATGCACTTGAGTCACCGCTTGTAACTTCGTAATTAGAAACCGAGCCCGTCAAATTAATGCGAGTACCTGCAGCGCCCACTGTGAATTCATAGCCACCTTGAACGAATTCAACACCTTTGCTTACCAAGGCATTTAACGTTAATTGATCGCCCCAGCCAGTTAGGTTATTAAAGCTAAGCAAGCCGTTTAATCGCGCTTTGCCTATCAAACTAGAACCATAGTTATCGGCCCATACGCTACCGTTGAAAATTGGCGTATCGGCCAAATTAAGCGTCACATCAGTCTCACCGCTTTGAGCGCCTGCCGATAGTGTGGCTTGGCCACTAAAACCAGGTGTATCGTTGATTAACAACATTGCTCGCTCTAATGCTTGGCTACTTAGAGGCGCACCTTTTTGTTGCGAATTGGTCAGCATATTACTGGCAAGTGTTGGATTTAATCGCGCATTAGCATCGCTGTTAGTGTGCACTTCGCCGAGTTTTGCTTCGTTAATTTCAATGGTCACCAGACCATTTTGAATATCTTGCGGCGGTAAAAATACTTTAGCTAACCAGCCATTTTTTTGATAAAGCTGGCTAATTTTTTGTGTGACTTTATTTAAGCCATCGTAATCTAGCGTTTGACCAATGTATGGTTGTACTTCAGCCTGCAATAATGCATCCTCCAACAAAGTTGCGCCTAAAAACTGAAACGCTGTTACTTTAACTGAGATACTCGCTTCAGATTTTGGAATAACTATCTCTGCAGGGGCCGCCTGCTGAGCGGGTGGAAGATTAGGAGTATTTAAGTTTTCAATATCACGCTGTATGCTGCCAGAGTCAATAACGGGGGCAGCATACAACTGAGATGAACTTAAGATAGTTAATAATAAAACACTTAAAGTTAGTTTATTGATCACGGCTGAATTTCTCATTAGTCATTGTAATTGAGTTTGATGACTCCCCATAATCCATTGGCTATAACACCACCTACTTGAGGCTGGACAACTGGTAATAGATAGTTTACATCATCTATGCCAAATTCATCAAGCCAGTTAATCATCGCCTTGGTCGTGCCCTGCTGATTAATCTCCTTACCAGTGTCCTGCTGACTAAAAGTTTGTAACGCTTGTTGTGGTCTGGTTGTTGGATTATTAAATACACTAATGTTGTCGCCCGATAATGCGGTAACATTCAATGCGCCATCGACAAAACTAATCGTGTAATTGCTGGCCGTTACTCCAAATGGTGTAACGGTATATGTGCCAACTGGTGATGCGGCATCGGCGAGAGTATTGTAATCTAGCTTACCGGCCAATACGGCGCTGGTGTCACCCCCCACAAAACCGCTAATTGTGCTTGTAAACAGTGGGTTGGCAGTGCGTTGAAATTTAGTTGAATTGTTAGCGGTAATACTCAAACTGGCCGCTGTGATGGTGGCAGTATGGGTGCCACCATCCAGTGTGTAGTTTGCTGCCAAACCACCTGCCAAATCACTACCATCGGCCAATATAAGACCGCCCGTGGTTAACGTTTGCGCTACGCCTGCATTTTTGCTGGCGATAGAACCACCTGAGCCACTCACATTAAGCGTTTCACCATTAACTCCTGTTGCAAAAGTGCTGAATGCATCTGCATTAAATACAGTGGTGCCATCATACACACGACTACCTACAACCAAATTAACCACTGCAGGTGTGATGGTGCCTTTTGCTGTTTTCTTAGTAATGGTGTAGTTCTTGCCACCATTGCCATCCTTAACGGTATAGCCATCATTGACCTCAAGCGTACTGCCATCTGTACCCAGTACATTTTTCTCGGCAAAGCGTTGT
>CAMCVF010000012.1 GCA_945881735.1 Methylotenera oryzisoli
CAGCGTTATGTGGGGCAGGTAAAAGAAGAAGTAAATCGCGAATTGCGTTTTGAGGAATTGCAGAAGTTGCAGCAAGACATCAAACAATCTGCGGAAACCATGCAATCAAATATTCAGCAACAGGCTGCAACAATCGAAAACGCTATCACCAGCCATGATGGTCCTTTAGAAGAGACTAAACCACTCGTTGCACAAAAGCCAATACGTAAGGCGCGTGCAGCCAAATCGGGTGAAGCGGCATCAAAAAAAACCGCATAAATCAAGTCCGCATAAATAAATTCATAGTGAAGATGCTTTCAATTTAAATCGCAACTTGCTTAAACACCATATCTAATTAAAAAATAAGTTACCTAAGGATGTCGCATTGGGTTTGGTAAAGATTTAATGCAAGGTCCGAGCGTACCTGCAAATATTGTAGAGAATGCCGATAGCGGCTTAGTTGAAGGAGGGCTATTGAAATGAAATAAGTTATATCAGACAAATAAAGCCGAAATAATCAGTCATATCATCAGCTTAACTGATTTATCTTTGCTTTTTTGCTACTGATTCAAGGCTTATCTTATTTGTTGTAAGTCAGTTTTGTAACAAGTCAGTAATATTATATGCGCCATATGAAAGCACCAAAATTCTTCGCCAAGTATTTGTGCTAGAAAAATAATCATCGAATCTGATGAGCTTAATTAAACAAAAAAATGAATTAACGTGATGAAAAGAAATTAATTCATCTGTTCTGCAACCCAATATTTATTAGCCTTCTTGGCTGTTATTTTCGAGATTGCATCCATGTCATTTAATTGAACATTTAAGTCAAAGTTTGTATTGCGCGTTGCCAGAATGGATGCGCTTAATGCTCTATCTATTCTCTAAAAATCCTCTTATCAGAGCTAGTCCATTAATCATCAAACATTAATAAATGTTTTCTGCATTCCCTTGCTATTATTTATCAAAATTTTAGTACCAGATGAATTAGTACTTTAGTACCAAAAGGAATTAGTACTTTAGTACCAGAAGAAATTAGTAACAGAAGTAATTAGCTTTGCTTTAAATTTAATTAACCGTACTTAAATAAAGGGAAATAAAGATGAAATTCAAAACACTTACTTTAGCTGCTTTGATCGCTTTATCAGTTAACGCTGAAGCCGCTCAAATTCAATCAGCTTCAGCTACTTTTACTGGAACACTGACTGACTTCAACACTTTTGATGGTTATGTTTTACCGCAAAATAATGTTACAAGTCTTGATTTAGGCAATGGCATTAGTATGACAAGCTCAGAATTTTCAACTGTGGGTCAAAATGCATTTGGTTTAGACCAAAACGGATTATGGACTACTGAAGGTAATAGCAATCGCGATGGTAACTTTGTATCGACCGACTTCACAGGTATTGGTCGGATTACTTTCAATTTTAACGCAGCAATGCAAAATGTGGGCATCTTTGCTAATCAATCTCAAATTTTCGGAGTCAACAACAGCTTACAGTTATTTGCTTTTGACATAAACGGTAATGTGCTAGAGAGTTTCACAAGCTCTATTGATACCGACGTAGATGGTTACGACGAAGGCAAGTTTGTTGGTTTTGCACGTTCAACGGCTGATATTTATGGCTTTGCTTTAGAGAATGTTAGCTCAAATAATGGTAGCTTTGTTGCAGATAACTTACTAGTGTCATCAGTGCCTGAACCAGAATCATACGCCATGTTGTTAGTTGGCTTAGGTGCTATTGGCGCTGTTGCTCGCCGTCGCCGTGCAAAATAAATTAAGAATATGAAACTGACCACTTTCGATCAATAGAGGTCAGTTTCAGTTGAATCACCAATCGTTTTGATTTTACTTAATTAGCCCAGGCTTACAGTTCGGTATTGTCATTAACGTGAAAGAAAGTGTTTTATTTGTTCAAATCAACCATTCATTTGAGTGTTTTGAACTTAATGCGTCAGTAATCCAAAATCAAGTAAAGATTTTTTAAATTTTCTAGGAGAAATGTAATGAAGGGTATTAAGCATCCAAACAACGATGTTTCACTCAACGATTCTGGCAACACATCAATTGTCGAGGTTCTAAACAATGTTAACTTAAATCGTCGTCAATTCCTCATGACCAGTATCAGCTCATCAGCATTGGTTGCTGCTGGCGGTCTTACATTATCAGGCTTTGCACATGCAGTCACTTCACCTACTGTTGGTGGTGCTTTAGCTGGTGCAAGTGTACCTTCAACAACTGTTGGCGCGCCTACTGTGCCAATCACTTTTACTCCAATCGGTCCAAACCTAGCAGCAAGTGGTGTGGACTTAGTAACGGTTCCAACTGGTTATACAGCCAATCTATTCGTGGCTTGGGGTGACCCAATTGTGCGCGGCGGTGTGGCTTTTAGTGGAAATGCAACTGAAACTGCTGCCCAACAACGTTTAGCCTATGGTGAACATACCGATGGCATGCATTTCTTCCCATTTGCCGAAAGAAACGGTGAATTCAGTAGCGAGCGTGGTTTACTTGTTTCTAACAGTGAGTACACCCATGAAGCAATTTTACACCCAGACGGTCAAGACAACTTCACTATTGCTAAGGCGCGTAAATCACAAGCAGCGCACGGTGTTAACATCATGGAGGCAAGACGTGTAAGAGGTAACTGGGGCGTTCAACGTAACTCCCTTTACGGCAGACGTATTGATGCCAATACCAGAATGCGCATCAGCGGCCCAGCAGCTGGTCATGCATTAATGAAAACTCTTGATTACACCATTACCGATTCAGCAACTACACCAACTGGTGGCATGACAGATGGTACTTATTCCTACGGTACAGTCAACAACTGTGCACATGGCTATACCCCATGGGGCACCTACTTAACCTGCGAAGAAAACTTTAACGGTTACTTTGGTAGCACAAGCGTTGTAAATACTACTGCAACTTTTTCTGAAAACAGCAAACTATACCGCCGCTATAACATTAATGCTGCAGGTTTTGGTTACAAGTGGCATGAAGTAGACCCACGCTGGGATGTTAATGTTAATTCTAACGGCCCGAATACATTCGGTTGGGTTGTTGAAATTGATCCATTTAACACGAAAAGCGTGCCTGTTAAACGTACCGCACTCGGCCGTTTTAAACATGAAAGCGTGCAATATGTGGTAGACGCAGCCAACGACCTTGGTATGTATTCAGGTGACGATGAGCGTAACGACTATATCTACAAATTTGTAGCCAACGCGAAATATAACCCAAATAACCGCGCTGCAAACCGTGATATTCTTGACAATGGTACGCTATACGTTGCACGTTTTGATGCAGGCCTCACAGGCGTTTGGTTGCCATTAACACCGGGCAGCATTGGTATAGGTGGTGTGGCCTTACGTGACAACCCAAACTTCGCGGGTGCTAACGATGCTGAAGTGCTGGCTAAGATCTTAATCAAAACACGTATGGCTGCCGATGCTGTTGGCGCAACCATGATGGACCGCCCAGAATGGATTGGTGCACGTCCACGTGTGAATGGCTTCTTAGATATTGAACTTTACTGCACAATGACCAATAACAGCCGTCGCGGTACGGGTACACCAAGTGTTAATGCTGCCGACGGATCTACCGCAGCTGCCAGTGCTAACCCACCTGTTGATGCAGCTAACCCACGTGCTAACAACGTGCACGGTGGTGTTATCCGCTGGCGTGAAGATGGCCGTAGCGTTCGTGCAACCACCTTCACATGGGATATCTTTGTACAATGTGGCGATACGCGAACAACTAAAACAGCTAATGCTACCAATAACTTTAGAGGTGACATTGTTGACAGTCCAGATGGCAGTGCAGATTACGGCGCACCAGACGGCTTATGGTTTGATGACTTTGGTCGCATGTGGGTGCAAACAGACTCAGGTAGTGGTACTGGAGACTTTGTGAACTTGGGTATGGATCAAATGGTGTGTGTTGACCCAAGCACGAAAGAAACGAAACGTTTCTTAACGGCTTGTAAAGAAGCAGAAGTTACTGGTGTGACGATGTCACCAGACGGTAAAACGATGTGGGTTGGTATTCAACACCCAGGTGATGCTGGAACTGCGGCAAGTCCACAAGCCACTTCAAGTTGGCCGCATAGCCAATGGAATCTTGAAAGTGATGGCGTAACACCGCTTAATCCAGGCCGTCCACGTTCAGGTGTAGTGGTCATTACCAAAAATGATGGTGGCATTATCGGTACTTAATCGTTTTTAAATCTTGTTGATTTAGTTCACTAAATTCGGGCTGTGTTAGGCGTTGCTTAATACAGTCCGAATTTTTTTGCAAAAGCGGTCATTATTTTTGTACAGAAGTTGTCATTCTTTTTAAAGTTATTAATGATGATGCAAAATCTATAAAGAATAAACTTATCTTTAAGCATCAAGAGGTAAATATGCCTTTAATATCATTCATTGTACTCACTTTTTTTTACCCTTTACTGTCCTTTGCAGAAAGTACAGTGATACCCTCCCTCAAAGATGCTACTTTAATTGAGCAAATCTCTCCTGAGTTGGCCGCCGGCAGTGCGGAATTTATTTATATTGGTAGAATCCAACGTGGATTATGGAGTAGAAGAGGCTTGGTTCAATTTGATTTATCTTCGATTCCTAACAATGCAACGATTCAATCCGCTATCTTAAAACTGCATGTTGCAAATGGCAGAGCAGAAGCTTTGGATTTAAAAGTGCATAGAGTAACCAATAGCTGGGGTGAAGGAGCGACAAATTCCATTGGTGGAAAAGGGGGCTTTGCAGCGCCAAATGAGGCAACTTGGGTTAGCCGTTTTTCTGGTACAACACTAAAATGGTCTGCCCTGGGAGGAGATTTTTTAAGTACCATTTCTGCAAGGCAAGAACTTAGTGATGCTGGAGGTGTTAGCTACGACATTACTGATGCTGGATTAGTCAACGACGTGATATTTTGGCTGAACAATCCTGGCCAAAATCATGGTTGGCTGCTCGAGGATGATACAGCGTATTCAGCAAAAGCACTGGCGAGTAGGGAGCATCCAAATGCAACCATCAGACCTCAACTCATTATTCAATGGACACCCCAAACTTCTGAAGATGACTCCGGTGATGTACCTATTCCATTAGGGATGCTGATTTTGCTATCGGGTGGTTTGATTTATTTAAACAAACGTCATACGAGCTAGGAGAATGATGATGATGAAAACACTATTTCAGTTGATGATTTTTTTAACGTTTCCAATGGCTTCTTTTGCCGCCACCTATGATGAATCTACTGATGGTGACTTGTCCAACGATAGATTAAATCCTACTTTATTTCAGTTAAGTTATGGCACGACTAGCCCAAATGGCATAGCAGGTAACAATGTTGTCAATGGAAGTGTTGGTAGGGTTGGTAGCACGATTGACAGAGATTATCTACATATCATCGTACCCACAGATTTTGTATGGTCTGAATTAAAAGTAGGCAATCAAACACAGGTTGGTAGTAACTCCTCTTTTATTGGATTATCTGCTGGAAGTTCGATGCCATTAGACCCGTCAGCGCAAAGTGCAACTGGCTTGCTTGGCTTTAAACTCTATAACTTAAATGATAGAGGACAAGATATCTTAGATGACATGGGCGTTAGCCAAAATGGCTCAAGTGGATTTATTACGCCACTTTCTGCTGGCAGCTATACGCTTTGGATTCAAGAACTGGCGCCTGGAAACTTTAATTACCGATTTAATTTAATTCTGACTCCTGTTCCTGAACCAGAAAGCTATGCCATGCTGTTAGTGGGCTTAGCTATTATCTTTATGTTTTCAAGGCGCAAAATCGCCAAGTTAACTATCTAAATTCTGTATGAGCGAAATAAAACCTATCGCAGGTGTTGATTACTGGCCAAATGCTGACGAATGGAAAAAGCAACCAACACCTCCGCCAAAGCCGCCTTCGCTGATTTTTCATGCTATATTATTTTTATTAGTGTTTACAATTCTGCAAGTTGGTTGGCTGTTAGTGCGCGATAACAACTTTGGTCATTTTATACGTGGTGATCTCACCGTTAAGCCCTCTGTTAGTTTAATTAATACATTGTCACCATCCATCCATGCAAGCGCTTTAGGTAATCAAATAAAAGCAAAGGGCGGTGGTTTGGTGATTAAGCTAGGCTGTGAAGGTGTTGAGGCTTTGTTTATTTTAATTGCCGCTATAGTCAATGCGCCTTTATCACGTATGGCGAAATTGAACGGAATTTTGTGGGGCACATTATTGATATTTGTTGTTAACCAAGCCCGTATTGTCGCGTTGTTTTATGCATTTCGTGCTGATAAGTCTATATTCCATTTTTTGCATGGCACGGTTGCACCCTTAATGCTCATTGTAATCGCAGGTCTATTCTTTCATTGGTGGATAGTAAAAAATTCTGCTAATAAACCTGTCGCTGAATCAGTTTAAATGAGCCAACCATATACGCTCATACTACGCTTCATCGTGATAGGATTATTCTTACTCGTTGCGAGTTATCAATGGGGTGAGCATCTCCTTAAAACGCTGATTCCACTCTATGAGTGGATGGTAAAAGCACTTGATTACCGTTTTGGTTCAGTCATTTTTAGTATTAATAAGCAACATGGCGAACCGTTTTTATTATTACAAACAACTTACGCCATGCCAATTCATATGGGCATTCAAACGATCGTGCCTAATTCCCCCATTCCTAGTGCTGCACGCATGCCATTAGGCAACGTGTTATTACCATTTATTTTAATTTTTACAACCATATTATCTTGGCCAAACACTTACGCTAAACCAAAAGCCTATTTATATTCGGTACGCATATTAATTGCTATACCGATATGTCTAACCATTATGTTGATTGATATTCCAACACAATTCTTAAAATTAATTTGGGAGAACTTAAATAATCAACTTAACTTAAACATCAGTCAAAGCTTGCATTATTTTACCTATTGGAGTGACTTTTTAAATGGAGGAGGCTTAATAGCGCTCAGTATTGCCTCAGGCATTTTAGTCGTTGGCATAACTGACTTCTTAACTAAACCCCATATGATTAAAAGTAACTGATGGATATATATTAAGCGCTTTCGAGATTCTTTCTCATGGCGATGTACTTAGACTTAAAGACCCTTCGACATTTAAATTTTGCTTTTCATTTAGCACTAAATACATTTCATTTTCTTTTTTCTTGATATTTCATTTTAAATGTCCGCATACAGCATCTTAGAAAGAATTAGAATTATCAACTGTATTATTAATTTAACATAATATACATTATACGAATATAAGTAATTATCAAAAGGGCTGCAATATCGCAACCCTTTCAGTTATTCTTTATTTATTAGCGATTATTAAAAAAAGCGATGTTCATTACCCTATCGTTTACAAAAGTAAGTTCTGTTTCTTTGTAAGTACGTTTTTTGTCGTAACGTACATTGTGTTTGTAGTACCACATTTCTACTTTAACAGGCTTCTGGCCTTTTTCTCCTTCAACATTTTTGCCGATTACAGCACCTGCATTGGTTGGTTTAATAGCAAGTTGTTTTTTTGCTGGCGCGCCTAATTTATCAATGACTATTTTTTTTGATTTACCGTTAAAGTTGTCTAAAAACTCATCTTCAGTATAAGTTTTACCTGCGGCGTTAGATAAGCTTGAAAAGATTAAGGCTATCAAACCAACGGCTAGTACTAAGTGTGTTTTAAAATTCTGCATATATCTTTATTCCTATTTTAAATAAATTGGCAAATAGACTAATTGGTATAAACACAATTGCCTGCGTCTTGTTGACAATATCAACTGAATGTTAGCTTTAATCCATCATAGGAAGCAAAGGCATTTGCGACCTGTTGACTAGCAAGCCTTGTATTTAAAGATTGATATTCTAATTCATGCGTCATATGAATCATATAACTTTGTTTTGCTTTTATACGACTAATATAATCAAGGCTTTGTTCAATATTAATATGTGTGGGGTGCGCTTTTTCCCTTAAGCAATCTATTAATAAAATATCCAAATCCTTTAATAGCGCGAATGATGATTCTGGAATCTCAGAAACATCGGTTAAATAAGCCAAATTACCAATGCGGTAGCCATAAATAACAATTTTTCCATGTAAAACAGGAATGGGGGTAATTGGCGCGCCAAATAAACTAAAACTTTCATGAATCACTTCTGCACGCAACACGGGCAAATCCCAAAAATCACTGGGTTGGCGCAATGCGTAGCCAAATTTTGCTTGTATGTGCGCTACGGCATCTTCTTTTGCATAAAGTGGTATTTGTACACGTTGAATCTGGCAAAATGCGCGCAAATCATCAATGCCATGAAGGTGATCCGCGTGCGTATGAGTGTAAAGTACAGCATCAACACGTTTAATATTTTCACGCAAGGATTGATTGCGCAAATCGGGCCCTGTATCGATTAGAATGTTTTCACCCGAATCTATCGTGATTATGCTTGAACAGCGCGTGCGTTTATTGCGTGGATTATCGGATAGGCAAGTCGCACAGCTACAACCAACCACCGGCGTACCAGCGCTTGCGCCTACTCCTAAAAGTGTAATCTGCATGGTTGCTTTAACATGGCTTAGCGTCAGCTTTTGCCTGTTTAAACAGGTTAAAAAAGTTATATGTCGTGGCCATCATCACTTCTTCTAAAGAAATGCCTCTAAGCGTCGCAATTTCTTGCGCCACATATCTAACATAGGCAGGCTGATTGGTTTTTCCCCTAAATGGAGTTGGCGCCAAATAGGGTGAATCGGTTTCCACCAACACTCTATCTAGGGGAATGGCTTTCGCGACATCTTTGAGTTGCGTTGCGTTTTTAAAGGTGACAATGCCAGAAAAAGAGATATAAAATCCCATTTCAATGGCTGCTTGCGCCACTTCCAAGCTTTCTGTAAAGCAATGCATCACCCCAGCCACTCTATTGGCGCACTCTTCTTGCATGATGCGTAAAGTGTCTTGTGCGGCACTTCTGGTGTGAATAATCAATGGCTTATTGGCTATAACAGCTGCGCGAATATGCGTTCGAAAACGTTCACGTTGCCATTCTAAATCGCTGGTTAATCTAAAGTAATCTAATCCCGTTTCGCCAATGGCGACAATTTTAGGATGATTTGCAAGCTGCACCAGCATATCCACAGAAGGCTCTTCGATGTCTTCATAATCGGGATGAACTCCCACGGAGGCATAAAAATTCTCATATTGCTCGGCCAAGCTTAATACTTCGGGAAACTTATCTAAGGTAACAGAAACGCATAGCGCATGACCCACCTGCGCCTCTTGCATGGATAGTCTTACAGACTGAATATTAGCGATAATTTCAGGAAAATTAAGATGGCAGTGTGAATCTACAAGCATAAGGTGACCAAAACAGATGTATTACAAAAAACAATAAGCACTATTAACCAATTTAAAGAAATATATAAAAAATTACATCGCATGTATTACATGGTATGCGTGGCGCGATTGGATTTTAAGGTGCCGCCTAAGATGGATTCAATTTTATTACGCACTTCTAAACCACCATCTTTTTCGCTAAATTGCACCCCAATACCCTGAGGTCGATTAGCAGAAGCGGTCGGCGTTATCCAAACAACTTTACCAACAACTTTGAATTTAACTGGTTCATCAACTAAGCTTAGTAGCATAAATACTTCTTCACCAATTTTATAAGCTTTGTTGGTGGGAATAAACAACCCGCCGCCCTTAATATAAGGCATAAAAGCGGCATACAAGGCTGATTTTTCTTTAATTGCCAGCGATAAAACGCCAGGCTTGTTCACCGATTGATCAGCCACTGGATTAACGGTTGTTTGTGTACTCAATTGAAAATTTTCCCTTTCTTTTAATTAATTCAATTACTTAATTAAAAAACATAAGCTCAAAATTGTGTGCTAATTGTTTTTGCGCTGAATATTTTAGTATAGTGCAACAGTATATTTTCAAGCTGCATTTCGTTGCTTAAAGGATGATTTGCCATCTTTTTCGCATAGACCAACTTTTGCTGAAAACCTAACAACAAATTCAAGTTTACGCTTTTGCACAATGCTTGCAAAGCGCTAATATGCTGAGTGTGATATTGAGATTTTTGCGTTAACTTATAAGTGGTTAAATCAAAAATCCACTTTTGCAAAGTGTCAATTGCAAGCTCCATACCTAATGATAAAAGCATAGTTGCGCACATAAAGGGTTGCAATTTTGCACCCAATGCCAGCTGCTTAATTAAATCAGCAGTCAAATCTGCATCGGCATCCGCCTGCAAAGCAATTAAAGGTGCTCCGCCTGCGTAATCCAATAAACTTTCAGCGTTGGCTAAATTTTGTTGTTCAAGCCAATTTAGGGCGACCTGTCTAGTAGGTAATTGCATATCAATTGCTTGACAGCGGCTGGTTATAGTAGCCAGCAAGCGCTGAGGTTGATTGGTCACTAACAAAAACAGCGTATTGGCTGGAGGCTCCTCTAACATCTTTAATAAGGCATTTGCAGAAGCCACATTTAACGTTTCGGCAGGCGAAATTAAAATAACGCGATAGCCATTGACCTGATGTTGCGATAGACTCAAATAATCAATCAGTTGTCGTATCTGTGAAACCGATATTTGGCTTTTTTTAGCCGTTTTTTTCTTAGGTGCATCATCTGATGATTCGATATCCTCTGGACTAATCATGCGAAAATCGGGGTGATGCATTTCTTTGAACCAAAGGCAGCTCATACACTCACCACAAGCATGCGTTTCAATTGGGGCTTTGCATAAAAGGCTGCGCGCTAACTCCAATGCAAAGTCTTGTTTGCCAATACCAGCACATCCACGCAACAGTAATGCATGTGGCAAAGTCTCACGCTTTTGCATGATATGCTGCCATTGATTTTTTTGCCAAATATACATATTAATTATATAGTTGCCATTATATTTTTAACTAACACTTCAACTTTATCAATGGACTGATTAGCATCAATAATATGAAAGATGTGTGAGTTTTCGGCTGCTCTTTTTAAATAAGCCTGGCGTAATTTCTCAAAAAACTGGGCATTTTCACGTTCAAATTTATCCGGCTCACGCGCACTTCTCAGCCTTTGAATACTAATTTCTACTGGGACATCAAATAGCAAGGTAGCATCTGGGCGCAAATCGTCTTGTACCCAAGTTTCAAGCTGTTTAATTTTGCTTGGCAACACCCCTTTTGCCCCACATTGATATGCATAAGTTGCATCGGTAAAGCGATCTGAAAGCACATAAGCGCCACGCGCCAAGGAAGGCTCAATGACGTTGGCAATATGCTCTCGTCTAGCCGCAAACATTAAAAGTGTTTCAGTCTCAGCATGCATAGACTCATGCAGCAATAAGGCTCTTAATTTCTCGCCTAGCACTGTGCCACCTGGCTCACGGGTTGATACTACCTCTACACCACGCGACTCCAGCAGCTCTATAATCAGGGGGATATGCGTGCTTTTGCCTGCGCCATCCATGCCTTCTAAAGTAATGAATTTGCCTTTTTGTTCTCGATTATTCATTTTTTAGTCTTTGGTTTTAATTGGTATTTGCTAACGGCTTGATTATGTTCTGCCAATGAATTAGAAAACGCATGACTGCCATCGCCCTTGCCCACAAAATACAATGCCTTGGTTTGTTGGGGATGTAATGTGGCTTCGATTGATGCCAAGCCCGGCATAGCAATTGGCGTTGGCGGCAATCCGCTGCGGGTATAAGTGTTATAAATAGTATCCGTTTGTAAATCTTTACGGCGAATATTGCCATCATACTTTTTGCCCATTCCATAAATTACCGTTGGGTCGGTCTGCAAGCGCATGCCGATGCGTAATCGGTTAAGAAAAACGCCTGCAATCATTGGCCGCTCAGAGTTTTTTCCCGTTTCTTTCTCTACAACTGAAGCCATAATCAGCGCTTCATAGCTGTTCTTGTAAGGCAAATTAGGCGCTCTATTATTCCAAGCTTGATTTAACTTAGCCTGCATGGAGTCGTAAGCGCGCTTTAACAAAATAGTATCTTGCGTACCGCGGTCGAAGTAAAAGGTATCAGGAAAAAACAAGCCTTCTGCATGCGCCTCACCATTGCCTACCAACTTCATAATTTCAGCGTCTGATAATGCTTGTGTTGTGTTTTTAATCGCATCATTTTTGGCTATTTTTTCGCGCATCTGCTTGAATGTTTTACCCTCAATAAAGGTAATACTACCCTGAGTGGCTTTGCCACGATTAAGTGACAGAAGCAATTGATAAGGGGTGACATTTTTATTTAAGGTGTAATCGCCTGCTTTTAAATTTTGTTCTTTTTCTAGTATTTTTGCCAATAGAATAAAGGGCCAAGGGCTACCCAATACTTTCTGTTCTACTAGTTGATTGGCAATACTTCTAAGTCCGCTTTTTGGTTGAATAATGATTTCTTGCGCCTGCGGGCTTAGTTTTAGCGATGTTCTAGCGTATTGAAATAACAATACACTACATAAAACAGCTACGATTATGCTGGCATTTATACCGAATCGGATTAATCGCATCATACTTGTAATATTTTTCTTATATCAGCTGCAAGTGGAGTGGGCGACCAATCTATTTGTAAAATACTTTTAGCCTGCAATGCGCCATAAATGCTATTGGTGATGATGACTACGTCGGCAGAAAGTAGTTTTGGCAGAGTAATATTTTCAACATTAACCGTTAAACCAAGCAAATGCCCCAAATCGATCACACGCTGTCTAGTTACGCCCGCAATGCCACACTGATCTAGTTTGGGCGTAATTAGGGTATCGCCAAAACAAACAAAAATATTCGCCGCCGTGCATTCAATCACTTGATCATGGTCATCTAGCATAATGCCATCCATAATGCTGGGGTCTGTCCACTCCATACGCGCCAGGACATTTTCTAGCCGATTTAAATGCTTGACACCAGCCAGCAATGGTTGTGATGCCAGTGGTGTTTTACATACATGTAGATTTACACCTTCACTGAAGTAACTATCGGGGTAAGCTCGAACTTTCGATTTAATTACTACCCGCACAGGGCTAGTTACTGCAGGGGGCGCATAGCCTCGTTCGCCCTCACCTCTGGTGATAATAATTTTTGCAATTGCTGTTTCGTCTGGCATAAACAATTGCTGTAAATCACTCATTAGCAATTCGGCACTTGGGCAGACAATTTTAATCACGGCGCAATCCGCTACTAATTTTTGATAATGCTGCGGCCAACATTCAGGCATTCCATTGCGCATAATCAATGTGCGAAAAACTCCATCACCGTAAGCTAATCCACGATCCAATGGCGAAACTGTTTGTTCAAAACTTCCGTTAACGATAAATGATTGTGAATGCGCCATGTACGCAATTAAACCATAGCTACAGCCAATAAAAAAGCCTGCAACGCTTGAATTGCAGGCTTTCTGTTTTAATCAGTTTGTTGTGAGTATTGTTAAGCTTATATTTTTTTATGAAATTAGATTTTCTTAAAAACTAGACTGCCGTTTGTGCCACCAAAACCAAAGTTGTTTTTAAGCGCGTATTCAATTGGCATGTCACGTGCCGTATTGGCGCAATAATCTAAGTCACACTCTGGGTCTTGATTGAAAATATTAATTGTTGGCGGAGAAATTTGATGATGAATCGCAAGCACCGTAAATACGGACTCTAAACCACCTGCGCCGCCTAATAAGTGCCCTGTCATGGATTTCGTCGAGTTAACAACTATTTTGCTTGCATGCGCGCCAAATGTGGCTTTAATCGCATTGGTTTCGTTAGCATCACCCAATGGCGTAGATGTACCATGCGCATTTACATATTGCACTTTACTGGCATCAATACCCGCATTTTTCAACGCGTTATTCATAGAACGACGCGGTCCGTCCATATTTGGTGCCGTCATATGATAAGCGTCAGCACTCATGCCATAACCAATTAGTTCAGCGTAAATGCGCGCACCACGTGTTTTTGCGTGTTCATATTCCTCTAACACCATTACACCAGCACCTTCGCCAATCACAAAGCCATCACGGTCTCTATCCCAAGGGCGGCTTGCAGTTGCAGGGTCGTCATTGCGGGTAGAGAGTGCACGTGAAGCTGCAAAACCACCAACTCCTAGCTCTGTAATAGCGGCTTCTGCACCGCCCGCTAACATTACATCGGCATCGCCATATTCAATCATGCGTGCTGCATCGCCAATAGAATGCGTACCTGTTGTGCAAGCCGTTACAATTGACACATTAGGGCCTTTTAAGCCAAGCATAATACTTAAGTTGCCTGAAATCATATTGATGATGGTACCGGGAATAAAGAATGGTGAAATTTTGCGTGTACCACCTTCATCATATATATCGTTAGTCGCTTCGATTGAAGCTAAACCGCCGATACCAGAGCCAATGGATACACCAATTCGCTCACCATTTTCTTCTGTAACTTCTATACCTGAATCTTTAAATGCTTCAATACCAGCTATTAAACCAAAATGAATAAACCTATCCATACGGCGTGCTTCTTTTGCCGATAGATAATTTTCAACATTGAAATCTTTTACTTCACCCGCAATTTGCGACGTAAAAGCAGACGGATCAAATTTGGTGATGCGTGCTATACCCGATTGGCCTTTGACAATGTTAGCCCAAGCTTTTTCTGTGCCGACTCCCACTGGGGAAACAACACCTAAACCCGTAATTACAACCCTACGTTTTTCGCTCATTATTTAGATTTCACCGTTATACACATGATTATAGATTCATGGTTAAATTGAAGATTGAATGGCATGAAAAAATGACTACTCAACAAAATTCAGCCCTCATATTAAGAGGGCTGAAAATTGAAGGGTATATTGAATTACTTAAGGTTTGCGTTAACGTAATCAATCGCTTGTTGCACTGTCGTGATTTTTTCCGCTTCGTCATCTGGAATTTCACAGTCAAACTCTTCTTCAAGCGCCATTACTAACTCCACTGTATCTAGTGAATCGGCACCCAAATCATCTACAAATGATGATGCATTTTTTACGTCAGCTTCATTTGCACCTAATTGTTCACAAACAATTTTTCTTACACGTTGTTCGATGTCAGACATCTAAATACCCCTTTGATTAAAAATTAGCTTCTAGCTAAGAGCGTATTCTAACAAAACTCTGGAATAAAACAAAAATGCTTTTTAAATAAATATAATGATTAACTTATACAAATTTTACGCCATGTACATGCCGCCATTCACATGTATAGTTTCTCCAGAAATATAAGCTGCGTTTGGGGAAGCTAAAAAAGCCACTGTTGATGCGATTTCTTTCACATTACCCAAGCGTCCAAGCGGCACGCGCTCAAGCATTTTGGTTTTAATGGTTTCTGGCAGTTCTGCCGTCATATCTGTTTCAATAAAGCCTGGTGCCACACAATTAACGGTAATATTGCGGCTTCCTACTTCTGAGGCTAATGATTTTGTAAAGCCGCTCATACCGGCTTTTGCCGCGGCATAATTGGTTTGCCCCGCATTACCCATATGACCTACTACGCTAGAAATACTAATAATGCGGCCTGTACGCGCTTTCATCATAGGGCGCAGCACCGCTTGGCTCATACGGAAAACGGATTTTAAATTAGTTGAAATAACCGCATCCCAATCCTCATCGCTCATGCGCATCAATAAAGTATCGCGTGTGATACCTGCATTGTTTACCAAAATTGATATGTCGCCAAATTGGGCAGCTATCTCTTTTAAAACAAATTCTACTTGAGTGATATCGTTCACATCTAAAGCCATGCCAACACCTTTAATGCCCGCTTGTTTAAAATTAGACTGTATGCTTTCAGCACCACTGGCACTGGTTGCCGTGCCAATCACTGTCGCCCCTTGCTGACCCAGTTCAGCGGCAATTGCTGCACCAATGCCACGACTTGCTCCTGTTACCAAAGCAATTTGGCCATTTAATAATTGAATATTTGACATTAAGTAAACCTCTTAACTAATTGATTTTAATTATTACTTATAAATTCTGAAAGTGCATCATTTGAAATCAAAGCAACGCAAGGTAATTCCGCCACAATGCGCTTAGTAAGTCCAGTCAATACTTTTCCTGGACCACATTCCGCACTATTAGTAGCACCGCTTGCATAAATCGCTTGCACCGTTTCTACCCAACGCACTGGACTGTAAAGCTGGCGCACCAATGCTTGTTTAATTTCAGCCGCATTCACATAACTGGCTACATCCGCATTATGTAAAACGGGTATTTGTGGCGTTTGTACAAACACATTTTCTAAGTAAACAGCCAACTTTTCTGCCGCAGGTTTCATTAATGCACAATGCGAAGACACGCTAACAAGCAATGGCAATGCTCGTTTCGCACCTTTTGCTTTGGCGATTTCCATGCCACGTTCAACGGCGGCTTTATTGCCTGCAATCACCACTTGGCCAGGTGAGTTTAAATTAACCGCTTCGCAGACCTCACCTTGTGCCGATTCTAAACATACCGCGCGAACCGTTTCGTCATCCAAGCCAAGTATAGCCGCCATTGCACCCACGCCTTCAGGTACGGCGCTTTGCATTACTTCTGCGCGGTATTTAACTAGAGGCAAAGAATCTGCATAGCTAAGTGCACCAGCAGATACTAAAGCGGCATATTCACCCAAGCTATGCCCTGCTAAAATACTGGGTTGCTTGCCACCAGTTTGTTGATATGCGCGCCAAGTAGCAATACCTGCAACGAGCATTAATGGTTGTGTATGTTGCGTCAAATTAAGCAACTCATTAGGCTCCGTCGCCATAGACCAAAAATCCACACCCAAAATATCAGACGCTTCAATAAAGGTTTGTTTGATAAAAGGGTTATCACCAAAGCCGCTCATCATGCCAACGGATTGTGAGCCTTGCCCCGGAAAGAAAAATGCAAATTGATTCATATTTTAGTTATTTAAATTAAGGATAATATTTAACTGGTGTTTAGTACTTGATAAGGGCTGAACCCCAAGTAAAACCGCCACCAAACGCCTCCATCAAAATCACATCGCCACGTTTAATGCGCCCATCTTTTATCGCCACATCCAATGCCAAAGGAATAGATGCGGCAGATGTATTGCCGTGCTTATCAACGGTTACTATAACTTTATCCATGCTCATGTCTAGTTTCTTTGCCGTCGCCTGCAAAATACGAATGTTGGCTTGATGCGGCACCAGCCAATCAATATCACTTTTTTGCATGCCATTTGCGGCTAAAGTTTCATCCACAATTTGGTCTAGTGTATTGACTGCCATTTTAAAAACAGCGTTGCCTTCCATGATGACGGTGTCTGATGTTCCATCTTGCTTGCGTGGCACATGTAGCATTTTTTCATAGTTGCCGTCCGCATGTAAATGCGTTGAAATAACGCCTACTTCAATTGAGGCTTGCAGAATAATAGCGCCTGCTCCATCACCCCACAAAATGCAGTTGCCACGGTCTGTATAATCAGTAATGCGCGAAAAGGTTTCAGCGCCTATTACCAGTACGCATTTTGCGCCACCTGCTTTAATGAAATTATTAGCGGTTGTCAGAGCATAGACAAATCCACTGCACACGGCTTGAATATCAAATGCAGGGCAGCCAGCAATACCCAACTTTCGCTGCACAATAGTTGCAACGCTTGGAAATACTTTATCAGGCGTGGTAGTTGCAACAATAATTAAATCAATAGCATTGGCTTCTATGCGAGCACTTGCAATTGCATTTTGCGCGGCATTAAAAGCTAAATCACTGGTAAACTCGTCAGCAGCAGCAATATGCCTTTCACGAATACCAGTACGGCTAAATATCCACTCATCGGTGGTATCCACCATTTTTTCTAAATCAGCATTGCTTAATATACTTTGCGGTAAATAGCTGCCAGTTCCTGCTATTCTTGCATTCTTTTCTGTATCACTAGAGTGTAATTTGGTCATGCGCCAATGCCTTCTTCTGCCAAATTATCGGCATCAAATGCGTTATTTTGTTGCTGCAAATGTTCAATTTCTAATTGTTCGGTAATACGGCGCAAAACACCACTTCGCGCTTCTTCAATGGCGACATGCAAGGCGTAATAAAACGCTAATTCATCGGCACCGCCATGACTTTTAACCACAATGCCGCGCAGGCCTAAAAAGCTAGCACCATTGTAACGGCGAGGGTCTAAGCGTTTTTTAAAGGCTTTCAGCACTGGCATCGCTCCTAAGGCCATTAATTTTGTGAGCCAGTTCCGTTTAAATTCCATGGTTAAAAACTTGCCCATCATGTGCGCCAAACCTTCGGTGGTTTTAAGCGAGACATTACCCACAAAACCATCGCACACCACTAAATCAGTGGTGCCTTTAAAAATATCGTCGCCTTCAATATTGCCATAAAAATTAAGATGACTGGCGCGCAATAATTCAGCCGCTTGCTTAACGACTTCATTACCCTTAATATCCTCAGAGCCAATATTTAATAAGCCTACGGTAGGATTATCCTTATGTTCTACACAGCTAACTAGCATAGCACCCATTACGGCAAACTGCAGCAAATGCTGTGGGGTACAATCTGCGTTTGCACCTAAATCCAGCATATAGGTCCTGCCTTTTTCGGAAGGTAGAGACGAAGCAATCGCCGGCCTATCGATGCCTGGTAAGGTTTTTAGCACAAAGCGTGCTGTCGCCATCAAGGCGCCTGTATTACCAGCGCTGACGCAAGCATTAGCCTCACCCGACTTAACCAAATTAATGGCTACGCGCATAGAAGAGTCTTTTTTGTTTTTTAAGGCGCTTTGGGGTGATTCATCCATTAATACTACTTGCGTAGTTGGATGTATTCGTAAACGCGGACTGACCGCCGATTTATATGCTTTTAGTGAAGCTTGTATAGCATCTTCAAAGCCGACCAACACAATATTAAGCTGATCATCTTCCTTAATCGCTTTTAGAGCGGCGGGAACGATAACGTGAGGGCCATGATCGCCACCCATCGCATCAATTGCAATTGTAATATCCATTAAAGCCATTAGATGTTAAGGATGAAATGTTTGTCAATAAATTTAGGCAATCAATCATCCGTTGGTGGGTTTTGTATATTAGTTATCTGCATAAACACTAAATATGCAAACGCGCTTAATGTGCAAACGCCGCACTTTTCAAAGTACGGCGCGCTAGATAAAACTTTTAAAGTCAGCTTATTTGTCAATAAAATTAGCCAAAAGACTAATTAAATCTTATTCACCCTTAGTAGACAACACTTTACGACCACGATAGTAGCCAGATGGGCTTACATGGTGACGCAAATGCGTTTCGCCAGTTGTAGGCTCTAAAGCTAAAGGTGGGTTAACTAAGAAGTCATGTGATCGGTGCATACCACGTTTAGAAGGTGACTTTTTGTTTTGCTGAACTGCCATTAGAAAACTCCAAAAAAATTCTTATGCAAATGCTGTAAATAGTTAATTTCTAATTGTAATTGAATTTGCTGTAAATTGCAAACATAACCAAAATAAATAGCGTTAAATCAGCCAATTCGGCTCTTTAAAATGATTAATCGCCCTAAATTAGGACGATTTTTTTATCAAATCTTTAAGTACTGCAAATGGATTAGGCTTTTTGTCACTTTGCACTAAATGCTGCTTGCATTCTCCTTGCTGCTCAGATGAATGTGTAGGTGCGATTGGAAACGCAATTAATAGCTCATCTTCCACCAATGCTGGCACTGACATGACAGGTGAAATTTCCAGCCAATCTAAATCATCGTTTTCATCAAGCTCTGTAAGCTCACTGTCGGTGATTAAATAATCATATTCTAATTTTAATCGAACAGACATGGGATTTAAACAGCGCTGGCAGGTGGTTGGAAAATGGGCATCCAAACTTAAATGCAGGCTAGGCGAGCTGTATTTTTTATTATGCCCAGTTAGAGTGAATTTAATATTATGCTCATCTGTAACTATTTGCGGCATCAGCAAAACATCAGTCAGCCTTTCCATCTCTAAAATAGCTAATGTACCAGCCATGGATTGTTCTGATAGTGCAAATTCAAGGTTATTAATTGACAGTATTTTCATCATATGTTTTAAAATAGTTTAAATATAACAATAAGATATATTTTTAAGAACGAGCTTATTTTGCGTACACCTTCAGCATGTTATAATCTCAAAGTTTAAATACTAAAGTTGTTGTAAACTCTATAAGGGTCCAAGTGTTCAAAAAAATTCTTGTTGCTAATCGCGGTGAAATTGCAGTTCGTATTGTACGCGCTTGCTCCGAAATGGGTATCAAATCTGTTGCCATCTATGCAGAGGCAGATCGCCACGCATTGCATGTAAAAAAAGCGGATGAAGCATATAACATTGGTACTGACCCCGTCGCTGGCTATTTAAATGCACATAATATTGTCAACGTAGCAGTAGCAGCTGGATGCGATGCACTGCATCCAGGATATGGTTTTTTATCGGAAAATCCCGAATTAGCCGAAATTTGCGCGCGCCGTGGTATTAATTTTATTGGTCCAAATGCTTCAGTCATTCGTCAAATGGGTGACAAAATACAAGCACGTAACGCTATGACGGATGCCGGTATTCCATGTACCCCAGGCAGTGATGGCAATCTTGAAAGCTTAGACGATGCGCTTAAATTAGCCAATAAAATTGGCTACCCAGTCATGCTGAAAGCCACCAACGGCGGCGGAGGCCGCGGTATTCGCCGTTGCGATTCTGAAAAAGATTTGCTCATTAATTACGATCGTGTGATTTCAGAAGCCAGTAAAGCATTTGGTAAGCCTGAAGTATTCTTGGAAAAATGCGTGGTGCATCCACGTCATATTGAAGTGCAAGTATTGGCTGATAGCCAAGGCAACGTGATTCATTTATTTGAGCGTGATTGCTCTATTCAGCGCCGCAATCAAAAATTGATTGAAATTGCCCCTTCACCTCAATTGAGTCAAGCGCAACGCGACTACATTGGCGGTTTAGCGGTTAAAGCAGCCAAAGCAGTGGGTTATGAAAATGCAGGCACGGTTGAGTTCTTGCTAGATTCTGACAATACGTTTTACTTTATGGAAATGAATACCCGTTTGCAAGTTGAGCATACTGTGACTGAAACCATTACGGGCGTAGATATCGTACAAGAGCAAATCCGCATTGCTTATGGTTTGCCACTGCAATACAAACAAAGTGAAATTAGTTTCCGCGGCTTTGCGATGGAATATCGCATCAATGCAGAAGATCCTAAAAACGACTTTTTGCCTAGCTTTGGTAAAATTACTCGTTACTATTCACCAGGTGGCCCAGGTGTGCGCATGGATGCAGCAATTTATACAGGTTATGTGATTCCGCCCTATTACGATTCGATGTGTGCCAAGCTAACTGTGTGGGCATTAGATTGGGAAAGCGTTGTAGAGCGCGGTCGCCGTGCGTTAGGTGACATGGTGGTATATGGCGTTAAAACGACTATTCCTTACTATCAAGAAATTATGAAGCATCCTGATTTTAAGAATGCAGAATTTAATACTAGCTTTGTTGAAACGCACCCAGAGCTAACCAACTACGCAACCGAACTGCCGCCAGAACTGATTGCCGCTGCTATATCCGCTGCAATTGCTGCACACGAAGGCATTTAAGAAAAAGTTTTTAATAGAAACGACTGATTATGAGCAAAATACACCTTACCGAACTTGTTTTACGCGATGGGCATCAATCGTTGATTGCTACGCGCTTGCGCACCGAAGATATGTTGCCTATTTGCAGCAAATTGGATGCAATTGGTTTTTGGTCATTAGAAGCTTGGGGCGGTGCCACATTTGATGCCTGCGTTCGCTATTTAAAAGAAGATCCATGGGAGCGTTTGGTTAAGTTGCGTAAAGCCCTGCCTAACAGCCAAATTAATATGTTATTGCGCGGCCAAAACTTACTGGGTTATCGCCATTACTCAGATGATGTTGTACATGCCTTTGTACAAAAGTCTGCAGATAACGGTGTGGATGTTTTCCGTATTTTTGATGCAATGAACGACACCCGCAATTTGCGTGAAGCGATTAATGCCGTTAAAAAAGTGAAGAAGCATGCAATTGGCACAATCTCTTACACGACTAGCCCTGTGCATGATGTTTCTTATTTTGTGAATATGGCTAAAGAGCTTGAAAGTATGGGTTCTGACAGTATCGGTATTAAGGATATGGCTGGATTATTGACGCCGCAAGTAGCTGCCGATTTAGTTAAAGCCCTCACTCAAACCGTCAGCTTGCCGATTCATGTTCATAGCCACTCTTCATCGGGCTTAGCGAGCATGGTGATGCTGAAAAGTGTTGAAAATGGCGCATCGATTATTGATACTTGCAACTCTTCTTTTGCTGAAGGTGCCAGCCACCCAAGCACTGAAAGTATCGTTGCAGCGCTAAAAGGCACTGAATACGATACGGGATTGGATCTTGTAAGGTTGCAAGAAATTACCGCTTATTTCCGCGAAACGCGAAAAAAATATTGGCAATTTGAAAGTGATTTTACAGGTGTTGATACCCGCGTTTTAGCAAACCAAGTTCCAGGCGGCATGATTTCTAACCTATCGAATCAACTAAAAGAGCAAGGCGCGCTTGACCGCATGGATGAAGTGCTGGCCGAAATTCCACGTGTGCGTGAGGATTTAGGCTACCCTCCTTTAGTGACGCCGACATCGCAAATTGTTGGTACACAAGCCGTATTAAATGTAATGACTGGTTCACGCTATAAATCGGTAACCAATGAAGTTAAAAATTTTTTAATGGGCCAATATGGCCAATCACCAGCGATGGTAAATGCCAGCGTTAAACAACAAGCAGTTGGTGATGCCAAAGTGATTACATGCCGCCCCGCCGATTTAATTGAGCCAGAAATGGCTAAATTACAAGCTGAATCAGACCGTATTGCAAAATCTGAAGAAGATGTTTTAACCTATGCCATGTTTCCTGATATTGGGAAAACCTTTTTGCAAGAACGTAATGCAGGTACGCTTAAAGCCGATCCATTATTAACTAAAGAAGCCGCTAATACTGGCGCGGCGCGTTATGCACCTAACGAATTTAAAGTTACGTTACATGGCGAAACTTTCCATATCAAATTAACTGGTAGCGGCCATGCTGGTGAAGAGCAACGACCTTTCTATGTGTCTGTAGATGGTATTGCTGAAGAAGTGATTGTAGAAACATTAAGCGAGATTGAGGTTTCTGGTAAAGGCAGTAGCACTGGCGGCAAGAGTGTAGGTAAAAAGAAATCAGGCGCAACCGCTAATGGCCGCCCTCGCCCACATCATACAGGCTGTGTAACCACAGCCATGCCGGGCACTATTGTGGCGGTAAAAGTAAAAGTGGGTGATAAAGTGACCGCTGGCGATGGTGTTTTAGTGATAGAAGCCATGAAAATGGAAAACGAGATTCAAACTTCTAAAACAGGTACTGTTGTTGCTGTGCATGTAAGCAAAGGCGACACCGTAACGCCTGACGAATCTTTATTAGAAATTCAACCAGAATAAGTACTTAGCACTTTATAAAAGCCGATAGCACCATCTATCGGCTTTTGTTTTTTAATAGCCAATTAATTTTAGTTTTATTAATAATAAATTATGAAAAAAATCTTAATCCTAGCCTCATCCTCCACCTACAGGCGTGAGCTTTTAAAAAAGCTACAAATTCAGTTTAGTAGTGTTGCGCCGCATGTAGATGAAACCGCATTCGAAAACGAAAACCCCTGTGAAACCGCTTTGAGGCTTTCACAAGATAAAGCCAGAAAAGTAGGGATTGAATATCCGCATGCCTTGATAATTGGCAGCGATCAAGTAGCCAGTCTGGATGGGCTGCAACTGGGCAAGCCACTCAATCATCAAAATGCCACTAAACAATTACAAATGATGCGTGGACGTGAAGTAACGTTTTATAGTGCCTTATGCTTGTTTAACGCCGCTACTGGCCATATGCAGTCTGAAGTTATGCCTTATTTGGTTCGCTTTAGGCAATTAACTGACTCTCAAATTGAAAACTATTTAAACAAAGAAAAACCCTACCAATGTGCGGGCAGTGCAAAATCGGAAGGATTAGGCATTGCGTTAATCGAACGTATGCTGGGCGAAGACCCTAACGCATTGATTGGCTTACCTTTAATCAAGCTTATTACCATGCTGGAAAACGAAGGTGTCAGCGTAATCTAGTGAAAATCGTTATGCTTTTATGACTAATTAGGAGAATCATTATGTTTAAACGCCACATAATCACTTTAGCGATTACCAGCCTAATTTCGATGGGAGCATATTCTTTGGAAAATGCGACCAGTGAAACCACCAGCACTTTAAACGACCAACAAAGCGTTGCTGTAACCATTTATAACGACGATTTAGCCTTGGTAAAAGATACGCGCAAAATACAATTAAATGCTGGCATAAATGCACTTGCGTTGAGCAATGTAAGCGCCCAGATTCGCCCAGAAACCGCCTTATTGCGTAGCATTAATTCACCAGGAAGTCTAAATTTATTAGAACAAAATTTTGATTTTGATTTACTGACTCCTGCAAAATTATTAGAAAAATATGTGGGTAAAACGGTTGGTTTAATTAAAACGAATCCAGCTTCAGGCCTTGAATCAACTGAACAAGCGACTGTTTTATCGGCCAACAATGGAGTGGTGTTAAAGATAGGCAATCGCATTGAAACCGGTATTAATGGTCGTATTGTATATGACAATGTACCCGCAAACTTACGCGATCGCCCTACTTTAGTGACTCTAATCAATAACAAAGGTGCTACAGATCAAACCATTGAGTTAAGCTATCTAACAGGTGGTTTAGGCTGGAAAGCGGATTATGTGGCGGAATTAAATAGTAAAGAAAATATGCTGGATTTATCTGGCTGGGTCACCTTAACCAACAGTAGTGGCGCGGCTTATAAAAATGCAAAATTGCAATTGGTAGCAGGTGATGTCAGTCGCGTGCAACAATCAACACGCGACATGGAATTGCAAATGCGCAAAAACAAAGTGATGATGGCAGAAGCCATCGCTCCGATGGCAGAAGAGTCATTGCTAGAATATCACTTATATTCACTAGAGCGCCCTACCACTATTGCCGAAAATCAAATTAAGCAAGTCGCCTTATTATCGGCCACCAGTGTGCCTGTGCGTAAAGAATTAGTGTTGCGTGGCGCTGATTACTATTATCAAGGCCAATATGGCGAAATTGGCAGTAAAATGAAAATTGGTGTTTTTATTGAATTTGACAACAAAGAAGCCGCAAAATTAGGCATGCCTTTACCAAAAGGGATATTGCGCGTGTATAAAAATGATAGCCGAGGCAATTCTCAATTTGTGGGTGAAGACAAGATTGACCACACACCAAAAAATGAAACGGTGCGTTTAAAGCTGGGCGATGTCTTTGATGTAAACGCCGATAAAAAACAAACTGATTTCAAAGTACTGCCAAGCTCATCTAAAGGCAATAATTTATATGAAAGTGCTTTTGAATTAACCCTTAAAAATACTAAAAAAGAAAAAGTAACTGTTACTGTACAAGAGCCCATTAGCGGCGATTGGAAAATCATCAGTGAGAGCAAACCACATACCAAAGTAAATAGTCATTTGGCTGAATGGAAAATAGAAATTCCCGCTGAAGATAAAGTGACGCTAATTTACAGAGCACAAGTAAAGTACTAATCGGCAAGAAAAGATGAGCACACTTGGTTCCATATATTTAATTCCTGTCACGCTTGGTGAAGACAATATCAATCAAGTTTTGCCGCCTGATGTGATTGCTTTTGCGCAGAAACTGGATACTTTTGTGGTTGAAAGTGAAAAATCAGCACGCCACTTTTTAAGCACTATCAAAACCATTAAACCCGTGCGCGAGCTAACTTTAAATTTATTAAATGAGCACACTGCCGATAAAGATGTTTCTGCACTATTAGCGCCATTATTAGCAGGCAAAAACATTGGCTTAATGTCTGACGCTGGCTGCCCTGGTGTGGCCGATCCGGGTGCAAAATTGGTTGAATTAGCACATCAAAAAGGCATAAATGTGGTGCCTTTTGTGGGGCCAAGTTCTATTTTGCTTAGCCTGATGGCTAGCGGGTTAAATGGGCAGCAGTTTTCATTTTTAGGCTACTTGCCTGTCGATAAATTAGCGCGCAACAATAAATTAAAAGAAATCGAAAAGCGTTCACTGT
Source organism: Methylotenera oryzisoli (assembly GCA_945881735.1). Classification (GTDB taxonomy): domain Bacteria; phylum Pseudomonadota; class Gammaproteobacteria; order Burkholderiales; family Methylophilaceae; genus Methylotenera_A; species Methylotenera_A aquatica. Next base: position 26,085 of record CAMCVF010000012.1, read on the forward strand.
TACACAAAGAAACGCAGTTATTTATAGAAACACCCTACCGTAATCAACATATGTTAGATGCGATTTTAAGCACTTGCCAACCCAATACAAGGCTATGTGTTGCATGTGATATAAGTTTGGTTAGCGAATTGATTGTTACTAAATCAATTGCGAATTGGAAAAAGTCGCCTTTACCTGATTTACATAAAAGGCCGACTGTATTCTTGTTGCTAGCCTAATTTAACATTAAATTATTACTATTTAATTAGCACCTTAACTGGCGCGTAAGTGAGTCGATGTACTGAAGTAACTCCGTAAATATTTAGCATTTTTATATGGTAGGCAGTAGGATAGCCTTTGTGCTTGGCAAAACCATATTTTGGATAGGTTTTATCCAATGCATACAATTCAGCATCGCGTGCTACTTTTGCCAAAATTGAAGCCGCTGAAATAGCCTGCACTTTACTATCGCCCTTCACAATTGCCTCGCACGGCCAGCTTATTTTAGGGCATTTATTGCCATCTACTTGCACTGATACTTGGCCTGATTTAGCCATTGCAATCAATTCAGGTGATAAAACAAGCGATTCAATAGCACGCTTCATGGCTAGTAAGCTTGCTTGCAGAATATTGATTTCGTCGATTTCTTGCGCGCTACAACTGGCGATTGCCCAAGCTAGGGACTTGGCTTTGATTTCTACGCTTAAAAAGTTACGCTTTTTTTCTGATAACTTTTTAGAGTCAGCTAAGCCAATAATCGGATTATTTGCATCTAAAATGACGGCAGCGGCATAAACACTGCCAGCCAAAGGGCCACGCCCCGCTTCATCTACACCACAAATAATTTGCTGGTTGTTCAAACGTCTTTTAATTAATTTATTTTAAATAGCTCAAAATGACGGCGGCGGCTTTTTCTGCCGTATTTTGTTTTAAATTAAGATGAATATTGGTGAATATTTGCTTAATTTCATCACAATAATTTGTATCGCTTAAAAGTCTAGTGGTGGCATCGACCAAATTTTGTGGAGTGGCTTCCTGTTGTAATAACTCTGGAACCAAAAACTTGCCTGCCAATATATTAGGTAATCCAACAAATGGCTGATAGCGCATCCGCTTTAATATCCACCAGCTTAACGTTGGCATGCGATATGTTATTACCATTGGTTTTTTAAGTAAAGCTGCTTCTAATGTCGCTGTGCCAGAGGCCACAATTACAATATCAGCCGCTTCTATTGCATCATGGGCATGGCCAAATAATATCTGCAGATTGAGTGCCACATTTGGATATTCAGTATAACTATCGTGAATAGCATGCTCAAAAATTTCACGTGTTTCGCGTGTAATCAGCGGCACTAAAAACTGGATAGGATGAAACTCTGCAGGCAATGTTGGGTCGGCAACATGTTGCTTAGTGAGTATACGTGCGGTTTTAACAAATAAACTGGCATGCTGTTTTACTTCACTTTGACGGCTGCCTGGCAACATGGCGAACACTAACTTATCTTGCTTAATTTTAAGCGTTTCGCGCGCGGCTTGCGTATCAGGCTCTAATCGGAATTCATCTGCCAAGGGGTGCCCAACATAGGTAACAGGCACATTTTCTGCTTTATACAACACTGGTTCAAAAGGAAATAAGGCCAAAACATGACTGACAGCACGTTTTATTTTAGCGACACGCCCGCCACGCCACGCCCATATAGAAGGGCTTACATAGTGAATAGCCGTTATATCATTTTGTTTAAATTTTCGCTCAAGCCACAGGTTAAAATCAGGCGCATCTACACCAATAAAAATACTGGGTTTTTCAGTTAGTAATTGCTGAAATAAGCTTTTGCGAAGTTTTAATAAGCCATAAAGATGCATAAGCACCTCTACATAGCCACGAACGGACAATTTTTCGATTGAGAATAATGATTTGGCGCCTTCGGCCATCATTTTAGGCCCAGCAATGCCAACAAAGGTTAAATCACTTCGCTGTGCTTTTAATGCGCGTATCAAATGGCTGCCCAACAAATCCCCTGAGGCTTCACCAGCCACTATTGCAATTTTTGGCATGACGACACTAATTAGCGGACGATGCCGCGGGTAGAAACGGTTAAAAAGTCGGATAGCATGGCAATTTCATGGCAATCTTTTTGCATATTGGATAGTTCAATTTTAGCTTCTTCTAAACTTAATCCATTACGATACAGCGCTTTGTAAGCGCGTTTAATTTGTGTGACGCTGTCTGGACTAAAGCCCCGGCGTTTTAAGCCTTCTGAATTGATACCATGCGGCTTGGCATCGTAGCCAGCAGCGGTGACATAAGGTGGAATATCTTTAAAAACGACTGAACCCACAGCTGTAATAACGTGCGCACCAATCTTGCAAAACTGATGAATCAGGGTAAATCCACCAAGAATTGCGTAATCATGAATGTCCACATGGCCTGCAAGCGAGCTATTGTTGGCAAGGATAGTATTATTGCCAATCGTACAATCGTGAGCGATATGCACATAAGCCATCACCCAATTATCGTTACCAATTTTAGTTACCCCTTTATCTTGAATTGTGCCGCGATTAAAGGTGCAAAACTCACGAATAGTATTATTATCGCCCATTTCTAAAGTGGTTGGCTCATCACGGTATTTTTTATCTTGCGGCGCCTCGCCTAAGGATGAAAATTGAAAAATCTGATTATTTTTGCCAATGGTAGTTGGGCCTTGTAAAACAACATGGCTGGCAATAGTAGTGCCTGCATCCACTTTAACATTAGCTCCGATAACAGAATAAGCACCAACCGTAACGCTTGAATCTAACTCCGCTTTTGGGTCAATAATGGCAGTTGAGTGAATTTTAACAGGCATTTTTTGGGATAAATTTACTTACTTTTTGCTTTAAATTAAAACTTTAATTTATTGTTATTATTCATTTTCTATAGCTTTTAAAATACACATCATACTAGCTTCAGCAACGATGGCACCGTCTACTGTCGCAACACCAGAGTATTTCCAAATACCTTTTAAAACGCGGTCAATTTTCACATTTAAAATAATTTGATCGCCTGGCGAAACTGGTTTTTTAAAACGTGCGCTATCGATACCAGCAAAATAGTACACAGAATCATCAGTCGGTTTAGTGCCCATTGTTCTAAAAGACAAAATAGCTGCCGCTTGCGCCATTGCTTCAACAATCAAGACGCCTGGCATCACAGGATGGTAAGGAAAGTGCCCTGGAAAAAATGGCTCGTTGACACTAACATTCTTTAATGCTGTAATTTCTTTGCCAATCTCCATCGAGATCACGCGGTCAATCAATACAAATGGATATCGGTGCGGAAGGTGGTCTAAAATCTCATGAATATCCATTGCGTTTGTATCGTTTTTATTTGATTCTGTCATATCATTCTCTATGTTTGACGTTGAGAAGTTAATTTTTCAACCGTTTCTTCTAAGCTTTTTATTTTATCTGTTAATTGTTTCATTTTATCTGTTAATTGACTAAGGTGGCGAATATTTGCAGCCGTTTTTAGCCAAGCATCGTGTTCTTGAAACGGCATCAATGCTGTATAAGTACCCGATTTTTGAATTGAACGCATAACCATACTGCCAGGTGAAATGGTGACATTATCGGCGATGCTTAAATGCCCTAAAATCATCGCTGCGCCACCAATTTTGCAATGCTTGCCTATCACCGCGCTACCTGCAATACCCACACAACCCGCAATCACAGTATGCGCGCCAATGCGGCAGTTGTGTGCAATTTGAATTAGGTTATCCAGCTTAGCACCCTCTTCAATTATCGTATCATCAATGGTGCCACGGTCGACAGTAGTATTAGCGCCAATATCCACATAGTTATGTATAACGACACGCCCTATTTGCGGAATTTTAATCCAGTATTTTTGATTGTCTGGCGTTGCGCTTTCGGCATAGCCAAACCCATCATTTCCTATCACACAGCCCGAAAACAAATGGCAGTTTCGCCCAATTTGGGTGTTATGTTTGATGGTGACATTTGCTTCTAATTTTGTGTTGTCGCCAATGAATGAATTGCGTTCAATCATACAGCCTGGGCCAATCGTTACATTTTCACCCAGCGTGACATTGGCTTCAATTAAAGTATTGGCACCAATACTACAACTATCAGAAATTCGAGCAGTAGCGTCAATCACCACCGTGGATTGCACTCCGATTGGCGCAACGTACTCTGGATTAAACAATTGCGATAGCCGAGCAAAATACGTATAAGGATTATCGCTAATAATTTTGGGGAGAGTGGTTAACCCGGCGTGCTCTGGTTTAATGATTACCGCGCTAGCGGTCGTATTATGTAGTTGCGTTGTATATTTAATATCACTAAAAAAACTGATAGCGCCCGCTTGTGCAAAACCAAGAGAACCAACTCGTTTAATCAGAGTTCCTTCAAAGCCTGTAACTGTCCCACCTAATTGCTCTGTGATTTCTTGCAGCGTTAATTGAATACTCATAAAAACATCGAGATGAAAAGGGATGTTGAGATAACACCGAGCTTATTTTTTACCTAAAAGTTTTAATACTTTATCCGTAATATCAATTTTTTTGCTAGCGTAAGCCACTCCCCCGTAAACCACTAAATCGTAGCCATCGGTTTCAGATACGGTTTGTACAGCCTTGTTAATACGATCTTGTAATACGGAAAGCTCTTCATTTTTACGTAAATTTATATCCTCACGCAATTCGCGCTGTTTACGCTGAAACTCAATTTTAAGATTTGATACGTCGCGCTCTTTATTGCGTCTTTCTGATTCTGAAAGCGTGACGCCTTCTTTATCTAAGCTGACCTCTATATCTCGAATTTGCTTTTGTGTTCGGTCAAGCTCTTGCGAGCGAGGGCTAAATTCACGCTCTAATTTTTTACCACTTTCAGCCGTTTGTGGTGCTTCTTGCAAAATTTTATCGACTTGCACATAGCCCACTTTAAGCTCAGCTGCAACTGCGTTACTACTTAAAATAGTAATAAGTGCAAACAAGCTAGCAGAAACTATGGTTTTTAATATTTGATTCAATTCCATCTCCTCACAACATGGGCCTAGAACCCATTTAAGCTAATTTTCTGTTAATTGGTTATATTATCACTACTGCAACTTTAAAACTGCTGGCCAAGCTGGAATTGCAGTGTTTCGGTCTGATCACTATCTTTTGCATTAAGCGCTTTTGCAAACACCAGTTTTAAAGGACCAAAAGGTGAAAACCAACTAATACCAACGCCGGTTGAGTATCGTAATTCACCCAAGCTGAGCGACTCATTTTCTGAGTAAACATTACCTGCATCAAAAAACGTGCTCAAACGAAATTGTGATGAATTTTTAATCAAAGGTACAGGTACAAATAACTCGGCATTGGCTAATATTCGTCGAGTGCCGCCAACCGCAAAATCTTGGCCTGTTACAGGATCAATATCACGTGGGCCAATTGCCCCATTTTCATATCCGCGCACTGAGTTTACGCCGCCAAGATAAAAGTTTTTAAAGAACGGATATACATCGCTACCGTAACTATCCGCAAAACCTAGTTCACCATTTAACAACAACGTTGTATCACTAAATATTTCTTTATACCAAGCATGCTTATACTCAATTTTGTAATACTGTAAATCTAATCCTGGCACACTAGCTTCAGCAGTTAAACGCTGTAAAACGCCATCATTTGGAAATAAAGTGTTGTCTCGCGAATCGTGTGTCCAGCCTAAGGAGAGCTGCAATGAGTTATTGCTACAACCACTTAAATTTCCGCAAAAATCTAAATACTGTTTTGGGCTATTATCAGACAAATCAATTTTTGTATAATCAGCTGTTAAACCCGCACTAAAAAAGTCGCGCTCACTTAAAGGCAAACCAAAACGTACCCCTGCGCCATATGAGGAGCTGTTGTATGTACCAATATCTAAGGATTGGGTATTAACATCGCGTCTGTAAACATCAAACCCACGGCTAATTCCATCAGGTGTAAAGTATGGGTCCGTAAACGACAGTGAATAAGTAGTGTTCACTTGACCGGTATTTATTTGCGCCGAAACTCTGTTACCTGTACCTAAAAAGTTTTGCTGATTAACCGTAACACCTAAAACCACGCCTTCGTTACTGGATAGACCCGCTCCAAACTGCACGCTGCCAGTCGATCTTTCGGTTACATTAATATTTATATCGACTTGATCGCTGCTGCCGGGTACAGCTGGCGTTTCAATATTTACATTATCGAAATACTGTAAACGCTCTAAACGCACCTTAGAGCGGTCAATTTTATCGCCTGCATACCAAGCCGATTCCAGCTGACGCATCTCACGGCGTAAAACAGAATCACGCGTGCGAGCATTACCAGTTAAGTTAATACGGCGCACGAACACACGTTTGCCCGGGTCTACAAAAAAAGTAAACGCAGCTGTATGGTTGACTTTATCAATCTCAGGAATAGCATTGACATTAGAAAACGCATAACCATCATTACTCAATCTATCACTAATCGCTTTGCTCGATTCAGTGACCAATTGCCTGTTGAAAGTATCATTTTTCGCTATTTTAATCAACGGTTTAAGGTCGGCTTCTGGAACCTGCAACTCACCAGCCAGTTTTACATCACTAATGGTATATTTTTCACCCTCAGTGACGTTTACAGTAATGTAAATATCTTGTTTATCAGGTGAAATTGACACTTGAGTCGAATCAACAGAAAACTCTAAATAGCCTTGATTCATGTAAAACGATTTTAATGTTTCCAAATCCGCCGTCAGCTTTTGCTTAGAGTATTGGTCGTCTTTATTCCACCAACTCATCCAGTTTGGTGTGGTGAGCAAAAATTCAGCTCGTAAATCTTCTGTGGTAAAGACGGTATTACCAATAATATTAATATCGCGAATTTTCGCAACTACGCCCTCTTCAATCTCAAAGCGCACTGCAACGCGGTTGCGCTCTAAGGGGCTAACAACTGCTTTTACGTTGGCACCATATTTACCTTGCGCTAAATATTGACGCTTAATCTCTTGCTCTGCACGATCCAGCTGCGATTTATCAAAGATTAAACCTTCTGAAATACCAATTTGCTTTAAGCCTTCGGTCATTTTGTCAGAAGGAAACGATTTATTGCCACTAAAATCAATTTTGGCAATTGCAGAGCGCTCTTGCACAGTGACAACTAGCACTTGACCTTCAGCCTCTATACGCACGTCTTTAAAAAAGCCTGTGTTGTAGAGTGATTTAATCGCCTGAGTCGCTTTTTCATCGCTCATCACATCACCCACTTGTACAGGCAGATAATTAAAGATTGTTCCCGCTTCAGTACGTTGCAAGCCCTCTACGCGAATATCTTTAACTACAAATGGCTCAACCGCCAACACATGCTGACTTGAGAGTGCAAAAAAAATGGCAGGGATATGGCGGATTTTAAACAAATGATTAACCCGTAATTAGTCTATTAAAGTCATTAAAAATGGCAATGGTCATTAGCAAGCCTAACAACACGAACCCTATTTTGTGCCCAGCTAACATAGTTTGATCTGACACTGGCGAACCCTTAAATATTTCAACAATATAATACATTAAATGCCCGCCATCTAACACAGGTATTGGTAAAAGGTTGAGCACCCCAATACTTATGCTAACTAATGCCAAAAAGTTTAGGAAAGTGCCAAGCCCCAAATTGGCACTCTCGCCTGCGAAAGTTGCAATGGTTACTGGGCCACTAATTCCTTTAATTGAAACCTGACCAGTCAACATTCTACCCAGCATTTTTAGGCTAAATATGGCTGTATCTAAAGTCTTTATTACAGCTTTTTGCAAGCCTTGAATGGCTGTGTATTGTATTTTAATCAATAGCTTATCTAATACTGCTTGGTCAATCTTCAAGCTCGCGCCTAGCCTACCAATTTTTTTGCCATTTTCTGTTACTTGCTCAGGCGTTGCCAAAATAGTCAGCATCTCTCTCTCGCGCGCTATTTTAAATTGCAAAACTTGGTTAGGATTTTTTTTGACCGTGTTAACCACGCTTTCCCAATCCTGCATGCTGACGTTATCAATGCTCAATACTTTGTCGTTAACTTGCATATTGGATTTTTGCGCTGCACTATTGGGTAGTATTTCACCCAAAACAGGCGCAAGTGTTGGGCTCATCATCTCCATGCCCACTTTTTTGAGAATATCAATCTCAGGGTCGCTATCAATACCGTCAAAGTTCAGCACATGCGTATTCAAGTCATCATTTTCACTTAGCGTTTCAATAGCAACTATTTTGCTCGCAAGCGATTGCTGTAATAATATCCAACGCGCATCTGCCCAAGTTTTAATTGGCATGCCAGCTACTTTTTGAATGACTTCACCACTTTTAAAACCCGCGTTTGCGGCTAAGCTATTATCTTCAACCTCACCCACTATTGGGCGCATACCTGTAACGCCTTGCATTAACAAAACCCAGTAAAGCAAGATCGCTAATAATAAGTTAGCGACTGGCCCAGCCAATACAATGGCAATACGTTTCCAAACGTTTTGGCGGTTAAAAGCACGTTTTAATTCAGCTTCGGAATAATCAGTTTTCTCAACAATTTGCCCACTTTCGAGCGCCGATTCGCGCTCAGCTTTTAGCTCACGCTCATCTAGCATTTTGACAAAGCCACCAAGCGGAATGGCGGCAAGCACAAATTCTGTATTATCTTTACCAAAGGTTTTTTTCCACAGTGGTTTGCCAAAACCAATTGAAAAGCGCAGCACTCTAACATTACACAAGCGCGCTACCTGAAAATGGCCGTATTCGTGTATCGCCACTAATATTCCAATTGTGGTGATAAAGGCGATTAAGGTCATCATGCCATTAATGCTTTCTGTTGTTTGGCAATATGGTTTTGTGCAAATTTTCTGGCCTCTGCATCAACTGCCTGAAGTTGCTCTAACGATGAAACTGACTCAGATTGTATGGAATTTAGTGCTTTTTCAATCAATACAGGAATGCTTAAAAAGTGGATTTGGTTGTTTAAAAACGATTCAACTGCTACCTCGTTCACAGCGTTTAATATGGCTGGCGCGGTGCCACCTAACACTAAAGCATCATAAGCTAACTGCAAACATGGAAAGCGTTTAGTGTCTGGCGCCTCAAATTCAAGCTTGGCAATTTCAAACAGATTAAGAGGTGCTACGCCTGATTCAATGCGGTTCGGATATGCCAGTGCATATGCAATTGGTGTGCGCATATCAGGGTTGCCAAGTTGCGCCAGCACGCTACCATCAATATATTCCACCATGGAGTGAATGACGCTTTGTGAATGCACAACCACTTCAATTTGCTCGGGCTTGGCGTTAAATAGCCAATGAGCTTCAATCACCTCTAAACCTTTGTTCATGAGCGTGGCTGAATCAATGGTGATTTTGGCACCCATAACCCAATTAGGGTGTTTAAGGGCCATTGCTGGGGTAACTGCTTGCAGTTGTGTTTGCGTATATCGCCTAAAAGGCCCGCCAGATGCGGTCAGCAGAATTTTGCGAATGCCGCTATCACTTAAATGACTTAATTGCTGTGATGGCATCACTTGAAATATCGCGTTATGCTCACTATCAATTGGCAGTAAAGTGGCGCCTCCCGCTTTAACCGCCTGCATAAACAAACTACCCGCCATCACTAAGGTTTCTTTATTCGCCAGCAAAATGCGTTTACCTGCAAGTGCTGCCGCCATTGCCGGCTTTAAGCCCGCCGCGCCCACAATAGCCGCCATTACAATATCAACAGCCGAATCACTGGACACTTGTTCTAAGCCTTTCATGCCAGACAACACGGTTGTTTGGCTACCTGCCACTTTTAATTTTTCACGCAAATTCAGCGCTGAATGTTCATTCAGTAATACCGCAATTTTCGGTTTAAATTGCAAACATTGTTTTAACATCACTTCTACATTTGAGTTGGCGGCAAGCGCATAAGCTTCATACAAACTTGCATGTCGCGCAATTACATCCAGTGTTTGTAAACCAATAGTGCCTGTGCTACCTAAAATAGTAATTTTTTGCAATTTAAGCAATCGTATTGAAATAGGAATTGGTGTAAATCATGAGTATAGCAATAGGCAAGCTAGGAATAATGCCATCAACTCGGTCCAAAATGCCGCCATGTCCTGGCAATAAATGGCCACTATCTTTAAGATTAGCCTGCCGCTTCATTAAAGATTCGAATAAATCACCCACTACGCCTAAGCCTACGATAAGCCACAAACCGGGGAAAACAACCATCTGATGAAAACCAAGCCCATCATTAAAATAAATAATTGCGCCAAATGCTGTAACGGCAATCATAGCACCTAACACACCTTCCCACGTTTTTCCAGGGCTGATATGTGGTGCTAATTTATGTTTACCAAAATTTTTGCCTGCAAAATAGGCTGCACTATCAGCAATCCAAATCGTTGCCAGCAACAACAATAACAACAATGGATCAGCACCTTTTGCACAAATTAAAGCCAACCAAAGTGAAGCTATCAGAAGCAAACCCAGTGCAGACATCAGTAATTTATTGCCTATGACCGTTTTTGTTTTAAACCAAATTGGCACTACAAAAAACCAAAAAATGGCAACAATCACAAACACTAATAGCGAATTAAAAAAGAATTGATGAAAACCAAATTGCTGCAATAAATAAACGCCAAGCAAGCCTGCAAAGGCAGCAAAACCCACATAAAATTTATTTTGCATTGAGCTTAATTGAATCATTCCGCCCCACTCATATAAGCCCAATAAGCAAAAAACTAACATGGCATAAGCCCAACTGACATTACCTAATATAAATAGTGCAGGAATAAAAAAGGCGAACAATAGGACGGCAGTAATCACGCGGGTTTTAAGCATATTTAAACTAATTACCCGCCGTCAATTGCTCGCTGGTGCGACCAAAACGACGCTCTCTTTGTTTATAAGAACTAATAGCCGCGGTAAATGCCTTGGAGTCAAAATCAGGCCAAAGCGTGTCGGTAAAATATAATTCGGTATACGCCAACTGCCAAAGCAAAAAGTTACTCACGCGTTTTTCGCCTCCAGTGCGAATAAACAAATCGGGTTCTGGTGCGTAATGCATGGATAAGTAAGGCGCCATATCTTCTTCAGTAAAGACGCCCTGTTTAGCTGGTAGCTCCTTAATCATTTTATTGGTCGCCTGTAAAATATCCCAGCGCCCGCCATAATTAGCCGCAATGCTTAAGGTTAAACCGGTATTATTAGCCGTTAATTGTTCAGAAGATTCAATTTGCGCCACTAAATCCGCGTTAAAACGCGAGCGGTCACCAATTAACACTAGGCGTATATTATTGTCATGCAGTTTAATCACTTCGCGTTTAAGCGCTTCTATAAATAAACCCATCAAGAATGAGACTTCATCATCGGGTCGGCGCCAATTTTCACTACTAAAAGCAAATAGCGTTAAAAACTTTACATCCATTTGCGCGCATTGCTTCACCAAATCACGCACAATTTCAACACCCCGTTTATGGCCAGAAACGCGCGGTAAAAAACGTTTTCTGGCCCAACGTCCATTACCGTCCATAATCACCGCGATATGCTGAGGAATTTCAGCTGATTCAGGGATTGCTTGTGTAGAGCTTTTTGATGATTTGGGAAAAAACTTCATACTAAGCAACTAAACCGCCATCAAATCAGTTTCTTTAGCCTGTAGCAATTTATCCACTTCAACCACCGCTTTATCCGTCATTTTTTGCACTTCATCTTGCGCACGGCGCTCATCATCTTCGCCTATTTCTTTATCTTTTAACAATTTCTTCAAGGCATCATTAGCATCGCGGCGCACATTGCGAATAGCCACTTTAGCGCCTTCGCCTTCTGTACGCACAATTTTGGTTAAATCACGGCGGCGCTCTTCTGTAAGCATTGGCATTGGTACGCGAATCAAGTCACCGTTGGTTGCAGGGTTTAATCCCAAATCGCAATCGCGAATCGCTTTCTCAACTTTGCCAATCATATTTTTTTCATAAGGCTGAACGTTAATGGTGCGCGCATCGCCCAAATTAACGTTTGCCACTTGGTTTACAGCCACCATTGAGCCGTAATATTCCACCATCACATGGTCTAGCAAGCCAGTATGTGCGCGGCCTGTGCGTATTTTTGCTAAATCATTTTTAAGTGATTCTAATGATTTTAGCATTTTTAAATCGGCGCTTTTTTTAATTTCTTCCAACATGTGTTTCTCCAACTTTACTTTTTATGAATGCAAACAAAATTATTTAGGATACAACCACGCGGGTACCTTCATTTTCACCCATTACTACGCGCATTAAAGCATCGGCTTTAAAAATATTAAATACCGCAATTGGCATTCTCTGATCACGACATAATGTAAACGCAGTAGCATCCATCACTTTTAAATCTTTTGAAATGGCTTCGTCAAATGTCACCATTTCATATTTAGTTGCGGTGGAGTCTTTCTTAGGGTCTGCCGTGTAAACACCATCCACTTTGGTGGCTTTTAATACAATATCAGCATCGATTTCCATGCCACGCAAAGCGGCAGCGGTGTCAGTGGTAAAGAAAGGGTTACCAGTACCTGCACCAAAAATCACAACACGACCTTTTTCTAAAGCGCGCAAGGCTTTGGCGCGCACATATGGCTCAACAAATTCGATACCTAATGCACTTTGAACGCGCGCCTCAACACCAATATGGCGCATGGCATCTTGGAGCGCAAGCGCATTCATCACGGTGGCTAGCATTCCCATATAATCTGCAGTGGCCCTATCCATACCCTCAGCTGCAGGTGCAACACCACGGAAAATATTACCACCACCAATCACTACTCCGACCTCAACGCCCAAATCAACGATTTCTTTAATTTGCGCAACGATATTATTAATGGTGCTGCGATTAATGCCGTAGGCATCGTCACCCATCAACGCTTCGCCAGAAAGTTTAAGTAGTATGCGTTTGTAGGCTGGTTTTGCCATGATTCACCCTGCTTTAATAGTTTGATTATTTAATCACAAACACCATAATTTTACTAAATTTTCATACTCTTTAAATTTAGTTTAATGGAGTTTCGTACAGCTTTATACGACTTTAAATAAACGTAAATTCAATTTTAGTCATATAGCCTAGCAATAGACGAAAAAAAAGTGAGCCTGGCAATTTGCCAAACCCACTTAATTTTTAAAACAATTTAAACCTTAGCTGCTGCGGCAACTTCGGCGGCGTAGTCAACTACAACTTTTTCAATGCCTTCACCCACTGTAAACATAGAGAATGATGCAACTGAAGCGTTTTTAGATTTTAATAATTGCTCAATCGTCATTTTGTCATCTTTAACAAAGATTTGACTTAACAATGTTACTTCTTTTAAGAATTTTTGCACAGTACCATCGGCAATTTTTTCCAACATCGCATCTGGTTTGCCTGCTTCTTTTGCTTTTTCAATAGCAACACGACGTTCGGCTTCAATCAAGCTCGCATCAATACCAGAAGCATCTAATGATTTAGGTTTAGCAGCAGCAATATGCATCGCTAAATCTTTTGCTAAAGCGTCATCACCGCCCACTAAATCGACTAAAACGCCAATTTTACTACCGTGAATATAGCTAACCAATTTACCTTGTACATTTGGACGCACAAAACGACGAGGCGTAATATTCTCGCCAATCTTACCAACCAATTGTGCACGAGTTTCTTCAACTGTAGTGCCGCGCATTGGCAATGCAGCAACCTCTTCGATATTAGCAGGATTGCTGTTTGATACGATTGTGGCTAATTCACTAACGAACTTCAAAAAGTCTTCATTTTTTGCACAGAAGTCTGTTTCAGAGTTTACTTCAATCATTGCACCCGATTTACCATCCGTAGAAATTGCAATGCCCACTGTACCTTCAGCCGCCACTCGGCCTGCTGCTTTGCTAGCTTTATTACCAAAACGAACACGCAAGATTTCTTCTGCGCGCATCATATCGCCTTCAGCCTCAGTAAGCGCTTTTTTACAGTCCATCATTGGTGCATCTGTGCGCTCACGTAATTCTTTTACCATACTTGCGGTAATTTCAGCCATTTTTTAGCTCCTAATCTTAATTTTCTAAATATTGATCAATATTATATAAATAGAAAAAGGGGCTACGAGCCCCTTTTTGCTCTAATGAATTATTCCGCTATTGCAACTTCCGCTGGTACTATTTCTTCTTGCGCTGATTTAACAATCTCAGCAATAGCATTTTGGCGTCCTTCTAAAACCGCATCTGCCATACCACGTGCATATAAACGAATAGCACGTGAAGAGTCATCGTTACCAGGAATAACGTAAGCTACACCATCTGGTGAATTGTTTGTATCGACAATACCAATCACTGGAATGCCCAATTTAGCCGCTTCAGTAATTGCGCCGCTTTCATGACCAACGTCAATAATGAAAATCGCATCTGGCAGGCCACCCATATCTTTAATACCACCAATTGAGCGCTCTAATTTTTCGATTTCGCGCTTATAACCTAAAGCTTCTTTTTTGCCGAATTTTTCTAAGCTACCGTCTAATAACATTGCTTCAAAGTCGTGAAGACGTTTGATGGATTGTTTAACTGTTTTAAAGTTAGTTAACATACCACCTAACCAACGGTGATTAACGTAAGCACAACCAGCACGTGACGCTTCTTCTTTAACGATATCACGGGCTTGACGTTTTGTGCCAACGAATAAGATGCGGCCTTTATTCGCAGCTAAAGTACGTGTGAACTTCATTGCATCTTCAAATAGTGGCAATGTTTTTTCTAAGTTTACAATATGAATTTTGTTCCGGTCTCCAAAAATGTACTCTGCCATTTTAGGATTCCAGTAACGGGTTTGGTGGCCAAAGTGAACACCGGCCTCAAGCATTTGACGCATAGTAACTGACATTGTATTGCTCCATGTAAGGGTTAACATTACATTCATCCACAATATTTGAAAATTATTCAAACACCCTGTAAGGGACGATGCATTGATTTAAAAGGCTCAGCGTAGCAAATTGCTAAACTAAACTGTAAGTATTATAGTTAAAATTTGCCTTAGATTCAATTGTTATTCGGTTTTTATACGCCGAGCTTGTCATGCAACTTAAATACTCAATGATAAAGAAAAAATACCTTTGATTTTACAAAACGCGCTAAGTATCAGACGTTTTTTGTCTGGCAACTGGCTTAAATGGTTCGCTTTGATAGTTGTTATGAGGATATGCAACCGCTTTATATAGAATGTGAAACAGCCGACTTTCGGCAAGACTTGGATACATGTATAGCGCTGCGAAAACGTTTAGCAATTGATCAAAAGTATTTGATTATATATGTGGCGGATCTCTTGTAAAGGTTT
Source organism: Methylotenera oryzisoli (assembly GCA_945881735.1). Classification (GTDB taxonomy): domain Bacteria; phylum Pseudomonadota; class Gammaproteobacteria; order Burkholderiales; family Methylophilaceae; genus Methylotenera_A; species Methylotenera_A aquatica. The sequence continues at coordinate 41,371 of CAMCVF010000012.1, forward strand.
GCGCGCCCTGCATGGTATAACCTTCGTTAACATGCAAACTCTGGTTCAGCATTTATTAACATTGATTTAACGAATACAAATAAATTTTGAGGCCAAAAAATAATCATTTTGCGCACAAAACACTTGGTCAATTAATTAGTTTGGCTATGATAAAATCATAATTTACTATTTAAATTTTTCAAAGCATATGACTATTACCATTAATAACGCTGATGATATCGCAAAAATGCGTATTGCAGGCAAGCTAGCGTCTGAAGTGCTTGATTATATTGCACCTTTTATTGTAAATGGCGTTACTACCGAAAGACTGGATCAGCTATGCCACGATTATATTGTGAACGTTCAGCAAGCGGTTCCTGCACCACTTAATTATGCTCCAGATGGTCATGCGCCATATCCAAAATCGATTTGTACATCGGTTAACCACATTGTTTGTCATGGCGTACCAGGCAATAAAGTTTTAAAAAACGGCGATACGGTGAATATTGATATTACGGTGATTAAAGATGGTTATCACGGAGATACATCGCGTATGTTTCATGTGGGTGAAGTTTCTATTCAGGCCAATCGCTTATCTGAACTGACGTACCAAGCGATGTGGCTGGGCATTAACAAGGTAAAACCAGAAGCCACACTAGGCGATATTGGATTTGCTATTCAAACTTTTGCTGAGAAGAATGGGTTTAGTGTGGTGCGCGAATTTTGCGGGCATGGCATTGGTAAAAAATTCCATGAAGACCCGCAAGTGCTGCACTACGGTAAACCAGGTACTGGCGTAAAATTACGCGCTGGGATGATTTTTACCATTGAGCCTATGATAAACGCTGGTAAACGTGATATTAAACAAATGCCCGATGGCTGGACCATTGTCACCAAAGACCGTAGCCTATCAGCACAGTGGGAGCATACTGTGTTGGTTACTGAAACAGGTTATGAAGTATTAACGTTATCGGCAGGCTCACCTGCTACCCCAAATTTCAATTAATTTTGATGACTGATCTTCAGTCTCAGTCAAAGCAGTCTATACAAGCGTGGCGGCTTGATTTAAAAACACAACAGCAAGCCTTAGAAAAGGCTTTTTTTGTACATCAAAATACGGCAAAGCTACTAAAACAACAATCGTTACTGATTGATCGGCTATTAAAAAAAATATGGCTGAAAGCTAATATTGATGCTGATATCGCACTGATTGCTGTTGGTGGCTATGGGCGCAATCAATTATTCCCTTACTCGGATATTGATTTGCTGATTTTACTGCCTGATGATGACTTAAATGACGATAAAAATTCGCAGAAAAACCAAAAAATTGAAACCTTAATTGGCTTGTTATGGGATATTGGCCTAAACGTTGGTCATAGTGTGCGCACACTGCAAGAGTGTGTTAATGAATCGGCACAGGATGTAACAGTGCAGACCAATTTATTGGAAACGCGTTTACTGTGCGGTAAAAAATCTCTTTTTATTACGTTTACAAACGCTGTCACTAAAACAATGGATGCTACCAAGTTTTATACGGCTAAATCTAAAGAGCAAGACAAACGCCACGCCAAGTTTAACGATACTACCTATAATTTAGAGCCCAATATAAAAGAAAGCCCTGGTGGCTTGCGTGATTTGCACATGATTCTTTGGCTTGCACTAAGCCAAAATTTAGGCAAAAACTGGACTGATTTAGCAAAAAATAACATTATTACCAAATCAGAATTCCGCCAAATCAAGCGTCACGAAAGCAATCTGCAAAATCTGCGTATACGCTTACATTACTTGGCTAAGCGCCGCGAAGACAGGCTATTGTTTGATTTTCAAAATGAGCTGGCAAGCGATTTAGGCTATGTAACCACTCCACGTAAACGCGCTAGTGAGCAACTGATGCAAAGCTATTACACCAGCGCAAAGTTTATCAACTTAATCAACGAAATTCTGTTGAAAACCTTTGAAAAAATTGCCAATAAAGCTAAGCCAAAAATCATGCCGATTAATGATCGGTTTGAATCGCACGATGATTTGCTGGAAATCAAAGCGGCAAACGTTTTGCAGCAATATCCAAATGCTATTTTGGAAAGTTTTTTACTGTTGCAGCAACATCCTCAATTAACAGGTATGAGCGCGAATTTAATTCGCGAATTGCAACGCGTTAAAAAAATAGTGAACGTGGACTTTCGTCAATCGACTGATAATAAAGCTACTTTTTTAGCAATTCTATCGCAGCCAAACGGTGTTAATCATTCACTTCGCCGCATGAACCGTTATGGAATTTTAGGGCAATACATCCCCGTTTTTGGCAAAATAGTCGGCCAAATGCAACACGATTTATTTCATGTGTATACCGTGGATGAACATATATTGAATGTGCTAGCCAACTTACGACGCTATGCTAAGCCAGAGCTAAAACACGAATTTCCACTCTGCACGCAATTATTTAGCGATTTTGACAAACCGCATTTGCTTTATCTGGCAGCGATATTCCATGATATTGCAAAAGGACGCGGTGGCGACCACTCCACACTTGGCACTATTGACGCAAAGCGTTTCTGCAGACTGCATGGGATGTCCAAAGATGATACCAATTTGGTAGCTTGGCTAGTAGATGCGCATCTTAAAATGTCTAGTACTGCGCAAAAATCGGATTTGTCTGACCCAGAAGTGATTCAACAATTTGCGCATTTTGTTAAAACTGAAAAGCGCTTGATTGCTTTGTATTTACTTACTGTTGCTGATATTCGAGGTACCAGCCCTGTGGTTTGGAATGCTTGGAAAGCACGACTTTTAGAAAGCTTGTTTTATGCCTCGCAACATTTGCTCAAAAATACAGGCTTCACCACACAACAAACCATTGAAAACCGCCAAATTGAGGCAAAAGAAAAACTCACCCGTTATGGACTAAAACCTGAATCGTATCTAGCGCTTTGGGGAAATGTAGGTGCTGGTTATTTTACGCGCTTTGAATCTGATGAAATTGCTTGGCAAAGTCGCTTATTAACACCGCATGTATTATCAGAAAAACCTATTATACGTGCCCGTTTGAGCCCAAATGGCGACGGTATACAGGTAATGATTTACACGCGCAATCAAGATGATTTATTTGCGCGCATTTGTAATTTCTTTGACCGCATGGCTTACAACATCGTGCAAGCAAAAATTTACACCACAAACCATGGCTATGCACTTAATAATTTTATTGTTTTAGATCAATCAGGTAAGTCAGTTAGCTATAGTGGATTGTTGAAATTTATTGAGTTAGAATTAATGCAAAAAATTGTAAGCGACAAGCCGTTAGAAGCGCCGCTACAAGGACGCATTAGTCGCCAAGTAAAATATATGTCGATTAAACCGCAAGTAAAAATCAAATCCGAATTACAAGGTCATAATCTCACCTTAGAAATTGTGGCAGGCGATAGACCAGGGCTTTTAGCTTATGTTGCCAATGTGCTTTTACATCACGACATTGAGTTGCACAATGCCAAAATTAATACTTTAGGTAACCGTGCAGAAGACAGCTTTTTGATTTCTGCAAAACATAACTCCCCAGTAAATGCCGCAAAGATTGAGCAACTTATAAAAAGTTTAAACAATCTGTAGTGTGCATTTATCAATAATATGCTTTTAACTAAATTGGTAGTGCTTGCGTAGCGGTTTTTTAATATGCCAAACACAAGAGAGCCCTGCCGAAAATGTTACTAAATCGCCAGCAGCAAAGCTAACTGATTCACCGCCATTTATAGGAGTGACAGTTACTTCCCCTTCTAAGATATAGGCAATTTCTTGTTTTTGATAACTCCAAGGGAAGGTAGAGCTTTCTTTAGTCCAAATAGGCCAAGAGAATACATTCATTTTCGCTAATTGTTTAGCATCTGGTTTTTCAACTCGAATAAAGAATGATTTATCATTTAGTGGTTGTTTCATCATAGGCTCTCAAAAACAAAAAAGCCTAGCTCTAAAATAGAAGCTAGGACTTTTATTTTAAGCCTAAATTAAAAAAATAAAATTTAATCAAGCTTTTAAAAACCACTAGATTAAGAATGTTTGTAATGTTTTTTCAATTGCTTAACAACTTCCCATTGTGATTTCATGCCCTTTGGGAAAACAACGAAATCACCTGCTTTAATAACCACTTTTTCGCCACCTTGTGGTGTCACATGAATTTCGCCTTCTAGTAAATAAGCACTTTCTGTCATACCGAAATCTAATGGAAATTTAGACACTTCTTTTTCCCAAATAGACCAACTAGCTACGCCTAGCTCTTTTAGTTTCTCTTCTGACGGGTTATGGTCAACAATAATTTGGCTCATATTAAATCCTTAAAAAAATAATAATTGTACTGTTTAAAAACAAATGCCGCTTAAAATCTAAAGCGGCATTAAAAAAATGGCGGAAGAGGTGAGATTCGAACTCACGGTGGGCTCGCACCCACGACAGTTTTCAAGACTGTAGCATTAAACCGCTCTGCCACTCTTCCTTATATAAAACCTTTGTTACTTTTAGACTATTTTTAAATGGTCTTCAGAAATGTAGCAGCCTAAATTAAAATCGCGAGCAACATAACTATTAGTTGCGAATAAAACTAAGTTATATTCACAAACAAAATTATAGCAAACATTTAATCATCTTGAAAATCCTGATTTGGAAAAAGTACATCAGTAAAGCCAAAATCTTTTAAATTTTTAATGCGCATGGGGTACAAAATGCCATTTAAGTGGTCGCACTCGTGTTGCACTACTCTGGCATGAAAGCCGCTAACCAAGCGATCAATCGAATTTCCAAATGGATCAAAGCCTGTGTAATGTAAACGTGTATGCCTTGGAACAATGCCGCGCATGCCTGGTACAGACAAACAACCTTCCCAACCATCTTCGATTTCATCTTGAACAGGTGTTAGAACAGGGTTAATTAAAACGGTATAAGGCACTTGTTCAGCATCGGGATAACGTGGATTGCTACCGACTCCAAAAATAACCACTTGCAAACTCACGCCAATTTGTGGTGCAGCAATACCCGCGCCGTTCATGTGCGCCATGGTGTCTTGCATATCTTGTATTAATGCATGCAATTCTGGCGTATTAAATTGTGCAACAGGCTCTGCTTGTTGAAGCAAATTTGGATCGCCCATGCGTAAGACTGTTTTGATTGCCATTTTAAATAAATACCTTATTAGTTTGCGCTATGAACAGATACTATCTCTTCAATTAAGGCGCGTACTCTAATCATCGTCAAATCTAAATTGGTAATGACATCTTCATATTGAATACCATTAGCACTATCGCCCCGCCCTGCTGCTTGATTGGCTATTGGACAAAGCGCCGCATATTGCAATCCAAGCTCACGCGCTAAAACCGCCTCAGGCATGCCCGTCATGCCAACTAAGGTTGCCCCATCGCGCTCTAAACGATTAATTTCGGCGGCGGTTTCTAGTCTTGGGCCTTGTACACAGGCATAAACGCCACCATCGAGCACAATTTGTTGAATATTTTTTGCCGCTTGCTTACATAATTGACGTAATGAATTGGAATAAGGTTCGGTGAAATCAATATGCTTAACGGGTAACTCAATACCATCGTGATAGGTATTTTTACGGCCATGCGTGTAATCTAAAATTTGATTAGGCAAAACAATATCGCCAGCCTTTAAATTATTGCTAATACCGCCAACAGTTGCAATGGCTAATAAATGCGTTACACCAACAGAATGAAGCGCCCAAATATTGGCACGATAATTCACGGCATGCGGTGGAATCGTGTGGCCGCCACCGTGTCGCGCTAAAAACACCACATCTTCACCCGCCATTTTGCCAAAAATAAGCGGTTGCGATGCTTCTCCGTAGGGTGTGCGTGCAATTTGATGTCTAGTAACCGTTAAATTATCTAATTGCGTTAAGCCTGTGCCACCAATTATTCCCAACATATAATACCTAACCTATAAAAGCTTCATTATTTGTGATTATTGTAGCGCATGATAACCGCTTGCGCTGCAGGATTAAGCGGTTTTATGGCATACTTTACGCTATGAATGTAAACAACAAGACAATAGACCTGATGAAAGATAGCCTTGCGAATAGCTTGGAAGTTTCTCAATCACATTACGAAAATTTTCCTGTCGCCTCATACTTTTTGCCTAAGCGCTTGCGTCATCCAATCGCGCTTATTTACACTTTTGCGCGGCAAGCCGATGATTTTGCCGATGAAGGTGACCATAATCCTGCCACCAGACTTGCTAACTTACAAGGCTTTAAAGATCAACTCGATTTAATCAAATCGAATAGCAAAACAAATTCGCCTTTTTTTACCGAATTTGGTGGCATGGTTAGCGAATATAATTTACCGCTTGCGCCCTTTTATGATTTGCTGGATGCGTTTAGCCAAGACGTAACTAAAACCCGTTATGCCAATTTTTTGGAGCTTTTAGATTACTGCCGTCGCTCTGCCAACCCAATAGGCGCTTTGTTATTGAACCTATTTGGTAAAGCCTCACCAGAAAATTTAACCTACTCGGACCAAGTATGCACGGCTTTACAGTTGATTAACTTTTATCAAGATATTGCGATTGATTTTGATAACGATCTCCACCGAAGCCGCATTTACTTATGCCAAGATGAAATGCGCGAGTATGGCGTAACTGAGGCACAAATTGCCAGCCATCATGTCGACAGAAATTGGGAGCGGTTTATGCAGTTTAATATTGAGCGCGCCCAAAAGATGCTAGATGCCGGTAAGCCTTTAGAGCATATTTTGTCTGGCCGTATTGGTTTAGAAATGCGCATGATTATTGGCGGTGGTGACCGCATTTTATATAAACTAAAAAATGTTCAAGGTGATATTTTTAAACACAGGCCACACTTAAAATTGTGGGATTGGCCGTTGATTCTTTCAAAAGCTTTACTTACCTAACACTTCCATTCAATTTTCTGATTAGCTATTACATGACGCCACAGCAATATTGCCAACAAAAAGCTGCACAAAGTGGCTCTAGCTTTACTCTTAGTTTTATTTTCTTACCTAAAACACAACGCCAAGCCATGGTTGCCCTGTATGCATTTTGCCGCGAAGTGGATGACGTGGTAGATGAATGCACCGATTTTAATGTGGCGCAAACCAAGCTTAATTGGTGGAAAACAGAAATTAATAACCTATATGCCAACACACCGCAACACCCTGTAACCAAAGCATTACAGCCCTTTGTTGCACAGTTTAATCTTGCTAAAGAACATTTTTTAGAAATTATAGATGGCATGGAAATGGATTTAAAATTCAATCGCTATGAGGATTTTAAGCAATTGCAATTGTATTGCTACCGCGTAGCCAGCGTTGTTGGTTTGTTATCGGCTCAAATTTTTGGCTTTAAAAATCGCCAAACGCTTAAGTATGCACATGATTTAGGCATGGCATTTCAGCTCACTAATATTATTCGCGATGTAGGAGAAGATGCACGCCGAGGCCGTATTTACTTGCCGCTAGATGAGTTAAAAAAAGCGAATGTTTCTGAAGAAGACATTTTGCAAAATCGTGAAACAGAGCAAGTAAAAGAGTTGATGGAATATCAAATTGAACGAGCAGAAACCTATTACGATAAAGCCTTACGCACTCTACCTGCTGAAGATGCAAAACAGCAGCGTACCGGGCTAATGATGATGGCAATTTATCGCACTTTATTACGTGAAATTTTGCAAGACGGCGCACAAAAAGTGTTAAATGCGCGCATCTCGCTAGGTGGCTTTAGAAAGTTATGGTTAGTTTATTCTGTGTGGTTAAAACAATCTTGGAGTTAATACTAAAAATAAAAGATTAATCTATGAAAAAAACCGTGAAAAAAATAAAATGCACATAGCAATTATCGGTGGTGGCATGGCTGGTTTATCAGCAGCTACTGCACTGGCTGAAGAAGGCATAAAAACCACATTATATGAAGCCGCGCCACATTTTGGTGGGCGCGCACGCAGTGTGGCAATTGAATTTAATAGCCAGACTTTTCAGGTAGATAACGGGCAACATATTTTATTGGGCGCTTATAAAGAAACGCTTAAGTTGCTGGACAAGGTGGGCGTTGATGAAAAATCCGCTTTTACTCGCTTGCCTCTAGCACTTAATATGCTGTCAGCCCATAACAAGCAAGGATTTAAGCTTGATTGCGCCAATTTTTTACCGCACCCAATTAATCAGCTATTCGGCTTTTTATTGTGCCAAGGCATAAGCTTTAGTGAGCGTATTTCGACCATTTTATTCATGGTGAAACTAAAAAAAATTAGTTATCTCTTAACTGAAGATGAACCCTTAAACGATTTTTTGCTAAAGAACGGGCAATCGCACCATTTAATCAACATGTTATGGGAGCCCTTATGTTTAGCAGCTTTAAACACACCAATTGAGTCAGCCAGCGGCAAAATATTTTTAAATGTGCTGGGTGATGCGTTTAACCATCAAAAAACAGATAGTGACTTTTTAATTCCTAAATTGGATTTATCGCAAATTTTATCCACACCTATTGCGCGCTATTTACAAGCAAAAGAGGTCAACTTACTTACAAACAAACGTATTCGCAGCATTAAACCATCTAAAAATGGCTTTGAAGTTTCAACCAGATTAGAGTCGGTTGAATTTAGTCATGTCATTATCGCTACCACGGCCAAAAAACTTAAAGAGATGACCGTTAATTTGCCTAAATTAGATTTTGTCACATCACAAACTGAGCAATATGAAGATCAACCTATTTATACTATTTACCTGCAATATCCCTGCCACATAAAGTTAGCGCTGCCTATGCAAGGTTTGGTGGATACAACGAGTCAATGGGTGTTTGATCGCGGCCAGTTATGTGGCCAGTATGGCTTAATGGCGGTGGTCATTAGCGCACAAGGCAAACATCAAAAACTCACGCAAGAGATGCTGGCACTCAAGGTGGCGCAAGAATTACAACATGTTTTCCCACAGTTACCAAAACCACTTTGGCACAAAGTCATTGCCGAAAAGCGCGCTACTTTTTCATGCAGTGTTAATTTGCCAAGGCCAGCCAACATTACACCTTACCAGCATTTATATTTGGCGGGTGATTACACTTATGCGGACTATCCGGCGACGATTGAAGGCGCGGTAAGAAGTGGTTTGGCTTGTGCAAGCCTAATACTAAAATAGTACTAGCTATTGCGCAGTTGATTTAACGCTTGATCTAAACGCTCTACCGCAATCACTCCCAAGCCTGCGATTTTTGCTTTTGGTGCATTGGCTTTGGGTACAATGGCTTTGGTAAAACCTAACTTGGCTGCCTCTTTCAAACGCACTTGGCCGCCCTGCACTGGTCGTACTTCACCAGCCAAACCAACCTCACCAAATACAATCAATTTATTGTCTAGTGGCTTGTTTTTTAGAGAAGAAACAATAGATAAGAGCACGGCCAAATCGACTGCAGGCTCAGCGATTTTAACGCCGCCTACGGCATTGATAAATACATCTTGGTCAAAACAGGGAATGCCTGCATGACGATTCAATACCGCAAGCAACATCGCTAAGCGGTTTTGCTCTAAGCCTGTTGCCAAACGTTTTGGGCTAGGTGCATGACTTTCATCTACTAAGGCTTGAATTTCAATCAAAAGCGGCCGCGTGCCTTCCATCGTCACCGTGATGCAACTGCCTGCCACTTGTTCTTCATGATGCGATAAAAATAGTGCACTTGGGTTAGAAACTTCGCGTAAGCCGTGCTCTGTCATGGCAAATACACCTAGTTCATTTACAGCGCCAAAGCGATTTTTAAAAGCGCGAATTAGGCGAAAAGAGGAGTTTTGGTCACCCTCAAAATACAAAACGGTATCCACAATATGCTCTAACACGCGCGGCCCAGCTAATGAGCCCTCTTTAGTCACATGGCCAACTAAAATAACAGTAATGCCTAATTGTTTAGCCAAACGCGTTAATTGCGCTGAACATTCGCGAACTTGCGCAACCGAACCAGGCGCTGATTGCAGCAATTCCGAATATACTGTTTGGATGGAATCAATTACCGCGATATTAGGTTTGTGTGTTTGCAAGGTGGCTAAAATCTTCTCAAGATTGATTTCTGCCAGCAACTCCACTTGGCTAGCATCTAAACCTAAGCGTTTGGCGCGCATGGCGATTTGTTGTGGTGACTCTTCACCACTGACATAAATCGCTTGGGCTGACTTTCCGAAATGACACAACACTTGCAGTAACAAAGTGGATTTACCAATACCAGGGTCGCCACCAATTAGCACCACCCCGCCCTCAACCAAGCCGCCACCCAATACACGGTCAAATTCGCTGATGCCTGTAGGCGTTCTTTCAATATCGGCGGCTTGAATACTGCTTAGCTTCTGTAATTTGCTAGATGCTGCTAAACCTTCAAACTTATTGGCATATCGGTTGTTGGATGTAATGGTTTCGGCCACTGATTCAACCAGCGTATTCCAAGCCATGCAGCTTGGGCATTGGCCTTGCCATTTGGATTCAGAAGCGCCGCATTCTGTGCAGTTGTAAATGGTTTTTGATTTAGCCATGTTGCTTAAAAATAATAAGCCTAATAGTTATCTTGAATATAACCCGCGTTGGCAAAGTTTTCAAAACGTGTATTTTCGCCAATAAATGTTAAGCGCACGCGACCAATGGGGCCGTTACGTTGCTTGCCGACGATAATCTCAGCAGTGCCTTTATCTTCACTATCGGGGTTATAGACTTCGTCACGATAGATAAACAAAATCAAATCGGCATCTTGCTCAATCGCGCCAGATTCGCGTAAATCGGACATTACAGGACGTTTATCAGGTCGTTGTTCTACACTTCGATTTAACTGAGAAAGCGCAACCACTGGACAATCCAGCTCTTTAGCTAAGGCTTTTAAAGAACGTGAAATTTCAGAAATTTCAGTCGCACGATTCTCACCTTGCTTACCAGCAGGAGCCGACATCAATTGCAGGTAATCAATAACAATTAAACCCAGCTTACCGCATTGGCGATGCAGCCTACGTGCTCTTGCGCGCACATCAAAACTGCTTAAGCCCGCACCTTCATCAATAAAGATTGGTGCTTCATTTAACTTACCCAGTGCGGTGGTCAGCTTTTCCCAATCTTCATCTTCAAGGCGGCCTGTACGCATGCGATGCTGGTCTAGCCGTCCTACCGAACCAATCATACGCATCGCCAACTGTGTAGATGCCATCTCCATAGAGAATACCGCAACGGGTAAACCAGTATCTAGCGCCACGTTTTCGGCAATATTTAACGAGAATGCGGTTTTACCCATAGACGGACGGCCAGCCACAATAATTAAATCGCCACCTTGAAAGCCTGAAGTCATGGAATCTAAATCTGAAAATCCTGTTGGAATACCCGTCACATCGCTTTGATTATCACGTGAGAACAGCATATCGATTCGCTCGGCTACTTGCGGTAATAACTCTTTAATATCTTGAAAGCCTTGGCTGCTTCTCTGCCCGCCTTCGGCAATCTGAAAAATCTTCGCTTCAGCTTCATCCAGCAATTGTTGCGCATCACGACCGTTTGGGCTGTAAGCACTTTCGGCAATACCACTACCAACCGTCACCAGTTTACGCATAATCGCGCGCTCACGAACAATTTCAGCATATCGGCGAATATTAGCGGCCGTTGGTGTATTTTGCGCTAATGAGGCTAAGTACGCAATGCCGCCTATCGTTGATAACTCAGCGGTGCTTTCTAATGACTCAGCTACCGTCACAATATCCGCAGGACGATTACGCTCAATTAGTTTGGCAATATGCTGAAAGATAGTTTTATGATCAAACTGATAAAAATCTTCTGCTCTTAAAATATCAGCAATTTTATCTAGTGCCTCGTTTTCGAGCAGTAAGCCACCAATAACAGATTGCTCTGCTTCTATTGAATGCGGGGGGAGTTTAAGAGTGTCTAGATGTTCATCAGCCATAAACAAATTATACCGAATAAAAAGTATTGCTTATGACTATTTGCGGTTGAATATTCGAATTGTGGATGAAAATACGCTTACATAATGTGCAATAAAAAAGGCGACCAAAGTCGCCTTTTTTTATTTAATGCTTTCTAAAAATCAAGCTGCTTCACCAACTACAGTAACAGTAATATCTACCACTACGTCGTGATGCAAAGCCACTGTTACAGGGTGATCACCAATAGTTTTTAATGGACCATTAGGCATGCGTACTTCTGATTTAACCACTTCAAAACCAGCAGCAACAAGGCCTTCAGCCACATCACCATTGGTTACAGAACCGAATAAACGGCCATCAACACCTGCTTTTTGTGCCACTGTTAAAACAAAAGCGGCTAATTTCTCACCGCGAGCAGTTGCTGCAGATAAGATATTCGCTTGTTGTTTTTCAAGTTCGGCACGACGAGCGGCGAACTCTGCTTTATTGGCTTCAGTTGCGCGTTTTGCTTTGCCTTGTGGAATCAAAAAGTTACGGCCAAAGCCATCTTTAACTTTAACAATATCACCCAAGACACCTAGGTTTGCTACTTTTTCTAATAAAATAATTTGCATAATATTCTCCTAAAGCCCTAATTAACCTGGGTGCTTATCTGTGTAAGGCATTAAAGCCAAGAAACGTGCGCGTTTAACAGCACTGGTTAATTGACGTTGGTATTTTGCTTTTGTACCCGTCATACGTGCTGGGATAATTTTTGCATTCTCTGAAACAAAATCTTTTAACAAATCAACATCTTTGTAATCAACTTCTTTGATGCCTTCTGCACTAAAACGACAGTAACGGCGGCGTTTATACATTTCTCTTGCCATGATGTAACTCCTAAAATTTTTTTAACTGAGCTGTGTTAAAACAGCTTCTAATTGATTAATATGCATGACCAATTGATGACTTTTTGCACTGCGTTTTGCCAAAAAACCTTTTGCTTTAATTAAAGTACCAATTTGAATATTGAGCTTTGCGATATCACCTAAAGCAACCGCATTCACTTCACATTCTACTTTTCTCTTTAATCCCGCTTCTATTTGTTCTGAAGCGTGCTGCAATACAAAACTTAATAAGGGCATGCCTGCTGGTGTGTAGCGTATCGGCTCTATTGAAAGCACAAACCCGCTAATCACCAGCGTGTTCAAACTTATACGGCTGCAACCTCGGTTGCAGCTTCTGGTGCAGGCACTGCATCTCTAACCAACACTGATTTTGACTTTTCTTCTTTCATCATTGGGCTAGGTGCAGTTACCGCTGTTTTAGTGCTCATTGTTAAATGGCGCAAAACGGCATCGTTGAATTTAAAGCCATGCTCTAATTCTTCTAATACTGTTAAGTTACATTCAATGTTCATTAAAACGTAATGTGCTTTGTGGATTTTTTGAATTGGGTAAGCCAATTGACGACGACCCCAGTCCTCTAAACGGTGCATAGTACCGCCGTTGCTAGTAACCAACGTGCGATACCGCTCAATCATCGCTGGAACTTGCTCGCTTTGGTCCGGATGGACGATAAAAACTACTTCATAATGTCGCATGAAATCTCCTTGTGGTTTACAGCCACCCGATATGCTGTCGGTGTGGCAAGGGTTGAAAAGTACGCGATTATAGTCAATAAGACTTTGCAAATCAATCTGATTACATAAAATAAGCAGATAAATCAAAGTATTTGCAACAATAGAGCGAAACAAATGCCTAAATACCTTATCGCTTAAGGGATTTAATCCTGTCATCTAACGATGTTTTACCGCTTAGCCCTGTTCAACATCAAAAGCCTGTTGGCTTTCTTTATATCACGGCTTATGGCTTTAACAAAGCACGGCGGAAAAACCGCCAACAAATGGCGTAATATCTGAAATTATTATAATAAGTTACTTTAATTATTTATTATAATTAATTGATTTATATTAAATTAACTTAAATCTGGCATTCCTGCACCAAACACTTTTATTTTCAATTTTTTCAACTGATCTCTAAAATCAGCTGCTTTTTCAAACTCTAGGTTTTTAGCTGCATCGTGCATACATTTTTCCAAACGCTTCATTTCTTTTGCTAATTGCTTTTCGCTTAAACTTTCATAATTGGCTTGATCTTGCGCTGCTTTACGCTCACGTTGCGCTTCGTCTTTATCGTAAACGCCTTCAATCATGTCTTTGATGCTTTTGCTGATGCCTTTTGGCACAATCCCATTTGACGCATTAAAAGCAATCTGTACGCCTCGCCTACGTTCAGTTTCATCCATGGCTGCTTTCATGCTGCGCGTGATTTTGTTGGCATAGAAAATCACTTTGCCGTTTAAGTTTCGCGCCGCACGGCCTGAAGTTTGAATCAAGCTACGCTCACTACGCAAAAAGCCTTCTTTATCCGCATCCAGTACAGCCACCAGTGAAACTTCTGGAATATCCAAACCTTCGCGCAACAAGTTAATACCGACCAAAACATCAAATTCACCCAAACGCAAATCACGGATGATTTCAACACGCTCAACCGTATCGATATCACTGTGCAAATAGCGCACTTTTACACCATGCTCATTTAAATAATCGGTTAAGTCCTCTGCCATGCGCTTGGTTAAGGTGGTTGCCAACACACGCTCACCTACTGCCACACGCAACTTGATTTCGCCCAATAAATCATCTACTTGCGTATCAGCCGGTTTCACCACAATTTGCGGGTCAATCAAGCCAGTGGGTCGCGCAATCATTTCCACTACTTGTTGCTGATGATTTTTTTCGTACTCGGCAGGCGTGGCAGAAACAAATACGCATTGGCGCATGATGCGCTCAAACTCTTCAAACTTAAGCGGCCTATTATCCATAGCCGATGGCAAACGCCAGCCGTAATCCACTAAATTGGTTTTACGCGATCTATCGCCCAGAAACATGCCACCCACTTGCGGCACAGTTACATGGCTTTCATCAATAATCATCAAAGCATCATCTGGCAAGTAATCAATCAGCGTGGGTGGTGGATCGCCTGGGTCACGTCCTGATAAATGTCGCGAATAGTTTTCGATGCCTTTACAAAAACCAATTTCGTTTAACATTTCTAAATCAAAACGGGTGCGCTGCTCAATACGTTGCGCTTCTACTAACTTGCCCTCTTTGATATAAAAAGCCACGCGGTCTACTAGTTCTTTTTTAATTTTCTCCATTGCCTTAACGGTGGTCTCTCGTGGAGTTACGTAATGACTTGAAGGATATATGGTAAACCTTTGTATTTTATTAAATATTTGTCCGGTTAATGGATCAAATAAAGTAATAGTTTCAATCTCATCATCAAATAAACTAACGCGTACAGCTGTTTCATTATTTTCTGCTGGGAAGATGTCAATCACATCGCCGCGCACCCTAAAACAGCCACGGCTAAAATCAAAATCGTTACGGTCATACTGCATACCGATTAAACGGTCAATCGCATCACGCTGGCTAAGCTTTTCGCCCTGCTTTAAGTGCAACACCATGCCGTGATAATCACTAGGGTCGCCAATACCGTAAATCGCTGAAACGGTGGCGACAATAATGCTGTCTTCTCGCTCTAATAATGCTTTGGTGGCAGATAGTCGCATCTGCTCAATATGCTCATTAATACTAGAATCTTTTTCGATAAATAAATCGCGCGACGGCACATAGGCTTCAGGCTGATAATAATCGTAATAGCTAACAAAATATTCAACCGAATTATTAGGGAAAAATTCACGGAACTCACTGTATAACTGCGCGGCAAGTGTTTTATTAGGTGCCATAACAATCGCTGGCTTACCCGTGCGCGCGATCACATTAGCCATAGTAAACGTTTTTCCAGAGCCGGTAACCCCCAACAATGTTTGAAACTTGAGGCCATCGTTAATACCCTGCGTAAGCTTGTCAATCGCTTGTGGCTGATCACCCGCTGGCGGAAAAGGTTGATACAACTGATATTTACTATTGGGGAATGAGACGAACACGAGGTTTTGCCTAAGTTTAGTGTGTAAATTTAGTGTGGATTTTAGCAGTTTTGAATCTAAATGCGTTTTTTTGATTACAAGCCAGTAAGATAAGTTTATTCTGTTAAACGATTTATTCAGTTTTCGAACTAATGTTTAATGTTTGAAGTCATTACGTAATATTAAAATCGCTGATGCAAAATGTAGCGATTAAAATAAATCTTAATCTTGGGGATTTTCATGCGTACTTTAGTATTAATAACGGCTCTACTTAGCGCCACTTCATCTGCTTTTGCCTTTGAAACAGCCAAAATGATGGAAGCTTTTTACAGCGTGGTGATGATACGCGGCTACAACGCATCTGGCGGTTTAGCATATGGCTCTGGTGTTGTGGTGGGCGAAAATAAAGTGCTCACAAATTGCCATGTTTTACGCGCCACCAAGCAACCTTGGCTTTCGCGTGGTGAAGACACTTACTCTATTACCTCAGTTAAGGTGGATGCTTGGCATGACTTATGTTTGGTTTCAACGTTTTCAATGCCATTTAAAGCGGTAGCGCTTGGCAAAAGTACAGACCTTAAGCGCGGCCAAGAATTAGCTGCAATCGGCCATTCAAATGGTGTACCTGCCCCGCTTACATCAAGCGGCAACGTAAAAGCATTGTTTGATTCAGACAAAGGCAAAATTATCCGCAGCACCGCAAAATTTATGATGGGCGCCAGCGGCAGTGGTTTATTTGACATGCAAGGCCGCTTGGTAGGTATTAATACATTCAAAACAGCCGGATTAGGTGGCAGCATTCATTATGCTTTACCTATTGAATGGCTAGAAAATCTTGAAAAAGAGGCAGAAACAACAGTATTTCCTGTGACAGGTAAAGCGCTGTGGGAAGAAGAAGAAGATAAAAAACCATTTTATATGCAAGCAGCAGTTCCAGAGTCACGTCAAGATTGGCCAAAACTAGCAGACGTTTCGACAAAATGGACGCAGGCAGAACCTAAAAATACTGAAGCATGGTATGCGCTTGGTTTGGCAAATGAAAATTTAGCTCAACCAGACTTGGCGCTTAAAGCGTTTCAGCAAGCGGCAAACTTAGATAAAGGTAATTTTGAAGCACTGGTGCATATCGGTATTCTTGCTAAAAATAAAGGCGATGCCGCTGAGATGCATCGCGTTCAAGTGATTTTAAACGATATTGATAAAGACTTAGGTTTAGAATATTCACAAATGATGGGTTGTGCAAATGGATGTTGATGGCAGATGCTAATTTGCACTGGTACTTTCTAATTAACCTACCTTAACTCTATAAGAGACCGCTAGATGCGGTCTCTTTTTTCTTTTAATTTGCCTTAATACGATGATTCCTTAAAACAATTTTTATGCGTAAAATAGCCGGTATTCAATTGATTACAAATAATAAGTATTAAGGAAAGTGCATTTTGTCCCATTCGTCTTCACAACTGACTCCAGCCCAAGTTTTATCCAGTCGCGTTCAAAGCATTAAAGAATCTCCCACTCTAGCTATTACCGCCAAAGCAGGTAAATACAAATCTGAAGGCCGCCCAATTATTGGTTTAGCGGCTGGCGAACCCGATTTTGATACGCCACAGCACATTAAAGATGCCGCTATTGCGGCGATTAATGCGGGCTATACCAAGTACACGCCTGTCAGCGGTATTCCAGCGCTTAAACAAGCCATTGTGAATAAATTTAAAAATGAAAATGGCTTTGATTATGCCCTAAACGAAGTGATTGTTGGCGTGGGTGGCAAACAAACCATTTTCAATTTATGCTTAGCGGTACTTAATAAAGGTGATGAAGTGATTGTGCCAGCGCCCTACTGGGTGAGCTATGCTGATATCGCCATGGTAGCAGAAGCGGTGCCAGTCATTATTCAATGCGGTATTGAGCAAGGCTTTAAATTATTACCTGCACAATTAGAAGCGGCAATTACTCCTAAAACTAAATTAGTAATGTTTAACTCACCTTCAAATCCAACTGGCGCGGTTTACAGCTTAGATGAGCTAAAAGCCTTAGGTGAAGTACTATTAAAACATCAGCATGTATTAGTTGCTACAGACGATATGTATGAACACGTAAATCTAACGGGCGATAAGTTTTACAACATACTCAACGCCACACCAAAATTAAAAGATCGCTGTATAGTGCTTAACGGAGTTTCTAAAGCCTACTCTATGACAGGCTGGCGTATTGGTTATGCCGCTGGCCCTGCTTACATTATTAAAGCCATGGAAATTTTACAATCGCAATCCACCAGCAACCCTACTTCTATTTCGCAATACGCGGCTGTTGCGGCATTAAGCGGCTCACAAGATTGCATTAAACACATGGTGGCTGCATTTAAAGAGCGCCACAAATACGTAGTAGACCGCTTTAACGCCATGCCAGGTTTAAGTTGCTTAATGGCAGGTGGCGCTTTTTATGCTTTTCCAGATGCGCGTGCAACCATTGCTAACTTGCATAAAGCGGGTAGGATTAATGCAGCTACCGATATGGCATTGGCAGAATATTTACTGGAAAGCTTTAATGTAGCCGTAGTGCCTGGCTCTGCGTTTGGTGCAGAAGGCTACTTCCGCATTTCGTTCGCCACGTCAATGGATAATCTACGTAATGCCTTAGATAGAATTGAAAACGCCCTTAATTAGTGCTTTAGCCAATTAGCCAAAATAAAAAAAGGCCTTTTCAAAAGGTCTTTTTTATTGACTGTCATTTAGTATCGCACCCTTGAACAGTCACAGTTCCGTTGTTTTCTAATATAGCCAGCTTAATATCTTTAATCTCAAAATAACCCGATTGACGCAAAGTAGAATCTAACTCTTGCCGTGTTAGTTTTGCTTCATTCATTACCTCTTCATACAATTTGCCATTGTGAATAAGCACCTGTGGTCTGCCCTCAATAATGGCTTCCAACTTTTTACTTTTAAAAGTGATTAAACCCACCAAGTAATTCACCGCAACCAATGTAGTGGCTAATATCAAGCCACCAATTAACGAATTATCACCCGCACTCATCGAGTTTTGAACAGCATTTGATAATATAAGCAACAACACCAAATCAAATGGCGAAAGTTTGCCAATTTGGCGCTTACCCGTTAAACGCAACAAGACAATCAGAAATACATAAACCACCACACCTCTTGCAACCAATTCCCACCAAGGCACTGACATATCAAACATAATTCCCTGCTTTCCTTATTGATCACTAATCACTACCAATTGCGAGCTTGGCAAAATAATTATTTCTTACAGCAACAAGCATAATCAATTTAACACTTAAAGTTAGTGGCGTTTTATGAAAATAAAATGGCGAAAGCCTAAAAAGTATGAAAAGCAGCGCAATAATGACGAGCGCTGTAGCAAATAATTATTTTTTCATCATTAAGCGACAAATTATTGATTGTAACGATTGACCAAAAAGCACTAAGCCAGTATTATCACGCCTTCATAAGTGTAACCGATTCCTCGATAGCTCAGTCGGTAGAGCAACGGACTGTTAATCCGTGTGTCCCTGGTTCGAGCCCAGGTCGAGGAGCCAAATACTTAAAGCCCTACAGAGATGTTGGGCTTTTTTATGTCTGACACTTTTTCACAAATGTAAGCGTCTGTGTAAGCAAATTAAATCCATTAAGTTTGCTACACCAAGCGGTACCTGTATCAAATAAACAATTTACCTGCCTCGTCCATTGAATTGGAGATACGCGTTATATTAGTCTAAGAGGCGCCAGTTATGCATAGTGTCACACTTTTAAATTCTCCACCTTGCAACATACAACCATTACGTAAATTCATTAGTACTTATTGAGTGAAGCACATAGGGTTAGTTTTAAGATTACGTTCATAATACAATACATGAAGCGAATCATTCTGAATCGCCAAACTTAAAGGAAATTATCATGTGGACAACACCAGCAGCTACTGAAATGCGTTTTGGCTTTGAAGTTACAATGTACGTAATGAACAAGTAATTCGTTTTACAAGAATATCAAGAACCTATTCA
>CAMCVF010000013.1 GCA_945881735.1 Methylotenera oryzisoli
TTGCGGCATATTTTTGCCGATTAATTCAAAAAACGGCCGCGTTAAATAGGGCGTGGAGTGATGCTCGCGATACGTATTGTTGTAACACTGGTAAAAAAAATCCCAGTCATCTTCAGTCGCATTAATCCCTTTTATTTGCCTGCAAACAACACCCGCTTGGGCGATTTTTTTACGCTCTTGATGAATTTTTTTGCGCTTATCGTGGCTTAAAGTCGTTAAAAAATCTTCAAAATTTTGATAACATTTATTTTGCCATCTAAACTGAACACCAGTGCGCTTAAGCCAGCCAGCTACTTCTAATTGTGTTGCGCTATTTTCATCTGGAAACAAAATATGGGCGCTAGATAGCTGATTCTCACGCAGCACATTTTCAAGCGCTTTAATCATCAATAGTTGAACTTCAGGCTGATGGCTTAGTAAGCGGCTACTAGTGATTGGCGAAAAAGGAATCGCCGATAATAGCTTGGGGTAATAATCCAGCCCACTTCGTTGATAAGCATCAGCCCAAGCCCAATCAAACACATATTCGCCATAAGAATGGCTTTTTAAATATAGCGGCATAGCGCCTACTAATTGATTATTTTGCTTAAAAATTAATGAGTGCGGCATCCACCCAGTGCCTTGCCCAATCGATGCCGAATTTTCTAGTGCACTTAAAAAAGCGTGGCTGATTAAGGGCGTCCCATCGGTTAAAGCGTCCCAATCGGATGCAACAATATCGTTAATACTGGTTATTATTTCTAAAGAAAATGCGGGTGAGTTTTTGCCAGTATTTTGCGTATACGTCATACCAATACTTTTAAACTATTCATAGAGGTTTATCAAGGTTGTTGGTATGAGCGGTGTTGCATGAATTTGTTTAAATTAAAGTTAAGCAATAAATTAGCTTAACTTTAATGAAGTTTATACAACTAAATTTAAACTTTGAAGAAGAATAGACTTTGACTAAACTTAACTTGGACGTTTGCGGATATTTGAAGCTTCTTTATTATTTCTAGATTTGCCTTTACTTTTAATTTCGTCTTCTGCATCCAAAATTTTCTGTGCTTCTATTTTCGCTTCAGCGGCTTTTTGACGCTCAATAGATTTTGCTTGTGCAAGCTCTAACTCTTCTAAGGTAATGACATCGTTCTCATCAACGTCAACAAAGTTAAAATGGCGCGCGATTTGTGGCAAGCATAAGGTTGCTTCTTCACGGTCAATCGAATCGTCATTATCTTTATTGCATCCGTTAAATCGGATTTGAACACTTTCTTTCATAGCTTTGCGCTTTTGCTCTATTTGCGCATGTTCAGGGTCTGTAGATCTTGCATAGTCGGCCAACGCTTTGCGCAAACGCGCTCTGTCATCCGGGCTAAAATTATGTTGAAGCGTTTTTTCTAAACCACTCTCTTCAATTTGTTCTAAAGGCGATTTATCTTCTGCTAACAAACTTGCTTTGCCGTCCGCAAAAACAGGAGTAGTAACCAAGTTGCTTAACAATACTAGCAAGAATAAAGCAGGATTTAGATAATGTACTTTTAAAACCATTGTTTAATGAATACTGGTCTTTCTAATGTTCTTATTTTGCTTAAAAAATCTGAGTTACCAACAAAGTTTTAGAATAATGAATCAGCATTGTTAATGCAATGTTTCATAAAACCGAATAATTGTAACTATTTGTAACACCAAGATTCTACGTAACTAAGACGCGTTTAATCAGTGAAAAGTTTTCACAATTCTAGATTTATTTATCCTTAAAACATATACTAGTGTGTTGAGGTTTAGTTACTCATTCAATCATACTGAAAGTGCAGATAATGGCTGAAAACAACAAAAAAGTATTAATGGTAGATGATGACATGCGCATGCGTGAATTACTGCAACGCTATCTGACCGAACAAGGCTTTAATATTAAAACAGTATCTGATTCAAAAGAAATGGATGCCATATTAGCGAACGAGCCTTTTGATTTGTTGGTACTCGATTTGATGTTGCCTGGTGAAGATGGTTTGGCTATTTGCAGACGCTTGCGTGCCAATAAATTTACCACGCCAATCATTATGCTAACAGCGCGCGGTGATGAGGTAGACAGAATTATCGGTCTAGAAATGGGTGCAGATGATTATTTACCTAAACCGTTTAACCCACGCGAATTGCTTGCGCGAATTAATGCCGTATTGCGTCGCCATGAACATAATCCAGGGGCCGAAAATTCTGGAAAATTAGAAACGTTTACTTTTGGGGAATTTGTATTTGACCCTTCAAGTCGCAGTTTAAGCCGCAATGGCATGCCCATTACCATTACCAGTGGCGAGTTTGCCTTGCTAAAGGTATTCACAGAACACCCGCGCCAACCACTTTCGCGCGACAGACTAATGCAATTAGCGCGTGGCCGCGAATTAGATGTTTTTGACCGCAGTATTGACGTACAAGTATCGCGCTTGCGCCGCATTGTTGAGCCCGATCCAGCACATCCACGTTACCTGCAAACCATGTGGGGGTTTGGTTATGTATTTATTCCTGATGGTGAATCGTCGCACTAGATAGTGCCAACCCAATCATATTGATTCATTTATCAGCTAAATCACTGCATTGACATTTTTACCACGCCGCTTGCTTTCCCGCCTAATGTTGCTTATCGCCATTTTATTGGCGGTGAGCATTTATGCATCGCTTAAAATTTTTGATTACTTTGATCGCGAACCACGCGCCACGACAGCCGCGTTGCAGGCGGTTACTATTGTTAACTACACGCGCGCTTCTCTGATTGCCTCACATGAAAATCGCCGTTTGGCGTTGTTATCGGAGCTTTCTGGCCGCGAAGGCGTGCGTGTTTATGCGGCGGATTTTTTAGAGGATATTGAACCGCTACCAGACGACCCGTTTATTAATTTAATCGCTGAAAAAATTCGCGAGCGTTTAGGTGTTGAGACCATTATCACAGTGAACCATTATGGAATACCTGGTTTGTGGATTAGCTTTAATGTGGAGCTTGACGATTTTTGGGTAGTGATTCCAAAAATCCAGGTGGACAGGCCTTTTCCTTGGCATTGGCTAGGCTGGGGTGCTGTGGTTGGTTTGTTGTCATTATTTGGCGCCTATATTATTGCCGCACGCATTAATCGACCTTTAAATTTATTAGTGCATGCCGCTGACCGCTTACGTAATGGGGAGCCAGCACCGCGCTTGCCAGAAGACAGCGTAGATGAATTGCGCGAAGTAAGCCGCACTTTCAATCAGATGGCAGAATCGTTGGTAAGGTTAGATGCAGAGCGCACTTTGCTGCTTGCTGGCGTTTCGCATGATATTCGCACACCGCTTGCACGATTAAGATTAGCCGTTGAGATGTTACCTGAAGATAACTGCAACAGCATGAAAGCTGGCATGATCGAAGATATTGCCGATATGGATAATATTATTCATCAATTTTTAGATTTTGTGCGTGGCGTAGAAGGTGAACCCACCAAAATGATGGATATTAATGCACTATTACAGGCACTATCTGAACGCCAAGCCCGCGCAGGCCGCAATCTTAAGCTAAATTTGACCTCAAGCTACTTTATTCCGTTACGCCCATTGGCTATACAACGCTTATTAGATAACTTGGTTGGTAACGCTTATGCCTACTCAAAAGGCGAAGTAGAAGTGACCTGCAAAATTACTGCTGAAAAAATTGTGATTAGTGTACTGGATAATGGCCCGGGTATTCCACCAGAACATGCAGAGCGTCTTCTGCGACCGTTTGAACGCATGGACAGTGCACGAACCAAAAATGAAGGTGGAAGCGGTCTAGGGTTAGCAATTTGTAATCGCATTGCCAAATTGCATAGCGGCAGTTTAGAGTTAGTGAATCGTCCACAAGGTGGTTTAGAAGCGAGACTATCACTACCTATACAAAACTGAAGTTATCTGATTACACTTGTCACCTGATTGTGTCCAATATTGTTGGCTTTATACAAGTGCTTATTGGCGCTCACAAACAATTGATCTAAATTTTTAACCAAAGCATTTGTCAAACCCATACTGCCGGTGTTGTGCAACAAATGCTCTTTTGCGCAAATCTTTTGATTAGCAACGGCCAACCAAAGTCATTGTGATCAATGTTATTAGCATAAAAGGCCGCTTGGCTGAGTAACGCAAACTCTTACCCGCCAACTCTCGCCACCAAAACATCGGCAAAATTCGCTTCTAGCAAGCCAGAAAAGTTTTTAATGACTTTATCTCACACATCGTGACCATGTCTATTGTTTTTGCTCTTACATATCTTTGCTGCTTTTATACCGGCTTATTTAATTCTCTTATCTACAGATCGATATAAAATTAGACACTAAACCAATTTAATTTTTCGCGCAACTGCACAACTTCACCGATAATCGTCAAACAGGGTGGCTTCATCTCTGCCAACGACACTTTTTCGGCCAAATCCGCCAAGGTGGCGGTAACCACCTTTTGGCGTTGCGTGGTACCTTGTTGCACCACTGCCGCTGGCATGGTTGCCGCAACACCATGTTCAATTAACTTCTCGCAAATTTCTTTTAGGCCCACCAAGCCCATGTAAATCACCACGGTTTGACGCGGGCGCGACATAGCTACCCAGTCCAAATCCAAGGTACCATCTTTTAAGTGGCCTGTAATAAAAAAGCAAGCTTGCGCATAGTCGCGGTGCGTTAATGGAATACCTGCATAGCTAGAAACACCATTGGCGGCGGTAATACCGGGCACTACTTGAAACGGAACTCCGTACTGCATAAGCGTTTCAATCTCCTCACCACCACGCCCAAATATAAACGGATCACCACCCTTTAAGCGCAGTACACGCTTACCTTGCAAGGCTAGTTTGGCTAATAAATCACTGATTTCTCCTTGTGGCATAGTGTGCTGATTGCGAGATTTACCTACATATATCAATTCAGCATCTCGGCGGACCAATTCCATCACTTCTGGACTCACCAACTTATCGTACACACATACATCACACTGCTGCATCAAGCGTAACGCGCGGAATGTGAGTAAATCTGGGTCACCAGGGCCACCGCCCACTAAAAATACTTCGCCCTGATTTTTGGTGACATCAGCATCGTTAATTAAATTAGCTAATTGTTCGCGTGCGGCATGCTCTTGGCCAGATAAAACGCGCTCTACAAAAGAACCTTGCAATATGCCTTCCCAAAAAATGCGCCTGGCTTGAGTGGTGGCAAACTTGGCTTTAACTTGGTCACGAAACTCTCCGGCAATATCCGCGATACGGCCATAAGTGGCTGGCAACATAGTCTCAATTTTGGCGCGAATATAGCGCGCCAAGACTGGCGCATTGCCTTCGGATGATATTGCAATTACTATCGGGCTACGGTCAATAATACTGCCCATGGTAAACGTGCACAAATCGGGCGCATCCACCACATTAACAGGAATATTTTGCGCCTTTGCTGAAACGGACACAGCAACATTTACCGCCTCATCATCCGTCGCCGCAATCACCATACATGCACCTGTTAACTGATTCATTTCAAAATTACTGGCGATATATTTAATTGTTTCAGCTTCTGCCATTGCTAATAATTCAGGACAAATATCAGGTGAATACAAAGTAATCGCCGCGCCGGCTTTCAGCAACATGCTGACTTTACGTGTAGCCACATCGCCGCCGCCAATAACCACACAATGGCGATTTTTGATGTTGAAAAAGATTGGGAGTGCTTGCATAAAAAAATAACTCAACTAAATGTTTTATTATTTTACTCTAGTTGCAAGTTGGTTTTTTAATAATCAAGTTGGCTTTTAGCAATTAGATATGAGGTTTATAGCCAATAAAAATTACATTTAACAAATAATATTAATGGTACGTAGCGTGCAAAACTACCTATTCTTTAATAAGAATTTAACACTAGCTTTTATCGATCTAATTTTCTGTGTCGCGTAACACAGCGTTTTTCAACTAGCATTAAATCCGTCATTAAACCCATTCATTTTGTCTAGTTTTAAAAATTATTGAATGCTCAGCACTATCACATCCTGCAGACGCTTGTTTCTAGCTGCCAAATTCCAATGCTTCCTGATATTCTGAAAAAGAATGATAGGTATTGTTAGCAAAATCTTCAGTTAAAAAATCATCAATGCAAAAATGTAAAAAAGGCCGATTAATAACAATTTCTTTGTTGACTTGTTCTAAGTGAACTAAATCTTTGTGCACCATCTGATATGCCTTATTTAACTGATAAAAATGGCATGGATTTGACTTTTTTATGCTTTTTATTAATTTCAAATCAAGCTTCTCACAAACAAGACAAATAGTTAAAAGTAATTAGCAACCATCAACGCAACATAGCTCTTTCCAAATGCGTTAAAATCTTAGGTTAACTTTCAGTTCGACATAAGCACATTTAAAACAAGAAGGTAAGATTGGTTAAAGCAAAAAAAGTCTTCATAAAAACTTTCGGCTGCCAGATGAACGAATACGATTCATCGCGCATGGCGGATATGCTGAATGCCGATAGCGGCATGGTTGAAACTAAAACAGTTGAAGACGCTGATGTAATTTTGCTGAACACCTGCAGCGTGCGCGAAAAATCTGAAGATAAGGTATTTAGCCATCTGGGACGTTTTATTCCGCTTAAAGCGAAAAATCCCAATTTAGTGATCGGCGTTGGCGGTTGCGTGGCTTCGCAAGAAGGAGATAACATCATCAAGCGCGCACCTTATGTCAATGTGGTATTCGGCCCGCAAACAATGCATCGCTTGCCTGAGATGATTAAAAATTCACAGTCATCAGGTGTTTCACAAGTCGATATTTCTTTCCCTGAGATTGAAAAATTTGATCATTTACCACCGCCACATGTGGAAGCTGTGACAGCCTTTTTAAGCATCATGGAAGGTTGTAGCAAATATTGCAGCTTTTGCGTGGTGCCATATACACGCGGCGAGGAAGTATCGCGCCCGTTTGATGCGATTTTACTGGAAGCTGTGCAACTAGCGGAACAAGGCGTTAAAGAAATCACCCTGCTCGGTCAAAACGTTAATGCGTATCGCGCAGCATACGAGGGTGTTGAAGCCGATTTGGCGATGCTCATTGAAACGATTGCCGAAATTTCGCAAATTGAGCGCATCCGTTTTACCACTAGCCACCCAAATGAAATGAATCAACGCTTGATTGATTGCTTTGCCAATGTGCCCAAACTGGCAATTCAATTGCATCTACCAGTACAAGCAGGTTCTGACCGTATTCTGATAGCGATGAAACGTAACTACACTGCGCTGCAATACAAATCGATTATCCGCAAATTAAAAACGGCTAATCCAAATCTGACATTTACCTCTGATTTCATTGTGGGCTTTCCTGGTGAAACCGAAACCGATTTTGAGGCGACATCTAAACTGATGCAAGACGTTGGTTTTGATTACAGTTTTAGCTTTTTATATAGCCCGCGTCCTGGTACACCCGCCGCGTTTATTAAAGATGATACGCCGCATGACATTAAATTGGCGCGTCTAACTAAGCTGCAAGCTATCAATGAAGCTCAAGGAGATGCCATCAGCCGAAATATGTTAGGCAGCATTCAGCGTGTGCTGATTGATGGCGCATCGCATAAATATGCCGACTTACTGGCAGGAAAGACCGATAATAACCGTGTGGTAGATATTGCAGGCAGTGATGATTTAATTAACACATTTGTGAACGTTAAAATTACCGATGTATCAAATCCAAAAAGATTACAAGGCCAGATAGTAGAAAAGACTGTTTAATTAATGGAAATCACACTACAACCAGAAGACAACGCCCGACTAGCTAACCTTTGCGGCGCGCTAGATGAAAACATCAAACAAATTGAAACCGCGCTTGAGGTGAATATCAATCGCCGTGGTGGTACGTTTAATATTAGTGGGAAATTGGACAACACTAGGATGGCGGCACAGATGATTGAAAACTTTTATTTACGCGCCAGAAAACCACTTGAACTTGAAGACGTGCAGTTAGGTTTGGTGGAAATTGATAAATTAAAGCCAGAGGATGTTTCCAGTGCCGCCATGCCCGCTTTAATGACGCGGCGTGGTGATTTGCATGGCCGTACCCCACGTCAGATTTCGTATTTACAGCAAATTCAAGATCACGATATTACGTTTGGTATTGGCCCAGCTGGTACGGGTAAAACCTATTTAGCCGTTGCCAGTGCAGTGGATGCCATGACGCGCGACCGTGTAAAACGCATTGTTTTGGTTCGCCCAGCAGTAGAGGCGGGCGAAAAATTAGGCTTTTTGCCAGGCGATTTAAACCAAAAAGTCGATCCTTATTTACGCCCTCTTTACGACGCGCTATATGACTTAGCCGGCTATGACACGGTGAATAAAATGTTTGAACGCGGCGCTATTGAAGTTGCGCCATTGGCTTATATGCGTGGCAGAACACTGAACCAAAGCTTTATTATTTTGGATGAAGCGCAAAACACCACGCCGGAGCAAATGAAAATGTTTTTAACCCGTATTGGCTTTGGGACCAAAGCCGTGATTACAGGTGATGTGACGCAGATTGATTTACAGAAACATCAAAAGAGCGGCTTGGTGGAAGCGCAAAAGATATTAAAAGACGTTAAAGGGATTGCCATGACGAACTTTCTATCGGCAGATGTAGTGCGCCATCCATTGGTGCAGAAAATCATCAATGCATATGAAGAATATGAGCTTAAAAAAGTTTAAGCTCATATTCAATCTCTAACGCTATTCGTAGCAATTTCAGCTTCATCATCATCGTGATGTGGGCAAGAAAAGCCTGTAGTAGCTGGTTTTTATCTCTCAATCTATACTTTTATTATGTCTTATAGATATAGGTGTTACATTACAACTTAATCACACAAACAAAATGTGTGTGATTAAGTAGCTCCCAACAATATTGCGCACAAAATGCGCACAATCACTTAACCTTTAAAACCGATAGAGGACAACATGGCACTGGTCTCATTACGTCAGTTATTAGATCACGCAGCAGAACACGATTACGGTATTGCCGCTTTTAACGTCAATAATATGGAGCAAGTACATGCTATTATGCAGGCGGCCGATGCGACCAACAGCCCAGTCATTTTACAAGGCTCTGCGGGGGCGCGCCAATATGCAGGTGAGGCTTTTTTAAGGCATTTAGTATTAGCCGCAATTGAGTCTTACCCACATATTCCTGTTGTGATGCATCAAGATCACGGGCACACGCCAGCAGTTTGTATTCAAGCCATGCGCTCTGGCTTTTCTAGCGTGATGATGGATGGCTCATTAATGGAAGATGCTAAAACGCCATCTAGCTTCGAATACAATGTGGAGGTCACCCGAAAAATCACTGAATTCGCACACGCCATCGGTGTATCCGTTGAAGGTGAACTAGGTGTTTTAGGCTCACTGGAAACTGGTATGGCTGGAGATGAAGATGGCTCGGGCGCTGAAGGTATATTGGATCATTCACAATTATTGACCGACCCCGAAGAGGCGGCAGACTTTGTGGATAAAACAGGTGTAGACGCGTTAGCGATTGCGATTGGCACATCACACGGCGCATACAAATTCACCAAGCCGCCCACTGGAAAAACATTAGCCATTAACCGTATTAAAGAGATTCATTCGCGCATTCCCAATACGCATTTAGTCATGCATGGCTCATCATCAGTACCGCAAGAATGGCTAAAAATTATTAACGCCTATGGCGGTGATATGGGTGAAACCTATGGTGTGCCTGTAGAAGAAATTGTTGAAGGCATTAAATATGGCGTGCGAAAGGTGAATATCGATACCGATTTACGCATGGCATCCAGCGGTGCAATTCGGCAATTTTTTGAGCAACACAAAAAAGAATTCGACCCCAGAAAGTTTTTAACCGCTGCGACAGTTGCCATGAAAGATATTTGTATTGCGCGTTACGAGGCGTTTGGTTCAGCAGGACATGCTAACAATATCAAACCGATTTCTTGTGAAAAAATGGCAGAACGCTACAAAAAAAGCCAGCTAAACGCAATCGTGAGAAGCGGGAATGCCAAATGAGTGCACAATTAGCAAATCGCCGCAAACTCGTAATTGCAAACTGGAAAATGCATGGCGATATATCCAGCAACCATCAATTATTAAAAGCCGTTATTGATGGGCTTGGCGATTATCAACAAGCCGATTATGTGATTTGCCCGCCCAATCCTTATCTTTTCCAAGCACGCGAATTATTAAGCAACACCCACATTGCGTGGGGTGGGCAAAATGCAAATCAGCACGATAAAGGTGCCTTTACCGGGGCGGTGGCGGCGCATATGCTTACCGATTTAGGTTGTACATATGTGTTACTTGGCCACTCGGAGCGGCGTGTATTGTTCAATGAAACCAATTTAACCGCTGCAGCAAGATTCGATGCCTCAGTCAAGGCAGGGTTAACACCAGTTTTATGTGTGGGCGAAACTTTGGCAGAGCACGAAGCCGGCTTAACGGAGGTAATTGTAGCCAGTCAGATGGATGCGGTGATGGCGACTTTGAATGACCAAAGTTTTGCAGCAGCCATGCAAGTGAACATGGTATTTGCTTACGAGCCCGTTTGGGCGGTAGGCACAGGCAAAACGGCAACGCCAGAACAAGCCCAAACCGTGCATGCCTTTATTCGCAATAGAATCGCCATGCGTAATGCTGAAGCAGCCAACCATGTGCGTATTATTTATGGTGGCAGTATTAAAGCCAGCAATGCTAAAAAATTGTTTGCAATGCCAGATGTAGATGGCGGCTTGGTGGGTGGTGCATCACTAGCGGCAGATGAATTTATTGCGATTTGCAAAGCAGCTAATTAAATTAATTTTGTTGTCAATCGTAATTCCCGCGTGGGAGAGAATGTCGAAACAAAGTTATTGTTTAGCGTTTTCTCTTCTTTACTAAGTGATAGCCAGCGATTCTGTCTATCTCGTTTTTGCTGCCTAAGATAATCGGTATGCGTTGATGTATGCCTGCTGGGTTTATTTCCAGCACGCGTTGCGCACCTGTAGTAGAGCCACCACCAGCTTGCTCCACAATAAAACTCATGGGGTTAGCTTCATACATCAGGCGTAGTTTGCCCATTTTTGATTTAGCGTCACTAGGATACATAAACACACCGCCGCGTACCAAAATACGATGCACTTCAGCCACCATCGATGCCACCCAACGCATGTTAAAATCTTTATCGCGCTCACCCTCAGTGCCTTGTAAACACTCATCAATGTAGTGCTGTACAGGCTCTTGCCAAAAACGGTAATTGGACATATTGATGGCAAACTCAGTCGTATCTTGTGGGATTTGCATATTTGGATGCGTTAACACAAATTGATTGGTTTTTTTATTTAGCGTAAACCCATTTACACCATTCCCAGTGGTCAACACCAACATGGTTGAAGTGCCGTACAACGCATACCCCGCGACGATTTGCTGCGTACCTGCTTGTAAAAAATCGTTTAGTTCAGGCTTAATATTATTGGCTTTTAGTACCGAAAATATAGTGCCTACTGAAATATTGACGTTTACATTAGATGAGCCATCTAATGGGTCAAAACACAGTAAATATTGGCCGTTACTTGATGCAACTTGGATGGGGTCAATAACTTCTTCTGAAATCATGCCTGCTACGCAACCGCTCTTTAGTAAAGCTTCTACAAAAATATCGTTAGTTATTACATCCAAGGTTTTTTGCACTTCACCTTGAATATTTTCACTATCCAAGCTACCCATATTGCCAGCAATCGCCCCTTCATCAATCGCAGTGGCGATTTTTTTTACAGCCAGCTCGACATTGCCCAATATAGCTGCTAGCCCAGTGGCGTGCTCGCCCTGCAGGTGCTGGGTTAAAAATTCTGTCATCGTCATATTTTGTGTCATCGTTTAATTATATAATCTAAATAGTTTATCCTCATGACAAATCATGCCTAATCTTCATTTAACGACTCAATTCGTATCAGAGCATACTAATTTACCCAGCAAACAGCAATTCGCCAAATGGGCAAAGGCGGCACTTAATGTAGATACCGAAGTCACGATTCGCGTAGTTGATGAGAAAGAAGGACGAGAGCTCAACAGCATGTATCGCGGCAAAGATTACGCAACCAATGTGCTGACATTTCCGCTGACTGAAACTCCACATTTAATGGGCGACATTATTATCTGCGTGCCAGTGGTTGAATCGGAAGCGCAATTTCAACAAAAATCGCTTGAGGCGCATTATGCGCATTTAACCGTACATGGCATATTGCATTTGCATGGTTACGACCACGAAATTGAGGCACAAGCCGAGCTAATGGAAAGTTTAGAAATTTCTATTTTAGCCAAATTAGGTTATGCTAATCCTTATCTTGTTATGTAGGACGCCTTAATGGCCAGTGAGTCGGAAAATTTAATCAATAAAACTAGCACTAAACCCAGTTTATTAGAACGTATAAGCAATTTCTTGCTACGCGAACCAGAAGATCGTGAGCAACTTGTTGAGCTGTTGCATGGCGCGTATGAAAATCATTTAATGGATGCAGACTCACTCGCCATGATAGAAGGCGTGCTACAAGTGAGTGAAATGCAAGTGCGCGATATTATGATTCCGCGCTCACAAATGGATGTGATTGACATCACCGATCCGCCTGAAACCTTTATTCCACATGTGATTGAAACCGCACACTCGCGCTTTCCTGTGATTGAAGATGACAAAAACGATGTGATTGGCATTTTACTAGCCAAAGATTTGCTAAGATATTATGCGGGTGAAGATTTTGAAGTGCGTGATATGTTGCGCCCTGCTGTCTTTATTCCAGAATCCAAGCGCCTTAATATTTTACTCAAAGAATTCCGTAGCAACCGTAATCACATTGCAATTGTGGTGGATGAATACGGCGGTGTAGCTGGCATGGTCACCATTGAAGATGTGTTAGAGCAAATCGTAGGCGATATTGAAGATGAGTACGATTACGACGAGGACGAAGACAATATCATTCAAGATGCGCTTGGACATTATCGCGTGAAGGCACTCACCGAAATTGCAGACTTTAACGAAATTGTGGGGACGCAATTTAGTGATGAAGAATTTTCGACCATTGGTGGGCTGGTGGTGAATAAATTTGGTCACTTACCCAAACGCGGCGATTCTGTTGTGATTGAGAATTTAAGTGTGCAGGTACTTAGAGCTGATAGTAGGCGCTTACATTCTATTTTAGTGGAAGTATTACCTGAAGAACCTTTCCCTATCGAATCTGTTTGATTGCGGGCAATATTAGATTGCAATTACAGTTATACGTGATAGGTTGAACTAATCCGCAGCATTTAATCTCTTATCATTTAATTAATAGGGAGACGTAATATGAATAAATTAGTGATAACCGCTCTTTTAACTTTACAAATGTTAGCGTCTAACTTAAGCTCAGCCGATGAAGCGCAGACAATGCCTTTATTGCCTGATTCGCCTATGACAAAAGAAATTCCAACGACTGAAAAAGAATTTGCAAATGCGATCAATAATTTTACAAAAGAAGAAATTATTGCGCAACTCGGCGAACCTGCTAAGGCAGAAGACGTAAAACTAAAAGATAGCGGAAAAATAGTGGCTTCAATTTGGTATTACCACAATATTAATACCGCACCAGATGGTAGCTACTATCCAACCACTGAGCTGGATTTTATTGAAGGCAAAGTAGTGCAAGTGGTTTATATGAATAACGATGGATCTGAACCGCAAGAAACGGATAAAAATTTAGAGCCACCTGTTTTAGAACCAGCATTGTAATAAAGCATTGCTTTCAGAAGGACGCTACTGCGTCCTTTTTTTGTTAATAATTACGCCAATTAATTACTTATTCTTTAGTGCGTCACGAATTTCACGCAATAATACAATATCATCTGGAGTGGCGACTGGAGACGGTGGTGGTTCTGCTTTTTTCATACGGTTTACCATTTTAACCATTTGAAAAATCACAAATGCTAAAATAATAAAGTTAATTACAATAGTAATAAAGTTACCGTAAGCTAAAACCGCACCCACTTTTTTTGCTTCAACCAACGCCAAAGCCATATCTTGGCCGTTTAGTGGAATATACATATTACTAAAATCAAAGCCACCAAATATTTTACCTACTATTGGCATAATAATGTCATTCACCAGCGAATCCACAATTTTACCGAACGCCGCACCAATGATGACACCTACCGCTAGGTCCATCACGTTACCTTTACTGATAAAATCCTTAAATTCAGATGCCATACTCATAGCGATTTCCCCTTATAATTTTTATAAAACAAGCCGTGTAGTACAACCGCAATATAGGGCTAAGCCAGAGTTGTAGTCAACGCTCTTCACAGTTTGCCACAGAATGCTATAAATATTTATAAATTGATTACAATGCGCTATTCCCATTTTTATTCATTTCAATAATGCAGCCATTCACTCGATTTCGTTTTGCTATCCCCTATCTACTTGGCGCATTAGCGGTTCTGGGATTCGCGCCCTTTTACATTTTCCCCGCACCTATGTTGGCGATAATTGGCATTATTTACTTATGGATAAAAGCTGATTCACCCAAAGCCGCTTTTAATTTGGGCTTTCAATTTGGTTTAGGTTTATATGTAGTAGGCATTTACTGGATATACATTAGCCTGCATGATTTTGGCGGCATGCCGTGGTGGTTTGCAGGATTTTCTACGTTTTGCCTATGTGCGTTTATGGCGCTATTTGTAGGTTTGGTGGGCTATTTCAGCAAACGATTCGGTTTTATCATCATCAGTGCGCCCGTGTTATGGGGATTATCGGATTGGGTACGTAGCTGGATTTTTACAGGCTTTCCTTGGTTAACACTAGGCTACAGCCAAGTGCCACATAGCCCGTTGGCCGGCTATATGCCAATTGTTGGCGTGTATGGCGTATCGACAATAACCGCTTTTGCTATGGCGATTATTGCCTATTGGTTGGGGCAATCTAATTTATCAGCAAGTTGGAGGCGAAACGCGATTGCCGCTTTGGCACTGCTATTAGTTGGTGGCGGCATACTAAAAGGGCTTGAATGGACTACGCCGATTAATGGGCCAATTAGCGCATCTCTCATTCAAGGCAATACTGCACAAAGCACCAAATGGTTGCCAGAAACGGCGCAAAATACGATTGATAACTATATCAATATGGCAAGGGCTAGCAATGCACAATTAATTGTGCTGCCAGAAACCGCTTTTCCAGTGGTTTCCAGCCAAATTGATGCCAGCATTACCGATGCCCTAACTAATCATGCCAAGCAAAATAATGGCAATATCATTGTGGGTATGGTTAAATTAAATCAACAAACTAACCAATATTTCAACACTGCGTTTAGTTACGGCAGCGCACCTACCCAAATCTATGCTAAAAATCATTTGGTGCCGTTTGGTGAGTTTATTCCACTAAAACAAGTATTTGGCTGGATTTACCGCGATTGGCTGAATATGCCGTTAAGCGATTTATCACGCGGTGGTGCCAATCAAACGCCGATGCAATTGGGTAACCAAAATGTAGCGGTGAATGTCTGTTATGAGGACGTTTTTGGTGAAGAGATTATTCGTCAATTGCCTGCAGCAACCTTGTTAGTGAATATCAGCAACGATGCCTGGTATGGCGAATCTAACGCGGCAAACCAGCATATGCAATTTAGCCAAGCACGCGCACTAGAAACTGGCCGCATGGTGCTGCGCGCGACCAATACGGGCGCGACCGTGGCGATTGATCCGCATGGCTATGTGATTGCCCATGCACCGCACGATGTGAAAAACACGCTGAATGTACAGGCACAAGGCTATACAGGCAGCACGCCTTATGTGCGCTGGGGCAACTGGCCGTTCATTGTATTTTGTTTTGGTGTTTTGGCTTTTGTCATCTGGCGAAAACTCAAGCGAAATGAATGGTATTAATAAGTCTGAAACTTTAATCTCATCAAAAGTCTATGCCAAATTGCTTTTGTTGAGTAAAGGCTTATTTGCTTTGAGGGTGATTGCACAAACGGTTAGCTCAGAATAATCAAATCGGCGCGCGAGTTAGAAATTGTTTTAATTATTGGCGTACAGGCAGGTGAAACAAGTTTACTCACGCGCTTTGGATTAACTGCCGCCAAAGTTGCATCCGATATGCAGGTCGCCTAAGAAGGCGTTTTTCGCACACATTTGTTAGAAAACGATATCTATGAATCGCCGTTGATGTTTGGTAAAACAGGTTTACTTGATGCAGCAAACAATATCTTCCTGACTCAACCCAACTTAGGTTTTGCTTTTCAAGAAAAACTTCCTTCTATATCCGCGTTATTTTGATAGCACCAACATGAATTAGCCATAAAGTTTCATGCTGTTTTGAGGTAAAATCATATCTTTAGTACAATCCTAAGCAATCAAATGTTGACTTTTCAGCAAATCATTTTAAATTTACAGCAATACTGGGATAAACAAGGCTGCGCGTTGATGCAACCATACGATATGGAAGTAGGCGCAGGCACTTCGCACACAGCCACTTTTTTGCGCGCCTTAGGTCCAGAGCCATGGAAAGCGGCTTATGTGCAGCCAAGCCGCCGCCCAAAAGATGGCCGTTATGGCGAAAACCCTAATCGCTTGCAGCATTACTACCAATACCAAGTCGTACTTAAACCCGCGCCATCTAATATTTTAGAGCTGTATTTGGGCTCGCTTGAGGCCTTGGGTTTTGATTTAAAACAAAATGACATTCGCTTTGTAGAAGATGACTGGGAAAACCCGACTTTGGGCGCATGGGGCTTGGGCTGGGAGGTTTGGCTCAATGGCATGGAAGTCACACAATTTACTTACTTCCAGCAAGTAGGTGGAATTAACTGCAAACCAATTACGGGTGAAATTACTTATGGTTTAGAGCGCCTAGCCATGTATCTGCAAGGCGTAGATAGCGTCTACGATTTGCAATACTCTGAAAATGTAAAGTATGGTGATGTGTTCCACCAAAACGAGGTAGAGCAATCAACCTACAACTTTGAACATTCTGATGTGGATTTTCTATTCAACGCCTTTATTTCGCATGAAAAACAAGCACAAAACCTAGTTGAGCAAAAACTTGCCCTACCAGCTTATGAGCAAGTATTAAAAGCCGCGCATACCTTTAACTTGCTAGATGCGCGCGGCGCAATTAGCGTAACCGAGCGTGCTGCTTATATAGGTAAAATTCGCAACATCGCGCGTGCAGTTGCCGCTGGCTATCTTGATAGCCGCGCCAGACTTGGCTTCCCTATGGCGCCTAAAAATTGGGCAGATGAAGTATTAGCTGGTTTAGTCAAGTTTGAGTCAGCAAAGAAAGCAGCAGCATAAGCATGGAAAAGAATCCGCATAACAAAAACCTATTGGTCGAATTATTTATTGAAGAACTACCGCCAAAAGCCTTAAATAAATTGGGCGAAGCATTTTCAAGCGTATTATTTGAATCGCTGAAAACACAGGGTTTGACTTTAGAAAATGCCTCTTTCACTGCTTTTGCGACACCTCGCCGTTTAGCCACGCATATCAAATATGTAGCCGATAAAGCTGCAGACAAGCAGATATCGCAAAAACTAATGCCAGCTAATGTTGGCTTAGATGTAAATAGTGACGCGACTCCCGCCCTGCTTAAAAAATTGCAAAGCTTAGGTGCAGACGCATCTGCAGTTGCAAACCTTAAAAATGACAATAACACGCTGTTTTTAGATGTATTACAGGCGGGCGTGACGCTGCCAGATGGTTTGCAAAAAGCATTGAATGAAGCAATCGCAAAGTTGCCGATTCCAAAAGTCATGACCTACCAATTACATGAGAATACTCAAAATCCAGGTTGGGAAAGCGTTAATTTTGTGCGCCCTGCGCATGGTTTAGTCGCTATGCACGGCAGTAGTACAATTGCGGTAAACGCGCTGGGCTTAAATGCTAGCAATTTCACGCACGGTCACCGCTTTGAGGCAAAACAATCTGTGATTGCCATTAAACATGCTGATAGCTATGAACAACAATTGTTAGATGAAGGCGCCGTTATTGCCAGTTTTGCGGCAAGAAAAGCGGAAATCGTAAGCCAACTAATTGCCGCTGCGGCTAAGCAGAACATCAAACCGATTAATGATGATGCCTTATTGGACGAAGTAACCGCTTTGGTAGAGCGCCCTAATGTGCTGCTTGGGCAATTTGAAGAAACATACCTAGAAGTGCCGCAAGAGTGCTTAATTTTGACCATGAAGGCGAATCAAAAATACTTTCCATTACTAGATGAAAACAGCAAGTTAACCAACAAGTTTTTAATTGTTTCCAATATATCTCCTAAAGACCCAAGCGCTGTGATTGGCGGCAATGAGCGTGTAGTTCGCCCACGCTTAGCTGATGCGAAATTCTTCTTCGACCAAGACCGCAAAAAAACATTAGAAAGTCGTATTGCTGGATTGGACAAGGTGGTCTATCACAACAAACTAGGTAGCCAAGGTGAGCGTACTCAACGTGTAAGAGCCATTGCCAAAGAAATTGCCCGTCAATTGGGTGGCGACAAATTAGCGGCTCTTGCCGACCAAGCGGCGATGTTAGCGAAAGCCGATTTAGTAACCGATATGGTAGGCGAATTCCCAGAGTTACAAGGTATTATGGGACGATACTATGCCCAGCATGAAGGCTTGGATAATGATGTTTCTTTTGCAATTGAAGACCACTATAAACCACGTTTTGCAGGTGATGAGTTGCCGCGTAACCAAGTGGGAGTTTGTGTTGCGCTAGCAGATAAACTAGAAATATTGGTTGGCTTATTTAGCATTGGGGAAAAGCCGACTGGTGATAAAGATCCGTTTGCGTTGCGCCGGCAAGCACTTGGTATCATTAGAATGCTGATTGATTGCCAACTAACTTTGTCACTTGACGCGATAATAGAAATTGCATTTTCACAATTCACCACCGACTCAAATTCGCGTGTAGCTGTCAAAGATTTTTGCTTTGATCGCTTAAGTGTCAACTTACGTGATCATGGGGCAAATACACAAGAAGTAGATGCTGTTTTATCGCTTGCGCCAAAATTATTAAGTGAGGTTCCGAAACTTTTAGAGGCTGTACGTAGCTTTGCCACACTGCCAGAAGCCCCAGCACTTGCTGCTGCAAACAAACGCGTTGGAAACATATTGAAAAAAGTAGAGGGAGAAATAAAAGTAGACGTAAATTCCAATTTACTTAAAGAACCCGCCGAAATCGCCTTGAACGAATTATTGTCTAAAGTAAAACCTGATGCGGATAAACTATTTGAAAGTGGCGATTACACCGGCTCACTGAAGGCTCTAGCGGCATTGAAATCCCCAGTCGATGCTTTCTTTGATAACGTGATGGTTAATGCGGATGACCCAGCGCTTAAGGCGAATCGTTTAGGCTTAATGGCTAAATTGCACCAAGCGATGAACCGCGTTGCAGATTTATCTAAGTTAGCTAATTAAATTGGTTTGCTAATTAAACTAATAGGCATGCAAACATGAAACTGGTTATCTTAGATAGAGACGGCGTGATTAATATTGATTCTGCTAATTTTATTAAGAATCCAAATGAATGGGTGCCAATTACTGGCAGCCTTGAGGCGATTGCCATGCTTAATCAATCGGGGTTTCGCGTGGCGCTAGCGACCAACCAATCGGGTATTGCGCGTGGTTTGTTTGATATGGTGATGCTTAATGCGATTCACGACAAAATGCATAGAGCACTAGCACTGGTTGGCGGGCGTGTAGATGCCTTGTTCTACTGCCCACACGCGGCAGACGACAATTGCAATTGCCGCAAACCTAAAACTGGCATGATAGAAGATATTGGCCGCCGATTTTCAATTGAGCTAAACAAAGTGTATGGTATTGGTGATGCCTACCGCGATTTGCAAGCCTTTGCCGATGCGAGCTGCAAGCCAATATTAGTGCGCACTGGCAAAGGGGAAGAAACGCTGGCTCAAACTAATGGCTCTGATAAACCTTTACCAAAAGGCACCTTAATTTTTGCTGATTTAAATGAAGCTGTACAACATATTATTACTGAAGAATACTAAGTAATAACGCCAAAAGCTAGATGCAAATTTTATTATTTTTACGATCTGCACTATTCTTTATGGGCCAAGTGATTGCCGCACCTATTTTTACTTTAATCGCTTTTCTAGCACTGCCGCTTAACCCTATTACACGCAATTTTTTAATCTCCGGCTGGGCACGTAGTATGATTTGGTGGTTGCGTGTCACTTGTAATATCACCCATAAAATCAGCGGATTAGAGAATCTGCCATGCACCCCCAGCATTATCTTATCTAAGCACCAATCGGCTTGGGAAACATTAGCTTTTCAGGCTATTTTTCCCGAACAATCGTATGTGATGAAGCGTGAATTATTGTGGATACCTATTTTTGGCTGGGGTTTAGCGATGAGCTCGCCTATTGCTATTGACCGCAGCGCAGGTCGTGATTCCTTGAAGAAATTGGTTAAAAAAGGAAAAGATAGATTAAACAAGGGCTTATGGGTGGTTATTTTCCCAGAAGGTACGCGCAAATCACCAGGTGAGCGCGGCAAATATCATATTGGCGGGGCATGGCTTGCCACGCATACCAATACGCAAATCGTACCTGTAGCGCACAATGCAGGCAAGTTTTGGGCCAAAAATAGCTTTATTAAAAAAGCTGGTGTGATTCAGTTGCACATTGGGCTGCCAATTCAAGCGGCAGGTTTAAAAGCGGATGCAGCAAACCATTTGACTGAGGCTTGGATTGAAGCAGAAATGCTGGTACTAGACAAGTAATGGCGAATCAAGTGCTGACCCTTGCTAATGGCGAAACGATTTCTTATCTACTAGAACATCGGCCACGCCGTACTGTTGGGCTGAAAATTACTGCTGAAGGCTTAGTGGTGCATGCACCCAAGCGTATTTTTGCTTTTCAGCTTAATCAAATTTTGCAAGAAAAATCAGGCTGGATACTAGACAAGCTTAAAGCACACGCAGCCAATCAGGTAAATGCGATTGAATGGGTAGATGGCGAACATTTGCTGTATTTAGGCCAAGATATTCAGCTGAGTATTGTGAAAAATCGCAGTAATAAAGCCTTATTTTTGGATGCAAATACATTAATAATGGCAACCCCAACGCCAGATAATCACGCGCTGATTCACCGTAAAGTGGTGCAATGGTATCAAAAGCAAGCAATGGCAGATTTTGCCCGCCGGTTAACCATTTTAGCGACTAAATTAGGTGTGCCAACTCCGCCATTAACGCTTTCTAACGCAAAATCACGCTGGGGTAGTTGCAATAGCCGTGGTGAAGTTCGGCTGAATTGGCGCCTATTACAAGCATCGCCATCTATTATTAATTATGTGATTTGCCACGAATTAGCGCATTTAAAACAAATGAATCATTCTGCCAAATTTTGGGCGGTGGTTGAAAGCTTATTTTCCGATTACAAACAAGCCGAAAATGCGTTGAAAACGTTATCGCCGCAATTGCATCGCATCTAATTTTACATAGCTTATTTTACTCCCTACGAATTTTTATTTTAGCTTGATAACGCAATCATAGTTGGTAAGATTTAAAAGGGGCTTAACGCCCCTTTTAAATCTTACCAATTTAGTAGCACCAATTTTTACATGAGTTTTTTAAGATCACTCGCAATATCGGCTGGCTTTTGGCCATAATCTAAATAAAGCCTAATTTTTCCTTCTTTATCAAACACATAAATGCCAGCACTGTGGTCAATAGTGTAATCACCCCTGGTTTTGCTTTCTACTTTTGAGTAGAAAATTTTAAAATTACCTAAAGTTTCGGCGGTTTCTTGCAAACTGCCTCTCAAGCCAATAAAACGCGAATCAAATGATGGTACAAATTGTGCTAACACTTCTTGCGTATCTCGCACCGGGTCCACTGTTACAAAAATTACTTGTACATTATCGGCTTTATCGCCCAGCAGTTTCATGGTTTGTTTTAAATCCACCATGGTAGTTGGGCACACGTCTGGGCAATGTGTGTAGCCGAAAAATAGCGCAACAACTTTGCCTTTAAATTCATTCATAGTACGAATTTTGCCAGTATGGTCCATTAATGCTAAGGGCTTGGGGAAATCAGCACCTGTAATATCGGTGCCAACAAAGCTTACCCCGTTGCCATCACTGCCAGATTGGACGGGCGGGTTGCAGGCACTTAAAAATAAGACCAAACTTGCTAGCAATAATTTTTTCATCTTAAAAACTCCTATTAAATACTGTATTTATTCAACATTTTGATTTTAACATGCATCAAGAAGTCCGCCCTTTTAGTTTACAATAATGATTTATAAAATTGATTGCTTTAAGGAAAAGTATGGCAAACCCAGCAGCAACTTCTGGCGGAATGGCAGACCGCGACGGCGTTATTTGGTATGACGGCAAAATGGTGAATTGGCGTGATGCAACCACACACGTTTTAACACACACTTTGCATTACGGCATGGGCGTATTCGAAGGCGTTCGCGCCTATAAAACCGACAAAGGCACAGCAATTTTCCGCCTAAAAGAGCATACCGACCGCTTATTTAGAAGTGCACATATTTTACAAATGAAAATGCCGTTTACTAAAGAAGAGATTATGGAGGCGCAAAAAGCATCCGTACGCGAAAACAATCTAGAATCAGCCTACATGCGTCCAATGGCGTTTTATGGTGCTGAAGCGATGGGTATTTCGGCGAAAACACTTTCTACGCATGTAATTGTTGCCGCTTGGAAATGGGGCGCTTATATGGGTCAAGAAGCTCTGGATAATGGTATTCGCGTTAAAACTAGTTCATTCTCACGTCATCATGTGAATATCACCATGTGTAAAGCCAAAGCCAACGGCAACTACATGAATTCTATCTTGGCGCATCAAGAAGCGGCGCAAGATGGATACGATGAGGCACTGTTATTAGACGTTGATGGCTTTGTGGCTGAAGGTTCTGGCGAAAATATCTTTATCGTACGCAATGGCAAACTGTATACGCCTGATTTAACATCAGCATTAGAAGGCATTACGCGCGACACTATCGTTCAATTAGCTGGCGAAATTGGTTTGCAAGTGATTGAAAAACGTATTACACGCGATGAAGTGTACTCCGCGGACGAAGCATTCTTTACAGGCACGGCAGCAGAAGTTACGCCAATACGCGAGCTAGACCGCCGCAATATTGGTACCGGCACCACTGGCCCGGTAACTAAGCAATTGCAAAAACTATTCTTTAATGTGGTTACAGGAAAATCGGCCAAGCATGCCGATTGGTTAACGCTAGTTTAATGATTCGGTAATAGGAATTAACATGTCAGATGTGAAAGAAATAGAAGTAACCGCAAAAGACCTACCCTTACATTGCCCCACTAAAGAGGTAGCGCTTTGGGCAAGTCATCCACGGGTATTTTTAGATATTGACGCAACTGGGCATGTTGCTTGCCCTTATTGCGGTACGCAATACCGATTAAAAGCAGGCGAAGTGATTTCGCATCACTAGATTTAGTCAACGCCCCCTTCTTTTGTGAGTTCCCATCTTCCGCAAGACGAAACCTTAAACCTACTTAAAACCGGCAAATTACAAGGTAGCGCCCGCCTTAAACTGCTGTGTGGTTTAACAGAATTTCCAGCCGAAATCTTCACACTAGCCGATACTTTAGAAATTCTGGACTTGTCTGGTAACGCACTTAATTCGCTACCAAATGATTTAGTTAAAATGCATAAACTGCGGATTTTGTTCTGCTCATCGAATCAATTTACAAATCTACCAGAAGCACTGGGCAATTGCCAAAGTTTGAGTATGATTGGCTTTAAAGCCAATCAAATTAGTCATATTGCTGAATCTGCTATTCCAGCCCAAAAATTACGTTGGCTTATTTTAACGGATAACGCACTCAGTAAATTGCCTGACTCTATTGGCGATTGCCAGCAGATGCAAAAACTGATGTTGGCTGGTAACCAACTAAGCACACTGCCAGAAACGCTAGCAAACTGCAAAAAACTTGAGCTACTGAGAATCTCGGCCAACCAACTTCAATCACTGCCTGAATGGTTATTTAGCCTGCCTAAACTCAGCTGGCTGACTTATGCGGGCAACCCATTTAGTGATGAGATTGAACATAAACGCACCGCCCAACAGCCTATCACCCAAATTGACTGGACTGACTTACAGCTACAGCAAAAACTAGGTGAAGGCTCATCTGGTTTAATTTACAAGGCAATTTGGAAAAAGGATGTCCAACCAAACAAATTAGTTGCAGTCAAAATTTTCAAGGCCGATTATACCAGTGACGGATTACCTCGTTGTGAAGTGCATGCAACAGCTTTGGCTGGTCAACAAAGAAATTTATTGGGCTTAGAAGGCATTATTAGTCATCATCCACAACTTGCGCAAGGCATGGTAATGCCATTAATGGATGCGGATTTAACCGTGCTTGCAAAGCCGCCCAACTTTGAATCTTGTAGCCGTGATGTTTACGCCTCCAATACCGGATTTAGCTTGGAGAGCCTGTTAACTATCGCGTCCTACATTGCCTCAGTGGTTTGTCACTTGCATGAGCAAGGCATAACGCATGGCGATTTATATGCGCACAATATACTCTCCAATCAAAATGACAAGGTGATATTAAGTGATTTTGGCGGCGCATCGTTTTTGCCAATGGATAATATTGAGCAATCTCTTAATCTGCAACGCATTGAATCGCATGCTTTTTCTTGTTTACTTGAAGAGTTATTAAATCATTGTGAAGCTCATAATGAAATCAAAGAGCAATGCTGGGCGCTTCAAGCAGAGTGCGCGCAAGCAAATATTGCCAAAAGACCCTTATTTAAAACGATTGAAAATCAATTAAACGGCCTAAAACAAATGCATTATAGGCAAGACAC
The DNA here is from genome assembly GCA_945881735.1 of Methylotenera oryzisoli. Taxonomy (GTDB): domain Bacteria; phylum Pseudomonadota; class Gammaproteobacteria; order Burkholderiales; family Methylophilaceae; genus Methylotenera_A; species Methylotenera_A aquatica. The sequence goes on from CAMCVF010000013.1 coordinate 24,811, forward strand.
TAAAAGTGTTTAATATCAGCTGGCCGACCCCATAATTGACTAATCACCTGCTTGGCGTTATCTGCATTGCTATTAGAGTAAAAAGTAACCATTGATTTTTCTTCTGACTTTTCTTTCGATATTTCTTTATTGACATCCAACAAACCTAGCTCTTGTAAGCGCTTTTGCAAATACTTGGCTACCGCGGCGCCTGTATCAATTAAGGCTACCTCTTTGCTCACCACTTGCTCAATCAAATGTCGTAAAAATGGATAATGTGTACAGCCCAAAACAATGGTATCGGCGCCTTCATCAATCAATGGTCTGCAATATTGCTGAATCAAATGTAGCGTACTTGGATGGCTTAATTCGCCGCGCTCAACACATTCCACCAAGCCCACGCAAGCTTGTGTAACCACTTCTACATTGCGGCCGTAATTTTCCAGCAAAGCAGCGAACTGCGCACTTTTCAGTGTTCCTACTGTGGCAAGTACGCCAATAATCCCGTTTTTGCTGGCTTCGGCGGCAGGTTTCACAGCGGGCTCCATGCCTATGATTGGGATATGGTATTTTAAACGCATAGCGTCAATCGACGCGGCGGTAGCTGTGTTGCAAGCCACCACTAAGGCTTTTGAATTGTTGGCAATTAAAAAATCGGCAATTTCAAAGCAGCGTGCTGTGATTTCGGCTGGCATTCTGCTGCCGTAAGGCGCGTGTTTACTATCGGCCACATACAACAAATCTTCATGCGGCATCAAGGTATGAATGTGCTTGAGCACGCTAATGCCGCCAACTCCAGAATCAAACACACCAATTGGGCGCTTATCATGCAAAATTAAAGGGTTATTCAATGAAAGTGAAGTCATCGAAAAAGGATTGGATGATTTATAATGCTTGGATTATATAGGATTTTAAATGGCAAATAGGCTTAGCAAAATTTACACGCGTACAGGGGACATGGGTACCACAGGCTTGGGCGATGGAACGCGGGTGGCAAAAGACAGTTTACGCGTGGTGGCAATGGGCGATGTAGATGAGCTAAATTCGGTACTTGGTTTACTATTAACAGAGCCTTTATCGGCCAAAATTCGCGACTGCTTAACTCGCGTGCAGCATGATTTGTTTGATATGGGCGGCGAAATCTGCATGCCTGGTTACAACTTAATTAAGGCGGAACGTATAACGGCGTTAGAGTCCATTTTAGATGAGTGGAATGATAATTTACCGCCATTAAAAGAGTTCATTTTGCCAGGAGGTAGCCGTGCGGCGGCGTATTGTCATTTAGCCAGAACCGTTTGCAGGCGTGCCGAGCGACAAATGCATACCTTGAACACACAAGAAAAAATCACTGAGATATCATTACAATACATCAATAGGCTATCAGATTTGTTGTTTGTGTTATGCCGCGTTTTAAATGTGGAGGCAGGTATGCCTGATGTGCTTTGGCAAAATGAGTTTAAGAAATAAGCGAAATGATTAAAAGATTCCTGCAAAAAGTGTTTAGTAAAAAAATCAAAGCCGCCGTTGCGATTAACCAAGCTGACAATTTAGACACCAACAAGGCTAAGAAAATCACAGCAAAAGCACATAAAATCGATAAAAGCTTAATCAGCCAAGCCGCACTTAAAACTTGTGATGGCTTACAAAAAGAGGGGTTTGAAGCGTTTATTGTAGGCGGTGCTGTGCGCGATTTACTGTTAAATTTTAAGCCAAAAGATTTTGACATCGCCACCAATGCCACGCCAGAAGAAGTGAATCGCATATTCCGACGCTCACGCATTATTGGTCGCCGCTTTCGTTTGGTGCATGTGCTGTGGGGTCAAGAGACAATTGAAGTATCAACCTTTCGCGGCCATCACGACTCTGTTTCTTCCGATTCTGCCGGTGCACAAACTGCCAGGGAAGGCGATGCTAAAACTAACGATAGCGGGCGTATTCTGCGTGACAATATTTTTGGCAGCGTTGAGGAAGATGCCGCACGTCGCGACTTTACTGCCAATGCCTTGTATTACAACCCTGCCAACGAAGAAGTGCTGGACTTTCACAATGGCGTAGCCGATATCAAAGCAAACCTATTGCGCATGATTGGCGACCCACTGACGCGCTACCAGGAAGACCCAGTGCGCATGTTACGTGCTGTGCGTTTATCAGCAAAATTGGGCTTAAAAATCGATGATCCTACTCAATCGCCTATCGCCAAGAATGCCGATTTATTGCAAGACGTACCAGCTAGCCGTTTGTTTGACGAAATGTTGAAACTGTTTTTGTCAGGCCACGCCATCGAAAGTATCAATGTTTTACGTGCGCAGCATTTGCATCATGGCTTGTTGCCTATGTTAGATGTAGTACTAGAGCAACCAATGGGTGAAAAATTCGTCATGCTGGCTCTTAAAAACACCGATGACCGTATTTTGGCAGGCAAATCAGCCAACCCCAGCTTTTTATTCGCCTGCCTGCTGTGGCGTGAAGTGTTAGCTGCATGGCAAACCTATCAAGATAAAGGCGAAAGCTTTATTCCTGCACTGCATATGGCGATGAATGAGGTAATTGCAACACAGGCCGAAAAATTAGCCATTCATAACCGCTTTACTTCCGCCATGAAAGAAATTTGGGGCTTACAGCCACGTTTTGAGCAGCGCGCAGGCAAGCGTCCTTTTGGTATTTTAGAGCATCCACGCTACCGCGCAGGCTATGATTTTTTACTATTGCGCTGTGATTCAGGCGAAATGGATGCTGAATTGGGCGCTTGGTGGACCACTTTTGCAGAAGCCAAACCAGACGAACGAACCAGCATGCTACTACCAGATACCACACCAAAAAAACGTCGCAAACGTAGCCGTAAAAAACCAGGTACTACGGATAAATTGATTTTGGAATCGATTGATTAATGCCTGAACTGTATAGCCATACAGCTTACATAGCATTGGGCAGCAACCTACAAGACCCTGTCATACAAGTAAAAAACGCGTTTACTCACCTAAACCAGTTATGTAAAACAAACTTGGTAAAAACCTCGAGCTTATACGTCACCGAGCCTTTGGGTTATGACGCTGAACAATTAAAAACCATACCGGAATTTATTAACGCAGTGGCCGAAATAAGCACCGATTTAACCCCACTAGAGTTGCTAGAAGAGATATTAGGAATAGAAAATGAAGCTGGACGCGAACGTCCCTACGCTAATGCGCCGCGCATATTAGATTGCGATTTATTACTATACGATGATGTGGTGATGAGTACTGAAAAACTAACGCTACCGCATCCACGCATGCATTTACGCAGTTTTGTGCTATTGCCTTTGGCTGAAATTGCACCAAAATTAAACTTACCAAATTTAAAATTGCCCGATGGTAGCAATGTTGTAGAATTCGTTAAAACTTACTTAAATCAAGGCATAAAAAAACTATAAAACTCACGTCTTTAATTTAACAACACTAAATTAGACAAGGCGCGTGCTAAAAAATAGGACGACGCGTGGGAGTGATATGTTGGGAGAATTTTTTGAAGCAGCAACCTAGTCAAATGATGAAATATGAGTTTTAAAATGAGTATTTTTAATAAATTCCCTTATATCGTTGTCGAAGGCCCAATAGGCAGCGGCAAAACCACATTAGCTAAATTGCTAGCAGATAAGTTTTCGGTGCAATTACTTAGTGAAAAGGCCGAGGACAATCCATTTTTACCGCGTTTTTATCAAGACGCGCAACGATATGCACTGCCTACACAGCTTTTTTTCTTGTTTCAACGCTCACGCCAAATTGCCGATATGACACAGCGCGATTTATTTTCGGCGCCCACGGCGGCGGATTTTTTCTTGGAAAAAGACCCACTCTTTGCAAGACTGAATTTGGATGATGAAGAGTATGCCTTGTATCACCAAATTTACACCCATTTGCAATTAAAATCGCCTAAACCCGATTTAGTGATCTACCTGCAAACGCCCATTGATGAACTGGCAGAGCGCATTGAAGAGCGCAACATTAGCTACGAACAAGAAATTCCGCGTGAGTATATTGAGCGCCTAGCAGATACTTATAGCGAGTTTTTTCACAGTTACGATACATCGCCTGTGTTAATTGTGAATAACGAAAAACTCAATGTAATTAAAGATGAAAGCGCACTGAGTTTACTGGTGGATAGAATCATGCAAATTAAAAGTAGCCGTGAATATTTCAACCCAAATTTCGATTAACTCACGCACCTAAAACAATAGGCCATATAATCAGCCCACTGGCTCACATACATTTATCTAGCGATAAGCCATCCAAAATAAAAGTGATTTATTCAACATTATTAATATATTCATCGCATATTAATCAAACTATTGATCACTGCGGATTAAGTGTATTCTGGAATCACACGCTGTAAATTATGGCTGTTGTTGCCTCTCAATCACAACCGCATTAGGCTAGACACCAATAATAAAGAGGTATTCATTAATTCAGCGCCTCTGTCAACTGCGATTTGGTTATTTTCATCGGCCATTATGTTGTTTGGCTTTGCACGTCGCGGCACTCTTTTAACTCCCAACTATCAGGTCCTACGGCCATTATCCTTAGTTGCACTTTATGTACTTGTACGTTAGCGTTTCTAGTGGTCATGGCAATATCAAAACATTTTCGATGTAAAATATTGTTATGTTGCTATCTCAATTAAACCAAAAAGTAAAAGCGGGCGAAAAATTGGCCATGCTCACCTGCTATGACGCTACCTTTGCCAAACTAATGGAACAAGCACAGGTGGATATTTTATTGGTGGGTGATTCCTTAGGTATGGTGTTACACGGCGCTGAAAATACGCTCAATGTCAGTATGCATCATATGTCTTATCACACAAAAAGCGTGGCTACAGGCGCACCAAACACTTTTATTATTGCTGACATGCCGCTGGGTAGCTATGAGCATGATGCCGAGGCTGCTTATAAAAACGCCGAGTGGTTGATTAAATCGGGCGCACATATGGTGAAGTTTGAAGGAGGCGGCGATAAAGCCAAAACAGCGCACTATTTGGTTGAGCGCGGCATTCCTGTTTGTGCGCATTTGGGCTTTACACCGCAATCGGTCAACCAGCTTGGTGGTTATAAAATTCAAGGCAAAACGGTTGAAGGTGCAGCAAAGATTATGCAAGACGCTATTTCCATGGCCAACGCTGGTGCCAGTTTTATTTTGTTGGAAATGGTTCCAGCCAGCTTAGCCAAAAGCATCACGGAAGAGCTAAACGTAGCCACTATAGGCATTGGCGCTGGTGTCGATTGCAGTGGCCAAGTGCTGGTGTTGCAAGATTTACTGGGCATTTATACTGGCCCAAGCGCTAAAAATCCAGCTGATTTTAAATCACCGCGTTTTGTGCGTAACTTTTTAATAGAATCCAATAGCGTGCAAGGTGCAGTCGCCGCTTATGTTGCTGCCGTTAAAAACAAAACATTTCCTGCGCTAGAACACAGCTATTAAAACCAAAGATGGCATTGCTATTTGTCTAGTCAAGTTTGGTTTTATAAATCAATTGAGTGGTTTTTATAAACCACTTTCAACAAGTCTTAAATTACTAGCGCTACACAAATCATAGAGTTAGAAGATCCATCCAGATGGCTTGCATATTGCGCTAAATATTACTTTACAAAATGATTAATGTTAGGAGCAAACACCGCATGCAACATCCACTTAAATATGTTCAAAAGCGACTTATTTTATGAGCGGCTTTAACTTAGTAGACAAAGAATGTTCAGCAAGACGTTTAGATGGAATGGCGGTTGGCCGCAGCCATCAGGTCACGGCAGGTATACGTTACTATTTTTAATAACATCATTAAATTTTGTTTTTTTATTGGTCAAAACCGATTAATCCAACGTTGGCATATGTTTGTGGTTTAAAATATTGCCATGCAAATTATCAGCTTATCAAATGCATTATGCGCCGCCTTAAAAAAGCAAACCAATATTGGCTTTGTGCCGACAATGGGCAATTTACATGCTGGGCATATTCACTTGGTGAACCTTGCCAAGCAACATTCTGATTGCGTAGTGGTGAGTATTTTTGTGAACCCGTTGCAATTTGGCGCGAATGAAGACTTGACCAATTATCCTCGTTCCTTGGAAGCCGATTGCGAAAAACTTAAAGCCGCAGGCTGTGATATTGTATTTACGCCTGCTGTGGCCGAAATCTATCCGCAATTCACGCAAAATAACGCAGGCATGAGCCTTAATCAAACCATATTGATTCAGCCGTCTGCTATTGCTAACGATTTATGTGGTGCCAGCCGCCCTGGCCATTTTGCGGGCGTGGCAACAGTGGTAGCAAAGCTATTTAATATGGTGCAGCCGAAAAGTGCTTTCTTTGGGAAAAAAGATTTTCAACAATTATTTATCATTCGTGAATTAGTCAAACAGCTTAATTACCGGATTCAAATCATGGCGGGCGAAACCGTGCGCGAGGCGAGCGGTTTGGCGTTAAGTTCGCGCAATGATTATTTATCCGTCGCACAAAAACAGCAGGCAGCGGAATTAAACCAAGCTTTGCAAACGATTGCAGCTGAAATTAAAGTGCAAAATACTGAGTTTATAATGCTAGAAAACTCTGCCAAAGCCCAACTAAACGCAACGGGATGGCAGGTCGATTACGTCACTGTGCGCTCTGCGCTGAGCCTACTGCCTGCCAGTCAAGCCGATAAGCATTTAGTGATATTAGCGGCGGCAAAAATGGGCAATACACGATTAATTGATAATATTGAATTATCACGCTAACTTTCAGCCAATCACTCAAAGATTTTTGCGATAAGTCATTGAAAAGACTATAATACGCCTCCATTTTGGAGAAACACCTATCCATGCAAAGAACCATGCTTAAATCAAAACTGCATCGCGTACATGTCACTCATAGCGAGTTGCATTATGAAGGCAGTTGTGCGATTGATGAGGCGCTGCTGGAAGCCGCCAATATAAAAGAATACGAACAAATCAATATCTATAATGTGACTAATGGCGAACGCTTTAGCACCTATGCGATTCTTGCAGTCCGTCATTCTGGCATCATTTCGGTGAATGGCGCCGCTGCACACAAGGCACACCCAAAAGATATTATTATCATCGCCAGTTACGCGCACTACACAGCGGCCGAGTTGCAGCAATATGCCCCGCAGCTGGTGTATGTAGATGCAAATAACCGCATTACAAATCAATCAAACGCAATTACAGCACAGGCGGCATAATGACAGCTCAAACAGAAGCGAATTACCTAGACACCATGAAACAGGCGGTAATTGACGCGTTAGAAGATATTAAAGGCTTTGATATTGCCGTGATGGATGTAAGGAAGCTCACCAATATGACCAGCTATATGATTGTTGCCAGCGCCACATCTAGCCGCCAAGCAAAAGCCATGGGCGACAATGTACGCGAAAAGTTAAAAGAAAAAGGCTACACCATACGCGGGACCGAAGGTGAAAAAGACGGCGAATGGGTGTTAGTGGATTTAAACGACATGGTTGTGCATATTATGATTCCCGCTACGCGCGCTTATTATAATTTAGAGCAACTATGGGGCGATGCAGAAGCGCGTCGCAGCCATATCAAACCTGCTTAGATTTCAATTCAAACTTAAACTGTTGTAAATGCAAGCATGAAACTGCGCATTATTTCAATTGGGCACAAAATGCCTAGCTGGGTAGAGACCGCATGCAGTGAATACACCAAGCGCATGCCGCGTGAAGCAATGGTTGAAATTGTCGAAATAAAACCCGAAAAGCGCGCGGCTGGAAATAGTACCGAAAACATCCAATTAATTGAAGCCAAACGTATTTTAGAAGCGGTTGGCAACGATTATCTAATTGCCCTAGATGAACACGGCAATGAAGTAACTACTCTACAACTAGCTGAACGGTTCTCTGGCTGGCTGGCTGGCAACACAAGCTATGGCCGCGATATAGCTCTTGTCATTGGTGGTGCAGATGGCCTACATGGATCGGTCAAACAAAAAGCCGATTGGCTATGGGGCTTATCTAAACTAACCCTGCCACATGCTATGGTCCGCATTATCTTAGTGGAACAGTTGTATCGCGCCTACTCCGTCACACAAAACCATCCTTATCATCGCGAATAATCGCTTATTAATGACTGGCAAGCTAAATGCCTTATATGCAATACAAGCACATAAGGCATTTTTATTGCTACCCCCAAAAAAAGTGAAAAGCGCCTGTTTCGACCTCTTTTTGAGTCAATATTTTCAGTGTCTGCCAGAATATTAATTGGCTCTGTGAACCCAGCTAAGTTAATTAAAGATAATGAAAATAGCGCTGAGGTTTTTCAGAAAGCTTTTGAATTGGGCGATTAAGAACTGATTATGTTAGCGCTAGAAATGCAAACAATACTTGGATTACTGTCTAGTACCGCACCAACCACCAACACGGTAAAAGTAGCGCCTATAAAAACGGCAGCTCTAGAAGGGAAAAATACATGTTTGGCGCAAGAAGCTAGTCAATAACTACAGTACCTTTAACCTCAATTTATATTTTTACGCCTACACATAAATAGAAAGGTTTTGTTAAACTTGAGAACTTATTTCTGGTCTGTATGCGCATGACACATTCAAACTCTTCCCATTCCGAACTTTCTTACAGCAAATCTTTAGTGTGGTTTAGACGCGATTTACGCGATTTTGACCACGCCGCGCTCTATCACGCACTTAAATCATCTCAACAGGTATTTTGTGTATTTGTATTTGATACCGAAATTTTAGACTTACTTGTCAACAAAGCAGATAGACGAGTGGAATTTATTTGGGAAAGCGTTAAGGTATTAAAAGTCGCCTTTCAAAAAAACGGTGGCGATTTAATCGTTAAACATGGCATTGCGCGTGAAATCATCCCGCAGCTTGCCGCAGAATTGGCAGTAAATGCTGTTTTTACCAATCGCGATTATGAGCCAAGCGCCGTCAATCGTGATCACGATGTTGCGGCAGCATTAGCTAAAAAAGATATCGATTTTCACCACTTTAAAGACCAAGTGATTTTTGAAAAAGATGAAGTATTAAGCCTAAGTAACAAGCCTTACTCTGTTTTTTCGCCTTATCGCAATGCCGTCCTCAAAAAGTTAGACGACTTTTATTTAAAGCCCTACCCTGTTGATACTTATAGCCAGAATTTAGCCAAACAATCAGCCAGTGAGTTAATCAGCCTTGAGGCCATGGGTTTTAAGCGTACCAATTTAAGTGAAATGCGTTTACCCACAGGCATGAACGGTGGCGCTGAATTATTTAAAGACTTTGAAAACCGCATGCTCAACTACAAAGAGGCACGCAACTTTCCTGCAGTTAAAGGCGTTTCTTACCTTTCTGTGCACTTACGTTTTGGCACCGTATCTATCCGTCATTTAGCACGTATCGCTAAAAATATGGGCAATGCAGGCGCAGATAGCTGGCTAAATGAGCTGATTTGGCGCGATTTTTACTTTCAGATTTTGTATCACAACCCACAGGTGTCTTTGGGCAAATCTTTTAAAGCGGATTTCGAAAATTTAGCGTTTACCAACGATGAGAGACTTTTTAAAGCATGGTGTGAAGGTATGACTGGCTACCCATTGGTAGATGCCGCCATGCGTCAAATAAATAGCACCGGCTTTATGCATAATCGCTTACGCATGTTAGCAGCCAGCTTTTTAGTCAAAGATCTCTTGATAGACTGGCGTTGGGGTGAGCAATATTTTGCCGAGCACTTAATTGATTATGACTTTTCGGCTAATAATGGTGGCTGGCAATGGGCCGCAAGCACAGGCTGCGATGCGCAACCATGGTTTCGAATTTTTAACCCCATCACTCAAAGTGAAAAGTTTGACGCATCTGGTAAATTCATTCGCAAATATGTGACAGAGTTAAGTCAATGCAGTGACAAAGAAATACACGCACCTTGGTTAATCCCACCTATTCGCCAACAATCTATTGGTCTTGTTATCGGTAAAAATTACCCAGCGCCAATTGTTGACCACGCCACACAACGATCACTGGCCTTGAGCTTGTATAAATCTTGCCAGCATAACAAAGATTAAATAGATAATGAGGTATAGTTTTTGCTATAAATTATTAGCTAAATATTGAAAAGATGTATTAGTGCATGTTGTTTTAACACCACTTTTACAACCACAAAAATTCGCATTAATTTTATCTGTGGACAATACAGGCTGTGTCAACCATAATACTGAAGTAATATTTGATAAAAAATATGAGTATAAAAATATCGAATAACGCCAATATAAATAAGTGAATATAACAATGCATTCAAAACTAAATACATTTCTTTTAAGTTGCTTGCTGGCAATTTTAGTCACGGGTTGCGCCACCACTAATAAAGACCCGTTAGAAGGTATTAATCGCGGTGTTTATAAATTTAATGACGTGGCAGATAGAGCTGTTATAAAACCAGTAGCTACTGCATACAAATCAGTAGCGCCAACATTTATTCGCAAAGGCTTTAATAATTTTTTTAATAACTTACGCTCTATTACAACTGTGCTTAACGATTTATTGCAGTTTAAATTTGCACATGCTTTTACCGATGCTGGTCGTTTCGTCATCAACAGCACTTTTGGTTTAGCGGGCTTTATTGACGTTGCTAGTATGGGTAATATTCCAAATCATAAAGAAGATTTTGGTCAAACGCTGGCTTATTGGGGCGTTGGAAATGGCGCTTATTTAGTGTTGCCGTTCTTAGGCCCAAGTACTTTGCGTGATGCCACTGGTTTGGCGGTAGATTTCTTTACAACAGACCCGATTACATACACACACAATATTGGCGAAGTTCGTTTAAGCAATCAATTACGCATAGCACAGTTTATTGATATAAGAACTGAATTACTTGATGCTGGCGACTTGGTAGACAATGCCTCATTAGATCCATATTCATTTTTGCGTGATGCCTATTTGCAACGCCGCGCAAGTTTAATTGCTGATGGTGTTGCTATTGATAAACCAGCGGATGATGGATTTGAGCTTGCAGATGAAGATAAATAAGCACTATTGTTAATTAGCGCTTATTAAAAAAGCCCTTCAATTTGAAGGGCTTTTTTATTGGCCAGTTTATTTTGATTGATTCAAATTTAAATTTAACACTGCTCTGCTGAGTCGGCAGTTGCCACCATCATTTGCTCAATCAAAATAGAGCCAGTCAGTTTTGAGCTATTCTTAATCACATCATTACCAATTGCTTTAATTTGATTGAGCATGTCTTTCATATTCCCTGCAATAGTGATTTCTTCAACAGGGAAAACAATCATCCCATTTTCCACCCAAAAACCTGCTGCACCTCGCGAATAATCGCCTGTAACCATGTTCAGTCCATGGCCTAACACTTCGGTTACCAGCAAACCTGTGCCCATTAATTGCAGTAATTCGGCAAAGCTTTGACCAGTTGATTGCACAATTAAATTATGGCTGCCGCCTGCATTACCTGTGCTTTGCATGCCAAGCTTACGTGCCGAATAACTAGAAAGTATATAGCCTTGTAAAACGCCGCTTTCTAACAATTGGCGGGCATGCGTTGCCACACCTTCACTATCAAATGGGCTGCTGGCAATACCTTTTCTAATATGCGGGCTTTCCATAATATTCAAGCAACTTGATGCTACTTTTTTACCTAAACTATCCAGCAAGAAAGAAGATTTTCGATATAAGCTTCCACCTGAAATCGCGCCAATTAAAGATGAAATCAAACCTGAAGCCAACGGCGCTTCAAATAAAACTGGATATTGCCCAGTTTGAATGGTATGCGCGCCTAAGCGCCTGATAGTGCGCTGACCAGCCAAATTACCTACATAGCTGGCAGAATCCATGTCTTTAAAGTCACGCGCACTGGTATACCAATAATCGCGCTGCATATTGCCGCTGTCTTCTGCAATTACCGAACAGCTGATGCTATGGCGCGAACTGGCATAACCGCCCACAAAACCATGGCTATTAGCATAAGCAAATATACTTTCAGAATTAGATACGCCAGCACCTTCTGAATTGGTAATCCGTTTTTTATCCACATCCATCGCGGCCGATTCGCAATTTTTTGCAATCTCTACGGCTTCATCCACACTTAATTGCCAATGGTGATATAAATCCAAATCCGGCAGCTCTGTTGCCATTAAATGCGCATCAGCTAAACCGCAAAAAGGGTCTTTTGCGGTGTACTTGGCAATATTACAAGCCGCTTCAACCGTGTCTTTAAGAGCCTGCGGGCTTAAGTCAGAACTGCTAGCATGGCCTTTTTGTTCACCAAAATAAACCGTAACCGAAATACCTTTATCACGGTTATATTCAATATTTTCAGTCTCACCCAAACGCACCGATACGTTTTGACCAGTGCCAAAACTTACCTCGGTTTCCGCAGATGATGCACCAGCAAACTTTGCCGTTTTAAGTACGTCTTGAGTGATTTGTTGTAATTGTTCTAGATTAATTGTAGCGTCCATTATGGGGTTTGATTAATTCAAATGACTAAAACTGTTATCATACCGTAGCCAACATCAAAGCCACTAGAAACCACACAATCGTGACAGAAAAAAACTATTCAATAGAACCAGATACTGATTTACCCATCAGCAAAACCAAGTTAAAAGCCGAGGCAGACGCTCAGCAAGCCATTGGCAAAAAATTAATTAATTTATCCAAAGATAAATTAATTAAACTAAATTTGCCAGAAACCTTATTTGATGCGGTAATGGAAGCAAAACGCCTAACCGCTAACGGCGCTGTACGCAGACAATTGCAATACTTGGGCCGCTTGATGCGTGACGTGGATAGTGAGCCTATCGTTGAGCAACTAGAGGCCTGGGAAGGCAAAAATACGCAAGAAAATGCGCGTTTTCATACCATGGAGCGCTGGCGTACCCGATTGATTAATGAGCCAAATGCTTTACAAGAGTTTTATAGTCAGTTCCCCTGTGCCGATATTCAACAGTTGCGCACTTTGATTAGAAACGCGCAACGTGAAGAGGCGGCGCAAAAGCCACCCAAAAGCAGTCGTGAAATATTTAAGTTAATCCGCGAGATAAGTGAGTTAGAGATGGCATCACCTGATGAAGTAAGCGATAGTGCTGATTAATCATTTGCTCAAAACAAGGATGTAGTATGGCAAGCTCCAAAAAAAATTTACATTCCAATGAATCTGGTATCACTTACGCGCCCTGGGAAAAGAAATTCTCACGCGTATTATCTCCAATTGAAGAATTTATTCATCATCAAACCGCTAGTAGCATATTGCTCGTTATAGCCACTGCACTTTCCTTGTTTTTTGCTAACAGTAGTGCATTAAGTGGTGTGTATCAATATCTGTTGCATATCCCTTTTAGTGTTTCTTTAAATAATTGGAGCATCTCAATGAGCCTGCATCATTGGGTAAATGATGCATTGATGGCGATTTTCTTTTTTGTGGTAGGTATGGAGTTAAAACGTGAAATATTAGTCGGTGAACTATCGGATATTCGGCAAGCGTCGTTACCGATTATTGCCGCAATTGGCGGCATGGCTGTGCCCGCCCTAATTTATATAGCACTTAATCCAAGCATTGAAGCGCATCAAGGCTGGGGAGTACCAATGGCAACCGACATCGCGTTTGCAGTCGGGGCGCTTGTTTTGCTCGCTAAGCGCGTACCCAAATCCTTAGTTACCTTTTTAATTGCATTAGCAATTGCCGATGACTTAGGTGCCGTTTTAGTTATTGCTCTTTTCTATACAGAGCAAATTGCCATGAATTGGTTATTGATTACTGCCATTTTAGTCTTATTGTTGGTGTTACTAAATTTTACAGGTGTTCGTAACGCTATCCCCTACTTCATTGTAGCTATCATACTTTGGTATGCCATGATGCAATCAGGTGTGCATGCCACGATAGCTGGTGTTTTGGGTGCATTCACAGTGCCTGCACGCTCAAAATATGACCCCGCACTTTTTCTAAGTCGTATCAAAGATCAAATTACCAACTTTTCCAACAATCAAAAAGTGGGTACAAATTTAATGACAAACGATAAGCTACATTCGGTAGTGGAAACGATTGAAGATAGCGTCATGGGCGTTCAAGCTCCTCTACAGCGACTTGGACAGCTCTGGCAAATACCTGTAGCGTTTTTAATTATCCCAGTTTTCGCTTTTTTTAATGCAGGCATCACCATTCAGTTAGACTCTCTTGGTGAAACTTTTTCTAGCCCCATTATGCTGGGTGTGATGCTTGGTTTAGTTTTAGGCAAATTTATTGGCATTACGGGCGCATGCTGGCTCGCCTTAAAACTCAAAATTAGCAGGTTACCGACTGGCGCACGCTTTAGTCAAATCGCCGCGGCATCAGTGTTAGCTGGGATTGGATTTACCATGTCTATCTTTATCGCCGAGTTGGCATTTAAAGACCATGCCGATTATCTATTGATGGCAAAAACAGGGGTTATTTTCGCTTCAGTGATTGCTGCCACTGTTGGCTTCAGTTGGTTGTGGATATTGGGCAAACCTAAGCATTAAAGGCTTGCTCAACTTATCACTGCATCAGCACAGCGCGTTATGCCATGCTAAATGGGTTCTATTTACGCGCGTTAATTTGCGCATTAGCTATACTCTTCTCACCATTGCGCTCAAACTCCAGTTCTACTTCTTTGCCTTGATGTTGGCGCACCACAGCGGATAACTCTTCTGGCTTATTAAGTTTATTACCTGCTAATTTTAATAAAGTATCACCGCGCAATAAGCCCGCTTTTGCAGCAGGTGAGTCTTTAATCACCGCAATAACTTTTAAACCTTCAAACTCAGTGGCTTTTTCAGCATCTTGGGATTCTTTTTTTGCTAATTTAATTACATGTACACCCAATAAAGGAGCAGGTAATTTTGCCCAATAACTGGCGTAATATTTGTAATTCGTTGGCTCATCTTGCAAGTCTTTTTCACTTAACTCTTTACCCACTTTAGCCGCCTCTTTAATCATTTGCATTTTGCTTATGGCGGTTTTAGCGGATCCATACTTGCTGTACACCAGTACCGTATCAGCCTTAATTTTCTTAGCATACTCCAGCGCTTGTTCTGCTGGTACATCACCCGCTGTAAAGCCTGATGACCCTATCATGTCGTAGCCACTTTCTAGCATACTAATGTCGTCATCTTCTTTATGATTACTGACATACATCTTTGTATCAGGGTTAGCTTGCATTGATTTTAAATCGCTACTGTTTTGCGGCTTATAGCTTTTTTCGTACCAGTTTTCGGCGGCTTGCAATTGCATAGCCGCAAACAAAATACCGGCTGCAAATAAGCCCAGCAACATCATTTTTGCCTTTAGTGTTTTAGTTTCGGTAGTGATTGCGTGCGATTGGCCTAAACGTGCCAACACTTTTGCATCTCTTGCTGTTTTTATCATTGAATGATTGGTCAAACCCGCCATGAAATAATCCTTTACGATTGAAAATGCTATTATTAGCGTATTCCGCGCATTTATTTTACACGCAATTTTAAAGACAAGAAGATGGCAAAACAATTCATTAAAGTTGGTTTAGTTTCTACCAGTGACAGAGCTTCTAGTGGCATTTATGCCGATAAAGGTATCCCTAGTCTGCAAGAGTGGCTGAATAAAACGGTTGTTACGCCGATTGAATATCACACACGCTTACTAGCGGATGAGCAAAAAGATATTGAACAAACGCTAATTGATTTGGTGGATTATCAAGGTTGCCATTTGATATTAACAACAGGTGGCACTGGACCAGCTGCACGCGATGTAACACCAGAAGCCACTTTAAATGTAGCCGATAAAATCATGCCTGGTTTTGGTGAGCAAATGCGCCAAATAAGCCTTAATTTTGTGCCAACTGCCATTTTATCTAGGCAAGTGGCAGTAATTCGCAAACAGTGTTTAATTATTAATTTGCCTGGTCAACCCAAGGCTATTGCACAAATCTTAGAAGGTTTAAAAGATGATAGCGGCAATATTAAAGTGCATGGTATATTTGCGGCTATTCCCTATTGCTTAGATTTATTGGCGAGCGATGAGTCTCCAATGCCCTATTTAGAAACTAATCAAGCAACAGTCAACGCTTTTCGCCCCGCAAACGCTATTAAACGAACTTAATCATTTTAGAGTAACCATGCATCACTTATATCATCGCTTAGCATCTAACACTGTTTCAAAAAAATGGGCTTTAATTATCTTTTGGCTGGCTTTTCTCAGCACTAGCATTGTAATGTTCGTTCCAGGCAGCCCAACTAAAGAAAATGGCTTTATGCACTGGGATAAAATTCAGCATGTGCTGGCCTTTATGTTATTGATTAAATTGGCTTGGTCGGCTTATCCTAATAAAAAATACATGGCCGTCATCATGTTGGTCATTTTTGGTGCCGCAATTGAAATCTTGCAAGCCACGCTAACAACGACCCGCACAGGTTCAACAGGCGATTGGATTGCAGATTTGGTTGGCATACTGATTGGAATGGCTATTTGTGTAACGCTGTTTGAAAAAAATAGGCAGCTTAAACAAATTCCGCAATGACACCTGAATTCGATCTTATTCAGCAATTTTTTTCGCGCGCTACCACACAAACCGATTTAGGCGTTGGTGATGATTCTGCTTTAATTTCAATTACTCATGGCATGCAGTTAGCCATTTCAGCCGATATGCTGGTAGCAGGCACTCACTTTTTTGCCGATTGCGATGCTTTTCAATTGGGTTGGAAATCGCTGGCTGTGAATGTTTCTGATATGGCAGCAATGGGTGCACAACCCAAATGGGCAACGCTAGCAATTGCTTTACCCGATGTAAACCCTGCTTGGCTAGACCAATTTAGCGGTGGTTTTTTTTCCTGTGCCAATCAATTTAGTGTCGATTTAATTGGTGGCGATACTACCCGCGGGCCATTGACTATAAGCATACAAATCATGGGTGAAGTGCCAATTGGTAAAGCAATTAAACGTAGCGGCGCACAACTCCATGATGATATTTGGGTAAGTGGTCAACTTGGTAGCGCAGCCTTGGGACTGGCTTACTTGCAAAAAAACCACTTAAACAGCTCATTAAATGCCGACGATATTGCTAACTGCTTACAAGCGTTAAATGCGCCCACTCCACGCATTGCACTAGGTTTAAGCTTACGCGGCATTGCAACTAGCAATATTGATATTTCAGACGGCTTATTGGCCGATTTAGGACATATTTTGAGAGCGTCTAACTTTGGTGCAACGCTAAATTTAGAAGCAATTCCCTGCATAGAAGTTTTAAAAACATCCATTCAAAATCCAATTACACAAAATTATGTTCTGGCTGCTGGTGATGATTACGAGCTCTGTTTTACGGCGCCAAAATCGGCTAGAAAAATTATTGAATCAATTGCCCAACAAATTAATTGTCCAGTTAGCCTAGTTGGTGAAATCCATATTGGCAATGACTTAAAAGTGATGTATCAAAATCGGCAATTAAATATCTCAAAAAAAGGTTTTGACCATTTTGGATAAGCCAAACCAGCCTAATTTAAAGTTACTAATTGCACATCCAGCGCACTTAATTTCACTGGGTTTTGGTAGCGGCTTAGCACCAAAAGCACCCGGCACATTCGGCACGCTTGTAGGTATACCATTCTTTTGGCTGATATCTGGTCTCACAATTTATGTGCAACTACTCATTATTAGTTTACTTTTTTTTCTGGGCATTTATTGTTGCGATAAAACAGGTAAAGCGCTTGGCGTTAGCGACCATGGCGGCATCGTTTGGGATGAAATTGTCGCCATTATGCTAGTACTTACTTTTGCGCCGATTAATTGGCTGTGGTGGCTTGTTGCGTTTTTGCTATTTCGATTGTTTGACATTTGGAAGCCGTATCCAATTCGGCAATTTGACGCTAAATTTAAAAATGGTTTTGGCGTCATGTTTGACGATTTATTAGCGGCTGTTTATGCGATTATTGGCTTACAATTATTGCTGTGGACAAACTTAATATCTTAGCTGAATCCTTAGGTGCAGCACTCAAAGCACGCGGCTTCGTGTTAGCACTGGCAGAGTCGTGCACAGGTGGCATGGTGGCTCAGGGAATTACCAGTGTGGCTGGAAGTTCTGCTTGGTTTGACCGTGGATTTGTTACTTACAGCAATCAAGCAAAAATGGATATGCTGGGGGTTAACAAGCAAACTTTATTGCAGTTTGGCGCCGTTAGCGAACAAACGGCCGCTGAAATGGCGCAAGGTGCATTAAGGTTCAGCCTAGCAGATATCAGCGCCAGCATTACTGGCATTGCAGGGCCTGATGGAGGCACTGCAGTAAAACCTGTTGGTATTGTTTGTTTTGGTTTTGCGCTAAAAAATAGCGTTAAAACCAGCATACAACATTTTGCTGGCAACCGAGAATCCGTTCGCCAACAAGCATCTGTCTACGCAATTTTCCAACTGACAGAACTAATGCGCTTAACTTAATTACCTGTCTATTAGCGGTTACCGCGTTGGTGCACATGTCCACGATGGCCATTATTAGCTCTGTTGCTCCATCCATTATTGTTTCCCCAGCGATTATCAAATCGTTGTGAATGATGTCTGTGGTTATGGTACCCGTAGTTCTGATCCCCAAAAAACACGACAGGTACTGAGCGATAATAAGCCACTCGAGGTGCATTGTAATAAACGACTGGAGGCCCTGCATAATATCGTGCCTGCGGGTAACCATATCCTCCCACGTTAATACCAACATAGAACGAATCACGCGCTAAAACACTTGAAATTGAAGCGACACCAATAGCTAAAACCACTATAGCCGAACGTAATATTTTCATGGTAAAACTCCTGTAAAAATAGTTGCTGCATATTTAAAAACGTCTTAAAGCACATCTGGTTGACGTTATATGGCATCTACAATTTTTATTGCACAAGTGCATAAAAATAACATTCAAGTAATTAATAAAATTTCAAACAAACTATTCCAATCAAACAACGCTCTTAGCTTACGCTGATACGCGAAATATGAAATAATAGTAAGTAAATTTAAGTAATAAAAATCAAAGGTAAAACCACATGGATGACAACAAAAGCAAAGCACTTGCCGCCGCACTTTCGCAAATTGAAAAACAATTTGGCAAAGGCTCAATTATGCGTATGGGCGATGCTGATATTGGAGAAGATATTCAAGCCGTTTCAACCGGTTCGCTCGGTTTAGATATCGCTTTAGGCATCGGCGGTTTGCCCCGTGGTCGTGTAATTGAAATTTACGGCCCAGAATCATCAGGTAAAACAACACTCACGCTATCTGTTATTGCCGAAATGCAAAAAATGGGTGGTGTTGCCGCGTTTATCGATGCGGAGCATGCGCTTGATCCACAATATGCCGCTAAATTGGGTGTCAATGTGCCAGAGTTATTAATCTCACAGCCAGATACTGGCGAGCAAGCGTTAGAAATTGTGGATATGTTGGTGCGCTCAGGTTCAGTGGATATTGTAGTAGTCGACTCAGTGGCCGCGTTAACGCCGCGCGCCGAGATTGAAGGCGAAATGGGCGACTCTCATATGGGCTTGCAAGCGCGCTTAATGTCGCAAGCCTTACGTAAACTCACAGGCAACATCAAACGCACCAATACCATGGTGATCTTTATTAACCAAATCCGCATGAAAATTGGCGTAATGTTTGGCAATCCAGAAACTACCACTGGCGGTAACGCGCTTAAATTCTATGCATCTGTGCGTTTGGATATTCGCCGCACTGGTGCGATTAAAAAAGGTGACGAAGTCACTGGCTCTGAAACGCGCGTAAAAGTGATTAAAAACAAAGTCGCTCCGCCGTTTAAACAAGCGGAATTCGATATTATGTACGGCGAAGGTATTTCACGTTTGGGCGAAGTGATTGAGCTGGGCTCAAACCTAAAATTTGTCGAAAAAGCTGGTGCTTGGTATAGCTACAATGGTGAAAAAATCGGCCAAGGTAAAGAAAATGCTAAAGAATATCTGCGTGAACACCCAGAAATGGCGGCCGAAATCGAAGCTAAAATTCGCGCTAATGCTAAAAAATTAGCCGATACAATGACTTCTGCGCGCACTGAGGATGATTAATTCAAACTTTACCTTAAGCTTAACCATTTAGATTTTAAGTGTTTAATAAAAAATCTCAGCCTGAAAAATCCTTACGTCAGCGTGCGCTAGAATATTTAGGCAAGCGTGAATATTCATACAAGGAGTTGGGGCAAAAGTTAAAGCCTTACATTGATGAAAATGATGATGTTGATAGTATTACCGCTATTTTGAATGATTTTAAAACGCGTGGCTGGCTAAGTGACGTGCGCTTTACCGAACAAATGGTGCACGCACGTAGGGCAAGATTTGGTAGCAGCAAAATCATTCATGAATTGCGCGAAAAAGGTGTTGAAAGCACTTTAATTGAATGTGCGGTTGAACAACTAAAAGAAACGGAATTGGCAAGCGCCAAAGAAATCTGGCAAAAAAAATATAAAAATGTACCCGTAAACCGCGAAGAATGGGTAAAACAGGCCCGTTTTCTACAAAGTCGTGGTTTTGGTTTTGATGTAATCAAAAAAGTATTGAATCAACAAATAACGGACGAATAATCCCATAACTAAACGCTGTTTGAAGCTATCGCTTAAAGTCCCTCGCCCTGCGGGAGAGGGAAGGGGTGAGGGGCAGAAAATTAGCTTAAAAAGTACTGAATTTACAAACAGATGACGATTAAATTAAGCAACCCTATTCCTGGCAAAGCGCCTAGCTCAAACGAAATCCGACAAGCTTTTCTGGATTTTTTCGCCAGCAAAGGCCATGAAATCGTTGAGTCTAGCTCACTGGTGCCGCATGGTGACCCTACCCTACTATTTACCAATGCAGGCATGAATCAATTTAAAGATGTATTTTTAGGCTTTGATAAACGCAGCTATACGCGCGCGACTTCTAGCCAAAAATGTGTACGTGCAGGCGGCAAGCATAACGACTTGGAAAACGTTGGCTACACAGCGCGCCACCATACTTTCTTTGAGATGCTTGGCAATTTTAGTTTTGGCGATTACTTCAAGCTAGAAGCAATCACCTACGCTTGGGAATTACTCACAGACGTATTCAAATTACCCAAAGACAAATTAACAGTAACGGTATACGCAGACGATGATGAAGCTTATGATATTTGGCTAAACATTATTGGCGTACCTGCAGAACGAATTATTCGCATTGGCGATAATAAAGGTGCGCGTTACGCATCCGATAACTTCTGGATGATGGGCGATACAGGCCCTTGCGGCCCTTGTAGTGAAATTTTCTACGATCACGGCGATACACATTTTGGCGGTCCTCCAGGCAGCACAGATGAAGACGGCGACCGTTTTATTGAAATTTGGAATAACGTGTTTATGCAATTTAACCGCGATGAAGCGGGTGTAATGCACAAACTGCCTAAACCAAGTGTGGACACCGGTATGGGTTTAGAGCGCATCTCTGCGGTATTGCAGCATGTGCATGCCAACTACGAAATTGATTTATTTACCACCCTTATCAATGCCGCCGCGCGCGAAACGCATACAACAGATATAAATAGCCCAAGTCTAAAAGTGCTGGCTGACCATATTCGCGCCTGCTCATTCTTAATCGCCGATGGCGTGATCCCTGGCAACGAAGGCCGCGGCTATGTGCTGCGCCGCATTATCCGACGCGCGATTCGTCATGGCTATAAATTGGGTGCGCGTAAAGCGTTCTTCCATAAAATGGTGTCCGATTTAGTCGCCGAAATGGGCTTTGCCTATCCTGAGTTACATGCAAATCAGGCCCGCATCACTGATATGCTCAAATTGGAAGAAGATCGCTTTTTTGAGACCATTGAAAATGGTATGGCGATTTTGGAAACCGAATTGGCTGCTACTAAAGATATTTTTAATGGTGAAACGGCGTTTAAATTGCACGACACCTATGGGTTCCCATTAGATTTAACCGCCGATATATGCCGCGAACGTAATGTAACAGTGGATACAGCGGCATTTGATGCGGCAATGGCGCGCCAAAAAGAGCAAGCGCGTTCTGCAGGTAAATTCAAAATGGCAACTAATTTGGAATACTCTGGTAACAGTACCGATTTCAAAGGCTATGATTCATTAGACACAAGTTCCACCGTTTTAGCACTGTATAAAGACAGCATCGCGGTAGTATCTTTAAACGAAGGTGAGCAAGGCATTGTGGTGTTGGATAACACGCCGTTCTATGCGGAATCTGGCGGGCAAATTGGCGATAACGGTATATTAAAATCTGAAAATGGTATTTTTGCCGTAGAAGATACACAAAAAATTCAAGCCTCTGTGTTTGGACATCATGGCATATTAAAAACAGGCTCACTAAAAATGGGTGACACTGTAAAAGCCAATGTTGATATTGCATCTCGTAACGACACTATGCGTAACCACTCGGCCACACACTTGATGCACAAAGCTTTGCGAGAAGTATTGGGCGAACATGTGCAACAAAAAGGCAGCTTGGTGGACAGCGACAAAACTCGTTTTGACTTTGTACACAATGCGCCAATGACCGATGCTGAAATCGCCAAAGTTGAAGCGATTGTGAATGCTGAGATTTTAAGCAATGCCGCCACACTGGCGCGTGTGATGGATATTGAATCGGCACAAAAAACTGGCGCCATGATGCTGTTTGGCGAAAAATATGGCGATGAGGTGCGTGTACTGGATATTGGCTCAAGCCGCGAATTATGCGGCGGCACGCATGTAAGCCGCACTGGAGATATTGGATTATTCAAAATCTTTGGCGAAAGTGGCGTTGCCGCTGGCGTTCGCCGACTTGAGGCGACTACTGGCAAAGGCGCACTGAAATTAATCAATGCGCAACAAGCATTAATCACACAATTAGCTAGCGATTTAAAAGCGCCTGCTGCTGAAGTAGTTAATAAGGTAGCGCAGTTGTCTGACCACTTAAAAGCCCTAGAAAAAGAATTAGCGCGTTTGAAATCAAAATTAGCCTCAAGCCAAGGAGATGATTTGGTCGATCAGGCAATTGATTTCAACGGTGTTAAAGTGTTAGCAGCCATACTAGAAGGTGCTGAGGCAAATGGACTGCGTGAAACCATGGATAAGCTAAAAGATAAACTAAAATCAGCAGCGATTGTTTTGGCCAGCGTAAATGAAGGCAAAGTAAGTGTGGCTGCGGGGATTACAAGTGACTTAATCAGTAAAATAAAAGCGGGTGATTTGGTCAACTTTGTGGCTGGTCAGGTGGGTGGCAAAGGCGGTGGCAAGCCCGACATGGCAATGGCAGGTGGAACAGATGCCAGCCAATTACCAAAAGCGCTAGAAAGCGTGAAAGATTGGGTTGCAGGTAAATTAGCTTAGGCCAGTTAATTAGCAGAAGTAGTAAAGTTTAATTAACAATTTTTTAAGTAATTTTAAGAGTTGAAAATGTCATTAATTGTACAAAAATACGGTGGTACTTCAGTCGCGAATCCTGAACGCATTCGTAACGTTGCTAGGCGCGTTGCACGTTACAAGGCGATGGGCCATCAGATTGTCGTTGTCGTTTCTGCAATGTCCGGTGAAACCAATAAATTGATTGCGCTAGCAAAAGAGGTGATGGCGGAGCCAGATCCACGCGAGCTAGACGTGATGATTTCTACTGGCGAGCAAGTGACTATTGGCATGACTGCACTAGCGTTAATGGAGCTAGGTATTAAAGCCAAAAGCTATACTGGTACACAAGTCAAGATTTTGACTGATGATTCGCACACTAAAGCACGCATATTAGATATTGATGAGCATAATATTAAGCAAGACTTAAATGATGGCTATGTTTGCGTGGTGGCTGGCTTTCAGGGTGTAGATGAGTTTGGAAATATTACGACTCTTGGCCGAGGCGGCTCTGACACCACTGGCGTAGCACTGGCAGCAGCTTTAAAAGCCGATGAATGCCAGATCTATACCGATGTGGATGGCGTTTATACGACAGACCCGCGCGTGGTGCCTGAAGCCCGCCGCTTAGATAAAATCACTTTTGAAGAAATGTTAGAGCTTGCCTCTCAAGGCAGCAAAGTGTTGCAAATCCGCTCAGTTGAATTTGCAGGTAAATATAAAGTGAAACTACGTGTGCTTTCAAGCTTTGAAGATGAAGGCGACGGCACATTAATTACGTTTGAAGAAGAGAATAAGGACAGCGAAATGGAAGAACCAATCATCTCTGGCATAGCATTTAATCGCGACGAAGCCAAAATTATCGTACTTGGCGTGCCAGACAAGCCTGGCATTGCCTACCAAATTTTAGGCCCAATCGCTGATGCCAACATTGATGTGGACATGATCATTCAAAACACTGGTGCAGATGGCACAACAGACTTTACCTTTACTGTGCACAAAAATGAAATGGGCAAAGCCCTAGCGGTGTTGCGCGACAAAGTACAAAACCACATCAATGCACGCGAAATCAGTGGTGATGACAAAATCGCTAAAGTATCTGTGGTTGGTATTGGCATGCGCTCACATGTAGGGATCGCCAGCCAAATGTTCCGCACACTGGCCGAAGAAGGTATTAACATTCAAATGATTTCCACATCGGAAATCAAAATCGCCGTGGTAATAGATGAAAAATACATGGAGCTTGCTGTCAGAGTTTTACATAAAGCATTTGAATTAGAAGAATCTTAAAAAGATAAATGCATGATCAAACCAAATTAGGCTTAGCATAATCCGAGTTTTGATTGATTTTTAAGGCAATTTACAGTAATATCGCGCGCTTAATTCAGCAACTTGAATTGATAGTGTAACAGTCATAAAACGGAGAGCTGGCCGAGTGGTCGAAGGCACTTCCCTGCTAAGGAAGCATACGGGCTTAAATCTGTATCGAGGGTTCGAATCCCTCGCTCTCCGCCAGTTTTATCACAAGAACGGAGTTTAGTTCTTTTAGAAACAAGCGCGTTAGACTATAATGCCCTTTATGCGCCCATAGCTCAGCTGGATAGAGTACTTGGCTACGAACCAAGGGGTCAGGAGTTCGAATCTCTTTGGGCGCACCATATAAAACAAAGGCTTACAGTTTAACGACTGTGAGCCTTTTGTATTTATACTATTCAAGGCTTATACAAAGGCTTATACAGTTTTTTCACAAGACATCTCTAAAGACCATAATCTCTAGGTTGTAATTAATTCTGTGTAAATGTCATTTA
>CAMCVF010000014.1 GCA_945881735.1 Methylotenera oryzisoli
ATAAAACAAAGGCTTACAGTTTAACGACTGTGAGCCTTTTGTATTTATACTATTCAAGGCTTATACAAAGGCTTATACAGTTTTTTCACAAGACATCTCTAAAGACCATAATCTCTAGGTTGTAATTAATTCTGTGTAAATGTCATTTAGAAAACGGTGTTAGACCCCGTATTAAATTTTTATAGAAATTTATAAGGTTTTACGCCACATAGCCCTAAAACCGAACTGACCTATTTAATTACAGTAATGACTAGTTACAGTTTTTTTGAACGCTTTGTTACCACCACGTTGTAACCCATCAAAACTAGTGCGAGAAGTGCGTATGCCCAAGGCGGCAGTGGAACATCACCAGCATCATTATTACCACCGACTGAAGCAGCAGTAACGTTGAAGCTCTGAGACAAAGTTGTTGCAGCGGCATATGTTTCATTACCTACCTGATCTGCGACTACCGTGCAGCTGCCAGTGACAACCAGCGTGACTACCCCATCGGTAACTGTGCATACGTCTGGGCTAAGACTAGAAAAAGTTACTAACAAGCCCGAGTCTGAAGTGGCTGTTATTGGGAAGGGACTGGAGTCTAGCGACACATCCAATATCGAAGGGAATGTGATTGTTTGGGAAAGGAGACGTAGACGTATTACTAGACTAAGTGTAGATTCTTTCTGAATATTGTAATCCTGAAGCGTTCGACCATCCTCAAGTTGCTTACCAGCGAAAATCAGTCTTTGCTGATCCGGCGGAATACCCTCTTTATCTTGAATTTTTTGTTTTACATTTTCGATCGCATCGCTTGCCTCAACATCAAGCGTAATCACTTTACCTGTTAAAGTTCTAATAAAAATCTGCATCGCAAACGCTGAGGTAGACACAACGAATATTGTTAAGAATAAGACTACTTTATATAATTTATTGAGGATAAAACCCTCATCAACGGTTGCTGTAGATGTAAACTTGATGCCATCTTTTTCAGATACAACGTTTAAAGTAGTTTGGGGATTTTTTTGAAAGATGGGCATTTCATTAACCTAAGCTTACCTAATATTTATTCAGTATTAATATGATGAAAGCATAACATAGTTAATCAGATGAAATTTACGGAAATTCTAGAGCAGTTTCGTGCATTAGGTGGCACAGCAAATAATATCGAATTGCGCTATGGTAGTTTTGGCAAAGGCTTGTTTCCAATCGATCCAAAATTACCAATAAAAATCGTTGCTCCTGACAGCATACTTATATCGCCAAACTGTATTAAATTAAATAATAAAAATCAAATTCGGTTGAAATTAAGATATAAATTTAAAATAGATTCAAAACTAGTTACCTTTTTCGAACAATATCAAGATTTTTTTGGCTGGGGTGATGGTGGTGTAAGTGAAGTTCAGAGTCGTCACTTGGAACTAAAAGCGCTCCCTGAAAAAATAAAACAACTCTTACTCTCGCTAGGATGGGTCAAAAATGATTTTTATGCAAAGTCTCCTAAAGATTACCTGAAAGATTATTTCATAAGCAGGCAAATCGGAATCAAGGGTGAATCAAAAATTATGCCCATTTTTGACCTCATTAATCACTCCGCTAAAGGAAATTCATACATTGTGGATAATGGTGTAAGGTTTGAAGGAATATTCAAGGGTGAACTATTAGGGAATTACCACAGAAATTTTGATGCATTCCACTTTTACAGAAATTATGGTGTTCCATCCGAATCCTTCACTATTTTATCTTGTGATGTAAAAATAGAAATTCCTGACATCGGAGTAATTAAAATTGCACGGTTTGATAACACAATTAGCTCAGAAAATGGCTTGCTCAAGCCAAGAATCATGGCAATTGATTCTGAGATTCATATTTCTTTTTTAGAAATCTCAGATAAGACAGGTTCAGAATTACCACGAAAAAATTTCATTGAACAAATGCAGAAATTCAATATTCCAAAAGCAGAGCTAATCAAAATTTTTGATGGTTTAATTGATCACAACATTAAAATGCGTAAAGACCTGATAGCCCATAGCAAGTATTGTTTATATAAAATCGCCAGGGATATAGAACAGATTGCTGGAGAGCAACTTAATGCAATCTCAAAAGGAAAAAACTAGTTAAATTAATTAGAACATAAAGGAGCTTAGGCTCCTTTTATAGATTTTGAGGGGTGAGATTTAAGGTGGGGATTTATAGGTGGGATTTGACAGATATGAGATTTATATAAGCTGAAAGGACTAGTAAAAACTTGCTTGATTTAATAAATATTTAACATAAGTTAAATAATCTTGATTGCATAACTATAACCATAAGAAAAGACTTTTATAAATGCGTAACAAACTCCTAAAACTAGCCCTAGCGTTGACTTTATCATCCCTTACAGCCAATGCGACTCCCGACACTACAAACATTACATTTGATGGGAATACGTATAACGTAAGCACAATCACTACTACTTGGGACGCAAACTCTGTGCTTCTTCAATCATCATCACCTTGGTGGGGTAGTGTTAGTCAAGCGGGAACTGCGTCAGAACAATTAGCTGGTTCTCACTTTGCTTACGGCTTCGATTCAGACAATAATAATGTTTTTACAGCATTCAATGATCCAATAATACTATGGACTCAATCCATTAAATCTACCCATATCGTGTCTTATGCTTTTGTTAACTCAGCCACAGTTGCAGCCCCAGTTCCAGAAGCAGACACCTCAGCAATGCTTTTAACGGGTCTTGGCTTAGTAGGATTTATGGCTAGACGTCAAAAAGCTATTAAGTCTAATCAAAAGTAACAATATAAGGCCCCACTTTTCAGCGTGAGGCCTTATAAATCTGTAGAGATATGACAACGCATCTAACCAAGTTCGCTCTTTTCTTAACACTCGCAATTATTCAAACTCCTGCGCATGCAGATGAGCCAAATAACAATTGTGCGCAATTGGCACAACCAACATTGGTACGAGTTATTTACACAGATGTGGCTAACACCGAAGACTATACTCAATCGATAACATACCTGAAAGCACTATCAGGCCGTGCTATGGATCAGCACCATAGTGTGTATGGTCTAACCCATGCCACCCCCAAGCTAGATTACGAATTCAAGGCAGTGATCTCATCATCGCCTGATGGTAAGGTTTGTATGGTGCCAGAAGTCACGATTAAAGCAGGTTTTTCAGACATGCAGGTTTATCTTGCCAAGGAATTACAGGATAATTGTAGAAAGCAGATCATTCGTGAGCACGAATTTGAGCACGTCTCTGCATGGAAGTCACATATGCGTGCTGGTACAAAGCTGATGGAGCTTCCACTAAAAAATGCCTTTGCGCAACCTCGGCAGTATGATTCCATAAGTCAGGCTGAACAAGATTTGCGGCCTTGGGTGCAATCGGTCATGAAGCCACTAGTAAGCAGGCTAATGGAAAATATTACCACCACTCAGCGCTCAATTGACTCGTCGTTTTCTTATGGAAATGTTGAGAATCGCTTGCGAACCTGCCCATAGGTTGAACAAGGCATTGGGTAAAATTAAAAATGCAACTGCTTAATAAAAAAGTGTTTTCATTATTTTTAAGCATATAAATCCAATAATTACTTGTTTTTGACTTATGAGGCTAGAGAAGCCTGCCTACCCCACCAGCAGGAGGTAATTTTTCCCTCTCTGAAATACTCTTATACGCGGTTACAAAAATTCACTAATTTTGACTATTTTGTTGATTCGTAATTATCGACTTTATTGCTGTTTATCTAAGCCTTCAAAGATTTTTTACTTAGTGAGTTTCACGCGTACATCTCGTGCGGACTTGTTTTATCGAGCGTGTCTTTGTACTGTTTAATCCAACTCAATCGTACCTTTGCTTCTTAATGAGATTTTAGCCACTTTAGAAAACCAACTTTACTTAATAAAAATGCATGAGGTAAAGTTAAGGCGGAGAGTGTTGCAAAGGTTACTTTTATTAGGTTTTCATTGAATTTTTCGATTGGTAGCAGTTGGAAAACACCTGCGCAAAACAGCAATACAATTAATGTTGGTACTATTAATGTAATGAGCAGAGCTGTGTTGGAGTATTCAACAAAATAAAATTTAGCTCTTAATACATGACGCGCGCTATGCATAAAACAAAAATAAATGGTAAATGCTAATAAAGGTTCAGCTAGCAACATTAATACGCTTACAGCTACAATTTCCCAAATGTGCCGCTGTTCAATTGGATATTTTTTTAGAGAAATAACTACAGTGATTAATATCGTTAATGCAGCAAAAACTATTGAAAATGGCATCATTACGTTTACGATTTCTACCGCATGACCATAA
This sequence comes from Methylotenera oryzisoli, assembly GCA_945881735.1. Lineage (GTDB taxonomy): Bacteria > Pseudomonadota > Gammaproteobacteria > Burkholderiales > Methylophilaceae > Methylotenera_A > Methylotenera_A aquatica. Next base: position 4,293 of record CAMCVF010000014.1, read on the forward strand.
TCAATCAAATAGCCATATAATTTTGCTAATTCGTTTGAGTGCAAAATACTTGGGAGCGTAATGATATTAAATCCATATAGCGTACCTAGAAGTTTGGGATTTATACTGCCCAGATCATCCGAAAAGTGGATTGCTGAGAAACATAATAAAAGAATGAAAAAAAAGGTAGGTAATACCATCCAGAAAATTAAGACACCAATGGAGAGTGATAAATAAACACTTACAAATTGAAGCCATTTTTTTATGCTGTTGAGCGCAAAGGCTTTTTTTGCAAATAGGGTATCAAGCGCGCCATGCGGTACGCCAAAAAAAGTAATGATCAAAATAAGTGCTAAAACATTAGTTGTGCTGGTGTTACCTAATCCCAAATAAAACAAAGCAATTGTCACGATGGTAACAACCATAAATATATTACTTTGTAATATTAAGTACTTAGCCATGTTAAACCCTAGTCATGCTGATATTTAAATAGTCGCTTAAAGATATAAGCTGGCAATTCTTTAATAAATAGTAATTTTGGCATGGAGGCAATAATAGAGAAATAATCCGCCATGCGGGCATGATCACTTAAAAATCGAATAACTGTAGAGGTTTTACAATTCAAAAATAAGTTATAAAATAAATGAACAGATGATTTGGGGTTTGACTTTAGTACATTTAAAAAAAGGTCATCCATTCTGGCCAAAATCCATGTGTCTTTTTTAGGCGCTACTAATAATTGATGATTAATTAATGCATGCGCACACTCTTTTGCCCAACGCTGTATCCTTTGGAAAGCATAGCCAGAGCTTGGTCTTGCTGCCCCTGCATATAACCCCGCATAAACATAACTAGGGTCATTGGTTTTGTTTATTTTTTGATTACCCATTGGCAGCTTGCCGTATTCGGTTCTCAATATTTTATAATTAATATCTTTTAAATATTTTAAAAGGGATTGTTGCATGTATCCGCTAAACTCATCAGCCGCGAAAGTTTGCTTTGCGAATATAGTATATTCAATAAGCGCGCGTTTGGATGAATAAGGCAACACATAAACAAAACCAAGTCCTTGATTGAACGCAGCATCAAAATCCATTAGAACAAAGGTGTTGGAATCAAACATATCTTGGCTAGTTTCAACTTCAAAACCTATAAATGACTGCCACAATATAGAATCTTCATCTTTATTTTGCGTGATAGGCCTAGTGTCGACAATTTTGTCAGCAGTATAAGTACCCTTAGTGGTAATGATTTGCCAGGTTTGATTATGTGTTTTAGAAACTTCTAAAACATCTTGATTATTCAATAGCGTAATACCTTGCCCATTTGATGCTATTTTTGCAAGTGAATGTTCATAAAATGTTTGAGCAGAGAGCATTAAATAAGCATATTTTTTACAGCCCCTAGTAAAATTTTTGATACCATTTTTTATTTCAAAATTTAACCAAGAGTGATCTACCCAATCTTTAAGTTCAGGGTTAGCTACATCCCAAAAGCACCAAGTTCTATCATTTTTATAGTGTGCATTTCTTTCTAAAACAAGAGTAGATGGAGCAGACGACCCTGCCTCTGACAAACGCATAGCAAGGCTTAACCCTGCACAACCACCGCCTAATATAGCCAAGCTGTAGTGTTTATCCATTACAAAATGGTAACTTGTTGATATGTTGGTGCAGCTGTTTAAGATGAACAGAGTTATAGAACCAAAATTTTCGATCAAATATCGCTTTAAAGCACACTTGAATACTGAGAATTAGCTTCATGTGATGCGGTATGAAGATCTTATTTTTAAGGTTGTTAAAATGCTTATGCTTTATTTTAAACCCAATTTGCTGATAGAGTTTTGCAGCAATCAATATGCTCACACGTGACCTAAACGGTAGATGCACTAGTCCAGAGTAGCCACTCGCATAATATTGGTCTGCTTGTTTTAAAAGTACTTGTGATGCTTGTATAATTTTTGTTCGATCTGAATCGGTTAGTGCAATCACATCATCAGCTGATAATGCCCCTGCTAATGATTCGGGTAAATAAACCCGTTCTATCAAAGCATCTGCGTAAACGTCTCTAACAATATTGGTGAGCTGCATGGCTATACCTAAATCTACGGCATGAAATAAGGCTTTTTTCTCGGAAACATTAAGCACTTTGCACATCATAATCCCCACGGTACCCGCAACTTGGTAGCAATATTCCATAAGTTGTGCTTCAGTTTTTATGCGAACAACTGCTAAATCTGCCAAAACACCATTGATTAATTCGATCGGAATTTGAACAGGAATATCACACTCATCAAACAATGCTAATGCATCTGTGATGATGACATCTTTTGACTCGCACGCATAAATCTCTGCTTTGATTTTGTTTAGACAATCAAGAGCATGGCCTTTATCTGGTGCTTCATCGGCTAAGTCATCAATGTATCTGCAAAATCTGTATAAACGTGTAGCTTGTTTGGCCGAATATTTGCTTAAAAAGAATTTGGCCCAATAAAATGTTTTGCCTTTATTAAATAGAATATCATTCGATTGATTTATATAATCTGCTGAACCCAAATAATTAGATGGGTGAGCCACTAGCTAGCCTCTGGCAACATGCTATCTATTACTTTAGCAGAACATAACACACCCGGAAGCCCAGCGCCTGGGTGGGTACCAGCGCCTACTAAGTAAAGGTTTTTAATTTTCTCAGATTGGTTATGAAATCTAAACCAAGCAGATTGCCTAAAGATTGGTGCAATTGAAAACCCTGCCCCATGCGTACTGAGATAATTTTCTTTAAAATCTGCGGGGCTCATATAAAAATCTTCAACGACATGCTGTTTAAGATCAGGCAAGATAGTTTTATCGAGCGCTTCAATGATTCTATTTTTTAATAGCTCGCCTTCATCTTTCCAGTTTATATTGCCCAGCAAATTAGGAACTGGGCAAAGCACATAAAAACTATCACAGCCCTCTGGCGCAAAGCTTTCATCAGTTGCTGTAGGGCGATGAAGGTATAACGAAAAATCATCCGACAGAATTTTTTGGTCAAAAATACGGTGCAAAAGCTCTTTGTAAGTCTTGCCTAACCAAATAGTGTGGTGCGCAACATCATCATATTTTTTAGTGCTACCAAAATACAAAACAAATAGCCCCATTGAATAATGCGCGGCTTTTATTTTGAGCTTAGTAGAAATGGCGACATCGTGCCGATCAATCATGTTTTCATAAAGATAAGTTGGATCTGCGTTAGAAACGATAACATCCATTTCGTGGCTTGTGCCATCGGCAAAAATCACTTTTTTTGCAGTATTATTTTCAATAACTATTTTTTTAACGGTCTTGTTGAGAAGAATTTCAATGCCATTTCTTTTCATTAAATCCGAGAGTGCGTTTACGATTGCACCAGTACCGCCCATGGCAAAAAATACACCATATGCTCTTTCTAAATAATGAATCAGTCCATATATGCTGGTTGTTGAAAATGGATTACCACCAACTAAAAGTGGCTGTATTGAAAAAGCTTGCCTTAACTTTTCGTTTTTCAGGTAACGGCATACCATATTCCAAACTGTTTCATGGCTTTTTAATGCAATAAGTTTGGGAACAAGCGCGAGCATTTTAAAAAAGTGATTGAATGGCACGCTTGATAATTGAATAAAAGCAATATTGAATATTTTTTGTGAATGCTTAAGTAATCTTTGATAACCATACACGTCGTTAGGCGAAATTTTAGCAATTTCTGCCAGTGTTTCTTCAAGCGTGCCACCATAATCAAAAGTGGTTTTATCAGTAAAATAGAAACGGTACCAAGGTTTAAGTGGCACTAGCTTAATGTGATCTGATAATTTTTCGTTAAATAATTGAAAAAGCTCTTCCAATAGAAAAGGCGCAGTAATAACTGTTGGCCCGGCATCGTGCTTATAGCCGTTTCTAATAAAAACTTGACCCCTGCCGCCCAGCATAGAACTGCGATCTATCAGCGTCACCTGATAGTTTTTTGCCCTTAGCCTAAGCGCAGCTGCTATACCGCCAAACCCACCGCCGATTACTAGTGCGCGCTTCATTCATTAATGCTTAATTTGACTTTCAGATTTTCAGCCAGACTAATCAGGATACTGCCTGAATTATTTGGTAGATGAAGTGCATCCTGGATAGCTTCATCTAAATAATGTAAACATAGAGCGACAGATTGCTGGTGTGCATTTTTATAACCTAAGTTTTTTAATACATACGTTATGTTAACGGATTGACTTGCGTGGTTATAGGCGCCATCTTTTACCACGTCTTCTAAATCGTCTGCAATCTGGTAACCTATGGCGAAGTTTGCACAGGCTTTTCTAGCTAAATCGGTACAATCATTTCGTTGTGCTGCTACCAAGGCTAATTCAATAGGCAAACTAAAAAGCGCACCAGATTTTTGGCTTGCAATAACAACATACTGCTCAAGTGAAAGTTGTGGATTTTTTTTAAACAAAACATCTAAAGATTGACCTTCAATAGCCAACCTAGTTTGTTTATTAATAATTGAAATGAGTTGAGGTATTAGTGATGGTTTGCTGTATCTCGCCAACATTCCATAAGCTGTAGATAACAATAAATCACCAGCACATATTGCAATGTTAATACCATATTTTTTCCAAACGCTTGTCTGGCCTCTGCGAATTTCATCTTCGTCTTGAATATCATCATGAATCAAAGATGCGTTGTGCAGCAACTCCGCCGAGGCTGCTAATATCAACATATCGTCGTACTCTACGGCAAGTTTCATGCAGGCATCTAGGCATGATTTTGCTCTAACTTGCTGACCTGGAGAATCAAAATGATACTTAATTGCTTCAATACAAATATTCTGTACTGAAAATGGAGCTGATTGTTCTAATAATGTATTTTGTATTAGACAATCTACTTGCTGAGTTAAATCATCAATAGAAAATGATGAATAAAAATTGGCAGTGGATTGATAATTTAAAGCTTGAATAGTCATTTTTAATCACATTCGATGTCAATTAAAAAAGAAGTGCTTTGCGGCGATGTAATTGAATTTGTTAATTCAATTTAACATTTGCCGCAAATCACTATCATGGTTTAGCAACTAATGGTTTAGCAACTAAAAATTACTATTTTTTCTCACTTTCAGTGACCGCAACAGACCAAATAATCACACCAAAAGCAATTTTGTTTAATACGTCGGCTAAGTTATAAACAATATTTAAAGCTTTCATGCTTTCAGTTGGATCTGAACCTGATAGATAACCGAAGAAGTAGCCGATAGGGTAAATAGCCCAACCGATTGTGACAATCCAACGCATTAAATTAAAGGCAGATTGCACGTTTGCTGGCGCTTGATTTGCATTAATTTTGCTTGCTTCGCCACCAAATATTTCCCATAAAATATAAGCCCAACCTAACATGCCAATTACAAATGCAGGTAAAACGCCCATGTAGCCAGCTTCACCTAAATATCCGCCAACTAACATGACTAATGTACCAATCATTAAACGCCAAAATACGCCTGTTGGCACTTTAGCAATCGCTGCCAAAATCAGATAAAACTCAACCATCAACAGCGGTACTGTAATTAACCAGTCGATATAACGATATACGGTTGGAGTTGAGCCTGTCGCCACCCACACATCTCGCATGTAAAAGTAGTGCACTGCAGCGATAAGTGTAACCAAGCCAGATACAGTTAATGATGTTTTCCATTTTCCTGCGACACGATCTCTTTCAAGAAAAAAGAAAGCCGTTGAAGCCACCAAAGCCATTGATATTAACCAAAAAGAAATGCCCACAAAGTCACTTGATTGTAAGATGACACTATTTTCCGCGAACGCTGGTGTGCTTAAGCCAAAAGTGGCCATAGATAATAAGAACTTATTTTTAATAGATAGAACTGGAAGCTTAATCATTCATTTCCCCAATATATTTAAATTAAATATTTAAAAAAAACGTACACAAATGTTACACCCTTATTAAAAATATGTAACTAAATGTAGAGGCAGTTTAGTGTGTAAATTTTGATATGACAACCTTTTTTTAAAACTTTTACATCACATGCTTCAATAGAAGGACCATATTGTCGAAATTAGAAAGATTTCAGGTAAGCAGCAATTAAATCACATGAACTTCTCTTACGAGGTTAGTAACGACTGCCATCAATATTATGCTTCAACTATAAATAGCGCAGTTTCCTGCAAAATGATGTTTACACAATATTGATTACACCACCAATTGCGATTAAGCCAAGGCCAGTTGCGCTGAAGTATTGTGTGAGCATACAATAAAAGCGGTTTGCAAGATTTTCATTTGAATCATCACTTGGCCTTTAATTACCAAGTCAAACAGATAGTATCGAATATGCAGAAATGCCATTTTTCAACAAACGACTGTTGCCAGCTAAATCAGCAATTTCCAATAAACTAAGGGCACCGACAATGTCTATTTTTGCTTGGCGTAACAGCTCAGCCGCGGCCAATAAGGTGCCACCTGTCGCCACAACGTCATCTATAATCAATACTTGTGCCTGCGCTGGGATGATCTGGGCTTGAATTTCCAATGCATCTTGACCGTACTCTAAGCCATAAGATTGCCTATGACTAACACTGGGCAATTTGTTGGGCTTTCTTGCCAACAATAATGGCTTTGACATGGTGATCGCCAAAGCTGAAGCAAAAATAAAGCCTCGCGACTCTATGGCCAGAATGTGCGTGAATTCTGATTGATTGGCATAAAGGGATAACTGCTTAATTGCAAATTCAAATGCTTGCGTATCGGCTATCAATGGCGAAATATCCCTAAACATGATACCAGGCTTAGGAAAGTCGGAGACGCAGCTTAAATAATCTAGTAAGCGAATATCAGCCACGGTTTATGTTAATTTGCAATAAAGAAAAGTCGTCATCAAACGGTACGTTTTCCGCCTGCAAGCCTTGAATAATTTTTAATATACCATCAAGGTGGGTGACTTTAATATCGGTCAACCATTTCATAATATCTGTGTATTCAAGCAAAGTCATCATCTCGCTATCCTCTTTGAAAACTTCATAATGCTTACCAAGCGCTGTTTGATCACAGTTTTGCACGATGAATTAACAGCAAGGAAATCTTATAAATGTTTTTAAAGTGCAAATGTTGCTGCATCCTCTACTGTTTGGTCTGTTGAAATGATATTTGGACGAGCCTCACCGCTAATCAATCTTTAATCCGAATGTAAGCTTTTCGCGCCTAAAATTATTCAAAATTGTCTCTTCATTAACAGCCCAATCAATTAGTTATTACCAGAACATTTTAGGCCTAATAATTATTAATATCTAGCATAAACCAAGTGCAGCTTAACAGGATGCTGATATAAAAATTAGTTAAATGCCATATTTGGGAGTCGACCACCTATCGATTAATCTGGGACGCAAAATAATTCCAAACAGAAACCATCAAATCAATGCTTATATCACGAAGAAAATCAGTAAGGATTAATACAATGAAAAAACTGTTTAAATACAATTGTTGAATTGCACTAATAATCGATGCACCAAATGAATTGCATATTGACCAATTAAAATTCAGAAACGTATCAAATAAAATATTTAAATAGATTAGTATTTAGTTTCAAGGTAAGCAAAAAATCACCTTTAATATTTTTGTAATTATCAGCAGCTCCATTCAACGCTATATGTTTATGCTAGTTGTTATCAATGCAATAGGCATTATGTCTTGGATGGCTTTGCGTATGCTGGGTATAGAAAATGCTGGCGCTTGGGCAGTTGCCGCCGGTTTTATGTATATCGTGCCTTATTTTAGTTCTCAAAGTCATCTGCGAACATATTGAGCATCTGCAACACGTTGCGGAATCATTAAGCGATTAAATTTGGATTTATGGACACCCTATATGGCAACGGCTACACAATCAGATACTGTTGGCTTTTATTTTGATAATAGCTATTTGCAATTACCAACCATTTTTTATCAAAAACAACAACCTAGCCCTGTTAAAAATCCAAAATTAGTTCTATTTAACGAATCACTAGCAATTGAGCTTGGTTTAAATGCAGATGTGCTTAAAAATCAAGGGGCTCAATGTTTAGCGGGCAATTTGCTTTTTAATAATAGCGAACCTATTGCACAGGCCTACGCGGGTCACCAATTTGGTCATTTTAATCGACTGGGTGATGGCCGCGCCATCTTGTTAGGTGAACACATCACGCCCAATAATCAGCGATTTGATATTCAGCTAAAAGGTGCTGGCAGAACACCCTATTCTCGTTCTGGCGATGGGCGTGCAGCACTAGCGCCAATGCTGCGCGAATATATCATCAGTGAAGCGATGCATGCGTTGGGCATTGCCACCACCAGAAGTTTAGCCGTCACAACTACAGGCGAAACGGTCTACCGCGATGCAGCCTATTCAGGCGCTGTGCTTACGCGCGTTGCCGCTAGCCATATCCGTGTGGGAACGTTTCAATTTGCAGCGGCGAATCAAAATCAGGTACAGTTAAAAGCGCTGGCTGATTACACTATTCACCGCCATTTTCCCGAAACTGCCGTTGCAGATCACCCATACCTTGATTTACTAAAACGAGTGATTGATTTGCAGGCATCTCTAATTGCAAAATGGATGCAGGTCGGCTTTATTCATGGCGTGATGAATACTGACAATATGAGCATCTGCGGTGAAACAATTGATTACGGCCCCTGCGCTTTTATGAATGGCTATCACCCAGAAACGGTATTTAGCTCTATAGATACTAATGGCCGCTATGCTTTTGGCAATCAGCCTAATATTGCGCACTGGAATCTCATTAGATTAGCCGAAAGTTTAGTGCCACTGATTCATGAATCGGAAGAACAAGCAATTTCAATGGTTACTGAATGCCTGCACGAATACCCGAATCAATTTTTTGCCTACTGGTTAGCTTGCATGCGAAAAAAGCTGGGGATTTTTAATGAAGAAGAAGGTGACATTAAGCTGGTCGAGGATTTATTGATGCATATGCAAAAAAATCAAGCCGATTTTACTAATACATTTAGATCATTATCAGATGATGCTGTGCAAAACAGCGCCTTTTACCAAGATGCTGGATTTAAAAACTGGTTATCGCTGTGGAAAGCCAGATTATCAAGGCAAAATGAAACATTTGCAGACAGCATACCGCTCATGCAGTCGGCAAATCCAAAAGTGATTCCAAGAAATCATTTAGTAGAGGCTGCGCTTAGTGCGGCGACTGACCGTAACGACTTAATTTTATTTAATGAGCTATTAATGGTTGTATCAAAACCATACGCCAACATAGCGCATGATGCCAAATACACGCAAGTGCCTGAGCCTTTGTTTGACGCTCAATATAAAACATTTTGCGGTACTTAATCATTTAATGCTAATGCATTAGTGTTAGTCCGCAAATGTTGTCTGATACTGAAGCACTATCAGACGACTTAGGCTTTAAAGTATCGCCGCGTATTGGCGAACTTGGTGACTACGTCATCGAGCTTGCATTTGTCGAAAAATAAATGAAGCGATCAATTTAAAATTAAGCAACAAGGCGTAAAACAATGCGCGCCTTTTCCTTTGTCTCACCTTCAACGCATAGCGAAACTGCTGCAGCAATAGCTTAAGATCAATCCACCGCCGCCCAATAATCCCAAGCATTAATAAATAAGCAAATTAAAAGCCTGTCCTTTATATTCTATTTAATTATATCTATATAAAAACAATTTCTTTTTAATTATTTAAAAGCCAGTTTATAGTGAGCAAATTCGTGTTTAACACAGGCTTTATAAAGATTAAATTATGCCTTCTTTACAGACAACGCAAGCCGCTTCGCAAACCAATCAGCAGATTGCAGATGAAATTTTGCGTGCGTTTCAGCGCAGTTAAAAATAAGCATTAAAACTGTTTTGACAACCAATATGCAGTTTCATATTGAAGGAAAAATAATGAAAAAATCAAAACATTTTGTTACAAAAAAAATTCTACAAGCTCTGCTCACTAGCGGTGCTTTAATCAGTTGCACCAGCGTCTTTGCTTATGATGAAGTAGCAAATCCGGTAACAAAAACAGAAACAGAACTGGCCCAACCAACTGTTACTGTTGAAGATATTGAACAAACAGAAAAAATCAAAGCTAGCTTAGCGGAAATTGATGCAGAAGCCAAAGCTGCAGACGTGGCAAAGAATGGTTACTACGTAGAGCGTAAAAGTTACGGTACACAAAAAGAGACCGAGCCACCGCGTTACGTTAAACAAGCGAATAAAACATGGTTAAAAGATTACGAAGCTTTTGAAGATGCTAGCTGGTTAGACTTAGGTTTGGAATACCGGGCCCGTTATGAACATCGTGAAAACGATTTTCGTCGAGGACAGGGTGTTGTAGATGATCCAATTTTATTACGTACTCGCGCATATGTAGGGATTAAGGAAATTTTAGATCCTGTTCGTTTTGCTTTAGAACTTCAAGATTCACGCCGTAATAATGTAGACTTTACGCGTGAGTTTGATACACGAGATATTGATCAAGCTGATATTTTGCAAAGCTATTTAGAACTGCATTTCAAAGAAACGCTTTTCGGCAAAGATGATTTGGGCAACAACCGTCCGTTATGGGTCAGAGCTGGACGCTTAGCATGGGAATCATTAGATAGGCGATTAATTGCGCGAAACGAATGGCGCAACACCACCAATACATTTCAAGGTGTTCGTGCCAACATTGGTGATAAAAAGAATGACTGGCAACTAGAAGCTTTTGCCGTAAAACCAGTTCAGCGCTTCACCAAAAGCTTAGATGAGGTGGATCATGCACAGGATTTTTATGGGGTAATTGGTGATTGGCGTCGCTGGTCGCAATACGTGACATTACAGCCTCATTATTTCTTGCTAAAACAAGATGGTAATAAAGTTAAATATAACTCTGATGGCAAAGAATATTCGGATCGCGCTTTTTTCACCGTGGCTCAACAAAATGAGGTCAGAATTGACCGCACTATCCACACCGCAGGCTTGCGTGCTTATGCCGTGTTTAATTCGGGTTGGGATTACGATGCCAGTTATGTTAAACAATGGGGTAATCAAGACCGCTTCTTGAGTAATGCATCAGGCAAGATCAATGTAGATCATGATGCGCATGCGTATAACGCTGAAGTAGGTTATTCGTTCATGCACCCATGGAAACCACGGGTGAGTGCTTATTATGGTTTGGCTACTGGAGATAAAGCAGCACCCGTCGCAGCGGATGACAGGTCAGGCAATCAACGTTTTGAGCGCTTGTTCGGCTTTGCACGCCCTTGGTCGAATAACGACTATATTCAGATAGAAAATATCAGAGCACCTAAAGTGCATTTGGAATTTGAACCGAAAGTATCTTTCTTGGAAAATGTCAGAGTAGACACAAGCTTTAGTTGGTACAAGCTAGACAGTGAGTCAGATCGCTGGAATGCAGGTAATAATTTACGTGACAGAACAGGAAATAGCGGTAAAGACTTAGGTAAAGAATATGATTTTAGAGTCCGTTTCCCACTCACTCAATACGCATCCCTAAATATTGGATACGCACATTTCTGGGCAGGTGATTTTGTTAAGACTACTTCGCGAAAGGTTGCTGGTCAGGCTGATAGATCCGATTCATCCGACTTTTTCTACACAGAATTAACCTTATTAGGTTTTTAATCCTTACAAAATTTAAGAAAGAAATAGAATTAAAACATTTAATTTATTATCCATAATTCAATTTAATACAATATTAAACTTTAGTCGCGGTAAATAGCGATTTCTAACACTTTCAAAAAGTCGACACCATAGCGGTCTAATTTAGCCTGACCTACGCCAGAAATTCGGCTCATTTCGGTAAGGTCTTGTGGGCGCTTATTTAAAATTTCCAGTAGCGTACTGTCATGAAAAATCACATACGGTGGCACCGCCTGTTCGCGCGCTAATTCTAACCGTCTAGCCTTTAGTGCATGCCACATTGGATCGTCCTCTAAACCATCATAAGCCGCTTTGGCGTTTGAGCTGCGCTGCGCTTTGCTTAAGCTGGCTTTGGCTTTGCCAGCCAGTTCAATATCGCGTCTTAACCATATTTCCGCCTCGCCTTTTAGTACAGGGCGTGCTGCTTGTGTTAGCTTTAAGCCGCCATAGGCTTGAATATCGCTTTCTAAATAGCCACCCGCCACTAGCTGCCTAAATACGCTACTCCACTGCGCGGATACAATATGTTTACCCACACCAAATACGCTTAAGGCTTGGTGATTAAATTGTGATACCTTTACATTGGCTTTACCCAGCAAAACATCAATCAAGTGTACCACACCAAAACGCTGCCCCGTGCGATACACCGCCGATAATGCCATTTGAGCGGCTTGCGTCGCATCCCAAGTATCGACTGGATTTAAACAATTGTCGCATTGGTTGCAATTACCCGCATGTTGCTCACCAAAATAACGCAACAAAATTTGGTGACGGCAAGCGGTTGATTCGCAAAATCCTAATAATGCATCTAATTTTTGCCGCTCTACCTGCTTGCGCTCTTCTGGCGCATCGCCACTATCTAGCATCTGGCGCATGCTTACTACATCGCCCAGGCCGTAAGCCATCCAAGCATTTGCAGGCAAGCCATCGCGGCCTGCGCGGCCTGTTTCTTGATAATAACTTTCCATGCTTTTGGGCAAATCTAAATGCGCAACGAATCTGACATTTGGCTTATCAATACCCATACCAAACGCAATGGTCGCCACAATAATCACGCCTTCTTCGCGCAGAAATCTACGTTGGTTTTGGCTGCGAATACCAGCATCCAAACCCGCATGATAGGGCAACGCATCCCAACCGCGCTCTTTTAACCAACTGGCGGTTTCTTCTACTTTTTTGCGCGATAAGCAATACACAATACCCGCGTCATTGGCGTGTTCGGTTTCTAAAAACGCTTCTAATTGCTCACGCGCTTTTAACTTGTGAGTAACACGATAGCGGATATTGGGCCTATCAAAGCTCGCCACAAATTGGCGCGCATTTTCAAGTGATAACCGTTCTACTATATCAGCGCGCGTAGGAGCATCGGCAGTAGCGGTAAGCGCAATACGCGGTACGTTGGGAAACTGCGTATGTAATGCCGTCAGCTTCCGGTATTCGGGCCTAAAATCATGACCCCATTCCGATACGCAATGCGCCTCATCAATCGCGAAGAGCGCAATACCTGTATGCATTTCAATCTGTTCTAATTGTGCTAAAAAACCGCTTAATAATAAGCGCTCTGGGGCCACGTATAAGATTTCCAGATCACCTTGGATTAGCTGAGAAGTGACTTGGCGCGACTGCTCCACATCTAAACTTGAATTTAAAAACGCGGCTTTTACACCCAATTGCTGCAACGCTTCTACTTGGTTTTGCATCAAAGCAATCAGTGGTGAAACCACAATAGTCACACCGCTTCGCAGCAAGGCAGGCAGTTGATAACACAGCGATTTTCCGCCACCAGTCGGCATTAAAACCAGCGCATCGCCGCCCGCTGTTACATGCTCAATAATGGCTTGTTGCTCACCGCGAAATGTGGAATATCCGAATACTTGGTGCAGGCGTTGCTGGGCGAGAGAGGCAGTCATGACATGAATTGTACACTGCATGCTTGCATGCTTTTAGGTAATAAGCGCTTATTGAAATCAAAAATTTAAGCGACTAAATTGTTAAACTGAATCACTTGCGTTTTAGGACTATTAAAAGCTTTTAATAGCAATTTATAGGTATCTAAATCAAACTTTAGCTGCACGTTTTCTTGCAGCTTTTCGGCCAACTCTGATTCGGTTTCAATTACGCCCAGATAGGTCCAGTACTCAAAAATATGCAGTTGGGTTTTATCGTTTTCACCGCTATGTTCACGAATACCGATTTTGCCTGCATAAGGCCAATTTTTTAATCGGTGCGAAATTAATGCTTGTTGCAGGCGCAAGTAATGGATTTCGGGTGATTCTTTGCCGCAACACACGCCTTTGCAACGTTTGATTTGGCTGGAAAAGCAGGCGCCACTGCCAGCGGCTTCTAAGCCTAAATAGCGCGGGCAAAGTTGATGTGCTTCGGCAATACCGCGTAAGGCTTCTACAGCTTGGCGCTTGCTTTTAAACGTGCCAAATAATTGGCCTAATTCAACGGGATTAATATCGCTTTCTCGCACTAGTTCTAATAAATTCTTGGCTAGCGGATTACTATTTAGTTTCCAGCTGCACAATTGGCGCTCATTACGTAGCTGACGGTTATGAATGGGTTGGCGCTCTTTTACCAATTTTGATTCTAATAGTAGTGCACTGAAATCACCTGCGGTGGTTATCCACTCAACCTGCTTAATCTCTTGTGTAATGCGCATTTCTTTAGTGCTGGCGTGATCACTACTAAAATGGCTAAGTACACGTGCACGAATATTGATACTTTTACCAATATATAAGGGCAAATCATTGTCGCCATAAAACAAGTAAACGCCTGGTGTTTCAGGCAAATCATCTAACAAGTTAGCATCTAAATGTGATGGCAAACTGGGTGCGCTCATTAATTTTGCAGCCGCGTTTCTAATAGCCGCATCACCCAGCTCTAATTGTGCAGACTCAATAAAGCCTAACATCACGTCTACATCGCCCATGGCACGGTGGCGGGCGATGGTAGTCAGATTGTGGCGCTGCATAATGGCATCTAAACCGTGGCTTTTATGTTGCGGATACAGTAGGCGTGAAAGCTTAACCGTACAGATGACTTTTTGGCGTAGCGTAATGCCAATACGCTTAAATTCCGACTTTAGAAACCCATGATCAAAGCGCACATTATGCGCCGCCAAAACACTGCCTTCTAAAAATGCCAATAGCGTATCTGCGACATCCTTAAACAAAGGAGCATTAGCAACCATTTCATTATCAATCGTAGTCAGCTGTTGAATAAAAGCAGGAATGGGTTGCTCTGGATTGACCAAAGTTTGCCAGCGTGCTGTCTCCGTACCATTATCAAAGCGCACCAAAGCAATTTCGGTGATGCGGTCGCGCAAGGGTGTGGCACCTGTGGTTTCAAGATCTAAAAAGGTGATGGATGGTAGCAAGTGTTAAACCATGAAGTATTAATAAATAAAAGTGTAGCTTGAATTGAGTAAATGCGTAATCAGTCGTTGATCGAGATGAAGAATAAGGCGCACGGAGCACCTAAACCAAGACACTACATTAGTAAGGCTTGGATACGAGCACCACGCAACGCCTTAATTCGCACGCGCAAACACTTATCAATCGCTTCCTTAGCTTAAAAACATAAAATAAATCATCAACCCAAAATATAAAAATGCAAAAAAACCCACTATCCAAAATACATTGAGCAGATTTTTATTGATGATTCTTAACTGGTTTTCAATGGCGATAAGTTGCGGGTCTTTTTCTTTATTGTCAGCTTGCATAGCATTTCCTCTGTAAAATAGTACTTATAATGACCATAACACCGGCGACTAATTCAGACTTACGCTCACTGACCACGCAATTCGCGCAGAATGGTCGCTTAGATGCTATCTATTTGCGCCCAGCGCGCAATGCGCCGTGTGTACAGGCCACTTCTGCGCAAGCAGTTACAGGGCAAGGCTTAATTGGCGATAGAACACTTAATTCCCCTTCTCGCAATCCGATTGGTAGCAATCGGCAAATCACTTTGATTCAAGCCGAACATATTGCGGTGCTTGCGGCTTTCTTAAACAAACCGATTGATGCAAGCTGGTTAAGGCGCAATTTGGTGGTATCTGGTCTTAACTTGCTGGCTGCCAAAAGCTTATTTAAAGACCAAACCATGCAACTGCACATTGGTGAAGTGGCTTTAGAAATAACTGGCCCATGCGAGCCTTGCAGCAAAATGGAAGCCATATTAGGCCAAGGTGCTTATAACGCTATGCGCGGCCATGGCGGCGTCAATGCGCGCGTATTAGTTGGTGGCGAATTAAAGATTGGGGATATTGTGCGTTGCGAAGTACAAAATGTACTAAATAATCCGCAATCAGCCTTGTTTTAACTGCCCAAATTTACTAATTAATCTAGCCTTTATCGCCCGCCAACATTGCCTCTGCATACAGATTGCGATGCTTTAAGCAATCTGGGCTGGTTTTATCAATACAATGCGTGCGTAATTTACAGTCACAACTTTTGGCGACTAATTGTTCTAACTTCTGCAACATGAGATTGCTAGTTGGTGTTGCGCATTTCTCTGTTTCCAACATCCTGCATCCTTTTAATTAAGTACGTTTTAATTAAACACCTTATTTGTCATGCATTTTAGTCCATTTTGCCTAGTTTAAATTGCATCAAACTGACATTTTTATTCAATCAAACTGACACAATCAACAACGATAATACACTTTTAACAAAGAGATAGAGTTTAAAAATGAAATTATTGAATCGCTTACGCGAAATGCGCGAAGAGCAAACTTTACAACAAAACGATGATGAATATGCCCCTGATGAGCATAGCTTTTATGCATTTGAAAATACTGAAGATACTGATGATGACTACTTAAACACCATTGGCGTGGGCGCTACAACGATTGACGATATTATTCGTTTAAACGGTGAGAGCCACAATTTACAAATCAGTCATTACGCAACATTTTAAACATTTTTCAACGTAATTTTTTTATGGTTTATTTGCAAACCCATTTGGGTTGCTCGATTGCCAATGCCAAGTATCGCGGCACATATCGTCTAAATTTCGGCTTGCCTGCCAGCCTAACAGCGTTTTAGCCACTGTTGCGTCGGCATAGTTAATCGCTACATCACCTAATCGTCTGGGTAAAATTTCATACGGAATATTTTTGCTGCTGTTTGCAGCAAAGGCTTCTACTACATCCAATACGCTGTAACCAATGCCAGTGCCTAAGTTAACCGTAATCATGGCTTGATTGCTTACCAAGTATTCTAATGCTGCCACGTGGCCATCGGCCAAATCCATCACATGAATATAATCACGAACGCCAGTGCCATCATGCGTGGCGTAATCGTTACCAAATACGCGCAACTTTTTCAGACGCCCAACCGCCACTTGCGCCAAGTAAGGCAATAAATTATTGGGGATTCCATTGGGGTCTTCGCCGATTAGGCCAGAGTTATGCGCGCCAATTGGATTAAAGTAGCGAAGTAAAGCAATGCGCCAAGTGTTATCGGCTTTGTGCAAATCGCGAAGAATATCTTCAATCATTAACTTGCTTCGGCCATATGGATTAGTCGCACTAAGCGGAAAGTCCTCTTTAATCGGCACCGTTGCTGGGTCACCATAAACGGTGGCAGAAGAACTAAACACAATATTTTTAACACTAAATTCGGCCATTACCTCAAACAAATTAAGGCTGCCCACTACATTGTTATCGTAATAAAGCTGCGGTTTTTCAGTTGATTCGCCTACCGCTTTCAAGCCTGCAAAGTGCACTACCGCGCTAATATTATGCGTTGTAAAAATGTCACGCAATGCTGATTTATCGCGAATATCGGCCTTTACAAAGGTAAAAGATTTGCCTGCAATTTGGGTGACACGCTTGAGAGATTCTGGCGAGCTGTTCGATAAGTTATCCATAATGATAATTTCGTGTCCTGCTGCCAGCATTTGCACGCAAGTATGCGTTCCAATATAACCTGCGCCACCTGTTACTAATATTGCCATTTAGATACTTTTTGAAAGTTTAAAATGCCATGATACTGTATAAATTGTGCAGATTTATTTCAGCTGATGATTTTTAATGTAAATCATTTTAACTTAAAAGTGCGGCCAATCAATCATGCATTGATTAAAGCTTTTAAGCGTTAAACATCATTTTTTCCAAACGATCTTGCTCTTTTTTTGCAACAGCATAACATTCACAACTACGGCTTTCTAAGGCCTCGCGGTCTAGCACAGTGATTAGGCCGCGTTTGTAGCTAATGATACCTGCTTCTTGCAACTTTAACGCCGCATCCGTCACGCTTTCGCGCCTCACGCCTAAAATATTTGATAGCGTTTCTTGCGTCATCGAAATTTGATTAGAAGATAACCTGTCCAAGCTTAGTAGTAAGCGACGGCTTAATTGCTGATCAATTGAATGGTGACGATTGCACACCGCAGTTTGTGTCATTTGTGTAATCATGGCCTGCGAATAGCGCAATAGAATATTTAGGATGGCCCCATCACGATTCATGGCGTTTTTAGCGGCCTGCGCGCGCATTCTGTAGCCCTTGCCTGCAAATTGCACCAAGGCTTGGTTAGGGGTGTTACTGCCAGATAGCAACAATGAAAGACCTATAACGCCGTCGTTACCAATCACGGCCACCTCAGATGAAGCGCCACTTTGTGTCATATATAATAGGGATACAATGGCCGTGGTGGGAAAATACATATAAGCGGGTGTTTTGCCAGATTCTTATAGAACTTGATTTTGCGAAAAATCCACAGGCTCCATATCTGGTTCAAGTTGGTGCCACTCTTTTTCAGACATGGCTGCTAGAAGATGATTTTGATGAGGGATTGAAGCTGTGTTGTCTGTAAGTGTGTTCATGCTCATGTAATTCCCCTAGTTGAGGGTTCCATGATGCGATTATTTAGCCTACTAACTTATCAGCCACAAACGGATTATGATGTAAGCCATATCCTACGGGTTTTCTGTAATCTCTGTGTACGATAACGCACTTTTTCTTTTACTTAAATTACTTACACTGATCTTAGTTGCGATTTAAATTATTTATTATTATCACCTGAGCTTAACTTGGTTAACACATTACGCATTGCTACCTTTAATATTCACAAGGGCTTTAGCCATTTTAACGCCCGTTTCTCCTTGCATCAGCAACGCGAGTTGTTGCGCAACTTGCATGCAGATGTGCTCTTTTTGCAAGAAGTGCAAGATAATCACAAAGGTCACAGCAAGCGCTTTTCTGGCTGGCCCATGGCAGGGCAAGTGGAATTTTTAGCCGATAGTATTTGGCCACAATTTTCGTATGGTAAAAATTCAGCCTACCCTGATGGTCATCATGGCAATGCATTGCTTTCAAAATTTAATATTAGTAGTACTAATAATATTGATATTTCGGCGCACCCAACCGAGCAACGCGGGATGTTGCACTGCTCAATTGAATTGCCAGGCTGGGATGTGCCTTTGCATGCTATCTGCGTGCACTTAGGTTTGTTTGCACACTGGCGGCGCCAGCAATTGGGGCGAGTGGCTGATTATATTGACGCACATGTACCCGCCAATTCGCCGCTTATTATTGCGGGTGATTTTAACGATTGGAGCTCACGCGCAGGCCGCACATTTGCATCGCGCCTACATTTAAAAGAGGTGTTTGAGCAATATGCTGGCAAGTCGGCGCGCAGTTTTCCATCGTGGTTACCATTGCTAAGGCTAGACCGCATTTATGTGCGCGGCTTTGAAATTAAGCAGGTTGAGGTACATGCTGGCGCACGATTTGTTACAGTATCTGATCACGCCATATTAACGGCGACACTTTTAAAACAATAACCGCCATGAACGCATTTATTGCTGGCAATCAAATTGAATTATTGCGAAACGGCAGAGCGTATTTTCCCGCACTGGCGGCAGCAATTGAACAGGCCAAACAAACCATTTATCTGCAAACCTATATTTTTGAAGTGGATGCGGCAGGCAAGCAAATTGCAGACGCTCTTAAGGCGGCCGCGCAACGCGGTGTAACCGTGCGTGTGTTGCTAGATGGTTTTGGTTGCAAAGATATGCCCGATAGTTTTGTAAAAGCCTTTAAAAAATCGGGTGCGCAATTGATGTTTTACCGCCCCAAAATCTCACCATGGTCGTTCAAAAAAAATCGTTTGCGCCGCATGCATCGCAAAGTAGCGGTGATTGATGAAACAATTGGCTTTGTAGGCGGCATTAACATTATTGATGACAGCAACGTTCCCGAACAGTTGCCACCTCGCGTAGATTACGCTGTAAGGGTAGAAGGCGCTTTACTGCCCAGCATGACAGCCAGCGTGCAAAAGCTATGGCGCCGAATTAAATTGACGCATTTGGAGCCGCAAAATTTGGCCACTGATAATGCTACCCATTTGCCAAAAACCGTGAAGAAAGTTACTAATAAAAATGTAATTAAAAGCGTAAGCGCCGCATTTCTATTGCGCGATAATTTTCTGCACAGGCGGGATATTGAAACTGCTTATTTAAAAGCAATCAACGCGGCCAAAACAGAGATTATTATCGCCAACGCCTATTTTTTACCTGGCAGGCGTTTTAGGCAAGCCTTAATAAAAGCCGCAAACCGCGGAGTAGCGGTGCAACTGTTATTGCAAGGCCGTATGGAATATTTTTTAATGCCAGCAACGCACGCTTTTTATAGTATGTTTTTAAAAAGCGGCATTGCTATTTTTGAGTATCGTAAAAGTTATATGCACTGTAAAGTGGCGGTAATTGATGGGACTTGGGCCACTGTGGGCTCATCTAATATTGATCCGTTTAGCATGCTGCTGGCGCGCGAAGCCAATATTATGGTGCAAGATAGCGCTTTTGCTAGTGAATTGCGTGCTGAAATCCTGCAATCTATTCATCAACAATCGGTACCTGTTTCGGCACAAGAGTGGCTCAAAAGAAACAAGCTTAAACGCGCCATGTCGTGGTTGACATATGGCATGGTTAAGGCGATTTTGGGCATGATTGGATATTCGAACGAGCGCTGAGTATCAATACGTGTACTGATGTAAGTGGTGATTTAATAAATGCGATTCATGCGATTAAATATCCATTTGCCAAACGCCGCACTTGCGCCACTGAGCAGGGTTCCCCAAGTAACATCAATGACTGATAAGCTAAGCGACCAATCTTTTAATAATGCTAAGTTGGTCAAATCATAGCTCGCGTAAACAAAAAATCCAAAGGCAGCTGCTGTGGCAAAGGTATTTTTTAAGCCTCTGTGATGGCGATTTGGCATTAGTGCAAACCATATAAGCCCTGCAGCATATACAAGATAGAACATGCTAGCAAATAAAAAATTGGGCTCATCTGCCATTAGATGACCAATACCTTGTTGGTAAAGAGGCTGCGCAATCATGCTTAACCAAATAATATCTAATACAAACATCACAACGATGATGGTTAGATAGGCAGGTAAAAATTTTAACAAGGTGAAGCTTCCTCTGTGAGTAAAGTGATGGTGATAAAAGTCGTAGCATTTACAAGTGAATATAGTTTAACCTACTTTAAACAAACTAATCTGATAGCGTGCTGGATGTCACACGCCAAATAGTATTACCCACATCATCGGCCACTAGTAATGCGCCTGATTTATCTAATACTACGCCAACTGGTCTGCCAGTAGAGCGGAATGATTACGTTGAAATGAAAAGAAAAGAATATCAACGCCAAAATGGGGTGAATTAATACGATTCGCCCGATTAAACAACAGTACCAAAAAATTTACCCACAAGCGCTGTCAGCCCTATTGCAACCACACCCCAAAACGCAACCCGCATGCCTCCTTTCATTACGGCTGCACCGCCTAAGTGAGCAGCAGCAACGCCTAAAATAAATAAAGTCAGCACGGCAACGACTGATGAAATTTTTGTGACCCAATCGGCAGGGACTAAAAATACGGTTGCCATAGGCACTAACGCACCTACAGTAAATGACGCGGCAGAGGCAATTGATGCTTGCAATGGTCTCGCTCTTAAGGTATTTGAAAGGCCAAGCTCATCGCGAACGTGTGCGCCTAGTGCGTCGGTTGCCATCAACTTTTCGGCCACTTTTTTGGCCAAAGTAAAATCAAGCCCCCTGCCTACATAAATAGCGGTCAGCTCTTCCAATTCATGTTCTGGCTGTATGATCAATTCGTTGCGCTCTTTTTCAATATCCGCCGCTTCTGTATCGGCTTGCGATTGAACAGAAATATATTCACCTGCAGCCATAGAGATAGCACCTGCTACTGTACCAGCCAAGCCGGCCAGTAACACACTGGCCTCTGTGGCGCCAGAGGCAGCAACTCCTACCACCAAGCTTGTTACGGAGATAATGCCATCATTAGCGCCTAACACCGCCGCCCTAAGCCAGCCAATGCGGTCCGATTTGTGAAATTCAGAATGGATTCTAGGCATGTAACCTATCCTTAAAAATGTGATTTAAAACCCTATTTGCAATCAATTTTAGCCATTCAATTTATATAAACTGAGAGCCAAAAACAGTGATGGGAATCAGTAACAACTTCCGCTAAAAATTCTTCAATCGTGCGGACTTCTAGCAATAAATAATAGCAGTGCCATTTCAAATTTTGGCGCATCCCAGTATATTTTAAATATCTTGAGCCTTAACATATGTGGCTTCGGCAACAGAGGATTCTATTTTTTCTTTAGTGTGCTGCCAGCGTGGACGGATTTCAAATACTTCTATACTTTAATCTTTTGTTCTAGAGCCAAGCTCCTTGCATAATACATCAAGCGCCTTGTTGACGATTCCCTTGCCTATTAAACATAACCTTGCTACATTTGCATGCTTTTAGCACTATTAAAACCACAGTAATATAAGCTTACTATTAGGTTTGCGGAAATAATACCTCAGCGATCAATAACCGATACTTACAAAAAACTCAGGATACCTGCAGATGAATCCATCTAACGAAAAAATTCTTTTTATCACCGCCCCTGTTAACGCATTGGTTGAGGGGCTTTACCGAGAAGATACTTGCATTTCTGAGATTCTTACACGTGGAGACTTTGGTCTAGGTACCTTTAATGACTTAGATGGAGAAATGGTGGTGATGGATGGAAAGGTCTATCAACTGCGCTCGGACGGTCAGGCTTATCAGGTTTCTGCTGAGACCAAAACCCCTTTTGCCTGCGTCACGTTCTTTAAACCTTACAGCTTTGAAAATATTGATAAGCCCTTATCTTATTCAGAGTTAATTGCGCTTTTGGATAGCACTTTACCTTCAAAAAACATGTTATACGCGATCAAAATTGAAGGTGAGTTTTCTTATGCCAGAACCCGATCCGTCCCTCGTCAAGATGCATACAAACCGTTGGTAGAGGTTGCTAAAGAGCAGTCTGAGTTTGTTTTTGAAAATATTGCTGGCAGTATGGTGGGGTTTTGGACTCCCAACTTTTTGTCTTCGGTTGCAGTACCAGGGTATCACTTACATTTCCTTACTGCCGACAAGCAACATGGCGGCCATTTGCTTGAATGCCACGCAATCAAGATCAAAATCAGTCTACAACATATGTCCAGGATAGAACTAGGCCTTCCCATTACACTAGATTTCATGACCGCTGACTTGAGTCGGGATATTACTAAAGATCTTAAAGAAGCTGAGCATTAACTTATAGAAGACCAAGCTAGTTTCTGATTAGGTATTGCTATGTGCGTAAGCCAATACCATGCAGACTTGTGTTATTAAGTGCACCCTAAATCTTGAAAAACGGACCTTTGAGCTTGAAAAATCTACTTCTATTGTCGACACGAAGCGGATCTTTAAAAAATATAATGTAATGAAATTAGATTTCCCGCCAAAGCATCCTCAATGTTTCTAAGGTTTTCAAATCAGGGTCGTCAATTTTGGCATTCAGTTCTCCAAATTGGGGGAAATGTATTGAAAATTCTTGAGGATCAAACAATCTCATCGACCACTTTGGGAAGCGCCTCTCTTCGATTTCCTTGATATCTAATAATTCAATATTGGTGTGTCTAGAATCGTTTTTAATTCTGCTCCATGTATTCGTTACAGCTCTTAAATTACCTTCAAGGATTTGTCCAAAATAACCTTTGTCAAAAAAGAGGATGCCCGTAACGGAGAACAGCTCGTTTGAAGCTGTGGAAACATTCATTATCGATGTCAAAGCCACTAAACTCATACCCGGTTTAGCTTCACTTACGTATTTTAATTCAAGCAAATCGGATTTATACATAGCGTGAATCCTAAAGAGATTAAAAAAACAATTGCCAAACCAACCGATATGACTTTTTACTTAATTTTTTTTGTATTTTCGAAAATGTTATGTAGGGTAGCGTACATTTCGCAAATGTTATGTACGGTAACGCACATAAGTAATACACTGTTCTCTTTACAATGTGAATAGGTCACTTTTGATAAATAGATTCAAAATGTAACATCAAATTCGATTGTGAATATAAAAATGATAGATGAAGTTAAGTTAAAAGACCAGAATGGGCTTTTTCGCTCGATCTCTGAAGATACATGGCGAAAACTTTTGCCTCATATTGAAGAGTTCGATATGCCTCTGGGCTTGGTTTTATCAGACTCGGGCTGCAGTCAGTCTTACCTTTACTTTCCTACCAATGCCATTGTTTCTCTGCTTTATAACTTAGAGAATGGGTCTTCAGCTGAAATTGCCGTTGTCGGTTATGAAGGCTGCTTCGGAGTATCAATCTTTTTGGGCGGACAATCCACCCTGACCACGGCAGTAGTTCAGAGCGCTGGCAAGAGTTATCGCATTAAAGCAAGCGTCATAATGGAAGAGTTCAATAACAGTAGTCCATTAAGGAACTTATTATTACGCTATACCCAAGCCGTAATTACACAAACAACTCAAACGGCTGTTTGCAATCGGCACCACACCATAGATCAGCAATTTTGTCGTTGGTTGCTCTTAAGTTTAGATAGATTAGATGGCAATGAGCTTGTGATGACCCAAGAACTGATTGCCAATATGCTGGGGGTTCGCAGGGAAGGCGTTACTGAGGCGGCTCATAAAATCCAAGCAGAAGGTATTATTAAATACACTCGTGGCCATATCAGCGTACTAAATCGACCGATGCTAGAGAAACGAGCTTGCGAGTGTTATCACGTTGTTAAAGATGAGTATGATCGGCTTCTGCCACATACCCTGGCTATTTAGTAAAATTACGGTAAATAATCATTAGAGATCAATAATTGAAACCATTGACGTCCTACTTTCAATAGTTTGGTTGTCCGGTGTAGTTACATAATCCTCGCCCCTTAGTCTGGCTTTAATGCCCTCTAATTGCTTGTGAAAACCAGCAATTAGCTTGTTTCAATTCATGAGAATGGGTGGTAAATGCTTAGGACGACTTACATTGACTGCTTTTAACTCTGAAAGAAGTGGCATGACGTTCTCCTTGTTAGGTTGGTAATTCAACATCGATGCTATATGAACGACTCTAAGTGTCGATTAATTGTAGATATGTTTAATTGTTATTCAGAGTAATTTTATTAAAAAAATGTTGGTTACATAACGCTGTTTGAGTATCTTAATTCATTACAAAATTAAGACGCTGAATAATTCCATACTAATCAACGTGTTGCTATTTTAAAATAGTATTTTTTACTCAAATTGCACATAGAATAATTGTCAGTTTTTTATAAATATAATCTGAATAGACTATTTTAAAGTTGTTGTTTTGTCACAATTTGCGTGTAATGTAAAATATAAATTAAGTTTATCAATAGTTTTAAATTTCAAACTTCAAGGGTATATAAATGAAAAAATCATTATCTTTAATAGCGTTAGCAATGCTATCCGTATTGACAACTCAAGCAAATGCGGAAATCAGAATTACCGAAGTTACTCCATGGGGAAATTCTGGTGGTTCTACTTACTTAACCGACTGGTTCGAATTGACGAATATTGGTTCTTCTGCTGTTGATATTACTGGTTGGCAAATGGATGATGATTCAAATGGCACTGAAAAAAAGAACCTTACAGGCATTACTAGCATCGCAGCTGGCGAATCTGTGATATTCACAGAAAATGCTGCAACAGCGAGTTTTCTGAGCACTTGGTTTGGCACAAACGTACCCGTAGGTTTGCAAATTGGTAACTATACTGGCACTCGCGTTGGATTAAGCGGTGGTGGTGATGCAGTTAACATTTACAACAATACTGGTGCGCTTCAGGCTAATGTTGTATTTGGCGCATCTGATGCTGTAAATCCTTTACAAACTTTTGACAACGCAGCAGGTTTAAACAATACAACCATCTCACAATTAAGTGTTGTTGGCACAAACGGCGCATTTGAGGCGTTTAATACTGCTAACCAAATTGGTTCACCGGGACGAATTGCTGCGCCAGTACCAGAGCCAGAAACTTACGCTATGCTATTAGCTGGATTAGGCGTTATGGGTGCTGCAGTACGTCGTCGTAAAAATACTCAAGCTTAATTAAACTTAAATTAGTTAGAACAGAAAGGAGCTTCGGCTCTTTTTTGCTTTTGGAGGGGTGATATTTAAGGTGGGGATTTATAGGTGGAATGACGTTCGCTTTCTCAACAAAATTTGCCAGTGAATAATAGCCTAACATCAGGGTTGCGCAAGATTATATTTCGGCACACATGTGGTTAAACTTAGTGGCTATAACAGGCTATTAGGATAGCTATAGCCAACATTACTTAAAGGAAATATTAGCATTTAAATGTTTACTTTAATTCGTCTTAAAACGAGAATAATCCAACTACTTTCGTAAGGTTGGGATAGGGAATTCAGATGATAAAAAAACAATCAAAACTAATTAAGTCGCTATTAATTCTGGCAACCTGCACGCTCGCCTCCTGTATCAATCAAAGCACTAATATTAAAAGCACGCTCAATGCACAAACTCAATATGGTGCTGTTAAAGGTGTCGAACGTAACGGAGCTATTGAATTTCGTGGAATTCCCTATGCCGCAGCGCCTGAAGGTAATCTGCGCTGGGCTATGCCGGCACTACCAAAACCATGGGAGGGCGTGCGAGATGCCAGCGCGTTTGGAAACGCCTGCCCGCAGCAGGCGCGCTTTAACCTTACCGATGCTAGCACCACTGAAGACTGCCTGAATTTGAATGTGAGCATTCCAGCCGATATTCGAGATGGTGAAAAGCTGCCAGTATTGTTCTGGATTCACGGTGGCGCCTTTGTGGGTGGTTCATCTAACCTGTATCGAAATGACAAGCTGGCAAATAAAGGCCGGTTGATTGTGGTGACCCCTAATTACCGTCTTGGTGTTTTAGGGTTTATGCCGCACCCAGCCTTTACAAATGCCAACCAGTTAAATGGTAACTACGGCCTTGAAGATCAGCGCGCAGCTTTAAAATGGGTGCAGAATAACATAGACTCCTTTGGGGGTGACCCCAAAAATGTAACACTAGCAGGCGAGTCTGCTGGTGCAGCTTCTATTTGCATGCATTTGGCTAGCCCGGAAAAAGTAACTGGCCTGTTTCACAAGGCAATCATGACCAGTGCCGGTTGTTTATCGCACCTTAAAACGGTAGATGTTGCAGAAAAAACCGGCGTTGCAATTTCAGATGCACTGGGCTGCAAGGGCGATAACGCCAGTGTTTTGGCTTGCATGCATAGTAAAGACCAGGCATCTGTAGAAAAAATATTGGCAGTGCAGGGTGCCTATGCAGATAAAAACCCATTGGATTTAATCCCTTTTGCGCCGGTAGTAGGCTCAGAGCATTATCCAAATGCAACTATTCCCAGATCTGTAAAAACTGCGCTCGACAGTGGGCAGTTTAAGGCGGTGCCATTGATGGTAGGTGGCATGACTAATGAAATCAGGCTGTATGTGGGCTATTGGTGGCAAAACTGGAAAGCAGGCAAAGGCCCGGCCTTAAATGCTGAGTCTTTTAATACCTGGTTGGGTTCTTTTTACACCAAAGACCAGGTGCAAACAATCGCTAGCAGATACACGCCCGCAGAAGGCTGGTCAACAGAGAGTGCAGTGCCTTCAGCATTGGGTTCGATTTTGTCAGACTATAATCCGGCAATCGGCATAAACAATTGCCTGTATTTGCAAACCACAAACTCAATACTGGAAACCGCTGCCAAACATGCTTTAGGTATCCCGGTTTATCAATTTGAGTTTAGTGAGCCTAACTCTGTGGTAAATGGTGTGGGTATTGCAGAGCCGTACCCTGATTTTAAATTAGGCGCAGTGCACTCATCTATTATCAATTTTATATTTCCGCGCTATTCAAATACAAAGCAGATTAACGCACCTGAGCTATCAAAAGAATCTGAAAAGCTGGGCAATGATATCGTAAATTACTGGGCAAGCTTTGCGTATAAAGGCCAACCCGCAGCAAAGGGTCTGCCTGCATGGCAGCCATACAATAGCGGCGCTAAACCTTCAGTGCTGAATATGTCGGCAGCTAACATACATATGTACGATGCTGAAACTAGCCATAGCTGCAAATTCTGGAAAAGTTTGTATCCAGGTAAACTGGATAAGATTTCGAACTGAATTTCCCTAGGCAAAGTCGGAGGACTAATAAACTTTAAATTGCCTAAAGAGCGGTGATGCTTTGAATAGTGTTTTGGTACAAAGCTTAATTGCAATTCCAAATGGTAAATTCACCTTCTGGACTATTTGGGGTAATTAAAACAATAAATTGATTCGAAGTAGCTTGAGTTACTAAAATGCCATAGTCAATTAAAGAGTTTTTTGCTGCTAATTTATCAGCAGTTTCCCAAACATGTTCCAGATTTTTTACGTACGCATAGCTATATGTATTAAATTTATTTTTCACTTTTGGATCAATTCGAACCAAATGCACATGCAGCTGATTTTGACTGCGGCGAGATTTTGGATTTACTGCTAAAGCTATTAAATCGGGCTCAATAATTTTTTTAGAGGTGTCCCAGGCAAACTGCCAGATTTCTTCTGGACGCCTTATATCTTCAACTCCTGTCACCTCGTATTTAGGCATGGCTAAACCGTGAATGAAGCCTTTAGCACAGCCACACATTTTAATATCTCTAATAGCAACAAACTGTTCATTTTCAGACCAAACTTCAGTAGTATTTTTGCACTCTCTGATATTTCCACAATTGCCTTCAGTTCTAGGGGATATACATTGATTGCAATAATTTTGAGCTTTAGGGTTTATGCATTGCGTGGCGATATTTAATAAGATATCGCCTCTAGGTATCTCTATTGCGAAACTTGGATAAATTAATCCAAGTGTAAGAATAAGAATGAGATATTGAAATTTTTTAATTATTTTTAAAGCTAGCAATTAATTGACTTCCTATGAAAATAATAACTGATAAAAAAGCTTAAAGTTTTTTATAACTCATAAGATAGCAGAAAAGACAAATCCTTAGTTACGCTATTTCTAAAGGACTAGAGCTCAGTGAAGAAAGCATATTCATTGAAGCCGGCGTTAGCGGTGGTATTTAATTTGCAAATCGAACTGAAGGCTCAAAACTCACCGAGCTAGTTACTCAAGGCGACATCATCATAATCAACAGGTTATATTTGATGTGTAGTAAAGTGTGTAGTGCTTCCACTACACAC
The DNA here is from genome assembly GCA_945881735.1 of Methylotenera oryzisoli. Classification (GTDB taxonomy): domain Bacteria; phylum Pseudomonadota; class Gammaproteobacteria; order Burkholderiales; family Methylophilaceae; genus Methylotenera_A; species Methylotenera_A aquatica. The sequence goes on from CAMCVF010000014.1 coordinate 33,472, forward strand.
CAAGTCGATTAAGCGTTACTTTAGGTAACGGTTCATGCATCTCTTTCAAGCGCTAGGAACTCTTAAAACGTTAATCATTAATCATAATAAGGCTGCTATCAACATTAGCTTTTTCTATTAGCGTATAGAAGAGATTAAAAGTACTTTGGGTAAATAATCTAAACAATAAAGAAATCACCATTGGTCAGTGTGGGATGTGTCGTTGCTCCAATAAGGGCGATTTGAACTGCAGCACCTGAACCACTGCCATCAGCATCATAATAAAGCGCGCCCGAGGTGGTGTTGTACACAATTCGATCACTCGCATCATTTCCTCTTACGGCAGTGCTCGATGCAAAAAACTGATCCGCAGTTAAAGCGCCTGTTGTGATACCTAAGCCCGTCATAATCGCATTTTCTAAGGAGATTTTGTCAGTGCCAGAGATGAAGTCAGTAATGGTGTCTCTATTATTATTAGCGTTTAATGCTGTGTTAAAAGTAAAGATATCTGCTCCAAGGCCACCTGTGAGCGTGTCATTACCTAATCCACCTATCAGAGTATCATCACCTGCACCACCACTAAGAATGTTGACACCACTATTGCCCGTGATGATGTTATTAAGCCCATTGCCTGTACCATTGATTCTACCGGTTCCGGTAAGCGTGAGATTTTCTGCTCCAACTGCGTTAACTGTATCGAGGCTGTAAGTCACTGAAGACTGCACAAGGTCAGTACCAGCATCAGCAATCAGTTCTCTTACAATATCTCCTGCATTATCGACCACATAGGTGTCATCACCCACACCACCTATCATGGTGTCTGCTCCAGCAAGACCGTTTAAGTTGTCGTTGCCAATACCGCCTGTTAAAGTGTTGGCTGCGGCGTTGCCAGTCAATATATTGTTGAGATCATTGCCTGTGAGGCTGTAAGCAATGGTATTGGTGAGGGTGGCATTCTCTACATGATTACCCAGGACAAAGGTGCCGCCTCTGGTTGCAATGGCGACTTGTGCTAAGTCAGTCCCTTCATTGTTATTTTCAACAACTGTGTCGCCTGCATTGTCTACTACGTAAGTGTCATTGCCAGCTCCACCTGCCATGGTGTCTGCACCGGCTAGTCCATTAAGGATGTTATTAGCAGCATTGCCTGTGAGTCGGTTGTTGGCAACGTTGCCCGTGAGATTAAGTAGGCTTGATCCAGTATTGCTAGCATCAAGGTGTTCCAGATTGACTGATAG
>CAMCVF010000015.1 GCA_945881735.1 Methylotenera oryzisoli
AGGTCACCGCCAAGCTATTTATACCCAATCAGCATCTCGCTGCTTGACTCAAAGCCTCCCTGTGGAGGCTTTTTGTTTATTCATCAGCGTGATATTAAAACCAATCAAAAACTATTCAAACAGCATGCTATCATCACCACCATGCATACATGTTTGCAGGGCAGGTTTTTTAGTGATGTAATTAAGCTAATTCTGCATACTAGCTCAACCAGACTATTGCCATCAAAGCTCTCTATGACTAGTATGGATATATATTAAAACACCTGTAGTATAGTTTTCAGATGATAAAACAAGCTAGTCAAACTGGGAAAATCATTACGTGAATGATTCGCAAGTAATAATGAAAGACAATACTAACCAAAAAGAATTTGGTGCAAAAACCATTTCGATCATGCGGATCGTGTTGGCTGTGTTTGCTTTAGTTTTTACGTTATACATTTCTAACACTGTAGCCCCTATTGCAAGCGGTTATTTCTTCCTATTGGCTCTTTATTGTGCATATACAGGATTGCTCTGCTTTTATTCAGACAATATGCCTAAAATTGTGCCGTCTGTATTGTTTCATTGGATAGACTTAATTTTCTATGCAGTAACTATTTACTTTAGCGGCGGTTTGGATAGTCCGCTATTTTCATTTTTCCTCTTTGCTATTCTTGTGGCATCGTTTCGTTATGGCTTCAGAGAAGGCTTCAAAGTCACCTATGCCTGTTTTTTTCTTTCGGTGCTGATTTACTTTTTCCCACTTACGCCAGTCGCACAAAGCACGCTTTATCAGGCACTCATGTACACGTCGTTATTGTTGATATTGGGATGTTTTATCGCCATCTGGGGTAGATTGGTAGTGCAACAAACACGCCAATTAAAGCTATTTAGCGAGATGATCTCCATCCCCAATCAGCGCTCAAGCGCAGAGCAGCAAATGTGCGATTCGCTGGAAGTCATACGCGAGTTTCATGCTGCAGAAGCTTGTATTACCGTGATGAAAATGCCTGAAGGTAATTATGTCATATTTAAAGTAACAATCGACCATGATAAGCCTATGTTGCTCGGACAGCCATTAGATAATGGCATAGCAGCACACTTGCTGGCAATACCACCCCAATTGTCTATCTGCTATGGTAACAACACTGAATGGTATTTACCATTCTTGCCTAAGGATACACCGTCAGCTGAATCAACCAATACTAAAACTAATTTTGGCGAGTCGATTTCACAGTTGTTAGAAGTAGATTCATTCGCCAGTGCCCCCCTGCGTCTGCATGGGCAGAATATCGGGCGCATTTACCTCACCAATTGCAAAGAACCTTTAGACTTTTCAGCGATGACCTTTTTACAGCAATTGGCAAACCAAATTACGCCTCGCATCGACAACATTCACTTGCTGGATAAAATTGCCACCGCTGCCACTTCTGCCATGCGTCAAAAAATATCCATCGACTTGCACGACAGCACTATTCAGCCCTATATCGGGCTTAAAATAGGCTTACAGGCCTTGCGCCGCAAAATTCCAGATGGCGATACAGTCGCAAAAGAATTAGATGAATTGGTGGATATGGCCACTGAAAGTATCTCTGAATTACGCCAATATGTTGGCGGCCTAAAAGAGCGCTTAGACCAGCCTTTGATGCCAGCACTCATCGAGCTAGCGAAAAAATATAAACAAAGACATGGCGTTGAAGTGGACGTCCATGCCAACCAAGAGTTAAAAGTAAGCGATAGCCTAGCGACCGAGATTTATCAACTGGTGTGCGAGGGTTTAAGCAATATTCATCGCCATACGACGGCCAAGCAAGCCGCCATAAATTTGTATTATCAGCAAGATCAAATTGTGATCGAAGTCATCAATCAGGCCGATAGTTCGCAAGATTTCAAGTACTTTAAACCGCGTTCAATCACCGAGCGTGTAACCCACCTCGGCGGCACGGTTAGCGTTAATCACCATCCTGGGGATAAAACGGCTAAGGCTAAAACCATAGTCACTGCGGAAATACCGCTTCAATTAAAGGATGGACGTTATGCCACATTCGCTTGAATCAAATAAACCGATACGCATATTGTTGGTAGATGACCACAGAAGTTTGCTGTGGGGGCTAGAGCGATTAATTGAAGGCGAAAAACCTCGCATGCAGGTAATAGGTAAAGCCAGCAATAAAATGGAAGTATTTGCTTTTTTAACTACTGAAAAACCAGATGTTATTTTGCTAGATCTTGATTTAAACGGCGAGAGCAGCTTGGACTTTTTGGAAGAGTTGCTGCAAAAAACACTAGCGCGAGTCTTGGTGCTGACTGCAGAGCAAGATCCTGCAATTCATCAACGTGCGATTTTAAATGGCGCCAGCGGCGTAGTGCTAAAAAATAAAGATACGGAAGAAATTTTACGTGCCATTAAATATGTCAACGCTGGCGAAATTTGGTTTGACCGTGCCGCAACCACTCGCCTGCTCAGAAGCTTAAACGCAGCGCCTGCGATGATAAAGGAGTCGGCGCAACTGAGTAAAATTGCAACACTTACCCCAAAAGAAAGGCAAGTGGTTGCTGCTATGGCTTTAATTCCTGGTGCCCGTAACAAGGCTGTTGCAGATCGTCTGTCCATGAGCGAGCATACCTTGCGTAATCATCTCACTTGCATTTACGCTAAGTTAGAATTAGAAAATCGGCTCGAACTCTGCATGTATGCGATTGAACATAAGCTTAACGAGTTAAAATAACGTAATAATGTAAGGCAAAAAATCTACATTAAGGTCACCGTGACTACAACGGCGACTACTCCATATAGTACAAAGTTCCCTAATAAGAGTGAACAAACTCCTATTGCACTATCTTTAATAGAGAATATCATTATGTTTAATACGTAAAATCATTAACATAAACAGATTAAATAAAAAAAGATTTATGAATAATATCTCATCACCAAATTTGGGAATACGCGTTTTTTTAGTGGATGACTACGCGCCTGTCTTGTGGGGGCTTTCCAAGCTTATTCAGGGCGAGTACCCGCGCATGAGTTTAGTGGGCACCGCCCATTCATGTGGCTCTGCAATTAGTGGCGTCATTGAACATCGCCCAGATGTCATTTTATTAGATTACGATCTCTCCAGCCAATGCAGTCTAGATTTTATCTCTACACTTGCCGAACTCGGCAATCATCGTATCCTTCTCCTAATAGACCACGAATACTCACGCGAGCTTGCACGTAAAGCCGCTGCGCTTGGCGCTTGTGGCGTTATCAATAAAGAATCCCCTGTAGATTTATTGTTGAGCGCAATCGAGTGCGCACATTACCAGGGCAGTTGGTCTCAGCCAATCAAACCAAGCGCCGATCGTCGCTCCACTATAACGCAACACTAGTTACTAAAGTGACTAAGGCAGGACAAATGTCCTGTAGGACTAAGCAATACCGACTAAAAGTACTAAGCAATCTGTACATCAAAATAGGGATTGAATTCCCATTCCAAATTACTCTAGATCAAATTACGATTCGTCCATCAGTCACAGAGTCATTTAAATTAAATTAACAACATTCAATTAATTTAATTTCAAATTTTGCGCTGGCTACATTTTTAATTTTTTTAGGTGAGATATCGTGATAACAAGAAGACAAATGTTGGGTGGCATAGGCGCTGCGGTTGCGGCATCGGCAGCAGCAGCTATACTCGGTGTAAAACCAACGACACCATCAAATGTAAAGGTTGCTAGGTCAACAAGGGATCCAGGCTACTTCCCTAATTTTGAGCTAACCAATCATTTAGGTCAAAAAGTTAAATTTTATGACGACTTAATTAAAGACAAGTTTGTGGTCATTAATATGATGTACGCCCAGTGTAGTGAAGGCGTTTGCCCAATTAGTACATACAACTTAAAGCGCGTACACCAGGCCTTAGGCGACCGTGTAGGGCGCGACATTCACATGTACTCTATTTCTTTGGCGTCAAATTTTGATACGCCAAAAGTGCTTAAAAAATATGCAGAAGACAACAAAACCGGTGCTGGTTGGCAATTTTTAACGGGTAATTATGATGAAATAGAAATTATCCGCAGAAAACTAGGTTTCTATGATCAGGATCCAGTAGTGGATGCAAACCGTAGCCAACACGCTGGCGTGGTAAGAATTGGGAGTGATCGGTTCGACCGTTGGTTGATGGCGCCATCACTTGGTAAACACGAGAACATCCTGCAAGTGATTCATCATGCGGATAGAAGGCCGATGAAAGCATCAGTAAAAGCATAAAATATTTGTTAGAACAACTAATAAATATTATGCTTGACGAGTTTAGCTAACCCCTTTAATAAATATTGAGAACCATCATGACAGACTTAACAAAAAATTCAGAAGCACAAGCCACTGAAGTGTCTAATGACGCGGCAGTGCCAGATAAATCAAGACGCAACTTATTTAAACTCGCTGTTGGCGCAGGCGCAGGCGCTGTAGCATTAGCGACAAGCGGTGAAAGTTTGGCTGCGGTGGCAGTGCCCGTGCCTGTGTTAGATAACAAGGCAAGTCCAGCCATTCCCCCCGCTTTGTGGTGGAAAGAGCCTATCCCCGCTTACACGTATCGCCCCAAAACTCCTGTCGCGTCCTTAGACCCGCCAGTTCAAAAGGCTGCCAATATTGCCGCTGGTGAGGTTGGACGTCTTGATATACAGAAATATGATCTGCTATTCAATGATCCCGCACTGTATGAGCTCCATGTTAAAGAGGCGCCGCACAGTTTTACTCCTGCCTATCCTGAACAGACCATTTGGGGCTACGACGGCAAGTATCCTGGCCCGACCCTTCATGCTTTTTATTCCGTACCTTTGGTCGCTAGGGTCTATAATGAGCTGCCGCAAGACCATGTGGGCTATGGCAGCCCTGAGATCTCTATGCACGTGCACAATAGCCACACACCGACGGAGAGCGATGGCTTTCCTGGAGACTACTGGGGTCCGGAAATATGCGGCCCTACCTTAACTAGCCCTGGGATTTATAAAGACCAATGCTACCCCAATGTGTATGCCGGCTTTGAAAATTCCCGCAACCCAAGCCATCCAGATTTCATAGCCTTAGACGCCATAGGTGACCCGCGTGAGGCCTTGGGTACGCTTTGGTACCACGACCATAGTTTAGATGCAACTGGCGCCAATGTGGTGAAAGGTTTGTGCGGATTTATTATCATTTATGACGATCTCGACTCGGGCAATGAAAATGATACTAACCCACAAGCACTAAGGCTCCCAAGTGGTGATTGTGATGTGCCACTTATGTTCGGAGATATGCGCTTTGACTCGAAGGGCAATCAGTTTTATGACCAAATGAGCCCTGAGGGTGTAGTGGGTGACATGGTTGTAGTGAACGGCAAGATTAAACCGTTCTTAAATGTGCAGCCACGTAGATATCGCCTGCGCCTGCTTAATGGAGGCCCTACTAAATTTGCTCAGTATAGTTTGGTAGTAGATGGCAAAGCAATACCGTTTACTTATATTGCTAACGATGGCAACTTGCTAGAGTTCCCGCTCATGAACCAGACTAAAGTCGATCTTGCCATGGCAGAGCGTGCTGACATCATTGTCGATTTCTCGGCCTTTAAGGGTAAAGATATTTATTTAGTGGACACGGTGTTTCAAAAAGACACTCGCAAAATTGATAAAATCCTTCCTATCCGCGAAGGTAACCAAGTACTTAAATTTATAGTAGGTAAGGACGCAGTAGCTGACCCATCTCGCGTGTTGACAGCCACCACTCCACTACGCAAATTGCCGCCAATTGACCTTACTAGGGTTGTTAAAAAACGCACTTTTGAGTTTGCTCGTAATGGTGGAGTTTGGACAGTCAATAAAAAGATTTTTAATGTAAACGAAATCTCAGCAACCATTAAAAAAGGCACTGCCGAAATTTGGACACTGGTTAATGGCGGCGGCGGTTGGGCACACCCTGTTCATATTCACTTCGAAGAAGGCAGGATATTAAAGCGTAACGGTCGTCCACCACCAGCGCACGAGCGTGGTCGTAAAGATGTGTACAACCTAGGTCCAGGTGAGTCGGTAGAGATTTATTTGCAGTTCCGTGATTTTACTGGCAAGCACGTGATGCATTGCCACAATCTTGCGCACGAAGATCACGCCATGATGGTTCGCTGGGATATTGTAGATTAATAAAACGATCTGCTAAAAGATAGTCGACAGAGTTGCAGCTGCAAGCTCTGTCGATTTTTTTTGTTCTGTCGCTTTATTTTAATATTCGGCAACTTAACCTTATGCAGTTTAACATTCTGCAATTTCTTCTAATGCCTGCTCATTGCTTGCATCTAAAGGCCTAAATACAAATTTAACATCGGCATATTTAGCTACCTCAACAACACCATAATCACGTTCGGTAATTTGTTTAATTGCTGCATCCTTAAATTCAGCTGTATATCGTCTTCCTAGCGTTTGTCACTCCCCATTCCAGTCTCGACATGATGGATTGTCTACTAAGCTCTGGGGAGTCCAGTTTGGTTGGCTCTAAAGTGTCGAACAAATGACATCACAGATGATGTTTAATCATAAAATCAAAAACTGGTAGTTTATTTATCATCATAAACCATTGATTTATATATAAATATAATTTAAATCAATGTGGTATCAAAAGTGCTAATTAATCCCCGTCTAGAGGATATTTATCCTGTAGGGCTAAGCAAAATCAACTAGGTGTACTAAGCAGAGCAAGCTATAAAAATGGGGATAAAAAGCCCATTTCAATAGCTTGTCAATGTACCTAGTATGCGTTACGTCGGTTATAGAAGTTTTAAATTCTTTATTAGGAGATGCAGATGAAAGTTTTGAATGATGCTGAAGAGTCAGAAAATTTTATCATTATCTTCAGTACAGAATTGCCCAAAAGTTTTCAGCGGGAGAGGAGTCCTCTCGTTACTGTGAAGCGCAGATATAGCGCTTGCTTAAACTCATTATAACAAATGGATTCACTAACATCTTCGTACATTTTAAATCATTAGGAAAAATATCATGGCCAAAAAATACAACACAAGTTTTAACGTCAACATAGATGACATGCAATTTATTTTAAAGCAAATCAAAATCGGTGAGGCAAGTTCGATTGGCTATAGCAATGCGCCAGTCTCTATTACGCAAGCAATTATGGACTCTTACGGCGCCACAGCAGAGGCAGCGGCCTTATTGCCAGCTGGCCTTCGTACAGTTGATGGTACCTTTAACAATCTGGTCATTGCGCCCAATGGTACTAACCCTGGCACCAGTCAATTTGGTGCAGCAGACGTAATATTTCCACGTTTAACAGACCCAGTGTATGTTGCCAATGCTACTGGCACAATCGATTTTGATGGCCCTGGTCGTGGCCCTGCCATTACTCAAGGCAATTACGGCCTATTGGCTGACACGAATCCCCACACTCCAGGCCTTCAGCCAGGCTATGGAACGGTTGTAGATAGTGCGCCTCGTATTATTTCTAATTTAATCGTCGATATGTCGGTTAATAACCCAGCAGCCATCGAAGCTTACCTTAGCAATCCATTGTCGCTAGAACAATTCGAGGCGGATCACCCTGGCATGAATCCAGTGGCCCCGGGCGAAGAAGTCAATTCGAATGATCTTGCCATCACGAATGCCGATTTACAAACCTTGCCTAATCTGTCGCCAGATCTTGGCCTTACTGCTGGCTTTAACTCATGGATGTCGTTCTTTGGTCAGTTCTTCAGTCACGGTGTAGATGCAATCACTAAAGGCAATAACGGTACGGTTTATATTCCGCTACAACCAGATGATCCTCTTTATGTGGAGGGCAGCAATACCAATTTCATGGCGCTATCACGTGCAACGGTAAACCTTGATGCTAATGGCGTACCACAACAAAAAAATACAACAACTTCATGGGTTGATAATAGCCAGACTTATACATCACACGCTTCGCATCAAGTGTTTTTACGCGAGTATACAATGACTGAAACTGGTGCAGTCGCCACGGGTAAGCTACTCTCAGGTACCGCCGCTACTGGAACAGCTGGCGCAGTGGCCAATTGGGGCGAAGTCAAAGCGCAAGCGCTCACCATGTTAGGCCTTAAACTAAGCGATTTTGATGTGCACAATATACCGTTGTTAAAGACGGATCAATACGGCAAATTTATCCCTGGTGCAAATGGTTTCGCACAAGTGGCCACAGCGACAGGCTTTGTAGAGGGCACAGAAGAAGGTTTAGATCTATCTCTAATTCCCAATCTAGTGCGTACCAATCATGCGTTCTTAGATGACATCGCGCACCATGCATCGCCAGGTCGTTGGGATTCTAACCGTGATGGTCGTGTGACTGCTGCTGATGCCTTCCAAGTAGCCGACGCAGACCAAGGCACGACTAATGACGGTTTGGCCAATACGTATGATGACGAAATGCTCAATGCACACTTCATCACTGGCGACGGCCGTGGTAACGAGAATACTGCATTAACAGCCATTCACGGTATTTTCCATTCAGAGCATAACCGTTTAATAGAAGTAAATAAGGCAACATTGCTCGCCAATGCGGCCGATGCAACGCTTAACTCTGTTGAGCACGCCAATGCTGTGGCCTTTTTGAACGAGTGGTTGGTCACCGATGTAAATCCTAATTTAACAGCGGCCGAGGTAGCATTGCTAAGCCCTGCTGCGCTTAATTGGGATGGCGAACGCTTGTTCCAAGCGTCACGTTTCGCTAACGAAATGCAATATCAACACATGGTGTTCGAAGAGTTTGCACGCCGTATTCAGCCGTTTATCGATCCATTCGTTTTCACCAACAGTGTAGAAATTGACCCAGCAATCGTGGCAGAGTTTGCGCACACAGTTTACCGCTTTGGCCACTCTATGATGACAGGTACGGTAGATCGTTTGGGCAATGACCTAAACCCAGTCAATGGCGCTACAGAACAAGATGACTTGCTTGCTGCGTTCCTGAATCCAGTGGCTTATTCAGTAGGCGGTGCAGATGCCTCAACCATCAATGCCAACTTTGTGCGTGGCTTGTCACGTGATGTTGGCAACGCGATTGACGAATTCATTGTGAGTGATTTGCGTAATAACTTAGTCGGTTTGCCGCTTGACTTGGGTGCGCTTAACATTGCACGTAGCCGCGATACTGGCATTCCATCACTCAACGAAACTCGTGCACAGCTTTACGATGCAACAGCCCTAGCCGATCTTAAACCTTATGAAAATTGGGCCGATTTTGCGGCGAATATCAAAAATCCAGCATCCATCATCAACTTTATCGCGGCATATGGCACACATGGCAACATCCTAGCAGAAACGACAGTGGCCGGTATGCGCGAAGCTGCCATGAAACTCGTGTTTGGCGATAGTGCATTGACTGGCGAGGAGGCAATCGATTTCGATGCGGATCGTTTTGATTTCTTAGGCGCTACTGGCACTTATGCAGGCGGTGATCTTGGTGGTATGAATAACGTCGAACTTTGGATTGGTGGTCTTGCAGAGGCAAACCCAGAGTTCGGCGGTATGCTAGGTACAACCTTTAACTACGTGTTCGAGTACCAAATGGAGGCCTTGCAAAACGGCGACCGTTTTTACTACTTAAGCCGTACACAAGGACTTAACTTCCTTAACCAAATGGAACCTAGCGCCTTTGCAGAGCTGGTCATGCGTAATACCGAGCTGGGTGATATTTATGCTACCCACTTAAACGGATCCTTGTTTGTCACCCCAGATCTTTTCATTGAGTTAGATCGTGGCATTGCGCAAGAAGATTACAACGGCGACGCAGCAGGCAAAGACCCGCTATGGGCAGCTGGCGAGGCGCGCTCACTATTAACACCACTTAAAGTGGCGCGTAGCTACACAGGCGCAACGACAACGGTTGATCCAGAGACAGGCATTACCCACGATGTTGGCGGTACGCTAAAATACTCTGGTGGCGAGCACGTGGTGATTGGCGGTACAGAGGGTAATGATAAAATTTGGTCTGACAAAGGCGACGACACCTTGTGGGGTGACGGTGGTGACGATTATCTAAACGCAGGCACGGCATCAGATAACGTGTTTGCTGGCGAAGGCGACGATATTATCGAAGACCCCTTTGGCGACGATATGTTGCGCGGCGGCCAAGGTAACGACGTGATTACCAGCTCCCGCGGTTTTGATCTGATGTTTGGCGAGCAAGGTCAAGATTACATTATGATTGGACAAGATTTGTCAGAAGCATTTGCTGGACAAGATGACGACTTCATTTTAGGTGGTGCTGGTTCAGATGTCTTGTTTGGCAATGAAGGCGATGACTGGATGGAGGGCGGTGATGGTTTCGATGGCATGAACGGCGATAACTCTCAGTTGTTCTTTAACAGCACGATTATAGGCCACGATGTCATGCATGGTCAGGGTAACGATACCGATTATGACGGCGAGTCTGGTGATGACATTATGGTTCAGGCTGCGGGTATTCAACGTAGTAACGGTATGTTTGGTTTCGACTGGGCGATCCATAAAAATGATATGGTGGCGGCTGAATCTGATTTAGGTATTCCTTTTTTCCCTGCACAGGTTACGTTTACGTTGCGCGATCGTTTTGACTCGGTAGAAGCCTTGTCGGGCTGGGATAAAGACGACATCTTGACAGGCTCAACAAAGCTTGCTGGAGCCGAACTTCTCCCAGACACCCCATTGGACGTAAATGATTTAAAATCACAAAACGTGGGCTTGATAGATGGCTATGCCGAGCTTTTAGGCACAACACAAGCGGCCGTGGATGCCCTGGCTTACAACACCTCAGTGATTGATAGTACGCAGGGTGCTGAAGTCATCATCGGTGGTGGTGGCAGCGACACGATTCAAGGTAACTTGGGTAACGACATTTTAGATGGCGATGCGTGGCTAAATGTGCGCATTAAAATTGTTCAAGACGGTGTTACCTATTCGGCTGAATCAATGAATACCGATAAAGTAATTATGGGCCAGCATGCCGGTAAGGTATTCCATACCCATCCCGATGGCAGCCCTAACTTTGCTAGCCCAGCATTTGGCGGCGCATCACTTAACTCATTAATGCTCAATCGCACCATCAACCCTGGCAACCTCAGCATTGTGCGTGAAATCTTGCAATCTGAAACGGCTGCTACGGATGTAGATACGGTAGTTTATAGTGATGTTTTAGCAAATTACACCATTACTCCCAATGCGGACGGCACCATTACTGTCGCGCACAACAATCCTTTGGATGATCGTGGTAGACCGATACTAAAAGATCGTGAGCTTGACGGCACTGACACTATTCGCAACTTTGAAATATTGAAGTTTGCAGATAGGGTGGCCGAAGTTGCGCCAGTATTAGATCTTGACAGTGTTGCGGCTGGTAGCGATTTTGTGACTCAATTTGTAGAAGTCAATCATTCCGCAAGCGGCGCACCGGTTGCAATTGCATCCGCCCCAATGATTACTAGTGATCTATTCCCTACGCTATCGTCAGCTAAAATTGTGCTGACCAATGCACAGGTAGGTGATGTGCTAAACCCAGCAGATATTATTGGCGATGGCATTACTAGCACCGTTGATACATCCGTTGCAGGTCAAATCACGGTGAATCTAACGGGCACGGCCACCTTGGCGCAATATCAAGCGGCTATTCAAGCGGTGACGTTTAATAATACATCACCAACCTCAATCGCCGTGGATAGAGTCATCAATGTATCGGTGAATAATGGTGCTTTTGCCAGCAATGTTGCACAAACAACGATAAATGTTTCTATTATTGTTGCTACACCGCCCACAGATATTCAGTGGAACGGCGTGACGCCAGATAACGGAATTATTCTGTTAGGAAATCTGGCGAATGGCCTTCCGGCGGCTGGTGCAGTTATTGCCAACCTCGCTGCTGTCGATGCCAACAACGATGGACCTTACAGCTATGCACTGGTGTCATCTACGGGATCAACAGGTGGTTTTGCGGTAAGTCAGGCCGGTGTGGTGACTCGCACTGGCGAGGCATTGGCTTCAAACAGCACCTACACGCTTGATATCTCAGTGATCGATGCCACAGGCGGCCTTCGCGTTGAAACCTTCACCATCAGAACAGGAACCAACTCGGTTGCATTTGGCGCAAGAGGTCAAGACACCATCACGGCAGCCAACACGGGCGATCACATCATCTACGCATCGGGTGCTAACGACGTCCTTACTGGTAGCACAGGCAACGATACCCTGTTCGGTCAGGCAGGTGACGATACCTTAAACGGCGGAGCTGGAAACGACAGGCTAGATGGCGGCAGCGGAACGGACATTGCAAGCTACACTGGTGCGGCCACCAACTTCAGCTTCACCACGGGCACTGCCAATACCGACATCACCGTTATTGACAATACGAGTGCCGAGGGTACGGATACCATTGCAGGCGGTACGGTCGAAACGCTTAGATTCAATGGTGTAAATTACAGGGTGGTTAACGGAACGCAAGATGCCGACAACACGCTCAATGGCAAATCTGGTGCCTCTGGCTCGCAGGCTGTCTTTGGTTTTGACGGAAAAGACGATATCAACGGTGGAGCCGGCAACGACATACTTAACGGCGGCGCCGACGACGATATCATCACCCAAAATGCAGCAACAGGTGGCCGTGACTTCGTTGATGGTGGTTCAAACAACGATTATGGTGACCGATTCGTCCTCAACGGAGACGCAACGGCTGAAGCCTTCGTGATTTACTCGGCAACAGCAGCAGCCAGTGCCAATATCACGGGTCTCAATGCAAACACCGAAATTGTGGTTACCCGCAATGGCGCTGTCGTGGCAGAACTCGACAATATCGAGGAAATCACCATCAACAGTGGCGATGGAAATGACACCATTGCGATTCAGGGGTCTTTTGATGCGACTAGCCTGTTCTTGCAAACCATCACCGTCGATGGTGGCGCTGGCAACGATACGGTTAATGCTACGGGTTTCACTTCAGCTCACCGCGTGGTGCTTAACAATGGTGAAGGTTTAAATGGTGTACGTGCTCAAGACGTATTTAATCAAGTTATTACCGGTACTGCTGTTAACGATGTTCTTACAGGAGGTTCTGGTGACGACATTATTACTGGTTCTCATGGCGCCGATATTCTAACGGGTGGCGCAGGTGCAGATAAGTTTGTCTTTAACTCACGTACTGAGTCCGCAGTTGGTGTAGCAAATCGTGATTTGATTACCGACTTTGTATCGGGCATTGATAAATTAGATTTCTCAACTATCGATGCAATTCATAATCATATTGCTGCTGGCAATCAGGCATTCATCTTCAACAATGAAGATGGTGCAGCATTTACAGGTGTTGGTCAGCTGGTATATCACCATGAACGTGTTGGTGCTGACGAAATTACTGTGATTAAAGGTAACACTGCTGGCGATATTCGCCCAGAATTCGAGGTTGCATTATTAGGCCATATTGATTTACAAGCAACTGACATCATTCTGTAAGCTTAGTAATAAGTACTTAAATGTACGACTCACAGCCCCGCCGAAAGGCGGGGCTTTTTTATGCTTAAATGTACTGTAAAACACTTGAGTAAACTAATGCCCTGCAAGCCAATATCCATAAGCCTTTCTCAGGTATTAATAAGCTTTAGCTGGCATATTCTGCGGTTACAACCTTTACGGTTGCAGGTTATGTTTTTCATGCGGATTTGTATTGAGATAATAAGCCCTTCGTTTCAATCGCCCACAGGCAATACAGAGTTTTTTGCTTAAAACGCAATCTAGCTATTGCACAAACGACCAAAAATGAAGGAGAATGCGTTTGAAATATAAATTAATATAAATGAATAGCTTAGGTGCAAACTCATGTTAAACAACTTTAAGTTACCGCAAGGTGAATTAGGCCAGGCAATCAATAGTTTTAAATCGGCGTTTAAAACCGTTGCAGTGTTCAGCGCCATTATTAATCTAATGATGTTAGTGCCTTCGCTTTACATGTTGCAAGTGTACGATCGCGTGCTGGCAAGCCGTAACGAGACTACCTTGCTGTTAATCACCATCATGATTGTGGCGGCTTTTATCCTGATGAGTGCGTTGGAGTTTGTGCGTAGTTTTGTGCTAATTCGTGTGGCTTCGCAGCTGGATATGAAGCTAAATCAGCGCGTCTATACCGCCTCGTTTGAGCAAAATCTAAAACGCGCTGGCGGCAATGCGGGCCAAGCTTTACAAGATTTAACCAACGTGCGCCAATTTCTCAGCGGTAACGCGCTGTTTGCATTTTTCGATGCGCCTTGGTTCCCCATTTATTTAGTGATTATTTTTCTAATCCACCCTTATCTTGGCATTTTCGCGCTGTGCGGTACATTTATCCACATGGGTTTGGCAATTTGGAACGAAAAAGCCACCAAAAAACCCTTAAGCGAAGCTAACGCCATGGCCGTTAACGCCAGTAATTTAGCCACTAACAACTTACGTAATGCCGAAGTGATTGAGGCAATGGGGATGTTGCCCAACTTTACAAAGCGTTGGTTTGGCTTGCATGCCAAATTTTTAAATCTTCAGGCAGACGCCAGTGAAAAAGCGGGCATTATTGCCGCGGCCACCAAGTTTGTACGCGTCACTTTGCAATCGCTCATTTTAGGCTTCGCCGCATTATTGGTGTTAGACGGCAAAATTTCACCCGGTATGATGATTGTCTGTACCATTTTAATGGGGCGTGCGCTGAACCCAGTCGAGCAATTAATCGGCGTTTGGCGCAGCTGGAACGGCACCAAAAGCGCTTACGGCCGTTTAAATGAGCTGTTGGTGGCAAATCCAGAGCGTATAACAGGCATGTCTCTTCCCAAGCCAATTGGTATGCTTTCAATTGAGTCAGTTACTGCAATTCCGCCCGGTGCAGGCAAGCCCGCACTCAACAATCTAACCTTTTCCATATCTCCTGGTGACGTCTTAGGCGTAGTAGGCCCTAGCGGCGCAGGAAAATCGACTTTGGCGCGGGTCATAGTGGGAATTTGGCCAACTATTGCCGGTAAGGTGCGCCTAGATGGCGCAGATATTTATCAATGGAACAAGGCGGAGCTTGGCCCCAGTGTGGGTTATTTGCCACAAGATGTAGAATTGTTTGGCGGCACAGTGAGTGAGAATATCGCCCGCTTTGGTGCGGTAGATTCCGAAAAAGTAGTCACGGCGGCTAAACGTGCAGGCGTGCACGAGATGATTTTGTATTTCCCAAAAGGCTACGACACACCGCTGGGTGATGGCGGCGCGGGCTTGTCTGGTGGGCAAAAGCAGCGCCTTGGTTTGGCGCGTGCAATGTACGACGACCCATCATTTATAGTACTAGACGAGCCAAACTCTAACCTTGATGAGGTTGGTGAGCAGGCGCTGATTGCGGCCGTTCAAGATTTACGCCAACGCGGAAAAACAATAGTGATGATTACGCATAGAGCCAGCACACTGGCCGTCACAAACAAATTATTAGTGCTAAAAGATGGTATCGCGCAAATGTTTGGAACGACCATAGAAGTGCTAGAAAACTTAAGCAAATCAAATCAACAGCAAATTAAGCAGACTCAGCAACCACCAGCAGCTTCGCAGAATGGTGCGGCAGAAGATACAAGTAAAAAAACAGACATTTCTAAAACAGACAATGTTAAAGATGTTGAGCACGTAGATGAAATGGTGGATACCGATAAAGAAAATCGGCAGCAAGAGATTAAATCCAAGCTAAAAGATCCCGAGAAAGAAACAAAACAAAAGCCTAAGAAATAGCGGCATTTTAATTTTGCCAGTTTAATTTTTAAAGTATATTTTATTGCCAAGGCATAATTTGGCCAAAGCATAATTTAGCAGGAGCAAGACAATAATGGCACAAGCGGAAAGTAGCATACAACTTTATAAAGACCCTAGCGCGAGCGATATTGCGGCGTCCAGCATAGACACGGATTTAACTAAGTACACACGCCTAGGCTGGTGGATAGTAATTGGTGGGCTTGGCAGCTTTTTGCTGTGGGCTTCGTTCGCGCCTCTGGATAAAGGCGTTCCCTTAAGTGGCACGGTGGCCGTTGCCAGTAATAAAAAAGCCATTCAGCATGAGGCTGGCGGTACGGTAGAGGCTATTCTGGTTAAAGAGGGCGATACAGTAAAAGCAGGCGATGTGTTGGTGCGCATGAATAATGTGCAAGCAGGTGCAGACGCTGAAACAGCTCGCGTTCAATACATTGCAGCACGTACCATGCAAGCTAGATTAGAAGCAGAGCGTGACGGCAGAACCCGTGTGGTCTTGCCAAAAGAATTTGTCGACGCAAAAAGCGATCCGCGCGTGCTAGAAAGCATCGCGCTGCAAGAACAAATTTCCAATTCGCGCCAAGCCGCCATTCGTAGCGAGTTGGCCGCAATTAGTGAAAACATAGCTGGCCTTAATGCACAAATACAAGGTTTAGAAGCGTCACTTTTGAGCAAGCGCCAGCAACAGTCACTGGTGACCGAGCAATTATCGGGGATGCGTGATCTGGCCAAAGAGGGTTATATGGCCACCAATCGCGTGCTGGAGACCGAGCAGAATTTAGCCTCCATTAATGCAAATATATCTGCCGATGTCGGCAATATTGGTCGTACAAGAAGTCAAATCGCTGAATTAAAGTTGCAGAGGTTACAACGTAATCAGGAATACCAAAAAGAAGTAAGGACACAGCTATCCGAAGCGCAAAAACAAGCAGACGCCTTAAGAAATCAACTGAAAGGCCTAGATAGAAACGTAAGTAACATCAACATCAAAGCGCCAGTTGCAGGCACTGTGGTGGGTTTGGCAGTGTTTACTAAGGGCGCTGTTGTTGCACCAGGCTTTAAGCTGATGGATATTGTGCCTGAAGGAGATAGTTTAGTGGTACAAGGGCAATTGCCAGTGCATTTAGTGGATAAAGTTTACCCAGGTTTGCCTGTAAATTTAATGTTTACAGCGTTTAATCAAAACAAAACGCCGTATATTCCTGGTGAGGTGGTGAATGTTTCGGCCGACCGTTTTATTGAAGAGCAAACAGGGCAGCCTTATTACAAAGTCACCAGTAAAGTAGCACCAGAAGGCATGAAATTGATTTATACTCTCAAAATACGCCCTGGCATGCCGGTGGAAATGTTTGTTAAAACAGGCGAACGTACGATGATGAACTATTTATTAAGACCGATAATAGACCATCTTAAACTTTCAATGTCCGAGGAATAAAGTGTGCAATCAATAAAATTAAAGCGTTTTTTACCATACGCTTATTTGTTTACAACGCTTACTTATATCGGAAACGCAAGTGCGCTAGGCTTGATCGAAGCTTACGAAGCAGCATTGGCAAATGACAGTGTTTATCGCGCAGCGATGCACGATAATGAAGCCGGGCAACAATATAAAATACTTGGCCGCTCCAATTTATTGCCCAATATTTCAGCCAGTTACGCTTACAACAAGGTTGATTCCGACGTTTCAACTTCTGGTAACGGTATTCCACGTAATGAGACCAGAGACTACAACAGTGTAAGTGCCGCAATCCAAGTTCGCCAACCTATTTTCAATTTAGAAAGTTGGGCGCGTTATCAGCAAGGCAATTTGCAAACGGACTTAAGCGATAAGCAGTTTGCAAACCGTAAACAAGAGTTAATAAAGCGATTTTTTGGCCTGTATGCCAATGCAAATTATGCCGAGGATGTACTTGCGCTATCCGTTGCCGAACGCGATGCGTTTAAAAACCAAAGCGATGCTAATAAGTTGATGTTAGAGCGTGGTGAAGGCACCAAAACGGCGCTAATCGAATCGCAGGCACAGTTAAACTTGTCTGAGGCGCAAGTAATCGAGGCGCAAGATGGTGTGTCCGATGGTCGCAATGCGCTGGCAATGATGCTGGGTAAAGAAGTGACTAATTTAGATGCGCTCTCAGGTGGCTTTAAGGTACAGCCGCTAGAGCAGTCTGATTATGAAACATGGAAAAATAGTGCGCTAGAAAATAATCCAGAAATTGCCGCACAACGCGAAACAGTAGCAGTTGCCTATCAGGAAATTAGAAAAAATCGCGCAGGCCATGCACCTAAGTTAGATGCGGTTGCCAGCATCAGCAGAAGTCAATCAGATACCGTCGCTACATTCAATCAAGATATTGATAGCAAAAGTATAGGCTTGCAATTGAATGTTCCAATTTATTCAGGCGGCTCCGTAAATGCGGCCACTGCGCAAGCTGAGGCAAATTACAAAAAAGCTCAAGACGATCTAGAGACAAAAACCAATGAGGTTTTATTGGATTTGCGTAAGCAGTACAATTTAGTGCTAAGCAGCAGTTTAAAGATAGATGCGCTCAACCAGTCGGTAGAATCCGCTGAGTTGTTGGTGACGGCGACTAAAAAAAGTTTAATTGGTGGCGTACGTACTAATCTAGATGTGCTGGACGCGCGAAAACAATTATTTACAGCGCAACGTGATTTATCTTTAGCGCGCTATAACTACTTGGTTGCATTGATAAGTTTAAAAAAAGCCGCAGGCACATTGTCGGTAGCTGATTTAGAAAAAATTGCTCCCAATTTCTCCCCGCAGCAGCGTTTAGCAACAAAGAGTGAAGCGCTAAGCGACTAAATCTAAGGCAAAAAATAAAAGGCCTTCAATCAGAAGGATTTGGCGAAACTAGTTCACCGCCAAGCCATTTTATCTATAATTTTTATCTATACTTGCTTATTGATCTTGCTTACTGATCTTGCTTACTGATCTTGCTTACTGATCTTGCTTATTGATAGAGAGTTGCTTAACTTGAATAAGGTTAACTATCTCGCAATAAAGCCCTCTTTTGAGGGCTTTATTAATTTATAAGGTGTGTTAATCCAGTCGATGGAAAGCATTCCAATGGATTGAATTAATTGGTATAATACGATAGTTATTTGAATGGGCATTAAGCCCATTTTTTGTTTCTGCAGGATATGTAGCTTTAAAGGATGCACGGTAATGCAAGATTTGCATGGCTTAATTGATAAAACAGTCACTCAGCTTGGTTTTGAGTTGGTCGATCTCGAGATTTCGAATCGCGGTAAATTGTTGCGAGTGTTTATTGATAAGCTTAACCCGAGTGATATTAAAGATAGCGTGAATATCGACGATTGCGTGTTGGTCAGCAATCAGTTGGGAAATGTTTTAACGGTCGAACATGAAGTTGAATATGATCGATTGGAAATCTCATCAGCTGGAATGGATCGCGTGCTTAAAAAAGAAAAAGACTTTGTGCGCTTTGCTGGCGAACGCGCGCAAATTAAATTGCGTGTAGGCGTTAAAGATGAAAGTCCAAGCGCCGTTGAAACAACATTGCCACGGAAAACATTTTTAGGTCTATTAAAAGGCTTTGAAGATGGCCATGTATTAATGGAATTCGAAGGTGTTGTGTATAAATTAGCTTTTAATAACATTGATAAAGCACGCTTAAGCCCTGTTTTTTAGGCAAAGTGAAATATAAAGTGAAATACAGTTATTGAAGCTCACAAGTGATAAGAATTAAATAAATTTAAAGTTGGAGAAAAGCAATGAGTCGTGAAATTTTATTATTGGTAGATGCCCTAGCTCACGAAAAAAACGTGACCAAAGAGGTTATTTTTACAGCGCTAGAATTGGCCTTAGCTTCGGCTACCAAGAAAAGACATCATGATGATGCCGATATTCGTGTCAGCATTGACCGTGAAACGGGTTCCTATGAGACGTTTAGACGTTGGCAATATGTAGATTACGATTTGTTAGAAAACTCGGCATACCAGTTTGATGAAGAAAGCGATCATGCAACAGGCCGTGTGATTGGCGATTATTATGAAGAGCCATTAGAAAACATTGAATTCGGTCGTATAGGCGCACAAGCGGCTAAGCAAGTTATTTTGCAAAAAGTACGTGAAGCAGAGCGTGAGCAAATTCTTGAAGACTTTTTATCGCGTAACGAAAACTTGGTAACAGGCGTAATTAAACGCATGGAAAAAGGCAGTGCCATTATCGAAGTGGGTCGCATCGAGTGTTTGCTCCCGCGTGAAGCGATGATTCCAAAAGAGAATTTACGTGTGGGTGACCGCGTGCGTGCCTATTTATCGCGCATTGAGCGCGGTGGCCGCGGCCCACAATTGATTTTGTCGCGCATTGCACCAGACTTTTTAAAGCGTTTATTTGAATTAGAAGTGCCTGAAATTGAAGAAGGTTTGTTAGAAATTCGTGCTGCTGCGCGTGATCCAGGTTTGCGCTCAAAAATTGCCGTTAAAACCAACGATCAGCGTTTAGACCCAGTGGGTACTTGCGTCGGTATGCGCGGTTCGCGTGTGCAAGCGGTTACTGGCGAGTTGGCTGGCGAGCGCGTGGATATTGTGTTGTGGAGCATGGAGCCAGCACAATTTGTAATTAATGCCATGGCGCCTGCAGAAGTATCATCTATCGTAGTAGATGAAGATGCGCATAGTATGGATGTAGTGGTCAATGAAGAGCAATTAGCCTTAGCAATTGGCCGTAGCGGTCAAAACGTGCGTTTAGCCTCCGAGCTCACTGGCTGGACCTTAAACATCCTGACAGAAGAACAAGCGGCTGAGAAAAACCAAACGGAATATGCCAACGTCAGCCAATTGTTTATGGAAAAATTAGACGTTGATGAAGAAGTGGCAGATATCTTGGTGCAAGAAGGCTTTAGCACCTTAGAAGAAATTGCTTATGTACCATTGGCTGAAATGGCCGAAATCGATGCGTTTGATGAAGACACGATTAATGAATTGCGCTCACGTGCTCGCGCTGCTTTATTGACTGAGGCCATTGCTAAAGAAGAAAAAGTGGAAGAGGCCAGTGCTGATTTGTTGACGATGGACGGCATGGATGAAGAAACCGCACATTTGTTAGCATCTAAAGGTGTTTCAACCATGGACGACTTAGCAGAATTAGCAGTGGATGAATTAGTCGAAATGACAAACATGGATGCAGAGCGTGCTAAAGGTCTGATTATGACAGCGCGTGCGCCTTGGTTTAAATAACCAATTAGGTGTTCATCAGTAAATATTGTAGGTAAGTAGCAGAATATAGAGAGATTGGAGCAGTAAATGGCACAAACAACCGTAGCACAATTCGCCGCAGAGCTAGGGCTGCCAACCGCCTTGCTGTTAGATCAACTTAAAAGCGCGGGTGTGGTTAAATCGGCATTGGAAGATAAGCTAGAAGAGTCAGATAAATCGGCATTATTGGAATATTTGCGTAAAGAGCATGGTGCGGATTCAGCACCTAAAAGCAAAATTACGCTCACTCGCAAATCCAATACCGAGATTAGAAAAACCGATAGCTCAGGACGTGCGCGCACTATTCAAGTTGAGGTGCGTAAAAAACGTGTATTAGAGCGCCCTGAAGATGTTGAAGAGTTATCGGCAGCAAAAGAAACAGAGTTAACTGCAGAAGAGGCAGAGGTATTAACACCTGTTGATTCAGTAATGGCTGAGCATGTTGTAGATGAGGTGCTTATTCAGCAAGTAGAAGAACCTGTTGCAGAAGTGGCATTGGCTGAAGCGCCTGTTGAAGTGAATGCGGAACCAGAACCTGCTCCGATGTCAGTGCCAGTTGTAGAGGGAGTAGTAAAGCCTACAACAATCAAAAAACAAGTACTTACACCAGAACAAGTGGCGATTCGCGAGCAAGAGGCAAAACGTCATGCCACGCTATCAGCCATGCAAGCTGAAGATGTGCGCAAAAAACAAGAGCTAATTCAGCGACGTTTAGATGAAGAGGCTAAAAAGTTAGCGGAAGCAGAAGCCGCAAAAGTGAAAGCGGCAAAATTATCTGAAGGTACTCTGCACAAGCCAGCCGCCAAAGAAGGAGCGGTTGCAAAAACCGCTGCTTCTAAAGAGTCTAAAAAAGCCAAAGGCAATAACAAAGAGTGGACAGACGCCGAAAATAAAAAACGCGGCTTAAAAACGCGTGGCGCTGTAACCACAGGTTCTAATTGGCGCTCACCAAAAGGTAAAAATAAATCACATCACGATGATGATGCCGAGCATGCATTTACAGTGCCAACTGAGGCAATTGTGTATGAAGTATTGGTGCCAGAAACCATTACTGTGGCCGAATTGGCACACAAAATGGCCGTCAAATCGGGTGAGGTGATTAAAAAGCTCATGAGTATGGGCATGATGGTGACGATAAACCAAGTACTTGACCAAGAAACCGCCATTATTCTGGTGGAAGAAATGGGCCACAAAGGGGCTGCGGCTGCACCTAATGATCCTGAAGTATTTTTAGAAGAAGCAGAACATGCACAAGCAGTAATGGAAACACGTCCGCCGGTGGTGACCGTAATGGGCCACGTTGACCATGGTAAAACGTCATTATTAGATTATATTCGTCGTAGCCGTGTTGCTTCAGGCGAGGCGGGCGGTATCACGCAACACATTGGCGCTTACCACGTTGAAACGCCGCGCGGCATGGTCACATTCTTAGATACACCAGGCCATGAAGCGTTTACGGCCATGCGCGCACGAGGTGCAAAAGCCACCGACGTAGTGATTTTAGTCGTATCAGCCGATGATGGTGTGATGCCTCAAACGATTGAAGCGATTCACCATGCCAAAGCGGCTGGCGTGCCATTAGTGGTTGCCATTAACAAAATTGATAAGCCAGATGCGGCACCTGAGCGCGTAAAAATGGAATTAGTGGCGCAAGAAGTGGTGCCAGAAGATTTTGGTGGCGATGTCATGTTCCGTGAAGTATCAGCCAAAACAGGTAAAGGTATTGATGAGTTGCTAGAGGCGGTATTGCTGCAAGCTGAAATTTTAGAGTTACAAGCGCCAAAAAACACGCCTGCCAAAGGATTAGTAATTGAAGGTCGTTTGGATAAGGGTCGCGGTCCTGTGACGACAGTATTAGTGCAGTCAGGTACATTAAAACGTGGCGATATGATTTTAGCGGGCTCTACTTTTGGTAAGGTTCGCGCCATGATAGATGAATCTGGAAACGATATTAAAGAAGCGGGTCCATCAATACCAGTTGAGATTTTAGGTTTATCAGACGTACCAAGCGCTGGTGAAGAAGTGATTGTATTAAACGACGAGCGTAAAGCGCGCGAAATCGCTAACTTCCGTGCGGGTAAATTCCGTGATACGAAATTAGCCAAACAACAAGCGGCTAAGCTTGAAAACATGTTCGATCAAATGACCGAAGGCGAAGTACAAATCTTGAATCTGATTATCAAATCAGATGTACAGGGTTCTTACGAGGCATTGGCAACCAGCTTGCAAAAACTATCAACCGCTGAAGTAAAAGTGAATATTATCCACACCGGTGTGGGCGCAATTTCCGAATCGGATGTGAACTTAAGCGCGGCTTCTGGCGCGGTATTGATTGGTTTTAACGTGCGTGCCGATACTGGCTCACGTAAATTAATCGAAAGTTTGGGTGTTGATGTACGCTACTACAATATTATTTATGAAGCGGTTGATGAAGTAAAAGCGGCTCTAGGTGGCATGTTGAAACCAGAGCAAAAAGAAAGCATGATTGGTACGGTAGAGATTCGCGAAGTATTCCGTATTTCAAAAGTGGGCTCAATTGCGGGTTGTTATGTACAAGACGGTATGATCAAACGCAATTCACGCGTGCGCGTATTACGTAATAACGTGATTATCCACACAGGCGAACTAGATTCACTGAAACGCTTTAAAGATGACGTAAAAGAAGTGAAAAACAACTTTGAGTGCGGCTTGTCATTGAAAAATTACAATGATATTGAAGTGGGCGATATCCTAGAAGTCTACGAAATGGTAGAAGTAGCAAGAACTTTATAAATGCAAACTTTGCCGCCTTGCATTGTTACCAGTCAAAAAAATAGTCGCTTTCATACTGAATGTATATAGCGCCCAATTTTTTGGCTTGCGCCTAGCCTGACTTAAAAGTTTGCATTGATAGGAATTACTATGGCAAAAGAATTCGCAAGATCAACCCGCGTTGCAGAACAAATGCAGCGCGAGTTGGCGGATTTGCTTCAATTTGAAGTGAAAGATCCGCGCGTGGGCATGGTGACAATCACGCAAGTGGAGGTCACAGGTGATATGGCGCACGCCAAGATTTTTTACAGTGCCGCCAAAGCCAGCGATAGTATTCAGCAGGGTCTTGAAAAATCGGCCGGTTTTTTGCGTACACAAATTGCTAAACGCATGTTGTTACGCACGGTGCCGCAGCTGCATTTTGTGTACGATTCTTCTATTGATAACGGCATGAAAATGGCGCAATTGATTGATGCGGCGCGTGCTACCGATAAAAATCTAGATTAACGTTTGCTTTGCAATTCAAACGCACTAAACGCGCCATTAATGGTGTTTTATTGTTAGATAAGCCGCTCGGCTTTTCGTCTAATCAAGCATTACAAAAGGTAAAATGGTTGTTCTCGGCAACTAAAGCGGGGCACACTGGCACCTTAGACCCTCTGGCGACTGGCTTGCTGCCAATATGTCTAGGTGAGGCAACTAAATTTGCGCAATATGTGACCGATGCCAATAAAACCTATCTTGCAACCATAAAGTTGGGCATCACCACCAACACTGGCGATGCAGAAGGTACCGTGTTAGCAACCAAGCCCGTGAATGTGACGAAAGCGCAATTTGAATCAGCTTGCGCGAAGTTTGTGGGTGAAATCAGCCAAACGCCACCAATGTATTCGGCACTCAAGCATCAAGGCAAAGCCTTGTACGAATATGCTAGAGCTGGCGTTGAGATTAATCGCAAGGCACGCTTTGTTACTATTCAACGCATCACCATTGATGCGTTTGAGGCTGACCTTGCAACAATTACCGTTACTTGTAGCAAAGGCACTTATATTCGCACCTTGGCAGAAGACATTGGCGCATATTTAAGTTGTGGTGCGCATTTAATTGGTTTGCGCCGTACCGAAACGGCAGGGTATGTATTGCCGCAATCAGTGACAATAGAACAGCTTGAGGCTTTACCGATTGAAGCCCGCGATGCGCTTTTGTTACCAGTAGATTCGGCAATTGAGAGCTTACCAAAAGTGATTTTAAATGCCGATTCGTCATATTGTATTCTGCAAGGCCAAGCGGTTTGGCAGTCCGGCAAAACGCCAACAGGTGATTTAAGGCTTTACGGTGAAGATAAGCAATTTTTAGGTTTGGGTTTTTTGCAAGACGATGGAAAAATTGCACCAAAACGATTAATACAAAAAACTCAATCAAATTAATGGTTTGCTGGTTAATTAGGGCTTGTTAAAACTAAACAAGCACGTTAAAATGATGGATTATTCGTAAAAGAATGTATTAGCGGTTCAAGTTGGTTTTAAGCTGCTTATACATTGTCGCTAACTAGTAGTTATTTTAAGGAAGTAAAGATGGCAATTACAGCAGCAGATACCGCAAAAATCGTAGCAGAATATCAAACAAAACAAGGTGATACAGGTAGTCCAGAAGTGCAAGTAGCGCTTCTAACAAACCGCATTACGTATTTAACCGAGCATTTTAAAGCCAACAAAAAAGACAATCACTCACGTCGTGGTTTGTTAGCATTGGTTAGTCAGCGTCGTCGTTTGTTAGATTATCTAAAAAGCCGTGATGTAAGCCGTTATCAAACCTTGATTGAGCGTTTAAGCTTACGTAAGTAATTGTTTTATAAAAGTGTTAAGTTTTTTTAAAGTTGCATTATTCAGTTTCAGACGCGCTTTTATAATCACTTTTATAATCTAAGAAAAGCCGATTGCATGGTGATATGCGTCGGCTTTTTTGTTTTATATTGTTATCACAAATAGTTGTTATTAAAGTTAGTTGCTATTGGGTAGTGAATAGCAATTTATTGAGTTGAAAAGCATAGAATAGAAAAGGAAAAATAATGTTTAATAAAGTAAAGAAAAGTATTCAATACGGTGCGCATGAGCTCACCATTGAAACAGGTGAAATAGCCCGTCAAGCTGACGGCGCCGTCATGGTAAGTTATGGCGATACGGTTGTTTTGGTTACTGTTGTTGGTAAGCATGAAGTAAAAGCGGGTCAGGATTTCTTTCCGCTAACAGTAGATTACATGGAAAAGACTTACGCTGCCGGTAAAATCCCGGGTGGTTTTTTCAAACGTGAAGGCCGTCCTTCTGAAAAAGAAACACTAACTTCAAGACTAATTGACCGTCCAATCCGCCCACTATTTCCAGAAGCATTTTTGAACGAAGTGCAAATCGTGGCAACAGTGCTGTCATCAGACCCAGAAGTCGATGCTGATATTCCTGCCATTATTGGTGCATCAGCGGCTATGTCATTGTCAGGCATTCCATTTTTTGGCCCATTAGGCGCAGCGCGCGTGGGTTATATTGATGGTGAATACGTATTAAACCCAACCAAATCACAATTAGAAATAACCGATTTGGATTTAGTAGTCGCAGCAACTGAAACCGCTGTAATGATGGTGGAATCGGAAGCCAAAGAGCTATCGGAAGAAGTGATGCTAGGCGCAGTTGTTTATGGCCATGAGCAAATGCAAGCCGTGATTAAAATGATTAACGAGTTGGCTGCAGAAGCTGGCAAAGATGCATGGGATTGGGTTGCTCCAGAGCCAGATAATGCCTTGATTGCAAAAGTAGCTCAATTGGCAGCAGATGATGTAAATGCGGCTTTCCAAATTAAAGCAAAAGGCGCGCGCTCTGCCAAATTAGATGAAATCAAAAATCGTGTTTTAGGCGAGTTGATTAATGAAAATACATCAACAGACGAAGCCAACAAAATTAAAACAGAATTCTTTAATTTAGAAGCGAAAACGGTTCGTAGCCAAATCTTAAATGGCGAACCACGTATTGACGGCCGTGATACACGTACTGTGCGTCCTATCAATGTTCGCACTGGCGTATTGCCGCGCACACACGGCTCTGCATTATTTACTCGTGGTGAGACACAGGCTTTAGTGGTGGTAACCTTAGGTACAGGCCGTGACGAGCAAGTGATTGATGCCTTGCAAGGCGAATTTAAAGACCGCTTTATGTTGCATTACAACATGCCTCCTTACGCAACGGGTGAAACAGGCCGTGTGGGTACTCCTAAACGCCGCGAAATCGGTCATGGCCGTTTAGCAAAACGTGCATTAGTTGCAGCACTCCCATCAGCGGAAGAATTTGGCTATACCGTGCGTATCGTGTCAGAAATTACAGAATCAAACGGTTCTAGCTCAATGGCTTCAGTTTGTGGTGGCTCATTAGCCATGATGGACGCAGGTGTACCGCTTAAAAATCACGTCGCAGGTATTGCGATGGGTTTAATCAAAGAAGGAAACCGCGTTGCCGTGTTAACCGATATCTTAGGCGATGAAGATCACTTAGGCGATATGGACTTTAAAGTAGCGGGTACAGAAGATGGTATTACGGCGCTGCAAATGGACATTAAAATTACCGGCATTACCGCACAAATTATGCAAGTGGCATTAGCACAAGCGAAAGAAGGCCGTGCGCATATCTTGGGTATTATGCAATCAGCCATGAGTTCAGTAAGCACGGAAATGTCAGCGTTTGCACCGCGTATTATTACCATGAAAATCAATCCAGATAAAATCCGTGATGTGATTGGCAAAGGCGGCTCAGTGATTCAAGCACTAACCAAAGAAACCAATACCAGCATTGATATTGAAGAAGACGGTACCGTGAAAATTGCCTGTACTAATGCGCAAGAAGGCGAAGAAGCGCAACGTCGTATTGCGCAAATCACAGCAGAAGTTGAAGTTGGCCAAATCTACGAAGGCCCAGTGGTTAAATTATTAGACTTTGGCGCGGTAGTCAGCTTATTGCCAGGTAAAGATGGCTTAGTGCATATTTCGCAAATCGCGCATCAACGTGTAAATGCGGTAAGTGACTTTGTAAAAGAAGGCGATATCGTTAAAGTTAAAGTGGTGGAAATCGATGACAAAGGTAAAGTGCGTTTAAGCATGAAAGCCTTGATTGATGCGCCAGTGAAAGAAGAAAAAGTAGTAGAAGCTGGCGAGTAAGTTGGCTGTATAAAAAAGCCCGCGAAAGCGGGCTTTTTTTTTAGCTAAAAGCTAAATAGGTCTAAAAGTTATTTAGCTACTTGTCTTTCACGCATCTCGTCTAGCGTTTTGCAGTCAATGCACAATGTCGCAGTAGGGCGTGCTTCAAGGCGTTTTAAGCCGATTTCTACACCACAACCTTCGCAGTAGCCATATTCATTGGCATCAATGTTGCGTAATGTTTCATCAATTTTCTTGATAAGTTTACGTTCGCGGTCGCGGTTACGCAATTCTAAAGCCATGTCAGATTCTTGGCTAGCACGGTCGTTAGGGTCAGCAAACATCGTGACTTCGTCTTGCATGGTGTGCACAGTCTTGTCGATGTCGTGGCTTAAATCCGATTTCCAGCTGTTTAAAATGCCGCGGAAATGATTGAGTTGATTTTTGTTCATGTATTCCTCATCAGGTTTTGGCTGATAAGGGGTGAATGTTTTAGTAAGGGTTTCTGCCATGGTTTAATCCAACAATTATCCTGCTACTTTTATAATAAAATCAGTTACTTAAAAAAACTAAGACGCCAAAATTCCAAATTTTCAATCGCGCGAGTGTACACCTAATGCGCCAACTATGCAAAGCAGTATTAATCGGCGTGTTCGCTTAATTCTAAGGCCAATAAGGTATTTTCCATCAGTGTTGCTACTGTCATAGGTCCTACGCCACCTGGTACAGGTGTAATGTAAGCCGCGCGCTCTTTGGCGATATCAAATTCAACATCACCCGTAATTTTGCCGTCGGGCAAGCGATTAATACCAATATCGATAACAATAGCACCTTCCTTAATCCATTCGCCCTTGATAAGACCATATTTTCCAACGGCTGACACCAATAAATCCGCTTTCTTAATATGGCCAGCTAAGTCTTTGGTATGACGATGGCAGCTAGTGGTGGTACATCCTGCCAATAAAAGTTCTAATGCCATAGGGCGACCTACGTGGTTGGATACACCGACAATTACGGCGTCTAAACCCATCAGCTCAATATGATAGGCTTCCAGTAGCTTAATCACACCAAAAGGCGTACATGATCGCAAGGCTGGCTGACGCACCGCCAACTTACCAATATTATAGGGATGAAATCCATCTACATCTTTTCGCGGGTTGATGCGCTCAATAAGCAAGTCTTCATCAATATGGCTGGGCAATGGTGATTGCACCAATATACCGTCAATTGTTGAATCGGCATTTAAAGTGTCAATTAAGTTAAACAACTCTACTTGAGAAGTGCTGGTCGGTAAATCATACGCAACAGACTTAATACCTACTTTTTCGCAAGCCAATCGTTTGTTGCGCACATAAATAGACGATGCCGGGTCTGCACCAATTAATACAACAGCAAGGCAGGGTGCGCGTTTTCCTGCATGAATGCGTGCCGTCACTTTTGCCTGAATGCTTTTTAATAAATCCTCTGCAATTGCTTTACCATTGATAATTTGTGCTGTCATACGGGTAATTTGAACAATTATTAAAAATAATCCAACATTTTAACATATTAGAATTGACCAAAAGGCTGTATTGCGCTATATTTCTGCCTCTTCGGCGTGTAGCGTAGCCTGGTAGCGCGCCTGCTTTGGGAGCAGGATGTCGGGAGTTCGAATCTCTCCACGCCGACCAGTTTTTTGGTCTTATAACCAGTGGTCTTGTCATTAAATTAGACTTTTATCAAACGTGTAACTCATCTGCCCGTAGCTCAACCGGATAGAGCACCAGCCTTCTAAGCTGGGGGTTACAGGTTCGATTCCTGTCGGGCAGGCCAAATCTGTTTGTAGTTTTAATACTTCGTTTTATACGTTTTGTTTCAATGGTGGCTGTAGCTCAGTTGGTAGAGTCCAGGATTGTGATTCCTGTTGTCGTGGGTTCGAGCCCCATCAGCCACCCCAACTTTCCACAATAAATTCAA
>CAMCVF010000016.1 GCA_945881735.1 Methylotenera oryzisoli
ACAACGATGTTGTTTTAAGTGTGAGTAATGCATCCATTTTACCAATTTTAGAAATTCCAGAGCCTGAAATTGTGAGTATGTTGGCAACTGGCTTAATTTTGTTGGGTTTTTCAAGCCGTAAAAAGTCTTAATATTGATGGTTTAAAAAAAGCGGCTTTTAAGTCGCTTTTTTTTATGAAATTTTTTTAAGCGTCATCATTAGTTAATATTCAAAACTTATACTCTACCCACATAAAAATTAAAGCGAAAGTAAACAATGAAAGCTATGATTTTAGCGGCTGGTAAGGGTACGCGGGTTAGGCCGCTAACCTACGAATTGCCAAAACCCATGATTCCCCTATTAGGCAAGCCAGTGATGGCTTATTTAATTGAGCATCTAGCCAAGCACGATGTGCGCGAGATAATGGTGAATGTCAGTTATCTCCATGAAAAAATTCAGCAGTATTTTGGCGATGGACAGCGTTTTGGTGTGCATATTGGCTACTCTTTTGAGGGCGATATCAGCAATGGCCAAATCATTCCAAGCCCTGTCGGTTCGGCCGGTGGTATGCGCAAAATTCAAGATTTTGGCGGCTTTTTTGATGAAACAACCATTGTGATTTGTGGTGATGCGATTATCGATTTAGATATTACAGCAGCAGTGGCAGAGCATAGACGAAAAGGCGCGCTGGTGAGTTTGGTGGCAAAAGAAGTGCCAATGGATAAAGTATCAGGCTATGGCATTGTGGTAACTGATGTCGACGGCAAAATCATTTCGTTTCAAGAAAAGCCTACGCAAGCCGATGCACGTTCTAACTTAGCCAGCACAGGTATTTATATTTTTGAGCCAGAAGCCATCAACCTGATCCCTTCTGGCAGCACTTTTGATATTGGCTCCGATTTGTTCCCCTTGTTAGTGCAGAAAAAGATGCCTTTTTATGCCATTAATCACCCTTTTAATTGGATTGATATTGGCATAGTGACGGATTACTGGGAAGTGATGCAGCAAGTGATGCGCAACGAGGTACCCAGCATGCAAATGCCTGGCAAACAAGTTAGGCCTGGTGTTTGGGTGGGATTAAATGTGCATATCGATTGGGAAAACACCAATATTATCGGACCAGTTTATATCGGTTCTGGTGCTCGTATTGATAAAGGTACGCAGATTATTGGCCCAACTTGGATTAGCGATGGTTGCCATGTGCAGCGTGGCGGCAAGGTGGAGCGCAGTGTGTTGTTTGAATATACCCGCGTTGGCCAAGATTACAGCTTTGTAGAAATGATTGTATGCGGCGAGTATTGTGTGGATAAAACTGGCCGTATGATGCACGTGGATGACGATATCTGCGATTTGATTTGGAGTGATGCGCGCGAAAAAGTGATTTACCCAATGAATTACGGGCATTTAAAAATCTAATTTAACGCGTCAATAATTTGATTTAAATAGTTTTGTGACAAAAATGTCACAAAAATGCAATTTTACTGAAAACAAGATTGACTAAAATTGTCATCTTGCGCTAATTTTTGGTAAAATTGTATTAATTTTTGGTAAAGCAGTCATCATGTCTAAATTTGTTTTAGCTGGTTATAAACGCATTAAAAATCAAGGTTTTACGCTTCTAGAGTTATTGGTGGTGATTGTTATTATTGGCCTACTTGCCAGTATTGCTGCGCCTAAGCTCTTTAAGCAAATTGGTAAATCAGAAACCAAAACCGCCAGTGCGCAAATTGAATCATTGGGATTGGCGCTAGATCAATATCGCATTGATGTGGGGCAATACCCAAGTACAGAACAAGGTTTGGTGGCGCTATATAAAAACCCTGGCAATGTGCCTAAATGGGCTGGTTCTTACCTTAAAAAAAATATTCCAAACGACCCCTGGGGCAAGCCCTACTTGTATAAATCGCCTGGTGATCATGGCGATTATGATTTATTTACACTGGGTAAAGATGGCCAATTGGGTGGTACTGAAGAAGCAGAAGACGTGGTAAATTGGTAGGTTTAGCCATAATCAGATGCCTGCGGATAACTGACTAAATGGAATATCAAGTAAAAGCGGTGCGTGGTAAAGAAATGGCGCTACTCAATATTTTGGCCCAGCATGCCGAAGAGGCGAAAGCGCAGGCGCGCGCCAAAGGCTATATTCCTATTGCCGTTAGCTCAAAAACGCTGCAATTTAAATTGCAAACGGGCAAAAAATTCCCTTTAACATCGTTTAGCCAAGAACTGCTGGCTTTGTTAGAGGCCGGTTTAAATCTGGTAGAATCGATTGAAACGTTGGCAGAAAAAGAATCGCGCAGCCAAGTTAAAAACGCCCTAGATGCTCTGCAACTAGCGCTGTACCAAGGTCAAACTTTTTCTACAGCTTTAGAGCAACAGCCCACTATTTTCCCTATTTTGTATGTTGCCACTGTGCGCGCCAGCGAAAAAACCGGTGATTTGGCTGAATCACTTACCCGCTATGTAAGCTATGAGCAGCAAATTGGATTGGTTAAAAAGAAAATCATCAGCGCATCGATTTACCCGATACTTTTAATTGCGGTAGGCGGATTGGTCATCTTCTTTTTGCTAGGATTTGTGGTACCAAAGTTTAGTCAGATTTATGAAGATACTGGTAGCAACTTACCGTTTTTATCGCAACTATTACTGCAATGGGGTGTGTTTTTAGAGAGCCACGGCAAAACTTTTTTAATGGTATTGGGTGCTGGCCTTGCTGCCATTATCTACGCCCTAAGCCAAGCCAGCGTAAGAAAATGGCTTATGCAACAGTTTTGGCGCATTCCTGCCATTGGTGAGCGTTTGCGTGTTTTTCAGCTAGCGCGCTTTTATCGCACGCTGGGTATGTTGCTAAAAGGCGGCACGCCAATTGTGGCGGCTTTGGGTTCAGTAGCAGGATTATTGGATGTTTCTTTAAAAGCCAATATGCAAAAAGCCACGCTAACTATTCAGCAAGGTCAACCCGTTTCAACTGCCATGGAGCTAGCTGGTTTAACAACACCAGTAGCCTTACGCATGTTGCGTGTGGGTGAGCGCGGCGGAAAAATTGGCGACATGATGGAACGCGTTGCGGCCTTTTACGATGAAGAATTATCGCGCTGGATTGAATGGTTTACCAAATTATTTGAGCCTTTATTGATGTTGTTTATTGGCTTAGTGATTGGTGTGGTGGTGTTGCTATTGTACATGCCGATTTTTGAGTTGGCTGGGAGTGTGCAATAGTGAATATGACAAATGTTATTATGTCACAAGTTAGTGGCTTAGATTTGATTAGTACAAGTCAGATTAAGCAAGCAAAAGTGCAGGCACAATTGCAGCAAAGGCGCGCCATTGAAGTGCTAGAGGAATTAACAGGCGATTCGCAAGAGCCGTTTTTGCAGAGGCTTGGTGATACCCTTCATTATAGCGTTATTAGAATGAAAGAATTGCATGGCATGACGGCGGCGTTTGAGGTGATTCCATTTGCCACCGCGCAACAAAAAGAGTGTTTAGCTTTTTATACTGATGCCGATTTTGCAGATAGTAAACATCATAAAAATTTAATACTGGTATTTGCCGACCCATTTAATGAGACGTTGCAAGAGTGGGCGCTGGAAGCAGTTAAGCAAGCTTGCACTTGGCGCTTAGCTCACCATAGCGATATTGCAGCTTTTTTGGCCAAGCATGAAGAAACCATGCGCGCCATGGATGGTTTGCATGAAGGCACACACAGCACAAACGCCGATACTGATGAAGCCGTGGCGCAATTATCGTTAAAATCCATTAACGAAGACACTAATCCAATTATCAAGCTTATCAACTCTACTTTGTATGATGCGCTAAAAGTGGGCGCCAGTGATATTCACTTGGAATGTTCTAACACAGGCTTAGTGGTTAAGTATCGTATCGATGGTGTGATGGCGAATATTGGTGGCTTGCAGGGTTCGGACAATGCCGATCAAGCGATTTCGCGCGTTAAGGTGATGGCGCAACTGGATATTTCAGAACGTCGTATTCCGCAAGACGGCCGCTTTAAAGTAGTGGTGCAGGGGCGTGAAGTGGATTTTCGCGTATCCATCATGCCCAGCGTCTTTGGTGAAGATGCGGTATTGCGCGTGCTAGACCGCAAAGCCTTATCAGAAGAAGCGCAAGGCTTAAGCCTGCACGCTTTGGGTTTTGACGACAAGACCATTAGCCAATTTCGAAGATTAGCTAGCGAGCCCTATGGCATGGTGCTGGTAACAGGCCCCACAGGAAGTGGTAAAACGACTTCACTGTATGCTGCGATTTCAGAGGTGAATACAGGCCACGATAAAATTATTACCATTGAAGACCCAGTGGAATATCAATTGCCAGGTGTGTTACAGATTCCAGTGAATGAAAAAAAGGGCCTGACTTTTGCGCTTGGTTTGCGCTCAATTCTGCGACACGACCCAGATAAAATTATGGTGGGTGAAATC
The DNA here is from genome assembly GCA_945881735.1 of Methylotenera oryzisoli. Lineage (GTDB taxonomy): Bacteria > Pseudomonadota > Gammaproteobacteria > Burkholderiales > Methylophilaceae > Methylotenera_A > Methylotenera_A aquatica. The sequence goes on from CAMCVF010000016.1 coordinate 4,417, forward strand.
CGCGATGCGGAAACCGCACAGATCGCTGTGCAAGCGGCTTTAACAGGCCATTTAGTATTCACAACCGTGCATGCCAACAATGTGCTGGATGTGATTGGCCGCTTCATGCACATGGGAGTTGATCCTTATAACTTCGTATCAGCCATGAACGGCATTATCGCGCAGCGTTTGATACGCGGAATTTGTCCGCACTGCGCAGAAGACTATGAGCCCGATGCGCAATTGCTAAAGGAGTCTGGTATTACGCCCGTTATGGCGGCCGGTATGAATTTTAAGTTTGCAAAAGGTTGCGGTCATTGCCGTGGCACAGGCTATAAAGGCCGTAAAGCGGTGGCAGAATTATTGATTTTAAACGATGAATTGCGCGAAATGATTGTGGCGCGCGAGCCGATTCGCAAGCTAAAAGAAGCCGCTAAACGCAGCGGCATGACAACGATACGTGAATCAGCCATTCAAGCAGTGGGCCATGGAATCACCACTTTACAAGAGATTAATCGTGTCACGTTTATTGCCTGATTTTTTAAGCCGATTATTGCCAGCACGCTTAACGATTGGCTTAAGTAGCGATGGCATTGCGATTGTAATTACTAAAGGTATTAAAAATAAAATAGTGCATCAGCAATTTATTACCGATACTCAATATGCCGATTGGCAATCGCTGGTGCAACAGTTGGATGCCACATTGAGCCAATTAAAGCTGGTTAGCAATTCGGTTTGTACTGTTGTATTAAGTAGTGATTTTGTACGCTATTTAGTGTTGCCTGCGCTGCCATTTGCCATGAGCGAATCTGAAAAGATAGCCTACATTCAGGCGGCTTACCGAGATGTATACGGCGCAGTAACAGATGACTGGCACATTAAATGTGATGACGCAGCACCCAACCAAAATATGTTGGCTGTTGCGGTAGATGAACAATTAATGACTGCATTAGGCCAATTGGCAACGCAACATTTATTCAAGCTAAAAAGCGTGCAGCCTCAATTAATGGCGGCTTTTAATGGCGTGATGCCGCAAATTTTGCGTAAAAATGGTTATTTGGTATTACTAGAGCAAACTAAATTAATGTTAATACGGCTGCAAGATGGTCAATGCCAACATCTGCGAACGCTAACCTTTAGTGGCGACTGGCAATTAGATTTACAACAAGCTATTCAACGTGAGAGCGCGCTGAATGAAGAAATATCAGCACTCGATAAACAATTATATATTTACGCGCCAGCGCAAAAAAATACGTTAATAAGTGACATAAAAGGCTGGAGCGTTAAAAAAATTAGCTTAAAAAATGGTTTGCCAAACCCACATTACGCTATGCTGGAAGCCCTTTTATGAGCAAGCCAATCAACTTAGAGCTGACTAAACCGCCTAATTTAATTATTAACGGTTTAGGTCTATTGATGTTGTTGCTTAGCCTGCTGCTGCTAAGTTTTGTGTGGCAACACTATCAAGCGCAACAAGCCAGTGCAACTGCCCTAGTGGAAGCTTTAAATCAACAAAGTTTACCAATATCAGCCAAGGTGCAAAATGTTTCTGAAGCTGTTACAGCGGCTGAGTTAAAGCAAACCAGCACGATTGTGGAATCGCTTTTGACCCCTTGGCAGCCGTTATTGTTGGCGATTGAGCAAGCAGATATGCCAGATATAGCCTTGTTGAGTGTTGACCCAAATATCAAAAAGCAACAGGTAAGCTTGGTTGGTGAGGCTAAAAACTTACAGACAGTGTTTCGTTATATAGAGCAGCTGGAAGCGCAAGATACATTGCAACAGGTATATTTGCAGAAGCACGTGGTAGTAGAAACCGATGTTTCTAAACCAGTGACTTTTAATGCAGTAGCCAAGTGGAAAGTAAGCCAATAATGCATTGGCTTAATGTTGCTAATGTGCGCTGGTATGTAAGCCAAATGATAAAAAAATTTGGCATATTGGGCATGCTGGCATCGGCTATCACGCTAGGCTGCTGCTTGCTATATGCACTTAATATTTTGCCACTACAGAAAAAAATTGCAGAAGACACGCTTAGGTTGCAACAAAAAAATAAGCAACAAGTTGTAAGCGGCGCAAGCGAACAGTTGCCTTTAGAAATGGCGTCAAAACAATCCAGTGCGGAGGCAATTAAACGATTTTATGCGCAATTTCCAGCACTTGAACGTTTACCCAATTGCTTGAGGTTAATCGACAACATTGCGCTAAAGCAACGCCTTAGTTTAAATCGTGGCGATTATAAGTTGACGCAAATTAAGTCCTTACAAACTAATGAAGGCGCATTATCGCGCTACGAAATTGTGTTGCCTGTATCAGGGCAATACACACAAATTCGGCAATTTGCGGCGCAAGTCCTGCATGAATTGCCTGCATTAGCCTTAATAGATTTGCAGCTAAAGCGTGAAAGCGCCCAAAGCCCAACGGTGGAAGCGCGCTTAATTTTTGTGCTGCTACTTAAAAATAGTACTGGTGCTGATCCATGGAAATAATAGCTTCAAAGGGCAATCAAAAAACAGATCCAAAAAGATTGGGCATGATGCTACTAATCGTATTTGTACTTATGGTTTGGGTGCTGCTAAAAGATGATACAGAAGACACAGATGCGATTGAACTGGTCGAGACAAAGCCTGCGAGACAGACTGTGCCATTAAGAAGTACTGAAAATAAAGTGAAGCGATCAACAGCTTCAACTGTTATGGAGTCTGCTCAAGATGACATTATTTCTTGGCAAAAACTGCAGCGTGAACCTTTAAATGCTAAAGTAAATAACGTTTTTAAAGTGCACTCATGGCTGGTGGTGCCCAAAGTAGCAAAAGTAAAAGCGCCGCCCCCGCCACCCCCGCCACCGCCTTTGGCGCCGCCCGCACCATTTACGTATATGGGTAAATTGGAGGACTCACCCAAAGGCACACAGCTATTTTTAATGCGTGGAGGCAAGTTGTATACCGCCATTAAAGGTCAAAAAATTGATGCGCAGTGGCGATTAGATAATGAAGAAATCGACACTATTAATCTGACATATTTGCCACTTAATTTGCCGCAAGTATTATCTAAAACAGCCAAATCAATCGATATCGCACCGCCAGTGGCCGATGAAATTAATTTGTAAAAGGAAGTTTGAATGACCATCAATAATCACTTTTTTAATGCACAAAGAAGCGTTTGCTTGCTACTAATTACCATGCAGTTAAGTAGTTGCGCCTTTGCGCCATGGGAAAAATCACCTGCACAAGGCCCTACGCCAGAAGCCAAAGTAGAGACCGTTCAAAAAATTGCCAATGCCAAACCGGACCTAACAGTCGCGCGAAAAGACTTATTGGTAACCAAAGAGTTAGCCGTAACGCAACTAAATACACAAGCCGAGCAAGCGACAGCAAAAGGTCAATACCAAGAGGCCATTGGCATTTATGACCGCATTTTGAGTTTTTTGCCAGAGGACCCTAATGCGGCAAAAGCGAAACAGTTAATTGAACAAAAAAAAGCCCAAGAGCAAAAGTTAGCGCAGGCCAGCGAGTTGGTTCAAAATAAACAAACCGCACCAGCCATAGAGATGATACGCGAAATTTTGATGGAAGACCCACAACAAGTTGAAGCGGTTCAACTGCAAAAGCAGATTGATCAACAGCTTAATCCCATCAAAGTAGCGCCGCCAGTCTTAAAACCACCATTTGATAAACCCGTGACTTTAGAGCTACGCGATGCCAATATTAAAGTGGTATTTGAGGCATTATCGCGCGCCACTGGTATCAACTTTATTTTAGACAAAGATATTAAACCTGACACCAAAGCCACCATTTTTATTAAAAAAGCCAGAATTGATGAAGCGATCGATTTGGTGCTTTCTAGCAATGGCTTGCAGAAAAAAGCCTTATCTGAAAACACCGCTTTGGTATTCCCCAGCTCGCTGCAAAAATTTAAAGACTACAAAGAGTTGGTGATTCGGAGTTTTTATTTAACCAATACCAGCGCCAAGCAAGTATCGGCATTGCTTAAAACCATGCTTAAAACCAAAGATATTTTTGTGGATGATAGGCTTAATATGCTGGTGATGCGCGATACGCCAGAGGTGATTAATATCGCCGAAAAGTTGATTGCCGCTAATGATTTAGAAGACCCAGAAGTGATGCTGGATATTGAAGTTCTGGAAGTGAGCCGCAGCCGCTTGCAAGAATTGGGTATTGTGTACCCAAATCAGTTGGCGGTAGTTACCCCAAGCGCCTTAACTCTTGAATCATTAAAGGGCATTGATTCGGGCAATATCGGCGTTTCACCCAACCCTGCGCTTAACTTTAAAAAGACAACGGGCGATGTTAACTTGTTATCTAACCCCAGAATCAGGGTTAAGAACAATGAAAAAGCCAAAATTTTGGTGGGTGATAAAGTGCCAATTATTACCACTACTTCTACCGCAAACGTTGGGGTTTCTGAAAACGTACAATATGTCGATGTTGGCTTAAAGCTAGACGTTGAGCCGCGCGTGACGTTGGATAATTTTGTGAATATTAAAGTGGCGCTAGAAGTAAGCTCGTTAGGTGAGAAAACAACGACGACAAATGGTGCCAGCGTGTATACGATAGGTACGCGCAATGCCAGCACTATGTTGCGTTTAAAAAATGGTGAAACACAAATTTTAGCGGGTCTTATTTTAGATGATGAGCGTAAAAATGCCAGCAAATTACCAGGTTTGGGCGATTTGCCTTTAATCGGTCGTTTGTTTTCAAACCAAGAAGACCGCAAAAGTAAAACCGAAATTGTGCTGGCGATTACCCCCAGAATTATTGGCAATATCACACGTCCACAAGCCGAGATTATTGAATATTGGTCAGGCACTGAAACTTTAATTAGCGATAAACCGCAAGTTACCGTACCAACAAGTAATGGTGGGCTATCTAAGCAAGAAATAATGCGTGAACAAATGCGCTTGCGTCAGCAACAGTTGAATGGTGATCAAGAAACTGTACCCGATGTAGAGCCTGTTACGCCTCAAGCGGAAGAGTCGGCGATCACCGAAACACCGCCAGTAGTAGTGCCAACAACCAATAATATCGATGGAAATCCTAACCCTGTTTTTGGTGGTAGCGTTACACCAGCGCAGCCCAAACCCGTGGTTAATGACACCATCGACTTGGTGGCGCCGCCCATTAAGCCATAAAACCGCCGCCATAGTTTGAAACCATGAATATGCCTAGTAAAGGATTCACTTTAATTGAGTTGATTGTCACCGTGACCATTGTGGCGGTTTTGGCCAGTGCGGTGATGCCCATGCTAAAAATGACGGTACAACGCAGTAAAGAAAATGAATTGCGCGCTAATTTGCGCCAAATTAGAGAGGCGATTGATGCTTACAAAAAAGCCGCTGATGATGGCCGCATTAAGAAACAGATTGATGCTAGTGGCTACCCACCTAATTTAGAAGTTTTGGTGAAAGGCGTAGTAAACGAAAAAGATGCCAACAAAAGTGTACTAAAATTTTTACGCCGTATTCCACTAGACCCAATGACGCCAATTGAAAATGCCGAAACAGAAGACTTACCCAACAACTGGGGTTTGCGTAGTTACACCAGTGACGCTGCTAAACCAGTGGCGGGTGATGATGTATATGATGTGTATTCACAGAGCCAGCAATTAGGCATTAACGGTGTGCCTTATGCAAAGTGGTAATGTGAAAAAATTTAGCGTTAAATCAGGCTTTACTTTAGTCGAGATGCTAGTGGTGTTGGCGATTTTGGCCTTGTTGTTAACGTTGGCCGCGCCCAAATACTTTAGTAGCATAGACCGCGCAAAAGAGGCCACCTTGAAGCAAGATTTAAATACCTTGCGCGAAAGTATTGATAAGTTTTATGCCGATAATGGGCGCTACCCCAACAGTTTAAAAGATTTGGTCGAAAAAAAATACATAAGAGACCTGCCGCTTGATCCCATTACCAATAGCACAGAAACATGGCAATTGCTGCCGCCAGAGCCGCCTTTAGAAGGGATGGTTTTTGATATAAAAAGCGGTGCTGAGGGGTTGGCTAAAGATGGTACTGCCTATGCTGATTGGTAGTAAGAGCATAAAACATCAAGCTGGTTTTACTTACATTGGATTGCTGATGGTGGTTGCCATTGCTGGTATTGGCATGGCAGGTGTGGGCACTGTGTGGCATCAAGACGCGCAACGCGAGCGTGAAAAAGAACTTCTATTTATTGGCCAAGCTTATCGCAAAGCTATCGGCAGCTATTATGAAAATAGCCCTAGCACGGCCAAACAATTTCCACAAACCTTGCAAGATTTAATCTTAGACACGCGATTTCCAAGTGTAAAACGGCATATTCGCCAACTTTATGCAGACCCGTTTGCACGTGATAAAGATTGGAATTTGGTGTTGCAGCAGGGGAAAATTACTGGGATTTATAGCAGCTCGCAATTAAAACCGGTTAAAAAAGCACGCCTTCCGCCAGAGTTTGAAGCGTTTAACGCCGCCGAAAAATTTGAAGAATGGCGATTTGTTTATGAGCCTGGAAGTGCGTTGCCATCAACAGCGGCAGCAACTCCACCAGTAGCAATACCATTGCCAGAAACAGTACCAGCAACTGAAACGGCGCCAGCTACCTTAAATCCACCTACAGATTTGCCTGCATCTGAGGGGCCTGCACCTGTCACAGCGTGCTTTAAATCGAAATTATGCCTAGGAAAATGATGGTTTAGCCATAATGGCCATTCAATCAGAACGCTTTGCTAACAGTATTGGTATATTGGATAATTCTTGCTGGATTGGATTTATGAATATTGCCGATAATACTTAAGCACTTTTGGTACATAGTGCATGGTTTCGCGGTATGGTGGCACATGGTTTTTGTATTTTTGCACGGCCCCAGGTCCTGCGTTATAAGCGGCTAAAGTTAATTTTAGATCACCTTTAAATAAAGTGAGTAACTCCCGCAAATACTGTGCGCCGGCCAAAATATTTTGCCCAACATCACGCTTATCTTTTACATGAAAACGCATGGCAGTAGCCGGCATTAGCTGCATTAATCCATAAGCACCCTTGTGCGATTTTGCCAGTGCGTTGTGTTTCGATTCCACCGCAATCACAGCATGAATCAGTGCGGGCTCAATTGAAGTGATATCGGCAGCGGCTAATACTTCATCATGAAAAGGCAATTGCTTAATCGCCTTGTTAGATGATGTACTTAAATCACCCATATTCGATAACTTGTTTTCAATAGGCTCTGCAATTTTCACCGTAAAGCGATGATTCAGTTGCGTGTTCATAATGCTGATTTCATCTGCATCCTCCAGATCAACCAATACATCGGCATGTGTATTTACACTGGCGCTACCAATCCAAACTAAAAAGCTTAAGGCATACAAATCTGATCTTTTCATGTCACCATTATTCATTAATAATGTGACAGTTTATAGATTTTCAACTCTTAATCATTTGCGACAAAACTGTAATAAAAATGCCATCTAAGGTTAATCAAGCTGTCACTGAATCAGGCGACAATTATCGCAATCTATAAATGCTGTTTATTTCTAAATAAGCAAAATCAATGATTATCAGATCAAACTTCAATATTGATGAGACTGCAAAAGCCCAAATTTTCTTGGATGATGAGCAACGCCTCGTTTTTATGGAAGTAATTGAAGAATCGCTACGATTATCGCAGCGTCCCCATTTGTTTAATTGGCTGCAATCAGGTTTTCAGTATTTGCTGGCGCACGAGGTAATGATTTTTGGCGTTAAGTCTAACGAAACTGAGGATTACAGTTTTGAGTACTTTACTAGTTCGCGTTATTTTGACGAAACGCGTTTTAATCATTCTATTCATAACGAATTAGGCTTAGCTAGACAAGCTTTAAAAATTTGGAAAAAATCGGCAAAACCTGTTTTGGTGGCCAATAATATTAAAGCAACTGATTACAATCAGTTTTCGGTGTTAAATATTGCACAAGAAAATCTTGAATCGTCTGAAATGGGTGATTTTTTAGTACATGGCTTTGGTGATAACAATACTAGAACTTCTACCTTTGTGGTTTTTGCCCGTTTATCCAAAAAACTCAATATTAATCATGCCAGAATTTTAGAGCTGATTATGCCATATTTGCACTGCGCGCTGATTAGAGTGACCAGTAATCACAGTAAAAGTATTGTGCAACCAAGCAAATCCAGTAGAAAAATCACCGGTAGAGAGACCGAAATTTTGCAGTGGATGCATATGGGCAAAACCAATTGGGAGATTTCCTCTATTTTGGATATTAGTCCGCTCACCGTTAAAAATCATGTGCAAAATATATTGCGTAAACTTGATGTGCAAAACCGCAGCCAAGCCTCTGTAAAGGGCGTCAAGCTTGGTTTGGTTAAAGTTACAAATAATTAGTTTTTAAAATTTGCAAAAAATATCGATTTAATTAATTGGGCTGATTCACATTAATTAAATAGGTAGCTATATGGCCAGTCATGACTAGCCATATAGCAAATACTAATTAAATCTCTTTTTTAATGGCTTTTACCAAATCTTGCGGCGATTGCGTTTGTTTGCCATCGTTTAAGTAAATGGTCGGTGTGCCCGCTACACCTAATTTATCTGCCAGTTTTTCGTTATCTTCCAATGGGTTGGCGCAAGTGGCTTTTTGTGGCGCATCTCCTTTTACCATTAAATTAGTCCACGCCTGCGATTTGTCTTTTGCGCACCAAATGGATTCTGCTTTTGCTGCTGCATCAGGGTGCAGCTCTTTTAAGGGGAATAAAAATACATAAGCGGTGTAATCAGTAAGTGCTAATTTATCAAGACCTTGTTCCAGCGTTTTGCAAAACGGGCAATCGGGATCCGAAAAAACAGCAAATTTATATGCACCAGTGCCTTTTTTAATTTCAATGGCATTTTGAAACGGTAATGTGTCAAATTTAATACTGGTTAATTCGCTTAAGCGTTCGGCGGTTAAGTTTTTCTTGGTGGCATCTTCTAATAGTGATCCGCCTACAAATACATAAGAAACGGTTTTGTCTACATAAAAAATATTGCCATTAGCAAACACTTCGTATACACCAGCAATCGGTGATTCCTTAATGCTTTTTGCCGACAAAGGCGGCTTTCTTTTTTCTAGGTTAGCTTTTATGCCTGCAATATCACTAGCCTGATCGGCAAAAACGGGCATTGTTGATACAATTAAACCAGCTGAAACAAAGCATGCGGCAAGCGTGTGATTGAAATAAGACATGGCCTGATTTTTCATGATTTTGTTTTCCATAACGGTGCTTTCTGTAATTTAAAAATGAATATATCATATAAACAAAAAATGACGCCTTGATGACGTCCCGTGCTGCCTTGCTGCAGCTTTTTTCGCAACGCAAGCGGACTACAAATAGAGGTGTTTCTTATAGTCCGTTAGGACTACGCCCACCTTCAATGCATGTCATATTAAAGCGTTATAGTCTAAATATAGTAAAAGCAATAACGTATTCGTTTAGATTATAATAATTGTTAATTTCAAGCCAATAAACAAGTAAGCCGAACAGACTATAATTTCATCATTAAGGATTCACATTGCTACTTTATTATGTGTAACCTGTCGTAATGCGATAGCAGTTGTTTACTTGAGTATTTAAGCTAGGCGCTTTAATTTTAAAGGGTGTTGCAAGTAAATTTTTTAAATGGTTTTAAACGGCGCTAATATTTAGCGACAGATTGACGACAGTTTTTAGAAGTTTTGGTAGTTTGTTTTAGAAGTTCAATTGTTTTTTTATACATTTAGGAGTAATTAGAATGAAATTTAAATTAAAAGCTTTAGTTGCTGCAGTAGTTTTATCAGCAACGGCAATGTCTGCAAACGCTGACATTTCAACAAACAACGGCAACTCTGAATTTGTTTTCAGTGCTTGGGATGCTGATGCAGGTGTTGGTTATACGTACGATTTAAACTGGGACAAGTTTTTAAATGACTTAGTGGGTGATGATCAATTTACAACAACCTCAGGCAATAATACATTACTAGCTAATGCAAAAGTAGGATCATCATTAATCGGCTCAAATGGCGTTATTTTTGATGACGTGTTAACAGGTTTAGCATTTGCTGGTGGTAGTGTTGCAAATGCTCAGTGGAACTTGGCAGCATTTGACAGTGTAGGCCGTACTCGCTTGTTGATTACACAAGATGCAAATGGTTTAGCACATACGCCAAGCAACAACCAAGAAAAAGCAGCCGTTACAATCTTAAATGCTTACGTACCTGCTTCAAACGGTTATATTTCAAGCGCAGCCACGGATACCTATGCGCTAACTATTGCTGATAATGGCGCAGCCTATGCAGGCAATAGTGGCGCAAGTTATAACGGTAATTTATCTGATACTACTAACGTATTTGGTGCAACTTCAAACTTATACTTTCTTGCACAAACGACACAAAGTTCAAGCGCAGCAGCATCATTCGTGCAACAGTTAACTTCAGTTGATGGTATAGCAGTCACTGCAAAAACTTACTTTCTAAATAACGAATGGCGCTTACAAATTGCGGCCGTACCACAAATTGCACCAATACCAGAGCCAGAAACGTATGCCATGTTATTGGCTGGTTTAGGTTTAGTTGGTGCTATTGCACGTCGTCGTAACAAACAAGCTTAATTTTAAAAAACTACAACTCGCTATTGCTTGGTATTAATTACGTAAGCAATAGTGGATTAAAACCTTAGATACACAATTTTATATACAAAGGAAACATCATGAAATTTACAAAAATTGCAGTCGCGACTGGTTTAGCATTAGCGGCCATGTCAGTTCAAGCAGCCGGCCCAACAATTCCAGCAGGCACAAAGGTTATATTTTTATCAGGCGCCAGTGCCCCAGATAACTTTTTGGCCGATATTTCAAGCAGTATGCTAACAGGTGTAACAGCTATCCGCAGTAAAGATTCTGGTGTAAATCACCGCGCTTACTTAGGTAAAGCCGCGGCTGGTATTACTGGTGTGCCAGTGGGTACTGATATCTTGTTTATTAAACGTTCAGCTGGTGGCTCAGTATTTGGTGTAGATCCAATGGCTCGTGCAGCACGCATCCAAACACTCGATCTTAACAGTTGCATAGAAGAAACTACAACAGTAGGCACAGGCTCATCAGCAAGAACATACAATTGGTCGTGCGATTTAAAAGGTATCGACCCAGGCGTTACTGGTCACGCCACAGCATCAAATACTGGTCTAGTGCCAGATATGGGTGTGTCTGACGTTGAGCCAGCGATGTTTAAACAGCCGTACAATACAGAAAACGGTCAGGCGCAGTTATCTAACGCTGAGTTAGGCCGCTTAACGAATAGCCCATTAAACCAAATTATGATGGGTATTGTAGCCACTGATGCAGTTGCTGCTACTACTCATATCAGCCGCGCACAATACGGTGCAATGTTGGCTGGCAAGATCGATAACTGGTCAGCAATTGACGGCTCAGAAGACCCAGTGGTGGTTTGCCGCCGTGTAGACGGTTCTGGTACACAAACCTCTTATAACTGGTTATTTAGTGGTTTCCCATGCAACGCTTCAACTGCTGGCTTTGCTGATACGCCACCAGCAGCGGCGTCTGATAGTTTTGGTTATGACGGTGCTCACTTAGGTACTGTAGCAGACCCAATTATCATTGACCCGACTGCTGGTTTTACTGTGGTAGAAAACTCAGGTTCTGGCGATGTACGCAACTGCCTAAAAGCGGCACAAAACGGTACCGTGTTTAACGTGAAGGGCGGTAATAACTTAAACTACCGTGTAAGATTTGACCTTGTTCCTAACGGAACAGTAGCTGGTAATGGTGGCCCATCAAAAGCAATTGGCGTATTGTCACTAGACAGCTACACCAGTGCAGCTCCAGTTTCATCTGCAGCTGGTTTCAGTTTCCGTCATTTAGATGGCGCTGGTATCTTTAACGGTTCAACACAAACTTCTTCAGTTGGCGCCACTGGTATTGCCCCATCTAAAGACAACTTGTTAAACGGCAAATACGACTTTGTAGTGGAATTGTCAATGCAAAAGCGCAACACTTCTGTAACTAATGTGAATGGCGATGTAGTGCCAGCATTGTCAGCAGACGGTGTTAAAAATAGTTTCTATACCGAGTTTGTAAAACGTGCAGGTGCTACAAAATACACAGGCAATGACGGCGGTACATTCACATCAGTACCAAACGCATTTGCAACATTACCACAGTCCGCAAGCTACACAGCTAAACCACTTTTTGTATCTAAGTACTCACGTAATGGTAATACTTGCGCACCGTTAGTAGCTTTCCCATCATTGTAATTTTAAGTACATATTCAAAACAGAATGTTTCATTCTCTGTGATGAATAGGTAAAATAATAGCCCTTCCCTGAAATTGGGGGAGGGCTTTTGTGCATGTAAGCAATTAACATATATCAAGTGACTTAACGGTAATTTTTTCATCCTTTTGCAAAAAATTATGGTTAGGCTATTTGTATTGAGGTTTTTTTAAGCGGTTTGATTGGGAAGTTTTAAAAGGTTAATACTATGAACATTGGAATTTATCGTCTTGTTTACAACACATCGCGTGGTATTTGGATGGCGGTAGGAGAGCATGTTCGTGGTCATCAATCTGGAAAAAATGGCGCTGCCAAAGCCTTTAAAAAGGCCTTTAAACAATCAAAAAGATGGATCTTAAGTATTTTAATACTGGGCGTCAGTATGGCAGGTTCTGTCAAGTTAGCGTTTGCAGACCCGTTACTGCCGGTCAATACATTGCCAACAGGCTTAACGATAGTAAACGGCACTATCACTGGGCTTAATAACCCAACACCATTAGGCTTAACGGGCGCCCAACTCAATATTAATCAATTAACCCAAAAAGGTATTTTGCAAGGCACCAATTTCAATATTGGCTCTGCCAGTGCCGTTAACTTTAACCATTTAGGTGGCGCAGGGTCGGCCACATTAGTGCGCATAAATGGCCCTAAAAGCATTATTGAAGGCGCGTTAAGTTCACCTAACGGTAGCATTTATCTAATCAACCAAAATGGTATTTTGTTTGCCAATGGCGCAAGGGTAAATGTGAATGGCTTGGTTGCCTCTGCGTTAGATTTAAAAGACAACGATTTTTTAAGTGAACAAGGCCATTTGCAAGCGGCATTTTTAAATAATGGCTTGGCTGCTTACAACTGGGGCGGCGATGCCGATGGTTTTCAAACCGTGCTTGTGCAGGTTGAACCAGATGCACAAATTAAAGCCGCATTGGGTAGCTCGGTTTTGCTGTTTGCCCCAAAGGTGATTAACCAAGGTAGTATTGAAACAACAGAAGGCCAAATAGTGATGGCGTCTGGCGAAAAGGTGTATTTATCGTACGCGCCAGAATTAAACGAGTTGGGCGCGGGAAGTTTTGATTACGCCGATGATTCAGCTTTTAAAGGACTGGCTGGTGTTTTAGTAGAAGTTGATTCGTATAAAAAGAAACCCAGTGACCCAGACACCACGCCAGCGGAATTGTTTGGTCAAGTAACAAACGACAGCATGGGCCGCATTTTGGCGCAACGCGGAAACGTTACCATAGCATCGTTTTTGGTGAACCAAAACGGCCGTGTTACAGCAACATCATCAGCCACACAAAAAGGATCAATCCGTTTGCTGGCAAGGGATACAAAAGCAGAAGATACCGATGAGTTGGTGTACCAAGGTGCCGAAGCCGTGCAGGCTAGTACGCGATTAACCGTTGGTAATGAATCAATCCCCAATACATTAATTACTGGCAGCCGCACGGGTAAATTAACGTTTGGTGAAAAAAGTGTAACGGCTATTTTGGCAGAAGATAAAGCTGCTGCTTACAAGGTGAATGAGTTATTTTCGACCCCGCTCATTGGTGAGCCGATAGGCAGTGGCGAAAAATCGTATTATCAAAAAGTAATGGCCGCAGTAAACGTAACCGGCACCACCATTAGTGATGAACAAATATTCAACCCGCCAGTGCTTGAGGCAATCGGCCGTCAAGTGGTTGTGAACGACGACGCCAAAATTGTGGTGCCGGGTGGTTTTGTTAATATTTCAGCGCAACAAGGCAAGCTCTTTAATGCTGATGATACGGGTAACGTTTTTACGGAAGCAGATACAGAAAGCCGAATTTATTTGGGTAAAAATACCTTAGTGGATGCGTCTGGTTTAAAAAATGTGGCGGTTGATTTAAGCCGCAATTTTGTAGAGGTATTGTTAACCCAAACCGATTTAAAAAATAACCCAATTAACAAAGATGCTTTTTTAAATCGTGAAAGAGTGATTTTTGATATTCGTAACACGCCTGATTCTCGTGTTGCCGATTTAGATGGTTTTGTGGCCCAAGTACCGCGCTCGATTGGTGAAAAATTAGCGGAAGGCGGTGCGGTTAAGTTGCAATCTGAAGGCGATGTCGTGCAACGTGAGGGATCGATAATTGATGTTTCTGGCGGATCATTATTATTTAACGATGGTATTCGCCGAGAAACATGGTTGGTTGCATCAGATAGAAAATACTATGCCATTGGTGATGCGCCAGCAGATACTTTATTTACGGGTTTCTTGGGTAGCAGAAATTTTCGAGAGATTCAAGAAAGAGGTTACACCGAAGGTAAGGGCAGCCGTCTAGTCAATGGTAAAACACTCAACCCAACAGACGGCACTGTGCAAGCAAAAGCGCTGCAAATTGATGCCTACACTATTGCGCTAGATGGACAATTAAGCGGTAGCGCAATCTATGGTCAAAAACAGCGCAACGCTGATAATTTAATGGCGCAATTGTCGATTAACTTATTAGTGCCATCGAATACCGTGGCGCCGAATATTAATATTGGTAGCACCGTGTTGCTGGATGGCAGCTTTAATGCAAGCTCCGTCTTACCAGTTAATCGCGTGAACGCTGTAGAGCTAGACGCTGGCATGTTAAGCAACAGTGGTTTTGAAGATATTGCCATTAACACTGCTGGTAATGTAAAAGTGGATGGTGCGCTAAACCTAGTGAACGGCGCAAAATTGGCGCTAACTGGGCGTGATATTGAAGTGAATCAACATATTACGGCGCGCAGTGGTGATATTGCGCTGACCAGTTTATTTACAGAAGGCTCTGTAGCCGCTGACGACACTAATATTATGCTAGCAAATGGCGTTAAATTAGATGTCTCTGGTGATTGGGTTAACGATACCAACGGCGCGCTGCCCATTGGCCGTATTCAAGAAAATGGCGGTAGTGTACATTTAATCTCTGCTGACGAAGTAACCTTGGGCGCTGGTAGTTTGGTTGATGTGTCTGGCGGTGGCTGGCTACATACAGAAAAAAATGATCAAGTTTTGGATAAAGGCAATGCCGGCAGCATTGAAATAGCAACCCAAGTGGGGCAAGGTGACCCTGCTAATCCGTTTACCTATGTTGCACCAAAACTAAATGGTGAGTTGCGTGGTTTTGCATTGGGTACTGGCGGTGAGTTATCTATTTCGGCCCCATTTGTTACGATTGGCAATACGGGTTTTGGTGATGCGCGTGAACTTTTGGCTACTCCTGACTTTTTTCAAAATAGCGGATTCACCAGTTTTGATTTAACAGGCCGAGATGGCGTTCTAGTCAGAGAAAACACCAATGTCAGTGTTGTAGCTAAAAATTATTTACTAAACAGTAGTTACCGCCTACAAAAAACGGGTGCACGTGTACATGATTTTGCCATGCCAACATTATTGCCCGCTTTTAAGCGCCAATCTACAAGCCTTACATTGGCCACACAATCGGCATTAGGCAATACAGTCCCTGATGCGTTTTTAACCAGTGGTGTTTCTAGAGGTAGCTTGGTTGTAGAGGCCAACGCCAGAATTGCAATGGATGCAAATGGTGCCAGAACATCAACCCATGGCGATAAAATTGTGCCAACAATTGCACTTTCGGCTTGGGATAATCAGCTTGTTGTTGATGGTACTTTAGAAGCCTTAGGTGGTGATATTTCATTAACCATGAATGGCAACCCTTCGTCGGCAGATGACAATGGCTACAACGCCGCGCAAGCCATTTGGCTAGGTGCCAACGCTAAATTAAATGCCAGTGGCCATACTGTATTGACCCCCAATAATATCAATCAGCGTGTTGGTACTGTTTATGATGGCGGCCATGTCACCATTGATGCTAAAAAAGGGTTTGTTGTTGCAAAAGCAGGTTCTGAGATTAATGTATCTGGCACGTCAACTGTGCTGGATGTGCGTAACGTTAGCCAAATTATACCAACGGTTGTTGCCAGTAATGGCGGTGATGTGACGGTAGTTGCGCGCGAAGGTATATTGCTGGATTCTACGTATAATGCCACTTCACCAGGCGGCTTGGCTGGCGGTTTAGAGGTGCGTTTAACTCGTGGCACCACAACAGGCTTGGGCTTGATCTCTTCACCATACCCTGGCAGCGTGGCCGATGTGAATACAGGCAATCCTGGTAACGCGCCAGGCCAGTTATGGTATGTGGATATCGCGCAATCGGGCACGTTTGTGCCAAACACGTTGGCAGTGGGCGATGCCGTGCAGCCGGCAGCAAGTGGTGTGGCTAAATTAGCGGCTGACCGCATTGCGGCAGGTGGTTTTAGTGAGTTGGCTTTAGAATCCGAATACGGTGTGCGTTTTAATGGTAACGTGAATTTAGCCGCATCACGCAGCATTGATTTAAATGCCAGAATTATTGAAGCAACGCCAGATGCAGTCGTTACCGTATCCGCACCGAATGTGATGATTGGAAATACAACGAGTGATTTTGTTGATGTGGCAGGAATAACAAATGCCATTAGACCAAACAGCGAATTTGAAGCGCCAATTGCTGTTGCAGGCACATCACAACTAACACTTAATGCCGAATTAGCCCAGCTAAAGGGCTCATTTGCGCTATCTGGCTTTGCCAATAGTAGCATTAATAGTCGCGGTGACATTCGTTTAACTGGCATTAGTAACCCCAATGTAGCTGCAGGTCAATTTAGGCAGCCGCCAGTAGGCGCTTTGCTGGCAACTGGCACTCTAAACTTAAACGCACGACAAATTTACCCCACAACAGTCACCGATTTCACCGTGAGTGTAAGCGGTACGGGTAGTACGGTTAATATCAATCAAATCAATGCTGGTGCTGGATATGACCAGATACTGTCTGCTGGCGGCAAGCTGAATATTAATGCAGAAACCATTAACCAAAATGGCGTATTGCTGGCGCCATTTGGCACCATTGCCTTAAACGCAAGCGATACACTTAATTTAAATGCAGGAAGCGTCACATCGGTATCGGCACAAAATGCCTTGATTCCATTTGGCTTTACGCAGCAAGATGGCCAAAATTATTTATACAACTTTGGGCCACAAAACATTGTACTGGGCGCTGTGCCAGAGCGCGTGGTTAAGTTATCAGCACCTAACTTAAATCAAAACCCCAATAGCGAAATTGATATTAGTGGCGGCGGCGATTTATTTGCCTATGAATGGGTGCCCGGTTTGGGCGGTAGCAGCGACGTACTCGCCGCCAATGCCAACCAGCAAGCGTTTGGTCAAAACGCCACCAATACTTGGGTGATTATGCCAAACAATAATCAGCCGTTTGCCAGCTACGATCCGCAATATTGGCTAGGCAGTAATATTAAGGCGGGCGACGAGGTGTATATCTCTGGCGCGCCAGGCATTGCGGCTGGTTATTACACTTTATTACCGGCACGCTATGCACTATTACCGGGTGCGGTGCTGGTTTCTGCTGTTTCTAACCAGCAAGATAGAACCGCTGGCTTAACGCAAAATTTAATTAATGGCAGTACATTAGTTTCAGGCCATTTGGCGGCTTACACAAGCAATGGTTACGCGCAAACTGCGCGTACAGGCGGCTTTATTGTGCGCTCTGGTGCTGATGCTTTTAAGTTGGCGCAATATAACACCACCTTGGCCAGTAACTTTTTTGGTGCAAATGCTCAAGCACAGAAAACCATTGATGCCGGCACGCTATCCATTGCCGCCACCGAGAGTTTAGTGCTGCAAGGCACTTTAACCGCCATTAAAAAACAAGCGGGACTTGGTGCCGAAGTGGATATTGCCGCGCCTAACCTGTTAATAGTTGGTGCTGGCGAGCAAACAGGCCCAGTGGATTTAAACGGCATTAATTATTTAGCGATTGATGAAGCAACGCTAGAAAAATTTAATGCCGCCAGCCTATTGCTGGGCGGCACGCGTAGCAATAATAATGTAAATGTGGTTTCGGCAGAAGTACGATTAAGTGGCAATGCTAACTTAGCGGGGCCAGATGTGATTTTGGCGGCAACTGATACGATTAAGCTAGACGCTGGATCTAGCTTAACCGGCAGTGGCAACGCTGGTAGCAATAAAAATTTAACCATCGGCAGTGTAGCCGATAGTGTAGACGGCGATGGTGCATTGATACGAGTATCATCCGGCAACGCGACAACGGTTGCACGCGAAAACACCAATGCCAGTCGCGGTGATTTGATTGTTGAAGCAGGCGCAACCGTAGCAACCAATGGATCGGTATTATTTGACGCATCCAGAAGCACGCAATTAATTGGCAGTATTAACTTTGCAGAGGGTGCAGCGCTGGCATTTTCATCAGGACGTATTAGTTTAGGTGCACCAGTCAATGGCGAATCCGTGGTTAGTGGTCTATGGTTACAAGCCGCTCAATTAGCCGCGTTTACTGAAGCAGGTAGCTTGAAATTAAACAGCCAATCGACTATTGATATTTACGGCAATGCCACATTTGGCAATACTAATTTTGATTTAACGCTGCAAAGTGCGGGGCTTGCTGGCTATCAAAACGATGGCGAAACTGCCACTATTATCACTAAAAACCTAACCATTGCTAATAATGATAATGCGGCTTTTGCCTTAGCAGCGCCTTTAAGTAGGGGGGGAGCGCCAACGCTGGGTAATGGTAATTTAATTATTCAATCAGAAACAGTTACCGTTGGTAATAATACGGTGCGCTTAGCAGGCTATGACCAAGTTGATATAAATGCCAGCGAACAAATAGTGGCGTTAGGAAATACACCAAGATTAGCCAACGAAGGCACATCAAACCAGTTATTGGCAGACCAAAACTTAACATTAAGCTCAGCAAGATTAACCACCGAAAACCAAGCGGATTATGAGATTAAAGCGGGTAACCTAGATGCTGGCTTGTTAAAGATTCAAGGCACAATTGGCGCTCAGCCAAGCAATTTAGTTGAAACACAAACGCAAGGCACACGTTTAAGTTTATCTGGCGATCAAGTGTTGTTGGCAGGCGGCACCACGCTTGCCAACAATGCCACTGACAGACATGCCGCGGCTATTGTGGTTAAAGGTGGCCAAGTCACGGTAAGTGCAACAGGTGCTTTGGCAACCGATAACGTGTCATTAGAAAATGGGGCCAGTATTGATGTTAAAGGCACTAACTTTGTCATTAACGACCAAACGGTTACCATACCTGCAGGCAGTGTTGCCTTGCAATCGGCCAATGGCGATATTGATGTGCAAGCAGGTGCATTGGTTGATGTATCAGGTTTAGGGAATGGTGATGCAGGGCGCTTTACGGCCTCTGCAGTAAGTGGCGATGTGAAGTTGGCGGGCACGATTAAAGCCGCCGAAGCGGCACAATCGGCTAAAACCGCCATTACCAGCGTTGATGCAAAATCGATTAGTAATTTTAGCCAAGTACTGACAGCCTTAGGTAACTTTGCCGCCGAGCAAACTTATCGCGTGCGTGAGGGTGATATTACCATTGGTGCTAGCGACAAAATTACGGCTAGCACGGTGAAAGTCAACGTTGAGCAAGGCGCAATTACGGTTAACGGTACGGTAGATGCATCAGGCAGCAAGGGCGGCAATATCGAGCTATACGCCAAAAATGATGTCACGGTTAATCGCGGTGCACAATTATTGGCCAAAGGCTTGGCCGATACCACAAGCACAGCAGGCAGTTTGGGTAATGGCGGTGATATTACATTATCAAGCGATAGCGGTATTGTTAGAACAGATGCCACCGACGGTGGCGGCCTATTAGGCGCCATTATTGATGTATCGGGTGACCAAGTAGGCGCTGTTAAAGGTGAAGGCGGCAAGGTGAGTTTTAACGCAGCCCGAACAGGCGCAGGTGCGGGTAATGGATTGAATGTTGATAGCCAAGTGGCAGCGGCAGTCACGGGTGCCAAACGCGTGAATATTGGCGCGGTAAAAGAGTATAGCTTTACAACATTAGGTACCGCTCAGCAAACAACCATTCGCAACGATACGAATACATTTGTAACGAATGTGAACGCGCAGTTAGGCAACTTTAGCCTTACCCGCGATGGTTTAGCGCCTACTATTAATCCAATTGTTCAAGTAAACAGTGCTAGCAATTTAACCATTAGCAATAACTGGATATTTGGCGATACCATGCCAAGCGGCGGCGAATTAGTATTGCGCGCCAATGGCAATTTGAATGTAAACGCGAATTTAGATTTTGAGCAATTTACAGGCTACAGCCCGCTTGCCATAGAGCCAAACCCTATTTTAGTGCAGCGTCCGCAAACATGGAGTTACCGCTTGATAGCCGGTGCAGATGGCAGCGCGGTGAACCCTGAAACCGTGTTGGCGGGTGTTGGTGATATTAATTTTAGAAGCGGTCAATATGTAAGAACCGGTACCGGCTTTATTCATGCCGTGGCAGGCAATAATATCGACCTGGCATCAACTGCAAGTGGCGCGTCGATTTACACGCTTGGTTTGCCCGATAATACACGTCCAAACGGATTTAATTATTTAAGAAACACGCAGGCGCGGGAGTATTATGGTGACGGTGGGGGCGATGTGAATATTACCGCTGGCGGCAATATCAGTGGTTCAGAAAGTGTTGCACCTAATCAAGTGGTAACAAGTTGGCTGACTGAAGCTGTTTTAGACCAAACATCCGAAAATCCACAGGCCAGATGGTTTGCACGTTATAGCACGGGGCAAATAGCCAATCGATTCAGTAATGGTATCGGTACTTTGGGTGGAGGCGATGTTAATATTCATGCAGGTGGCACATTAAGTAACTTGCAAGTAGTGGCCGCCAGCAACGGCAGGGTAACAGGTGATATGAATCAAGCACCTAGTGCTGCAAATCTGGTGGAGCTTGGTGGCGGTGATATTAATATTCATACCAATGGATCCGCTAACCAGTTGTTGTTGCATACTGGCAAAGGTGAAATCAACGTGAAATCAGACGCCGATTTAAGTGCATCGCTGGCTTTAATGGATAGCCAAGTTCGACTGCAAGCTAAACAACAAGTAGAGATTATCAATGCGCTAAACCCGACAACGGTTGCAGCCACTGTAACATCTGCAAATCAGGTTAAGTTTTATAGCTATTCAGACCAAAGCTTTATTAGCGCTCTATCGCTAACGGGAGGCGTTGGTGTGCGTTCGACCGGAGACGCCAGTTACCCATCTAGTCTGACCGCCGTTGCGCCAAATGGCGATATTGAAATAAACTCGGTCACGCTATTCCCTTCGTCAACAGGTGGCGCTACATTGCTTTCTGGTAAAGATATCAATATCAATAACTTTGTTATTTCGGAAGTGAATCCAGCTAGCTTGCCAGTTGTGACTACCGCGTTTTTAAACGACGCAACTAACCAGCCTGTATTAAGCAGTTTTATTGGCGCCATCGCACATACGCCTGGCTTGTTGCATCGCGATGATAGTGAGCCTGTGAGAATTTACGCCAAAAACGACGTCAGCTTTCAAGCGCTAAATGCAGAGGGTGAAAAAACGTTGGAGATTTCAGCGCCTTTGATTTCACCAAAACGCGTGCAAATAAAAGCAGGTAATGACATTATTAACCCATCTGTAGTGGTGCAAAA
>CAMCVF010000017.1 GCA_945881735.1 Methylotenera oryzisoli
AAAAACTGGCTATTGTTAAGCTTAAACATTAAACCTAAAGTGCATCACATCGCCGTCTTGCACTATATATTCTTTGCCTTCTAAACGCATCTTGCCTGCTTCTTTGCTGCCTTGTTCGCCTTTGTTTTTTACGTATTCATCGTATTGAATCACTTCGGCGCGAATAAAGCCGCGTTCAAAGTCGGTGTGGATAACGCCAGCGGCCTGTGGGGCGGTGGCGCCTTTTTTTATTGTCCAAGCGCGTACTTCTTGCACGCCGGCGGTAAAGTAAGTTTGCAGGCCTAATAAGTCGTAAGCGGCACGAATCACGCGGTTTAATCCGGGCTCATCTTGACCCAGTTCGGACAAGAATAATAGTTTGTCGTCTTCTTCTAACTCTGAAATTTCGCCTTCAATTTTAGCGCATATACATACCACAGGCGCGTTTTCTGATTTGCCAAGTGCAACTACTTTGTCTAGCAGCGGATTGTTTTCAAAACCTTTTTCATCCACATTGGCTAGGTACATCACAGGTTTAACTGTAATTAGGCATAAAGGTTTTAATAATTGCAACTCATCTGCATCTAAGCCCAGTGTACGAACGGCTTTGGCTTCGTTTAGACAGGGTAATACTTTATCTAATAAGGCAATCAATGCAATCGCGTCTTTATCGCCGCTTTTGGCTTTTTTACTTTCACGCTGCATGGTTTTTTCAACGGTTTCCATGTCGGCCAATGCTAACTCAGTATCAATCACTACAATATCCGACAGCGGATCAATTTTATTGGCAACGTGAATCACATTGCCATCCTCAAAGCAGCGTACAACGTGGCAAATAGCATCTGTTTCGCGGATATTAGCTAAAAATTTGTTACCCAAGCCTTCACCCTTGGATGCACCTGCAACTAAACCAGCAATATCGACAAATTCAACGATGGCAGGCTGTACTTTTTGCGGTTTTACAATATCTATTAAGGGTTTTATTCGCGGGTCGGGTACTTCTACAATGCCCACGTTTGGCTCAATGGTACAAAACGGGTAATTTTCTGCAGCAATTCCCGCTTTGGTAATGGCATTGAATAAGGTAGATTTTCCTACATTGGGTAAGCCTACAATTCCGCACTTCATAATTTTTCCAGTCTGTCTTTTCGTTGATTACGGCGCTAGCTACGTTTTGCGTCGCTTAGCCGTATTTAATGTACTGTCTTCAACCACTCAATCCTTGCCACCTTGTACTAAACGATAATACAGTTGGAAAAAATGAGGCTAGTTTTATTGCATATTTAAATTTGCACAGATTTTATGACTTCGTATGTAATTTTAACATGGCGCTATCAAAGTCACCTGCTGTTAATGCATCCAGCAGATTGGCGCTTTTTATAATGCTGTCGTCTATGGCAGTTTGCTCATCTTTTAATGGGGCTTTTAGCACGTAATTAACCACTTCATTGCGATCGCCTGGATGACCGATGCCTATACGTAACCGCCAGTAATCGGCGGTACCAAGCGCGGCATGCGTGTCTTTTAAGCCATTATGGCCACCATGACCACCACCAAACTTTAATTTAACGGTACCTGCTGGCAAATCTAGCTCATCGTGAATCACTAAAATTTCAGCCGGTTGGATTTTGTAATAGTTGGCGAGTGCCGCAATGGATTTACCACTGGCATTCATAAAAGTAGTGGGTTTTAACAGCCACCTATCTTGCCCATATTTAGCCACAATGCCAAACATTTTAGCATCCATGGCAAGGTTGCTATTGGTTTTCCCCGCAATTTGATCTATCCACCAAAAGCCGGCGTTATGGCGCGTGGAAATATATTTATCGCCAGGGTTACCCAGGCCCACAAAAAGTTTAGTGCCGCTCATTGTGATTATTTTAATTTAAAATCAATTCTTCTAGAAAATAAAAAACGCGCACTTTATGAAAAAGGTGCGCGTCTTTTTTTATTTAGCAAAAATTAAGATGCTGGGGTTGCTGATTCAGCCGCTGCAGCTGCTGCAACATTAGCGTCTGCTGTATCATCAGCAAGACTGCCGCGCGTTTTAGCAATCGCTGCAACAGCGGCATCATTGTCATGCGCCAATTGAACGAATTCAACGCCTTTTGGCAATTTAATTTCTGATAGATGTATTGATTGACCAATTTCAAGCTTAGCAACGTCTACTTCAATAAACTCTGGTAAGTCTTTTGGTAAGCAGCTTACATCAGCCTCAGTTAGAATATGCGCCACTATGCCGCCACCTAATTTAACGCCTGGTGCAACATCTTCATTTAAGAAGTGGAATGGCACTTTAACGTGAATTTTTTCAGTAGCAGAAACACGTTGAAAATCAATGTGTTGAATAGTATTGCGCACTGGGTGCATTTGATAATCACGTAACAATACATTTTCTTTTTTGCCGCCGATATTTAGGCTCAAAATAGAAGCATGGAATGCTTCATGACGGAATTGTAAAAATAATTCTTTATGATTTAATTCAAGATTTACGGCATCTTTGCCAGCGCCATAAACCACACCTGGTACATTGCCAGCGCGACGTGCACGGCGGCTCGCACCCGTACCTTTGACATCACGTTTGACTGCATTAATTTCGATACTCATTTTATTGCTCCTTATTTTGCTGTTAATTATATAAAACAATACACAAACAGCGGTACTACACAAAAACTGTTTTCCGCGACCAGAAAACAGGCTTAAAAAATTTTAATATTAATTATTTGTTTATGATTAGTATTAATCCATAAATAAAGAAGAAACGGACTCTTCTTGGCTAATACGTTTAATCGTCTCTGCCAATAAACCAGCAACACTTAGTTGGCGAATTTTTGTACAGTTTGCCGATGCTGAGCTCAACTTAATCGTATTGGTAACAACTAACTCGTCTAAATCAGAATTCATAATACGCTCTGCGGCTGCACCCGATAATACGGGGTGTGTAGCATAAGCCAATACACGTTTAGCGCCTTGTTTTTTCAAAGCGGCTGCCGCTTCGCACAGTGTGTTTGCGGTATCAACCATGTCATCCATTATCACACAGGTGCGGCCGGCTACTTCGCCAATAATATTCATTACTTTTGCTACATTGGCTTTTGGGCGGCGTTTATCAATAATGGCTAAATCCGAATTTAACTGTTTAGCACAAGCACGCGCACGAACTACACCACCAACGTCTGGTGAAACCACCACTAAATCTTCATAATTTTGCTTCAATAGATCATCTAGCAAAATAGGTGTTGCGTAAATATTATCTACAGGAATATCAAAAAAACCTTGAATCTGATCAGAATGCAAATCCATGGTTAATAAGCGATTAACACCAACGCTTGTGAGCATATTAGCGACCACTTTTGCCGTAATTGCCACACGCGCACTTCGCGGACGACGATCTTGACGCGAATAACCTAAATAAGGAATTGCAGCTGTAATACGGCCAGCCGATGATCGACGTAGCGCATCTACCATGACCATGACCTCCATTAAGGTGTCATTGGTCGGGTGGCTGGTCGATTGCAATACAAACACATCTTTACCGCGAACATTTTCAAGTAGCTCAAGCATGACTTCGCCATCGCTAAAACGGCCCACATCAGCGCGGCCTAACTCAATATCTAAATGCTCTGCAACTTGTTGCGCAAGTTCTGGATTGGCATTGCCTGTAAACACCATCATATTACCGTTGTTCAAAATGCCGCCCCTTGTGTTTAATTCTTAAGGTATTTAATACTTAAGTTGTTTAAAGCTTAAGTACTTAATTTTACGTTATTAATTAATCAGTACTTAATTTCAAATCCATAGCTGTTTTTTAGCTTTTTATGATGTTTAGCTTATTGTATTAAACTAAACACTGCGCTAATTCAACAAAAAATAAAAGCGTGTAAATTGAAGGGGTTACATACCCGCATCTACACGCTTACTATTCTAATCGATGCAAATAAACTATCTGCATACTAAATATTGGCTGAGGAGGAAGGACTCGAACCTTCGGATGCTGGGATCAAAACCCAGTGCCTTAACCAACTTGGCGACTCCCCAATAAAATCGAACGACTAACCTTTAACAAGCTAGCGCATAGTGCGGGTGTTTACTTAATCCCTTTGCAATAAATCCCGTGGTATTGGCAGGTTTATTTGCAAAAAGTTCATCAGCAATTTGTTTGGAGTTAACTTTTACAAAAACTGATGCGCCAGAGCCGCTCATTTTTGCTTCACCAAATTGATTTAACCATTTTAAGGTGGATGCAATTGCAGGAAATAACTCACACACACTTTCTTCAAGGTCATTTTTAAATCGCTTATTATTTAAGTGATTAAATGCAGTGCTTGAAAAGTCGGTTATTTTCAATGGTTTCGTGTCTCTTGTCAATCGCGGATTCGCAAAAATTTGCATTGTTGACACCTGAATGTTCGGTGTAAGCACAACATAGTAGGGCTCTTGCTTATTATTTGTGATTTGTTGAGGTGGATCAACAGGTGATAATAGTTCACCGATGCCTTCGGCCCATGCAGTTTGCCCAAAAATAAATACTGGTACATCGGCACCTAACGTTAAGCCAATCTTCATTAATTGTTCGCGCGGTAAATTTAGATTCCACAAATGGTTGAGTGCCAATAAAACGGTGGCCGCATCTGAGCTACCGCCGCCTAAGCCGCCGCCAATGGGTATATGCTTTACTACATGGATATCGGCGCCTTGTTGGCAGACAGTGGCTTTTTGTAGGGCAATTGCGGCGCGTATTGTTAAATCTTGGCTTTCTGAAACGTTTTGTATAACATTAACGCGTGAAATTTGGCCTGTGTGGTTGGGCTTAATGTGAATAGTGTCGTAGAAATCTAGCAACTTAAACACGCTTTGTAAGGTGTGATAGCCATCGGCACGGCGGCCAGTGATGTGCAAAAATAAATTGATTTTTGCTGGCGCTAAAAAAGTTTGAAAATCTTGCATAGTATGAATATTTAAAAATACAAGTAGTGACTATTGATTGATTTCAGACCAGTTTTCAATCAACAGTTTTAAATTAAGCTGCTCACTTTTCAAAACCACTTTATTAGGTAAAGATACACCCTTGTTATCCGCATAGTTTTCATAGCTGATATCCCAGCCATCTTGTTTTAGCGTTAGCAATCTTCCTTGCGCATCCCATGTGCTAGCCTCAATTCTACTGGATGTCGGTTTGCCAAGAGCCCAATCACTTAGTCCCGTCAGTGGTAATTTAAATCCTAACGTGCTTTCAATTAAGCTTTGAGCGTTTTGTGCGGTGATGTTGCGACCATCTTGTTGGGTAAGGGTAACGCCAAGCGCTGTTTTTTTAATATTAGCAATTTTTCCGCCTAAAGGCGAAAATACATCAATATTGTCGTTTTGTGCTGTGTGTTGCCAATTAATGCTGCCAGAAAAGCCTTGTTTTTTTGTTACAACACCCAATCGGCCTTTTAATAAATAGCTTTTTATTCCATCCAACTGAGTAAGATGCTGTTGGTGAATGGCCGCATATATATTTGGTAGTTCGCTTGGCGTTTTTGGCAAAATGGCGCAAGCGTTTAGTAGCGCAAAAATAAGTAATAAAAAATAGCGGTAATTCAACAAGAAAAAATCCATTTAAGTGGTTAACTTAAATGGATTGTAGCTTAATATTGCAGACATTTTAAAAGGCTTGATCTTATTGTGCGGCGCATCAAATGGCGCGCAAAAAATTAAGAGTTAAATTTTTTCGCGGTTGCAACCAATAAATCATTAGCTGGATATTCTTTTAAAGCAAGGCCCCAAATTTTCTTGGCTTCTTCTTGCTGTCCTTGTTTCCATAATACTTCGCCTAAATGCGCTGCAATTTCTGGGTCAGCTTGCATTTCGTAAGCTTTTCGCAAGTTTTCAACCGCCAATGCCAGATTACCTAAGCGATAATGCACCCAACCTAAGCTGTCTAACATGTAATGGTCGTTAGGTTGTAATTTTAAGGCGGTTTCTATTAATGTTTTTGCCTCATCCAGCTTAATGTTGCGGTCTGCAAATGAATAGCCAAGCGCATTGTAGGCTGCTGCAAAGTCAGGCTTCATCAAAATCACTTTGCGTAATTCAGTTTCCATTACATCCAGCTTGACCAAGCGTTCGGCTGCCATGGCGTAATCGTAAATAAGCTCAGGCGAGTTAGGTGTATTTTTAACTGCGATACTCATTAAATCAAACGATTCTTGGTGGCGCTTAGCCTGACCCAGCATATTCGCTTGGGTTTGAATCACCACAATTTGTTGCTCTGGCGTTAATTCATCTACGTTGTCCAACATGCTAATCGCTGCATCAAGATTCTTAGTCCGGGCAATTGCATTGGCGGCAGAAAGTCGTCCCTCTAAATAACGTTCGCTGCTTGGCTGGATTTTGTCATACCAAGTTAAGGCTTTGGCATCGTTTTTTTGACGCTCAGCGCTTCTGCCTAAATAAATGTATAGCTGTTCCGGCTCTTTAAATCCACCTGCTAGAGCTTGCTCAAAATATTTATCGGCATCTTTGTAGTCATTTGATTCTAATGATAATAAGCCAACAACCGCGCTGATTTCTGGGCTACCTTTTGATTCTTCTACTAATCTTACAAATTCTGGTTTTGCTTCAGTATGACGTTTTTGATTCACCAAGGTTTTAGCATAAGTCATGCGTACATCATTGGCTTGCGGGTATTTTTTTAAAAAATCCTGATAAAACGTAATGGCTTTAGTCGGCGACTCTTTAAAAATCATTTGCCCTTGCAATTGCGCGGCGATTTCCCAGCCGGGACTAAGCTTGTCAGCAGCCGATAATTCTGTTTTTGCAAGCGAATTGTTATCTGCATTAATGGCGGCTTGCGCCACTGCCAAGCGTGCTTCTGGCAACTTTGGGTAGGGTGCTGCAAATTCTTTAATGGATTCTAAAACTTCATTCTTATCTTTTTGATTAGCTAATAAAGTGTTTAGGTATAAAAAACCGTTTGCGCGTGTTTCTGGCCTAGCCAAAAGTTGCTGAATATGCGGTTTGGCTTGTTTTAAATTGCCACTGGCCACTAATAATTGGCTAGAAGCTTGCTGTGCTTCTAGCGATGTTCGATCTAATTCAACCCATAAAGTGGCTGCTTGCAAAGCAATGCCAGGTTGATTGGCGTAAGCCGCTGCTTTTGCAGCGCGTTCTGCCAAGCGCGCGTCTCGCGTTTGTTTGGCTAAGTCTAAAAATAATTGGCTCGCTAAAGTAATGTCACCACGTTGCCCTGCAATCTCACCAAGCAAGTATTTATATACAAATTCTGGGCTAGCACTGGTGATAGTGGGTAATTTAGTCTTTGGTGCTGTTATTTCAGCCCGCGCACTAAAACTACCAGCTGTGCTGAATGTAATTAAAAGTCCAAGGGCAATCTTTTTAATGGGCGGCATTGTTTAGTTTCCAGATACTTTAATAAAGGGCATGGTCTAACATTGCAAGTTAAGCGCTAAATTAAGCGACATAAATCTAGCATAAATGATTAGTCCGTGACAGTTAATGCAAGTTCATCCATAATTGAAGGTTAAGCAATATTTCATTTGTATTTATATATATAAGACTATAACTTTTTGCTTGAAACTAATCTAGCAATTTTGTTTCAAATATTCCCATTGAGTTTAGGCAACAAATTTAAGACAATAAAGATGACAAATTTAACAGTAGAAGCGTCAGAACTGACGCGTATTTATGGTGGTCGCGAGGCAGTGAGTAACGTTAGCTTTAACCTGACTCAAGGACAAGTGTTGGGCTTTTTAGGCCCCAATGGTGCAGGCAAATCCACCACCATGAAGATGCTTACGGGCAACTTGGCCCCTAGTGCTGGTTCAGTCAAAATCTGCGGCATAGATATGATTGAAAACCCAAAAGAAGCCAAAGCTTTGATTGGTTACTTGCCTGAAATGCGCCCTTTGTATAAAGAATTTACCGTAGATGAATATTTAACCATCGCGGCAAGATTGCACAGAGTACCAAGCCGAAATATCAAAAAAGCAGTTGAAAACGCTAAAGAGCGTTGCGGTCTAACGCATATGAGCAAACGCTTGATTGAGAATTTATCTAACGGCTATCAACAGCGTGTGGGCATTGCGCAAGCGATTATACATAACCCAATGGTGGTCATTTTGGATGAGCCAACTGTGGGTTTAGACCCTATTCAAATCCGTGATATTCGTTCGCTAATTCGTGAAATAGGTTCGGACCACAGCGTGATTTTGTCCACACACATCTTGCCAGAAGTTGAAATGGTATGTGACCACGTACAGATTATTGATAAAGGTAACCTGGTTTTTAACGGCGGTATTGATGTTTTAAAACGTCAGCGCATTGGTAATAAATTATTAATTGGCTTTAAACATGCACCACAAACGGCCGATTTATTGCAAATTGTAGGTGTTTCGGAAGCGGAAGCAATCGATAAAAATATGATCCGCGTGCGTTTTGCCGAAAACAGCATGCCGCACGAAGCCATTGTGCAAGCCGCGGTTAAAAACGGTTGGGGCTTATTTCAAATTGCGCCAGATCAAACCAGTCTAGAAGATGTGTTTGTTCAATTAACCTATCAAGACGCCGCCTTAGCCGAAGCGTCAGCTGCTTAAAGGACTAAAACATGATTTTAAATGTGGCCAGAAAAGAATTAAAAAGCGTATTTTCCTCACCCATGGGCTGGATTATTCTGGCCTTATTAATGTTTGCATTTGGTACTTATTACTTAAACGGTGTAAATGATTATTTTGAAGTAATGTCAGGCGCGATTCGCCCAGCAGAACGCTATGGCGTGACCCAGTTTGTGGGCCAAACCGTGTATGGCTTGGCATCCTTTATCATGTTGTTTGCGGTACCGCTGTTATCAATGCGTTTAATTTCAGAAGAGCGCCGAAGTCAAACCTTACCGTTTTTATTCAGCGCCCCCTTATCGTTGACTGAAATTGTTTTAGGTAAATTTGTCGGCTTAATAGCATTTTTGAGCATCTTAATTGTGTATATCGCACTGATGTTATGCACATTAAATATTTGGTCTGATATCGATTTTGGCTACATTTTAGCAAATTCACTCGGCTTATTTTTATTGGTAGCTAGTTTTTCAGCTTTAGGATTGTATTTTTCAAGCTTAACCTCACAGCCAGTTGTAGCGGCTATTTTGAGCTTTATTGCACTTTTCGCGCTGATGATTTTAGACCGTTTTTTTGCTGGCGACCCCAGCAATACCATGGCCCAACTGTCGTTGATGAAACATTTTCAATCGTTTGCAGGTGGATTGATTGACACTGCCGATATTGCTTACTTTGTTTTATTTATTACAACTTTTTTAATATTAACCATTCGTCGCTTAGATGCAGACCGTTTAAGAGGCTAATCGGATACTTCGTATGAAAATTAATCGCAACTTACGTTTTCAAATGCTGGCACAAAGCTGGTTGTTTGTGGTCTTGTTTATTTTATTGGTTATATTGATTGGCTATTTAACTAATCAATATCGGGTTGCAAAAGACATTACTCAAGCCAATCGTAATATTCTGACGCAAGGCAGTGTCAACATCTTAAAGCAGATGAAAGATCCTGTGAATATTACGGTTTACGCCACCAATGACGATGCCAACCGCGGTGATACCTTTAGAAAAGGTATGATAGATTTTGTCGCGCGCTATCGGCGTGAAAAGAAAAATATCACACTCACTTTTATTAACCCATCAGAAGAGCCAAAACTGGCGCAAGAGGCCGGTGTTAAGCAAGATGGCGAAACGGTTGTGGAATACAACAAGCGTTCTGAGCATATTAATCCGCCATTTGCCGAGCAAGAAATGACCAACTTATTAGTGCGTTTATCGCGCACCAATACACAGGCCGTTATGTTTTTAGATGGCCATGGCGAACGTCATTTGCAGGGTATTAAAAACCATGATATCGGTGAATTTGGTAAGCAGCTTGAAGCAAAAGGCTTTAAATTTGCAAATCCTGATTTAACCATCGCGCAAGCGGTACCGGCCAATGGCGCTATGCTGGTGATTGCCAGCCCACAAGTGGATGTGAGTGATATTGAAGCTAAAAAAATCAAGGCTTATCTGGAAGCGGGCGGCAATGTATTGTGGTTGCTAGATGACAACAACTTGCGCGGTATGCAAGAAGTAGCAGATTATTTAGGCATTAAAGTGTCGCCAGGCATTGCGGTAGACATGACCGCCGCTCAATACGGCGCCGATGCAAAAGTGGCTTTTGCTTCGCTTTACGGCGATCATCCAATTACGCGTAATTTCCAATTGCGTACGCTTTTCCCTGAAGCACATGAAGTCGATGCACAAGCATCAGACGAATTTGGCTGGAAGGTAGGGCGCTTGGTTGAAGTGGCACCTAATGGATGGCTAGATTCTGACAAATCTACCGCAGACGTCAAAAACCAAAAAGTGGTTTTTGATGAAAAAACCGACAAACGTGGCCCCATTAATATCGGCGTGGCGTTAGAGCGCGAATACGGCAAAAAAGGTCAGCGTGTAGTGGTCATGGGCAACGCCAACTTTTTATCGAACACGTTTATTACTAACGGCGGCAACTTAGACTTTGGTATCAACATCGTGAACTGGCTAGCGGGTGACGATAAATTGATCACCATTCAGCCAATGCCTCTAAAAGATATTAATGTAACGATTCCAAATGATGCTAAAGGTCATGCTATTGCATGGACCGTGTTTCACGGCTTTCAATACTTTATCCCGCTTGGCTTTTTTGTAGCAGGTTTTTGGTTGTGGTGGAAACGTAGAAAAGCTTAAGTTTAAAAATGCTTACAAGCTCAGGTTAGTAAAAATGAAAAATAGATGGATATTAAACGTGGTGATGCTTCTGGTCATCGGTGGGTTGGTTGCATTTTTATATTTGCGTCCGCAAACTAATACCGATACGCTTAAAGAGTATGCGGTTTCTGATTTAAAGCTGGCCGACTTTAACGCGATTAAAATAGAATTTCCTGCACTTAAAGCAGTGAGTTTTGAAAAAGTAGATGGCTTTTGGCAGATGACGTTACCTTATATGGCGCGCGCCGACCAAATGTCAGTGCAGCGTATTTTGTCGATTATTGCCGCTACCAGCCAAGATAAATTTGCGGCAAGCGATTTAGAAAAATATGGCTTAAATAACCCAGAGCTGAAATTACAGCTGACAGGCAGCAAAGGCACACAAGAGTTTGTGTTTGGCACGCACAATCCAGTGACAGAGCTACAATATGTGGCTTATAAAGATGCCGTGTATTTGGTACAAGCCGGATATGCTGAGGCTGCCAGTGTGCAAAGCATTGAATTAGTTGATAAATTACCACTTTCGCCTTTTGAGGCTAAGCAAATTAGTGGCTTTGATTTTTCACGATTAGAGCAGTGGGAAGAAATTCGTTTAAATGTGGATATTGTTGACGGTAATTGGAAAGTGAATGCGCCAAAAGCTAAGGCAACGCAAAATGAAATGAATGAGTGGCTGGATTTTAGTTGGAAACAAAGCCCAGCCAAATCGGTAGAGCTTTACACGCCAGACCGCAAAACTATCTATCCTTCGTTTGAAGTGAAGCTAAAAAATGGCAAAAAAATTCACTTTGACAAGATACAGGAATCGCCAGAATTGTTATTAGGCCGCCCTGATGAAGGTATTTTGTACCACTTTAGCAATGATGTTGGATTTACCATGCTGAATCCGCCCATCAATCTAAAATAGCGATTAAAATCATGCCTGAATTACCCGAGGTAGAAATCACGCGCCGCGGGTTGTTGCCTTTAATCAGTCAAACTGTCGCCCAAGTGGTGATTCGTAATGCCAGCATGCGTTGGCCCATTCCAGCGCACTTGCCAGAAACCTTACAGAACAAAAAACTACTCAACTTAACACGACGCGCCAAGTATATTTTTGCTGATTTCGGTGATACCTCAGGCAAAGTGATTATTCAAGCTGGGACATTGCTGCTACATTTGGGCATGTCTGGCCGTATTTGCTTGTTAGAACGCAATTATCCGCCCGAAAAGCACGACCATTTTGATATTGTATTTGGTGATGGTCGTGTACTAAGGCTACGCGATCCACGCCGCTTTGGAGCCGTTTTGTGGGCAGGTGATAAGCCAAATGAGCACATGCTAATTAGCGTGCTTGGCCCTGAGCCACTTGAGGCTGGATTTAATGCTCAGTACTTATATGAATCAATTCGTAGCCGAACGGCAGCGATTAAAGTCACTATTATGGATAGCCATTTAGTGGTAGGCGTAGGTAATATTTATGCTTCGGAATCTTTATTTCGCGCGCGCATTCATCCTGAAAGACCTTCAAAAAGGCTTACTTTAAAGCAATGTGAAACATTAGTTGCGGAGATAAAATCAACGTTAAACGATTCATTAATTGCTGGCGGCAGTAGTTTGCGTGATTTCTTTGGTGCGGATGGCAATCCCGGCTATTTTCAGCAAGAATATTTAGTCTATGGCCGCAACAATGAGCCGTGTAAAGTATGTGCCAAGCCCATTAAAAATATTCGTTTAGGGCAACGCTCTACATTTTATTGCGAAAAGTGTCAGCGTCGCTAATTAATTGCTAGTGCATAAAATTAGCTTTGTTGCATATAAACAACGCCGAATTTTTGCGGCAATAATGATCCAATAATCATCCCCGCCGAACTCACCGCTAGGCCTATTAGTTGCGGTGGAACCAAGCTAGCTTCGCCCAATGTTAGCTCAACGATTAACCAGCTACCAATGCCGCCAATAATGGCAAACAGAGCGCCTTGACTGGTAGAGTGTTTCCAAAAAGCACCAAAAACTAGCGGTATAAACGCACCTGCAAGTGTAATTTTATAGGCGGATTCAACCATGCCAAAAATGCTTAATTCAGAGTTTAGCGCATATAAAAGCACACACAACGCGAAACCTACCAAGCATAAGCGCATCACCTTTAAAAATGCTACATCGGTCATGCTGGGGACAAATCCCCTGACGATATTTTCGGCAAAACTGACCGATGGCGCAAGTAATGTGGCGGCTGAGCAGCTCATAATGGCAGATAGCACGGCGCCAAAGAAAATAGCTTGCGCCAGCAGCGGTGTGTGGGTTAATACCAGCGTTGGCAATACGCGTTGAGAATCTTCTTGTACCAACTTGCCAAACACAGCGGGGTCTATTAACGTTGCCGAGTAAGCAATAAACATAGGCACAAAAGTAAAACAAAAATAAACGGATGCGCCTAAAATTGAGCCCCAAAGCGCGATTTTTGCACTTTTTGCTGAAGTGATGCGCTGAAATACATCTTGCTGTGGAATGCTGCCCAGCATCATGGTCACCCATCCACCCAAAAAGGTAATCCATACCCAAACATCGCTACCCTTAGGAAAGAAATCTAGCTTACCAGCTGCCCTAGCATGCTCTATCACTGGCGTCACTCCACCTGTCATGCCAGATACTATACTACCGATGTAAAGCAAGCCGCCAATCACTACAATCATTTGCACAAAATCGAGCACCGCTACCGATAGCATGCCACCTAGTGTTGTATAGGTCAGCACAATAGCTATGCCAACAATCATGCCCATTTCTTCGCTTATCGCGCCATGCGTAATCATATTAAAAATTAAACCCAGTGCCTTAATTTGCGCGGCAACCCAGCCCAAATACGATACAACTATGGCAATGGTGGTCAAGACTTCAACCGTGCGGTTGTAACGCATGCGGTAAAAATCACCCAGCGTAATAATATTGAGTTTATAGAGTTGAGTAGAAAAGAAAAAGCCAGCAATAATTAAGCACATGCTAGAGCCAAATGGATCAGCCGCCACGCCATTTAAGCCTTCTTGTACAAAGGTGGCTGACACGCCAAATACGGCTTCAGCACCAAACCAAGTGGCAAAAACGGTTGCCATGACCACGGGTAAAGGCAAATGGCGACCAGCGACTGCATAATCTTTTGTATTGTGTACGCGGGTTGACGCAACCAAGCCAATAATAATTGAAACAAAGAGATAAGCAATAACAAACCAAATCAGCACGGCATTTACCCTTAATTATTTATGAGTATCTCGATTACTCAACTCGATTCCAAATTTGAGAGCGACCCAGCAGAGAGATGCCGATATAGCCGCGCACTTCAAGCACGTTTCCTGATTCATCTAGCTTCATTTTGCAGCGGTAAATTTTGCCATTTTCTGGGTCTAAGATTTCGCCGCCATCATAATGGTTACCATTTTGTTTGAGTCCTTTGGCAATGGCCATGCCAATAATTTTTTGATTTTTACGCGAATCCGTGCATTTATCGCAAATCGCTTCACCAGTATCGTTTGCCAATAAGCCTTTTTCAATGACTGCGCTATAGCCACCATTACTTTCATTAATAAGAATTAGTGAGCGCGGCTTGCCTGTTTTATCATCAACGGTTTTCCATAAGCCAACAGGGCTTAAGTTTTGCGCAGTGGCGATTGTTGAGAATGCTAAAAACACGCAAAGGCTTAAAGAACAAACAAATTTTGACACGATTTTAACTCCTATTTGTTAAAGCAATTTAAAACCAACAGCAACAAAGGTGGCAATTTGTAATAAAAGCAAAATGCCAATAATCAAGGCCAACCTTTTTTGCCAGCGCGCCTGCATTTGCTGTGCTTTTATCAGCGTATCCATGGTTTCACGTAACGGCATATCCTGCTCAGCATGTGTTTGCTGATTTAAAAATTGGTGCACCAAGCGCGGCATTTGTGGCGTATTTTTTAAAATAAAGGGTAGTTCTTTTTTAAATGTGTTGACCATGCTACGCCAACCCACTTGCTCACTCATCCAGCGCTTTAAAAATGGTTTGGCGGTTTGCCATAAATCGATATTGGGATCCAAATCGCGACCTAGGCCTTCAATATTCAGGAGTGTTTTTTGTAACATCACCAATTGCGGCTGTATAACCACGCCAAAACGACGTGACATTTGAAAAAGACTTAATAAAGTGCGCCCAAATGAAATATCTTTCAGTGGCTTGTCAAAAATTGGCTCACAAATAGCGCGGATTGCGGTTTCTAATTCATCCGTGTTGGTATCTTTTGGAACCCAGCCCGATTCAATATGTGCAATTGCCACATCGCGATAATCACGATTAAAAAAAGCCAGGAAATTACGAGCAAGGTAATATTTATCGTTATCACTTAGGCTACCCATAATACCAAAATCTAGCGCTATATACTTACCTTTATCTGGCCCTTCGTCAGCCACTTGAATGTTGCCAGGATGCATGTCGGCATGAAAGAAACCATCGCGAAACACTTGTGTAAAAAAGATTTCAACGCCATCATGCGCTAGCTTGGTAATGTCTATGTTTTTTGCGCGCAACACATCAATTTGGCTAATTGGTGTGCCATACATTCGTTGCATCGTCATCACCTCTTTGCGACAGTAATCCCAATATACATCAGGAATCAGCAGCTTCGCTCTAATTTTGTCATTTTGAGCGAAGTTACGTGCTAATTGACTACAATTAGCCGCTTCTAGCGATAAATCAAGCTCATTATTGGTATGGCGTGCAAACTCTTCAACAACTTCTAATGGTTTTAAGCGCTTGCCTTCGCTAGAGACCGTCTGAAGTAACCAAGCCAAAGATTTTAACAATTGCAAATCTTGATGGATGATTTTAGAAATGCCTGGTCGCAACACTTTTACTGCCACAGGCTGACCATCTGCCAGTAAAGCAAAGTGCACTTGAGCCACCGATGCGCTAGCAACTGCAACCGTATCAAATTTGCTATATACTTGGCCAAGTGGCAAGTTAAATGCGGCTTCAATACTTTTCTGAACTTCTGAAAATGCAAAAGGTGGCACTTGGTCTTGTAGTTTTGCAAGTTCATTGGCAACATCTGGCGCTAATAAATCGCGGCGCGTGGATAACATTTGACCAAATTTAACAAACAATGGCCCAAGCTTTTCTAAAGCCAACCGTAAACGCACGCCTCTTGGTAATGTCTTGTTGCGCCAAAAAAACAGAGTTTTAATGATTTTATGAAGAGGCTTAAAGTTAATGTGATCACTGATAAATTCATCTAATCCAAATTTCAATAGGATGAAAACAATGATGAGGAGACGAAAATAGTGCATTAATCCGTTTGGCTTTCTGCGGTGGTGTCGGCTAATCTAGTCAACTTTTGTAGTTTCTTTTCTAAGCGCGCTACATCACTTTTAAGGCTATCCACCTCTTGCATAAACTTCTCAACCTGCCACTTTTTGGCAATAGTGGGTTTTTCTTCTTGCCAATATTCAATTAGCATTTCAGCCATATTGATGGTTTGTTTTTTGGATTCTTGCGCTATTTTTTGACTGCTTGCTACCAATTTATTGGCGGCAATATCACCCATTAAATGGCTTAAATCTTCTTCAAAATCCCAGCGCATTTGTTGCAAAACTTTGCTTAACTCGGTCGCTAAATGCGTATCGCCATTGATTTTAATTTGCATCTTGGCCGCTTCATCTTGCGCCATTAAACGCATGGCCAAACTAGGTGGCAAATAAATAATCGCATCGGCTGTAGCCGTTTCACCTGCCATACTTAAACTGCCATCTTCTAGAATAATTAAATTTACTTTAAGTAGAGAAAAATCAAATTGCACAACTTTGCCAGCAAAGTCGACTAAATAGGGGCGAGACCAAGTATTTTGATTGGTAATATGCCGCAAAAAGCGAGTGATTAATGGTTTAAGCATAATAAAAACGCTACGTTTTATAGCCCTTATGTAAGGCAACAACGCCAGCATTTAAATTATGGTAATCCACTTGGCTTAAGCCAGCATCCATCATCATTTTTTTAAGCGTTTCTTGGTCTGGATGCATACGAATGCTTTCGGCTAAGTATTGATAACTTTCAGCGTCTTTGGCAATTAATTTGCCCATAAAAGGCAAAAGTTTAAATGAGTAGACATCATATAATTTCTCTAAAGGCTGCCACACT
This sequence comes from Methylotenera oryzisoli, assembly GCA_945881735.1. Taxonomy (GTDB): domain Bacteria; phylum Pseudomonadota; class Gammaproteobacteria; order Burkholderiales; family Methylophilaceae; genus Methylotenera_A; species Methylotenera_A aquatica. Next base: position 16,900 of record CAMCVF010000017.1, read on the forward strand.
TTTGAGAACTCTAAAACCAACAGCCTGCCACCTACTTTTAATACGCGCTGCATTTCTTTTAGAGCTACATCCTTGCCTGTCATATTGCGCAAGCCAAACGCCACAATCACGCAATCAAAACTATTATCGGCAAATGGCAGTTGCTCTGCGTTGCATTGCATAGCAGGTACGCTTAAGCCCGCATCAATCATTCGGTCGCGCCCAACGGTAAGCATAGATGCGTTAATGTCAGTTAATATCACTTCACCAGTTGTGCCGACTTTTTGGGCGAACAGTTTAGATAAGTCACCGCTACCACCCGCAATGTCTAGCACCTTATCACCCGCTTTAACTCCACTCACATCTACAGTAAAGCGTTTCCAAACGCGATGCAAACCTGCAGACATCACATCATTCATTAAGTCGTACTTGCTTGCAACAGAATGGAATACTTCGCCCACTTTTTGTTGTTTTGTCTTTTCGCTAATGGTTTTAAAGCCAAAATGCGTGGTTTTTTCGGTCATAGTGATTTCCTAAACGCTCTGCATACGCTTATGCCCAGCCATTTCAAGCTTAGTAATATAATCTTGCCACATGGCTTCGTAATTTTTCGCCATTTCGTATAAATAATCCCAAGAATATAATCCAGTATCATGGCCATCCGTGAACACTAGCTTAATTGCGTAATTGCCCACTGGTTCAATAGCGCTGATGTTCACGTCTTCTTTACCGACTTGCAATGTCTCTTGGCCTGCACCATGGCCACGTACCTCAGCAGATGGCGAATAAACGCGCAAAAACTCAGTCGATAGCTTGCATTCAGTATTGTTATCGAATTTTATTTCTAATAATCGGGATGCTTGATGCAAACGAATATCAATTGGGTGCGGTGATTGTTGGCTAGTATCGGTCATTGCAATTAAGGATATTAATTCAGACAATAATGATAACAGAACATGGATTGTAGCTAGCTAATTCGCGCTTTTAACCTCATTTTTTTTGTTGAATTAACCGTTTATGACTGAAAATTAGCCTTTCATCAGAAACTAAATGAAATCAGGCTGATAATAGCGTTGGTTAATTTAAATAATATCAATGTTGTGATAAAGTTGTTTCACATTTAAAGAGGCTGATTTTAAGCTTGTAAGCAATAAATCTGTAAGTGTTTTAAACAAGCACAGATGTGGGGAAAATAATGGCAGAAAATAAATTAGCGCGTCAATTTGCATCATATTCCGATTGGCGTAAAGCGCTTATTGATAGTATTTGCGATTATCGCAGTTGGCTGAATAAGGAGGAGTTGAACGATGCGCAAATTGATCAGCGCATTACTAATTTATTGCAGCGCTTACGTGAAGATAAATTAAACGTTGCTTTTGTCGCCGAATTCTCACGCGGTAAGTCTGAATTAATAAACGCAATCTTCTTTGCGGATTACGGACAGCGTTTATTACCATCTAGTGCTGGTCGGACCACCATGTGCCCGACTGAGTTGATGTATGACGCATCAAAACCAACATCTATTTCCATGTTGCCCATTGAAACACGTTCATCTGACGCCACTACTACTGAGTACAAGCGCTATCCAGACGAATGGAAAGTGGTTGAATTTAATGTAGACAATAACAACAGTATGATTGATGCGTTTAAAGAAGTAAGCAGTACAAAACGCGTAACCGCTGAAGAGGCTGAAAAATTTGGATTATATGACCCAAACAGTGTCGATGACGCCATAAGTTTGAACAAAGACGGTAGCATTGATATTCCATGTTGGCGTTATGCGATGATTAATTTCCCGCATCCTTTGCTTGAACAGGGTTTGGTTATTTTAGATACACCAGGCTTGAATGCGATTGGTACAGAGCCAGAATTAACATTGAACATGTTGCCAAACGCGCATGCTGTATTGTTTATCTTGGCAGCTGATACAGGGGTCACTAAGTCGGAAATAGACGTATGGCGCCAGTATATTAGCGGTACACGCTGGAAACAAAAAGGCCGATTAGCTGTATTGAACAAGATTGACGGCTTGTGGGATGAGTTAAAAAACGAAGTAGACATTAAAAAAGAAATCACAAAACAAGTAAAGGTTAGTTCTGAATTGTTGGGCTTAGAAAATAATCAGATTTTCCCAATATCTGCGCAAAAAGGTTTGCTGGCAAAAATTAATGGCGATGAAGCTTTATTAATACAAAGCCGCTTACCTGAGCTAGAAAAAGCCTTATCTGATGAGTTAATTCCATCAAAAAAAGAAATTGTTCGTGACAATACCAAAAACGAAATTGAAGATTTAATTGCCAATTCCAATATGATTTTGGAATCGCGTGTAAGCGGTGTGGTTGAGCAATTAGAAGAGTTACGCGGCTTACGTGGCAAAAACGAAGACGTTGTTGAACACATGATGAACAAAGTCAAAGTGGACAAAGAAAACTTTGAAAAAGGTTTGCAACGCTTTCAGGCATTGCGCAGTGTGTTTTCGCAACACACTAATAAATTATTTACTTTGTTGGGTATGCAAGCGCTTAAATTGCAAGTGCACACCACCCGCGAAACAATGCTTGACGCAAGTTTTACCAAAACTATTCGTGAAGCAATGGACAACTTTTTCTTGGAATTAAAAGGTCGATTAGTATCATCCGATGCGCAAATTGATGAAATTAAGAAAATGATGGATGTGATGTACGACAAGTTCAGTAAAGAGCATGGTCTACGTAAATCAGAGCCACCAGCTTTTTCAACCCTGCGTTATCAAAAAGAGTTGGCCAAATTAGAGCGCGCCTATAAAGAGCAGTTTAATACTGCTATTAATATGATTGCCAATGAAAAAATGACTTTAACAACTAAGTTCTTTGAAACTTTGGCTAGTCGCGTGATTCATGTGTATGAAGTAGCAAACCGTGATGTAGAGAACTGGCTTAAAGCGGTGATTGCACCAATGGAATCGCAAGTGCGTGAACATCAGTTGCAATTACGCCGGCGTTTAGAAAGTATTAAACGTATTTATAAAGCAACTGATACTTTGGAAGATCGTATTATAGAGTTGGAGAGTATTGAACAAAGTATTTGCGCGCAAATGACCGATTTGAAGTTATTGCGTCAGCATATGGGAAATGCCTTGGCTTTTGAGATTGAATCAGATGACAAAGCGGCATAGTTTGTTTCAAATGCAGCAGTAATAAAAAAGCCGACATCAAGTCGGCTTTTTTATTCTAAAAATTAAATTAAGCTTAAGCCGCTAACATCGTGCCTTTAATTTTTTGCATAGCCTTTTGCTCAATTTGGCGGATGCGTTCTGCAGAAACACCAAACTCAGCAGCTAAATCATGCAAGGTAAGCGTCGCGCTTTCGGTTAACCAACGCGCCTCTAATACGCGGCGACTACGTTCATCCAAGCTCATTAATGCTTTGCTTAAGCTGGCAGACTGCATTTTTTCGTCTTGCTGATTGGCTAAAAACTCAGATGGCTCTAGGCCTTCATCTTCCAGATAAGCAATTGGACTAAAGCTTTCGTCGCCGTCATCGTCAATATGAGTATCCAATGAAATTTCTTGGCCATTTAAGCGGTATTCCATCTCCATCACTTCTTCTGGCTTTACATTGAGCTCTTTAGCAATGCGATTCACTTCATCAGTATGCAAACTGTCAAACCCTTTTTTCATGCTACGCAAGTTAAAGAATAACTTACGTTGTGCTTTAGTGGTCGCGGTTTTTACCAGGCGCCAGTTGCGCACAATATATTCATTAATTTCAGCTTTAATCCAATGCATGGCAAAAGAGACCAAGCGCACGCCACGATCTGGATCAAAACGTTTGACTGCTTTCATCAAACCAATATTGCCTTCTTGAATAAGATCGGACTGTGGCAAACCATAACCCAAATAGCCACGCGCAATACTCACAACCA
>CAMCVF010000018.1 GCA_945881735.1 Methylotenera oryzisoli
AGAATTTACGCCAAAAACGACGTCAGCTTTCAAGCGCTAAATGCAGAGGGTGAAAAAACGTTGGAGATTTCAGCGCCTTTGATTTCACCAAAACGCGTGCAAATAAAAGCAGGTAATGACATTATTAACCCATCTGTAGTGGTGCAAAACTTAAATGCTAATGATGTATCAAGCATTGAAGCGGGGCGAAATATCTTTTATACCGATCCAGGCGCTTTAACAGGTAATCTGCTGGAAACAGCTGGCGGTATTCAAGTTGCAGGGTCAGGCCGCTTGCATGTCATTGCTGGTGAAGATATTGATTTGGGTACTTCCGAGGGCATTCGTTCCGTGGGTGATTTGTACAATCCGTTCTTAACGCCCCAAGGTGCTGATATTTTTGTGCAAGCAGGCGCCGCCGCAGAAGCTGATTTTGCTGGTGTGATTAATGCATATGTTGCACCTGGTTCGGTTTACTCCAGTATTTATTTACCGCAATTGACACAATTAATGCGTACCCGCACTGGCGACAGCGCGTTAACGGATACTCAAGCATTGGCGGCTTTCGAGTTGTTGGATAAATCTTCACAAACGGCCTTTATTAATAAAGTGTATTTTGCCGAATTAAAAGCCAGTGGACTGGATGCGATTGATGTAAACAGCGATAACTTTGGCGATTACTCGCGCGCCCAACGCGCTATCTTGACGCTGTTCCCAACTTTTGCTTTAAACGAAACAACTCAAAAACTATTGTCAACCAACGGATCATTAATGGAAGGTTTTGGAAAAATTGCCAACGAAGCCATTACAAACCCTGGTAATTTAAGCATGTTTTATAGCCAAATAAAAAGTGAAAGCGCTGGTGCTATTGAGATACAAACGCCAGGCGGCTTCGCTAGTGTTGGGCTTGCTGTGCCGGGCGATTTAGGAAAAGCTGACTCCGATTTAGGTATTATTTCGCTGCGTGGTGGCGAGTTAAACGGCTTTGCGCGTAATGATTTCTCCGTTAATACCTCGCGCATCTTTACTTTGGGTGGCAGCAATTTATTCTTATTTTCTGCCCTTAACGACATTGATGCCGGTAAAGGTTCTAAAACAGCCTCTAGCACACCGCCGCCGCTTATTACCATTGTTGATGGCAAAGTAACATTCGACTACTCAAGCGCTGTAACAGGTAGTGGTATTGGTTCGTTTGTGGCAACGGGTGGTAGTCCGGGCGATGTAGACTTATTTGCACCGTATGGCGAAATTAATGCGGGTGAAGCGGGTATTCGCTCGGCCGGTAATGTTAACTTAGGCGCACGCGTGATTATTGGTGCCGATAATATTAGTGCCGGTGGTGTAACGACAGGCGCACCAGTTGCCAGCACGGCTGGCGTGGGTTTAAGTGCACCTGCATCGGCGGACCCTACATCGCAAACGAAACAAGGCACCACAGTGGCCGATTCAGCAAAAACGGCCAATAATAAATTGGCAGAATTACCGTCATTAATTACGGTTGAAGTGATTTCGCTTGGAGATGAATCAAGCCCTGCTAAACCTTCCTCTAACCCATGATCTTCAGATGATAAAGCCAAAAAAGGCTGTTAGTTTCAGTTATTTGTAATTTTAGTGTCACATAATTTGATTATTATCAATTACTTTATTTATAGTCTGGAATGTAGTTTTTCTAGCCTAATAGTTTCAGGATTTTTTAATGCGTGAGAAGGCTAACCAAACTATAAGCACTGTGGTGTTTAGCATTCTATTGATGATGAATGTAGGTGTAGTTCACGCAATAGACGCTACAAGTCCGCTGACAGATGAACAGGCAACAAAAAACGTAGAGGAAACTCAACCAAACGCAGGCCAACAGTCAGCGCCAAAATCAGCAGAATCTTCTTTAGAGGACGCAAGCGAAGTATCCAAAAACACATCAGCAGCCGAAACCACTCCGCCAGCATCAACCGCTGAGAACACACCCGAGATTAATTATTTTGATATTTTTGAGTTTCAGGTAGAAGGCAATACCAAGCTTAAAAACGAACAAATTGAGTCGGCGGTTTACCCACACATGGGTGAAAAAAAAACCATTGACGACGTCAACAAAGCGCGTGACGCACTAGAAAAAACCTATCATCAAGCCGGCTATTTAACCGTATTGGTGGATATCCCAGAGCAAGAGGTTAATAAAAAAGTGGTGCGCCTAAATGTAACCGAAGGCAAAGTGGCTAAGTTAAGAATCAAAGATTCGCATTACTTTTCATTAGGTCGTATTAAAGAATTATCGCCTTCGGTTAAAGAAGGTGAAGTCCCGCATTTCCCTACCCTGCAAGCGGATATTACGCGCTTGAATCGCACGGCTGATAAACGCGTAACTCCTGTTTTAAGGGCTGGAAAAACATTTGGTACGGTTGATGTTGATTTAAAAGTAGAAGACACATTGCCTGTGCATGCCAATTTAGAATTGAATAATCGTTACAGTCGCGATACAACCAAGCCTAGAATTGGCGGCATGATTCGTTACGATAATTTGTGGCAACGTGAGCATAGTCTTTCGTTTAACTTTTTGGTTTCACCAGAAAACACAGAGGAAGTTCAAGTACTTTCAGCCAATTACCTAATGCGCTTTGATACCAGCGATATGTTGTTGGCCTTGTATGGCGTTAAATCCAAAAGTAATGTGGCCACCGTGGGCGGTATTAATATTTTGGGTGACGGTACCATTTTAGGCGCGCGCTTAATTAAGCCTTTGCCCACATCTGATAACTACTTTCACTCTATTTCTCTTGGTATTGACTACAAAGATTTTGGGCAAACCATTGTGTTTGGAAGTGAATTTGATACGCCAGTGACTTACGCGCCATTATCGGCTGCCTACAGCGGTACTTGGCAAGGTAAAACTGGTAGAACGCAATTAAACACAGGCGTAAACTTAGGTTTGCGTGGCTTTGCATCAGAAGAGTCTGAATTTGCCGCTAGACGGATGGGCGCAAAATCCAACTTCTTTGTGGCAAAAATTGATTTGCAGCGAGTGCAAAACTTACCTAAAGATTTTCAGTTGCTAGCCAAAATTGACGGCCAATACTCAGGCACGCCATTGATTCCAAATGAACAGTTTTTAGTCGGCGGCGCCGATACGGTTAGGGGTTATTTGGAATCGGAAGAGGCAGGTGATCAAGGCATTCATTCCACGTTGGAACTCAGCACACCAGCACTTTTTAAAGATGTTGCATGGTTGCAAAACGCCAAGCTAGCAGCCTTTTATGATGTAGCTAAAATAAGAACCATAGACCCAGCCGTTGGGCAAGAAGGGCAATCTGTGTTGTCTGGATATGGAATTGGCTTACGCGCAAAAGCATGGAAGAACGTTAATTTGAATCTTGATATGGCTTGGGCATTAAACGATAGCGCCGATACAAAGAAAGGCGATTTCTTAAGCCATATCCGTTTTTGGTACGAGTTTTAAATTGTCAAATAGTGTGTAAGTTAAGCTAATAAATTGGTTAAATAAAAGGGAAGCAGCATGAAGAAATTGTTAGTGATATTGAGCTTGTTGATGGGCATTTTTCCGCTGAGTGTTTTAGCGGAATGGAACGAAGAATGGTCACAACGAAAAAAAATCAGCATTAATGCTGCTTCAATCACGCAGGCCATTACCCAACCTTCTGTTGTAGTGCGACTGCACTCTGGCAACTTTGATTTTACGTCGGTCAATGTTGATGGCTCTGATTTACGATTTATTGCACAAGATGACAAAACAGAGCTGAAATATTTTGTTGAAAAGTTTGATGCTGTGAATGAGTTGGCGATCATTTGGGTACAAGTACCTCAAATTAGTAGTGCAGATAAAGATGCACATTTCTGGTTGTATTACGGTAACGAAAACGCGACTTCAAGCGCAAATCCAAAAATCATGCTGGATTCTCACTTGGTTGCTAAGTTTCAGTTTTCAGAAAAAGCCTTATTACAAGACAGCTCACCTTCGGGCATCTTGGCCAGTGGCAAAATTACCGCGCAAAAAGCAGGCTTAATTGGCGAAAGCGCGATATTAACGGGTGAATCTTTAGTAATACCTGCCAATGCTGCTATTAATGCGAGCGCAGGTTTTACTTGGTCAGCGTGGATTAAGCCTTCTGCCTTACCGCAAACCGCCAGCCTTTACAGCCAAGAAAAAAATGTGGATTTATCGGTAGCAGCACAAACATTAAATCTAAAAATAGCCGATGTAGTGATTACAGGTGGCGAATTAAAAGCCGCCGCTTGGCAACACATTGCCTTTACCTTAAATGCGGGCAAAGCAGTGCTGTATTTAAATGGTACAGAGGTAGCGAAAGGTGATGTGCCAACAGTAGACACCACTACCACCGATATTAAAATTGGTGAAGGTTTTACAGGTGAAGTAGATGAATTAGAAATCGCTAACATTGCCCGTAGTGCCGATTTTGTCAGGCTGATTGCCAGCAGCGAAAGTGTGGATAGCCAATTGTTAAAGATCGCTGAAGGTGAAGGCGATGAGGGAGCTGAGGAAGAGGGTGAGGCAAATTACTTAGCCATTTTAATTAATAGTTTAACCATTGATGCCAAAATTGTCATTGCCATCTTGGCCGTGATGTTTGCGATTAGTGTTTGGGTGATGTGGAGTAAAGCCATGTTGGTATCGCGCACCGACAAAGACAATAAAAAATTCTTGGCGCGCTTTCAAAAAGCAAATGCCGACGATTTATTAGAGCTGGATAAAGGCGCTAAATACCCATATTCTAACTTGTTCAAGTTGTATGACGCGGGCTTACGTGAGATAAAAAAGCGCCAACACGAAGGTGAAAAACTATCACTAAGCGGTGCTTCTATGGATGCGATTAAAGCCGCGATTGATGCCGATTTGGTACGCGAAACCCAGCGACAAAATGCAGGCATGGTGTTGCTAACCATCGCGATTTCTGGCGGCCCTTTCTTGGGCTTACTGGGTACAGTGGTAGGCGTAATGATTACCTTTGCCGCGATTGCCGCCGCAGGTGACGTAAACGTAAACGCCATTGCACCTGGTATTGCAGCGGCTTTGTTGGCAACGGTCGCTGGCTTGGCTGTGGCTATTCCAGCGCTCTTTGGCTACAACTATCTGGCCAGCCGTATTAAAAATATCACCATTGCGATGCAGATTTTTGTGGATGAATTTGTAACACGCTCTGCCGAGTTGTTTGGTAAAGAGTAAGAAATGTCAGAAGGCGTAAAGGAAGAGAACCAGCTATACGACGAGATTAATATCACGCCGATGTTGGACTTAGCATACGTGCTATTGGTGATTTTTATTATCATGACAACCGCATCGGTGCAGGGGGTTAAGGTGGATATTCCGCAAACCATCAACTCTGCCAGCTTAGCAAAGCCGCAAACGCGGGCGATTACGATTACCAGTGATGGCAGCGTATATTTAGACGCCTACCCTGTGGATATGATTACTTTAGAGCAACGTTTAAGTGAGTTTAAAAGTGGCAACCCAGCCTTACCAGTAGTACTCAAAGGTGATGCGACTGCCAACTACGAGAAAGTTTCAGAAGTATTGGAAATATGCAAAAAACTGGATATTACCGAAGTGGGTTTAGTTACTAAAAAGGTAGCTGGATAATTTGGCTTAATGAAAAGCTTGATGCTGAAATGGCGATTTTTCGTTAGTGGTACAGCACAACAACGCAAAACAGGATTTTAAATGCAGGTTCAAAATGATGCTCAGCCATACGACACCATCAACATCACGCCGATGTTGGATTTGGCCTATGTGTTGCTTGTAATATTTATTTTGATGACGACTGCTGGAGTGCAAGGCTTAACCATGAATTTGCCTAAACCATCCAATAAGCCTAGCACTGAAAAACACGATATCAAAATAGTGCAAGTTCAGCAAGGTGGCGGCGTGACCATTAATGGCGCTGGGGTGAGTATGGCGGAGCTAGAAAGTCAATTAAACGCCGCGAAAGCAGCGGATCCAAAATTTAACGTGATGATTAGAGGCGAAGCCAAAGCCCCATATGCAGGCGTAGTGGGTGTGATTGATCTGGTGAATCGGTTGGAAATTGAAAATGTGGGTTTAGTAACAGGACGCATAGGTACATAGTGATTGATTATGCAGACAGTTGATTCGACAGATGAATTAATCATGGATGACGATGCGCGAGAATCGCAGTTAGGCGTTTGGATTAAACGTATTGCGCTAATTGTAGTGGGTTTGGCAATTTTAGTTGGTATTGGTTATGGTATTAAGAGCTTAATGTCTGGTGGTTCTACAGTAAAAAAGCAGGTGACAACCATTAAATTGTTACCCGACACGCCGCCTCCACCTCCGCCACCACCAAAAGAGCCGCCTAAAGAGCAGCCTAAACCAGATGCGCCAAAAGAAATTAAAGTGGAGCAACCCAAACCTGTTGAAACACCGCCTGCGGAGCAGCTAAAAATGGAAGGTGCCGCAGGTGATGGACCAAGTGCGTTTGCATCAGGCGCAGTGAGTAACGATTACAAAGGTGGTGACTTGAAAACGGGCAACACTATTGGTGGTGGGCCTAATAAATATCAATTTGCTTGGTATACCGATTTATTAAAAAATCAAATTGAAGACGCTATGAGTAAGGATAAAACGCTGGCAAGTGGTGCATATAAAGTCATTCTCAAAGTGTGGGTGTCATCAAATGGTGCAATAGAGCGCTTTGAGCTAGGCAGTTCTAGTGGTAAAGAAGACATTGACATGCTCATTAAAAAACAGCTTGAAGCCATGCCAAAATTATCTGAGCGACCACCAGGCGATATGCCACAACCGGTGAAATTAAAAGTAACAGCGCGCTCTGTTGGATAAAAGCCAGCATTGATTAAAACGTAAACAACATTATTGAATTTAAATCGAGAACGACCATGAAAAAATTAAGGCAAACAAAAGCGTCTTATCAGCCAACAGGATTAGTAATGCTGAGCTCAGAAGTAGTGGGTGCAAACAAGCGACTTTCAGCATTGATATTGGCTTTTAGCTTGGCGACAAGCGCCACTATCACATCGGCTGGGGAGCGAGAATCGTTAGAGCAATTGCGCTCAACCACGGTAAATTTGGTGAATTTATTGGTACAAGAGGGTGTATTAAGCAAAGATAAGGCAGATTCTTTATTGAAGCAGGCAGCGGCCGATGCGGCAAAAGCTAAAGAATTAGATGCCGCCACCAGCCTTGCCAATCAAAACGCAGCGGATTTAAATGCGGATGAAAAAATGGTCGGCAAAATGGTTGATGACAAAGTGCGTGTGCAATATGTGCCGCAAATTGTTAAAAATGAAATGAAAGAAGAAATTAAAAAAGAAGTAATGGCCAAGCTGAATTATAAGGCTGGCGAACGCTTAGGATTGCCTGACTGGATAGATCGCCTGCAGTGGGAGGGTGATTTGAGGTTGAGGTACCAAAGCACGCAGTTTCCAGACGGGAATCCTAACCTAGAAGCCTTTAGAGCGGCTAATAATGTGGTTTTAAACAACACCACAGAAGACAGAGATCGCGCCAGGGTACGAGCAAGGCTTGGAGTAAATATTAAAGTGAATGATTGGCTAAACGGTGGCTTAAGAATGACCACTGGTGCTATAAATGACCCTATCTCTGCTAACGAAACTTTACAAGGAGTCAGTGGAAAGTATGAGTTAAACCTTGATCGTGTGTTTTTAAAAACCAATATCACGCCAGAATTAAGTGTTGTGGGTGGCCGATTTGAGAATCCATGGTTTTCGACTGATTTGGTGTGGGACCCTGATTTGGCTTTTGATGGGGTTGCAGCAAGCTATAAACCAAAATTTAATGACAGTTGGTCTGCCTTTGCTACAGCAGGAGCATTTTCAATAGATGAAGTAGAAAGTTCCGAATTTAATAAGGCGGCTGACAAATGGCTATTTGCTGCGCAAACAGGAATTAAATGGACGTCTGCTAATAAATCATCGGTTAAATTAGGTTTGTCTTTGTACGAGTTTGATAATATAGAAGGTATAACAAACGGCATTAATGTTGGCCCTAACGCGCCATTTAACGGGACATCTGCCCCTGCGCGAACCAAAGGTAACTCTACTTTTGATTTAAATGGTGGGCAATTGCCAGGCGAAGAACTGTATGGGTATGTTTCTAAATTTAGAGAGCTGAATTTAACAGGACAAGTGGATATTGCCACTTTTTCTCCTGTGCATATTACTTTAACGGGTGATTACGTACGTAATCTCGGTTTTGACCGCAATGAGATTCAAAATCGTACGGGTATTGTGACTGGATTATTACCAGAAGAAAACGTTGATGCTTATCAAGTGCGATTAGATGTTGGTATGCCAACGACTGAAAAATTACATGATTGGCAGGTATTTACGGCTTATAAACACATAGAGGCCGATGCCGTGGTCGATACCTTTACGGACTCTGACTTCTATCAACGTGGTACCAATGTAAAAGGCTGGATTTTGGGTGGTAGTTATGGTTTGGGTAAAAATACATGGTTGCAAGCACGCTGGTTTAGTGCCGATGAAATTGCACCGCGAGATGGTTTAGCACCATTGGGCATTGATGTGCTTTTACTTGATTTAAACACCAAGTTTTAAATGAGACCAATGATGAAACTTAACTTCACACATAAAATCATTACCATTTTTATATATGCTTTAATGGTTGGTTCGCTTGTGCCGCAAACCTCTTTTGCGGCTGAAAAAAAAGACAAAGCCGCCAAACGCCAAGCCTTGATGATGCAAAAAATGAAGCAGGATATGGAAGCCGAGAAAGCCACTATGCAAGCGCAATTTGATGCGCAAAAAAAGACTTTAGAAGAGCAATTGCTGGCTAAAAATACAGAGCTAGAAAAAACTAATAGTGCGTTAGCAACAAGCCAGCGCAAAGTTAAAAAACTTGGCGCCGAATTGAGTAAAACCCAGGCTGAAAAAACCGCTGTTGAAACGAAACTCACGGATACACAGGCCACTTTAGATTCAACTAAAAATACGTTATCCGATTTGCAAGGTGTGCACGCGCAAGCGCTGGCGGATTTAAAATTTAACGATAATCAGCGCAAAACCATCTCGGCTAATTTGGCCGATACCACTAAACAACTGAACACTTGCGCTGTACAGAATGCCAAGTTGCATCAATTTGGCACTGATTTAATTCAGATTTATGACAAGCCTAGTCGGTATGAGGCGGTGATGCGGAAAGAAAAGTTTTTTCAGTTAAAACGTGTAGAGCTGGAAAATATTTTGCAAAATCAACAAGATAAATTAGATGAGCAGCGTTTTTCAGCTGGAAAATCGGCTAATTAAATCAATCATTTTTGTGATAACATACCTCAAATATGACAAAGAAATAAAATCGTCATAATCTTTGCGTAACATGTTTGTTTTAATGGTGAGCCAAACATGACATTTGACCGTGCACTGCTTGCGAGAGTGCTACCCTTTGCTGTTTACATTCTTTTTTTAGTCCTCAATCAGCCGCTTAGCCAATTTTTCGATTGGCTGCAGTTGGATGTGAAATGGCTGTATGTTTTTAGAGTCGTCACAGTGGCAGCCTTGCTGATTTACTTTTGGCGTGATTACACCGAATTAAAACGCAAAGCCCAAACGTCAGACTTTTTGTATGCTGGCATTGCTGGCATAATGGTGCTGATAATCTGGATTTTTCCTTATCCCAATTGGTTAGGTGGCGGCGATACGCAAGGCTTTAACCCTTTTTCGGGCGATAGCGATTTAAGCGCCTTGTTTTGGATGTCGGTGCGCATTTCTGGCGCGGTTTTATTGGTGCCTGTGATGGAAGAGCTATTTTGGCGCTCATTTGTGATGCGCTGGTTTGATAAAGAAGATTTTTTAAAAGTATTGCCTGAAACTATATCAGGATATGCCTACGTGGGTAGCGCTTGCTTATTCGCGTTAGAACATCATTTATGGCTGGCTGGATTATTTGCCGGCTTGGTGTATGGCGAGTTGTATAAAACCTATAAAAATTTGTGGATTCCTGTATTTGCGCATGCTGTCACTAATGCCTTATTGGGCTTGTATGTGGTCACAACTGAACATTGGCAATATTGGTAATTGGTAGCATTTAGGCATGTTACAACTCACACTTAAAACAATCCCCGCTTGCTGTTTGCTGTTTTGCGCAGGGTTTGTGCAAGCAGAAGGTATTATTGATCTTAAGCCTTTTGTTGGTGCTAATATCACATATGACGATAATGTATTTCGATTTTCGTCACCCGAACAAGCGCAGCAGGCGTTTGGCTCACCGGCCACATCCGATACGATTAAGCGATTAGATGTAGGTTTGGATGCTACTGTGCGATTAAGTCGACAACAATTGCGCTTATCCACCAGCTTAAGCAAAAGTAGCTATAACCGTTTTGATTTGCTGGACAACACCGCTAAATCTAATTTATTGGCCTGGGATTGGCGATTGGGTAACGATATTTTTGGTGTCTTAACCACAAGCAAAAATGAATCTATTGCAGGCTTTAGCGAAATTAGAAATCCTATCAAAAACATGAGAACTGTTGAAAGACAAGCGGTCAGCTTGAATTGGCGTTTTCATCCCGATTGGACTGCCTACTTATCGCGCGATCAATTTAAAACAGAAAATCAATTGGAGATTTATGAGGCATTAAATCGGGATGATAAGATTAGTGAAGCGGGCGTTCGCTATAGTAATCCGCTAGGTACGCAGTTGGCCTTGTCGTACCGTTTGCTTGATTCTAAATTTCCAAATCGAACAGGATCTGCAACCGTTTTATTTGGCGATGAAAGCGTACAAAGCTTACTCACGCTAGAGCTTGCTTGGCTACCCACTTTAAAAACACGCATCAGAACAAAATTATCGCGCGTTAAAATTGATTATGAAGACACCCCGCAAAGGGAGTTTAGTGACTTTAATCAGCGTTTTGAAATTGGTCACGCACTCACCAGCAAAGTCACGTTAAATGCCTCTGTGTATAAAGAAGTTTTCCCCATTGATGATATTTTATCGACTTATGTGGAAGCCACAGGCCTGAGTTTTAACCCAAGCTGGGCGATTAGCAATAAGGTAATTTTACGCGGTGGTATGAGTTACGAAGACAGAGATTATTTGGGTAGCAGTGGTATTGTAAACAATGAATTATTAACGACCGCCGATGACCGAGCTGATAGCTCCAAAACCGCCAATCTCACATTAGCATATGAACCCACATTGAAATCGTTGATACAAATGCAATATCAAACAGAAAAACGAAAATCTACTTTAAATAATCAAAATTTTGATTTCAATAGCATCAGCTTTACTGCGAGATTCAACTTTTAAGCTTATAGGCGCCCATAATCCAATAGCCTAGTTTTTAGAATTAACTTGTCATATCGGCGTCCCAATACTTGCTTTTAATTTAAGATTATCAAGAATAAATTCAAGATAATCATAAATTATACTTATTATTGACACATTAAAGTCATATTTTCGTCTTATAGTAAAGGTTGTCTGCTAGAATAAATTTAATTGAGAGAACAATATGCGCAATATGCGAGTGCAAAATTCATATCTACTAGTTGCGCTATTAGGTGCAATACTAACTTTAACCGCTTGCGGTGATAAAGAAAAGGCAGCAGCCTCCAAAGGTGGCAGTCAAGTAGTTGCTAAAGTAAATGGTGATGAAATTTCGGTGCACCAAATTAATTTTCAATTAAATCGCGTTGCACAAGGTAAAGCGTTAACCGAAGCGCAAAGCAAAGATGCATCTAAGCAAATTTTGGCGCGTTTGGTAGATCAGCAGTTATTAAAACAACAAGCCACTGAAGCAAAGTTAGACCGCGACCCACGAATTTTGCAGGCGATTGAAGCATCTAAAAACGAAATCTTAGCTCAAGCCTACTTAGAGCGATTGTTATCAAAAGCAGCCAAGCCATCTGTCACGCAAATTGATGCATTTTATAAAGAAAAGCCAGAGCTTTTTGAAAGCCGCCGTGTGTTTCGTTTGCAAGAATTGGCGATTAATGTGGGCAAAGATAAATATGCCGAGATTGCTGAAAAAGTCAATGCCACCAAAAATATTAATGAAGTAGCGGTTTGGTTAAAAGAAAAAAATTATCCGTTTACTGCCAATAGTAATGTGCGCGCAGCCGAGCAGTTGCCGATGGATTTTTTAAAGAAATTACAGCCGCTTAAAGATGGTGATATGATTGCGCTTTCTAATGACCGTTCAGTGAGTATTGTGCATTTAGCAGCATCGCAATCAGCCCCCATTACGCGTGAAAAAGCCACGCCAGTGATCGAGCAGTATTTCTTAAATCAAAACAAAGCGGCATTGGCCAAAAAAGAAATGGCTGCTTTAAACGACAAAGCCAATATTGAATTCATTGGTGCATTTGCCGATATGAAAAAAGGTGTGCAGCCCGCGCCAACCGCCATCAAAAAATCCGATGCACCACAAACGGTTGCGGGGCCAGAAGCACAAACTGCACCAACCGCTAATCAAATTTCTGATAAAGCTAGTATGGATAAAGGCTTAGCAGGTTTGTAAGTCCATACATTAATGCATACAAATGATGGTATAAAAGTAAAGGTGAACAGTTTGATACAACGTATTTTTGCTTTCTTAAGTGTGATGATTTTGGTGCTGGCAAGTGTTGCTAGCATGGCGGCCGAACCCGAAAGTGCTACTATGGAAGCCAAGCGTGACTATATTCTGGGCTCAGGTGATATGGTGCGCATTAGTGTATACGGCAGCCCAGATTTGCTGACAGAAGCGCGTTTATCAGCCGTGGGAAGTATCAATTTTGCCTTGATTGGCGAAGTAGTATTGGGTGGTTTAAGCCCGCAAATGGCCGAAAAAAAATTGGCCGATTTACTTGAAAAAGGCGGTTTTGTTGTTAAAGCGCAAGTCAATGTAGTTGTTATGCAATATCAAAGTCAGTTTATTTCGGTGTTGGGTGATGTTTATAAGCCTGGTAAATATCCATTAGATCGTCCCAGTACTTTATCCGATGTTTTAGCAATGGCAGGTGGTACTACTCCAAATGGCTCAGACATGATTACACTGATTCGAATAAAAGAAGGTAAAACAACTAAGCAAACCTATGATTTGCGCGATTTGGTGAATAAGGCCGACCCAGCAAGTAACCCACCATTAATGGGTGAAGATATTTTGTACGTGAATGCGCGCGAAGTCTCTGTGCTAGGCCAAGTAAATCGCCCAGGTAAATATTCAGTGGCTAGTGGTGTTCGTACAGTTATTGATTTTATTGCGCAGGCAGGTGGCGTTTCTGCTAGCGGTGCTGACAATATTATTGTGATTATTAAGCGCAACGGTAAAACTGAAAAACGCGAAATTGATATAGACCAGCTATATCGAAAGGGTGACACATCAGTAAATTTTGATTTGGCAGATGGCGATTCTATCTATGTGCCAAGAACCCCCGTTTTTTATATCTATGGCGAAGTACAACGACCAGGAGCGTTTAGATTAGAGCGCAATATGAATATTGCACAGGCTCTTTCAACTGGCGGTGGATTGTCGCAGCGCGGTACAGAGCGCGGTATCAAAATCAAACGCAATATTGATGGCAAGCTAAAAACGCTAGCCGCGGATTCTGGTGATTTACTAAAGGCTGATGATATTGTTGTAGTGAGTGAAAGCCTGTTTTAGCCTAGCCAAAAAATTGCCATCAATCACAACAATTAATCAAATAAATTAATCAAATAAAAAGCGACTAGACATGAGTTTTTCACAATTACTATCTATCTTAATGGCGCGCAAACTCATCGCCATTTGGGTGTTTTCTATCACAGTGTTGGTTGCCACAGTGGTGAGTTTTTTATTACCAAAAACCTATACAGCTACCGCTTCATTGGTTATTAATTCAAAGAGTGAAGACCCAGTGACGGGCATGACATTGCCTGCCACTTTAATGCCTGGTTATATGGCTACCCAAGTGGATATTATTCAAAGCCATAATGTGGCGTTAAAAGTGGTGAACAAGCTTGGTGTAACAGCCAGTGATAGCGCAAAAGAGGTATTTGAAAAAGCCACCAATGGCGAAGGCAATATTAACGATTGGTATGCAGACCGCTTTTTGCAAAACCTAAGCGTGAAACCATCGCGTACAAGTGATGTGATTGAAATTAGCTATGAAGGCACCGACCCTGTGTTTGCCGCCGCATTGGCGAATGCCTTTGCCGAATCCTATATCAACACCAATTTGCAAATGAAAACAGAGCCCGCCAAGCAAGCAGCGTTATGGTTTGATCAGCAAATTAAGGGCTTGCGACAAAATGTAGAGCAGGCACAGGCCAAGTTATCGGCGTTTCAACAAGAAAATGGTATTGCGTTTTCTGGCGAGCGCATGGATACCGAAGCAGCGCGTTTAAGTGAGCTTTCTAGCCAACTAGTGATGGCACAAGCTCAAACCTATGATAGC
The DNA here is from genome assembly GCA_945881735.1 of Methylotenera oryzisoli. Classification (GTDB taxonomy): domain Bacteria; phylum Pseudomonadota; class Gammaproteobacteria; order Burkholderiales; family Methylophilaceae; genus Methylotenera_A; species Methylotenera_A aquatica. The sequence continues at coordinate 14,380 of CAMCVF010000018.1, forward strand.
ACATCACGCCAGAGCCAGCTTAAAAAAGGTGCAGCTTCAGAATCGCCGGATATATTAGCCAATAGCCTGATTCAAGGTTTGAAATCGCAATTGGTACAAGCCGAGACGCGACTTAATGAGGTTTCGCAACGCTTAGGCGTGAACCATCCGCAATATCAAGCCGCACAATCGGATGTGGCCAATATACGCGATTTGATTCGGGTAGAAATCGCAAAAACCAGCAGCAGCGTTGGACAAACAGCGCGAGTTTCTCAACAAAAAGAAGCTGAAATTCAAGCATCTTTAGCACAACAAAAAGAGCGCGTGCTTAAACTAAAAAGCCAGCACGATGAAATGGCGGTGCTAGAGCGCGAAGTAGAAAGCGCGCAACGCATTTATGACAGCGCATTGCAGCGTTTTGGCCAAACCAATATGGAAAGCCAATCGAGTCAAACTAATATTGCTGTTTTAAACCCCGCCATTGCGCCGCTTAAACATTCAAGCCCCAAAATATTATTGAACATTGTGCTCTCTATATTTTTGGGCACACTTTTGGGTATTGGTTTTGCTTTGGTAGCCGAAATGTTTGATAGACGCGTTCGTTCTGCCGATGATTTAAAACGATTATTAGATATGCCCATGTTGGGCGAGCTAAGTCGGCATGCCATAAAAAAATTCTCATTAAAAAATAGCATTAGCCAATTTTTCAACCAAAAAACTGGGAAAAAACGGGCGTTTAGTTAATAACAAGCGATTTGTTGAGCAAACCCATTTAGATGAATAAAGTATGGATTATAGTCAAGAGGCCCCGCAATTGAATAATACCGAAGCACTTTTAAATGAGGCTGAAAAGCCAGATTTCAAGCGTATGGGCGATGCATTGGCGCAGCATGCCAAGTTGACACAGCAAGATATAGCCCGTATTTTGGAATTGCAACGCGATAAAAAAATACTGTTTGGCGAAGCCGCCAAAATACTCGGTTTGATTACAGAAGAAGATTTGCAAAAAGTATTATCAGAGCAATTTAACTACGCTTATTTGCAAGATGGCAGCCATAAAATTAGTCCTTTATTAATTGCGGCACACAATCCGTTTAACGTCGAAGTTGAGCAATTACGTAGCTTAAGAAGCCAATTGTCGATTCGTTGGTTTGATCAAGGCAACAAAACTTTGGCTATAACATCCGTGAGTAGTGATGACGATGCCAGCCAATTAGTGGCAAATCTGGCGATTGTATTTTCGCAGTTGAATAAAAAAACATTATTGATTGATGCCAATTTGCGAGACGCAAAGTTGCATCAGCTATTTAATATTGAAACCAAAATGGGCTTGGCCAATATACTCGCCAACAGGCAAGGTCAATACACTTTAACTAGGCATGAATCGTTGCCTAATTTAACCATTCTAACCGCCGGCACCGCTGTACCTAATCCACAAGAATTGTTAAGCCAAAACAACTTATCCACCTTGTTGTTGGATTTAGAAAAAATCTACGATGTTATTTTGATTGATACCTCACCGATTCATTTGGGTCAGGATGCATTAACCGTGGTATTAAAGGCCAAAGCCGCCATCATCGTGGCAAAAAAAGACAACACCATGGTGGTCGATATGCAGCAACTAAGCCAGCAATTATCGATGACAGGCGCCAAGCTCATTGGTAGCGTTTTTGTAGATGCATAGTTGCTGGCTGTGCAATCAATAGCCCAATATTTAAGCAACTTAAAAAGCCAAACACATATATTGTGGGTGCCGATTGTTATTGGTTTGTTGGCATTGTATCTGCCCACTTATCAGCATGTGTTTAATAGCTTATGGGTAACAGAGGACCAAGCGCACGGGCCAATTGTGCTGATGGTGATTGTGTTTCTGTTTTGGCAAAAGCGTGAGCACTTTTCTTTAAGTGCTGCGGATAAGCCTTCGCCAATTATCGGCGTCATCACCTTATTTTTTGGCTTGTTGTGTTATGTGGCAGGACGCTCGCAAGATATCTTTATTCTGGATCTAGCATCGCAGATTTTTGTTTTAGCGGGTGTATTTATTTTCATGCGTGGTATCCCCATGCTAAAAGCCTTATGGTTTCCGCTGTTTTTTATCATCTTTATGATTCCGTTTCCCTTGGATTCTTTAACCCTACCAATGAAAATGGGGGTTTCGTATGTTACAGAAACCATTCTATTTTGGTTTGATTACCCCATCGCGCGCGAAGGCGTTATTTTGCAAATTGGACAATATCAATTGCTGGTGGCCGATGCCTGCGCTGGTATGCACACCTTGATTTCGCTTGAGGCTTTAGGTTTGCTGTATTTAAGCTTAGTAAAGCACGATTCCTTGATTCGTAACATCACCTTAACCTTATTAATTATCCCAATTTCGTTTACCGCCAATGTGATTCGTGTGATTACGCTTACGCTGATTACCTATTATTTCGGTGATGAAGTTGGGCAAGGATTTGTGCATGGCTTTGCGGGCATTTTGCTGTTTTTTGTGGCGCTGATGTTCATTATGACAGTGGATTCTATGCTGCAATATTTTGTTAAATGGAAACAGAAGGCCGTTTAATATGCCCAATTTTAAAAACAAACGCTATTACCTACTGATGCTAATCATGATATGCACGTCGGTATTAGCCTTTGTAGCACGCCCTACTCACAAAATCGCCGATGAAGGCGAGCAAGTTAATTTAGAGCAATTGATTCCCGCTCAATTTAACGATTGGCGCATGTTAAATATGGCATCTCAAATTGTGAATCCAGAAACCGCTGCAGCGCTGGATAAAATTTACGCACAAACCCTTTCGCGAGTGTACGAAAATAGTCAAGGTCAACGCATTATGGTGTCTATCGCCTA
>CAMCVF010000019.1 GCA_945881735.1 Methylotenera oryzisoli
TCATACTCTCCTAAAATATTTAGAAATCTAGTGACCACCAAATACGTGAACGTGTATATGAAATACTTCCTGCCCACCTTCACGACCGGTATTAATCAGTGTTTTAAAACCAAGCAAGCCTTGGCTTTCAGCCAATTTAGGTGCCAGCAATAAAGCTTTGCCTAACTTTGACATTGGCTTTATATCATGAAAAACAATAAAATCATCATCTTCATAAATTTTTTTAGTAGGAATATCGCCCTTAATAATCTTACAAAAAATGCAGTCTGTGCTCATTATTTTGGACGACTTTCTTTCTCTGCAATACCGGACAATTCTGTGACTTTATTTTTAATGAATGTGTGTTTTCATTTGGTTAAAACATCTGGCGTTCGCCACTTTTGATTGTACGTAGCCAAGCGCCTAATGCCTCTAATTTTTCGTAGATTAATTGGTAAAACTAGGCAAGCTGATTGAGTGATGACATTTTTGACTACCCTGAAAGTATATAGAGGGCTAGTCGCAACACATTAGTAAGCTTTACTTGGCTTGATGAGTTTGCATTTCAGCGTTGGTAGGCCGCATTTTGATGGCTGGTTTGGTGTGCAAATACCTGTAATACAGCCTAATACCTAACAAAACAAACAACACAGCGGCGTAATAAAATGGCTCGGTAACATCTTTTTTAACCAACCACCAAAAATGTAGAATAGCCAAAATGGCAATCACATAAACCAGCTGATGCAGCTTTTTCCAATTGGTTTTTAAGCGCTTAATCATATAACTGTTTGATGTTGCTGCTAACGGAATCGTCAGCAAAAATGCGCTAAACCCCACAATTACATAGGGGTGCTTGATAATGTCTTTCACAATATCTGCCCACAGAAACGAATAATCTAGCCAAACATAGGTGCTAATATGCAAGCAGACATAAAAAAACATCCAAAGCCCCAGCATGCGCCTTAGTTGCACTTGCCACACGATACCTGTTAATAAACGTATTGGTGTCATGCTGAGCGTAATCAGCAAAAACACCAGCGTCCAAGTGCCGGTTGATCGCTCTACAAACTCGACTGGGTTAGCGCTTAAATCATCATGCGTGCCAAGCCAAACTAGGCGCGCAAGCGGTAAAAGTGCCAATAACCAGATTGCCGCTTTAATAAAGACAATATGTTGCTTTTTGATTGCCATTATTTGATTAAAAGTTTTTAGTTAAATCCAGGCCAGCGTACATTTGCGCTACTTGCTCGCTATAGCCGTTAAACATTTTTGTTTTAATGCGGCCACCAAATAAGCCGCCGCCAATCGGTTTTTCAGACGATTGCGTCCAGCGCGGATGATCGACATTGGGGTTAACGTTGGCATAAAAACCGTATTCAGATGGCCCCGCCTTTACCCAAGTGGTTAATGGCATTTTTTCTACGAAGCGAATTTTGACAATGGCTTTGCCACCTTTAAAGCCGTATTTCCAAGGCATGACCAAACGCACAGGTGCGCCGTTTTGGTTGGGCAAATACTCACCGTACAATCCAACCGCTAACAAGGTCAGCGGATTAGTCGCTTCATCCATGCGCAAACCTTCTGTGTACGGCCAATCTAAAACCGGCGAGCGTACCCCTGGCATGCTAAGCGAATCATTGGCCGATATAAATTCCACATATTTGGCGTTACCAGTTGGCTCTGCCCATTTAACAAAGCTAGCTAATGGCAGCCCAACCCATGGAATGACCATAGACCAGCCTTCAACGCAGCGCATGCGGTAAATGCGCTCTTCGAGCGGCGCTAGTTTAAGCAAATCTTCAATGCTAATGGTTTTGGCTTTTTTAACAGCACCTTCAATGCTAATGGTCCAAGGGCGAGGCCTAAATAGAGTGGCTTGCACGGCAGGGTCGGCTTTGCCTGTGCCAAACTCGTAATAATTGTTATAGGTGGTTATATCTTCGTATTTGCTTAACTTTTCGCCCTCGCCATAAGCCGTTTTAGTGTATCCGCTTATTTTTTGTCGAGTGCCGGCTTTAAAGGCCATTTTTTCTGCCACCACTGGGCCATTTGCGCGTCCTATTAAGCGCCCTGCACCTTCGGTTACTCCGCCTGAAACAGCGGCTGCTGCACGCACTTTAGTGGAAAACAATAAAGCTGATCCAGCAGCTAAGCCAAATCCAGCCGCTTTTAAAAAATAGCGCCTGTTATCGAAAACCTCGCGTGGAGTGATTTCGGATGGCTGAATATTGCTGGGATTAAGCTTGGATTGGTTGAGAATAATCATGAAAAAGTCGCCTTAATGTGAACAAACATCAATATAAAATACAGATTTGGTGTTACTTGGTCGTATTTAATGCCCATTCCTTACAGTTTTTTGCATTCAATCATTCATTTTTAATGGCAAACTAATTAAGCTTAGCCAGTGCCATATTGACTTCTGCCGTTAAATCCTCTGCGCCAACCGTGTTAGACAATTTTTGGGCGTTAATTAATAATGATTTCGCGGCAGCAGCGTCACCTGCGGCAAATTTGGTTTGGGCTAAACCAATATTGGCTTTTACTTCATAGTAAGTGCCACCATTTTCTTGGCTAAATTGCACTAGTTTTGTATAGGTGCGCTCTGCATTTTGCAACTCTTTTGCAGCTATGTAAATGCGACCCATCTCTAGACTGGCATTGGCATACTGATCTAAAGTGCCTGATTTTTTTTGCATTATAATTGCTTTGACTTGAAACTCAATCGCCTCATTGTGCTTACCCAGCGAGCTATAAGTGGTGGCTAAGCGTTCATAGCTATCCGCACGCTCATTATCGTTGTAAGCCAGTTTCTCACCTGCCAGATAGTTGTTTAATGCCGCATTAAAATCTTGAGTGTTTGCATACACTTCGCCCATTAAATTATGGTTAATTCGTGTGAATTTATCGTTTTTTTCTTGCTTAGCAAGATTGATGCTTTTTTCGTAACTCGCAAGAGCCTCTGCATTTTTCTTGTTATCTTTGTGCAAATTGCCAATTAAAAGGTGAGAAATAATGGCATCAAACCCTGCTGCCTGCGATAGCGAGTTCTCCAATGGAATTAATGCCTCTGCATACTTGCCTTGCGAGGCAAGCGCCCTGCCTTGGCATAATAATCCATCTCTGTTTTTGGCATCTGCTTTTAGTATTTCAGTAGCAACTTCAACCGCTTTAACCAAATTACCTTGATTTAACGCTTGTGTACAGGCGGCAGATTGCGCTGCAAGCTCGGCAGAATTAACATTAAAACTTAATATAAACAGTAAGATAAGTGATTTACTTAAGATATTTTCTAGTTTCATAGTAGTTGGTTTTGTAAATAACAAGGTTGATAAAGTAAATGCAATATCACGCATTAAAACAGCGTAGTTTGTATTATCTGTATGTCTGACGCATCGTTGACTGAATTAGTTGCTTGTGATGATTCTAGTAGTAGTTGTTTCAGGGCATCTTCATTAATAACGGGTATATTTAAGCTTTGGGCTTTTTCTAATTTATTGCCAGCTTCGGAACCTGCCACCACAAAATCGGTTTTTTTAGAAACACTACCGCTCACTTTACCGCCCGCGATCTCTATCATGGCTTGCGCCTCATCGCGCGATAAACTAGGTAGCGTGCCCGTGAGCACAAATATTTTGCCAACCAAGGCGCCTGTTGCCTTTTGCTTTCCGGCATGTTCTGGCCAAGTAAGACCCAAGTTGCGCATTGAGGTAATCACTTCGCGATTATGTGGCTCACTAAAAAATTGTAAAATTGAATCCGCCACAATGGGGCCAATATCGTTTACTTGCAGTAATGTATCTAAATCGGCATCTAGCAAGGATTGCAGGTTGCCAAAATGACTACTAAGGTCTTTGGCGGTGGCTTCGCCCACGTTGCGAATACCTAGACCATAGATAAAGCGGGCTAAGGTAGTTTGTTTGCTTTGTTGCAATTCATTAATCACGTTTTGCGCAGATTTTTGCGCCATGCGGTCTAAATTAGCCAAGGTGATAACGTCTAATTTATAGATATCATCTAACGATTTAACCAAATTGGCTTCAACCAGTTGATCCGCCAGCTTTTCACCCATGCCTTCAATATCCATCGCTTTACGTGAGGAAAAATGCGTAATGGCTTGTTTACGTTGCGCTGGACAGATCAAACCACCCGTACAGCGTGCAATTGCTTCATCTAAAGACCGCTTAATATGTGAGCCACATTCATGGCAGAGGCTTGGCATAGTAAATAGTTGTGCATTATCGGGGCGTAAATCCAGCAAGACAGAAACCACTTCTGGAATCACATCCCCTGCCCGCCTGACAATCACGGTGTCGTTTATGCGAATATCTTTGCGGCGCAATTCGTCTTCGTTATGTAGCGTGGCATTGGTAACGGTAACACCGCCCACAAACACCGCTTTGAGTCTTGCAACAGGTGTTATGGCGCCAGTCCGCCCAACTTGCACTGTAATGTCTTCTACAATCGTTTGCGCTTCTTGTGCAGGATATTTATGCGCAATGGCCCAACGCGGTGCGCGTGAGACAAAGCCTAATGTTTTTTGTTGCTGAAACTGATTGACCTTATAGACGACGCCATCAATATCAAACGGCAATCCAGACCGCTTTTCGCCAATATCTAGGTAGTATTCTTGCAAGCCGCTAGCGCCCAATTTTACGCTGCGTAAATCACTCACTGGAAAACGCAATTGAGATAAGTAATCCATCGCTTCTGTATGTGAATGAAGTGGCGGTAAGTCTAACGATTCACCTAGGCCATAAGCAAAAAAGTGTAAAGAGCGCGTTGCGGTGATTCGCGGATCAAGTTGTCGCAGACTGCCTGCAGCTGCATTGCGCGGATTGGCAAATAACTTAGCACCGTTTTTAGCTTGGGTCTGATTTAAACGCTTAAAATCGCGTTTTAGCATAATTACCTCGCCACGTACTTCTAGTAATTGCGGCGGGTTTTTAAGCGCTAATTTAGTTGGAATGGCGCGAATAGTGCGTAGATTGTGGGTAACGTTTTCACCTGTATAGCCATCTCCACGTGTTGCGCCTTGTATAAACAGGCCATTTTCATAGGTTAACGTAATCGCCAAACCATCAAACTTTGGCTCAACAGCGTATTGCACTTGCTCTGTGCCTAAATACTCACGCACGCGTTTATCAAATGCCAACAACTCATCATAGCCAAATGCATTGTTTAATGAAAGCATGGCTTGGAGGTGCGTAACACTATCAAAGCTGCTAATGGCACTGCCGCCAACGCGTTGCGTTGGCGAATCGGGTGTGATTAACTCGGGGAATTGATGCTCTATGCTTACTAACTGGCGGTACAAACCGTCATATTCGTTATCGGAAATGGTGGGCACATCTAATACGTAGTATTCATAATCGTGCTGTGCAATGGTTGCAACAAGTTCAGCGACTTGAGACCGTGCAGATTCTAAACTTGCCATAAACTGAGAAGATTATTGCGCTAATTAAACAAACGCATGCTGGCTACACTTCCAGGCATTACCCCACGAGCCACCATGGTGGCGTGGATAATTTTAAGCTGCTGCCTTATTTTTTCTATCTGTAAATCGCTTAAAGGCTTTTGCTTGTCGTCAATAATATTGGCGCTTAAACTGGTACTTAATTTTTGCGCAACATGAATCATTTGATTAAATGCTTGTTCGCAGTTAGGTACTCTAGGTATTTCTAACTGAAATGTGACGGCTTTTAGTACACTATTACGCAGGCTATCGGGGGTAAATCCTTGGTTATTCGATTCTAGAACGCAAAATAATGGCTTTTTATGTGCACTGCTGTCGTTAGCGTAATAATGAAAGCGACCATCTTCACTCAACACCATGCCACTCGCCTCGGCTAGGCCTCTAAACTTGGTACCATGAATTGGCAATTCACCCTGAGCAACATGTATATTAACTAATTGATCCACCTCAATACAAAATTGATCTAAATCAAGCGCACGTTGAAGTGTATCGCCACTGCCCTGCCACTCAACGTGCGCGTTTAGTTCTAAACCCATATTTTCAACAGCATATTGAAACTTATTCAATATGCCCTTGGTAATCGGGCCGCCGCGGTCTGCTAATTGCAGGCTGCAGGCCGCTTGTTTATATTGCGTGTCAATAGTGTTGGCAAGGGTATGGTCAGATTGATTGCTTTGTACTAAATGCCATTTGTCTTGGCTATCTAAACCAAAAATCATCATTGGCAATCTAATTTCATTTACACTTTCAGCCATATCAAACAACGCGTTATGACTGATTTTTTGATTGGCAAATAACATAGCGGCCAAATCGATATGTGTATTAATAGACTCTGGCAGCGGTGAAGGCATTATTTCGGGTATGTTCTTTAAAGCTGGTTGCGATTTAGCGGCCATAGGCGCTGTATGATTCACAGGGCTTTCGTTATTATTTGCTATTTCATTTGCCGCGCTACTAGCATCATCCGAATGCTGGTCTACGTAAGCCGAGGGTGTCGCAGAATAATTAACATCATTATCCGGCTCAGCCCTATTCATTTGCGGTAAAGGTACTGTATCGCTGGCAATATTTTCCTTTCTAGATTGAGCCGCTTGGCTACAGTTAGCATCTTCAAAAATAGGCTGCTTAAATTTTTGTTCTAATTCAGCCAGTTCTTTTTCAACAAAGGCATCGGTATCAATATAAAAGTCTTCTGCCAGCACATCTTTTTGCGGCAAAATAAATTCGTTCATTACTTGTTTCTGCAGTTTTCTTTCTTGAAGCCAGTTGAACACCGCAACGCCTGCAATGATAAATACACCCAAAATAATAAGTATGATTTGTAAATCTGACATGTATAGTGATTTATGATATTAAAGTTTTAAGGCTTAACCGTTGTTCAAAAAATTTGAATCTGTTTTAAACATAGTGCATTGTCTGTTTAATTAATGAATATTTCAAGCTTGTATTGATTAAGCTTGCATGGTGAGTGCCGCTTCAATATCAACATCCACTACACGTGAAACGCCAGACTCTTGCATGGTAACACCAATGAGTTGCTGTGCCATTCCCATGGTGATTTTATTATGGCTGACAAATAAAAACTGCGTGTTTTCACTCATTTTTTTTACCATATGGCAAAATCGTTCGGTGTTGCTATCATCTAGTGGCGCATCTACTTCATCCATTAAGCAAAATGGCGCAGGATTTAATCTAAATAACGCAAATACTAAAGCTAATGCGGTTAAGGCTTTTTCACCGCCTGATAGTAATTGAATCGTGGTATTTTTCTTACCAGGCGGCTGTGCAAACACTTGCAAACCTGTATCTAAAATCTCATCGCCTAACAACTCTAACCTTGCCTGCCCGCCGCCAAAAAGCGTTGCAAATAGCTCACCGAAATGTTGATTGGCCGTATTAAAAGTATGCGTTAATTTATCACGTGTTTCACGGTCAATTTTACGAATGGCATCTTCAAGGGTATCAGTGGCTTGTCTTAAATCCAACATCTGGCTATCTAGATACGTTTTACGCTCAGTTTCAGTATTTAACTCTTGAATCGCCGCCAGATTGACCGCGCCTAGTGCATTGATTTCTTGTTGGATTTGGTTGGATTTTCGCGCTACATCACTCACCTTTGCTTGCTCACTTAAGCTTGACGCAAGCCTTTGCTCATCTTGCCCATTTTCAAGCAAACCTGCTTGGCATTGCTCAAACGTTAAACGCGCCTCTTGTTCATTTAAACGATGTTGCTCTAAAGTATCACGCAAAGGATGCAGTTGTTGTTCGTTTTGCATGCGGGCGCGTTCATGGTTCTGCAAGAGCTGTTCTTGTTCTGCTAGGTGGTTGCGGGCGTTAGCCAGTGCCGCATCACAATTTTGCTTTTGGTTAATTGCTTCAATTAAATTGGCTTTTAACGTATCCATTGGTGTTAGCAACAACACCTGCTCAAGTTCTTTTTTGCGCAATTCAATGGCGATTTTTTCTTCAATATTTACATTAATATTATTATTTAACTCAATGATTTTACTATTAATAATTTTTAAATTAAAGCCAGACTCTTGTTGTTGTTTTTCAGCTTGTGCAATCGCATCTCGCGCCAGCAAATAAGCTTGCTCTGCTTGTTCTTTGTCAGAAGTATCTTTATTTTTAGTCAAAATTAATGCATCAATCTTTGCGATTATTGTATCTAGTAAAGTCTGCTTAATGTCTTTATCTTGCATCAGTTGTGATATTTTTTGCTTAGCAACTTCCAAATCAGCTTCAATACTTTTTTCACGCTCCAAAGCATTCTTCCGTGATTGCTGCAATTGAGATAGCTTGAGTTGCAGTTGATGATGACTCTGTATGGATTGGCGTAACAGCATGCTTTCTTGTTGCTGCTGTTGGCGCACCAGTTGTAATTGGCTTTCTGAATCTTTTAGTTTTTCACTAACTGCTTTTAAATCATTTTGTAAATTAGGTTGATTTTTTTCAAGCAACTCAAGTTGCGCTTGCCTTTCCAACACCCCATGCAAGCTAGATTGCGCAGTGTGATACGACATACTGTTGCGACTAAAAATATCACCATGTTGATTGACCAATGTTTCGCCTAATTCGAGCTTAGAAATCTCGTCTTCTGGATCGTCATCCGAACCCAGCAAATAAGTCCCTTGTAACCAATCTACCAATACAGGTTTTAAATCATCATCGCAGTATTCAATCATCTGCATAAGCGGTTTTAAATTAGCCTGATGCGCTGGCGGTTTGGCATACGCACTATTATCAAAGCCCAATACTAGAGAGGCTGGTGGTCTTTTATCAGCTTTTCTGTATGCACTTTTATTGGTAATTAGCGCATTTAATTTTGCACCTAAAATCGCCTCTACCGCCACGCGCCAGTTGGCATTTATTTTCATCTTCTGCCAAACATAAGCGCTGTCTTTTAAACCATTTTGCGCTAACCAGTCATTTAGTTTGGATTCTGAATGAAGTGATTGCTGCATTTTTTGTAGTGAGTGTATTTCAGCATCCGCTTGGTTTAAAGCGCGCTGCGCTGTATTTTGTGAAGTACGCAACTGCGTGATTTCTATTTGAAAAGCTGATTCATTAGTGGACAAGCGTTGAATGTTTTTTTCAATGGCAGCAACCAAGTTTTGAGATTGCTTCAAGGCATTCTCTGTCTCAGCTAAGTCAAGTTCATTTGGCAGCATTAAGCTTGCTTTCTCACCTTCAAAACGATTTACACGCTGTTGGCTTTCATGAATATTCTGATTGATGAATTGAATGTTATTGCGCTCAACTTGAATGCGCTGATTGGCTTCGTTTAGTGCTTGCAGACTTGTTTGTGCCAAGGCTGTTGCGGCTCTTAACAGGGATTCTTTCTCTGGCAATTTAAGCTTTAATGCGGTTAAAGCCGCACTCGTTTGCTGCTCGTTCGATTGCGCAAGCGCTAAATCCTGATTTAATTGCACTAAATTTTGTTGTAGCGTAGCGCTATTGTTAGCATTACGTTCAAGCGATTGGGTGAGTTGTTGCAACTGCTGCGCCATACGCTCACGCGCTTCAGCATTCTGTTTTACTTGATTCTCTAAATTAGAGACTACAGCATTGGCTTCATAAAAGGCGGCCTGCGCTATATTAATGCTTTCTGAGGCTGTATAATGTCCTTGGCGGCATATTTCTAACTCAGATTCACTTTTTCGCAAAGAAGCCGTTTGCGCTTCCAGCTGGTTAACCAATTTATCAACCAGTAATTTAGCTTTTTCCCAGTTATGGCTGGCATCGCGTTTTTTTAATAGCCATAATTGGCCTTCCGCCAGCTTCAAAGCCACCTGCAAAGCCTGAAATTGCTGGGTTACCAACGCCTGTGATTCTAGCTTTGTGATTTGTTTTTGCAATTCACGGCAAATGTCTTCTACACGGGTTAAGTTTTCACGCGTATCACGCAATCTTAATTCTGTTTCCCGGCGGCGTTCTTTATATTTGCTTATACCAGCCGCTTCTTCTAAGAATATGCGCAATTCTTCTGGCTTGGCTTCTACAATGCGCGAAATCGTATTTTGACCGATGATGGCATAGGCTCTTCCGCCTAAGCCTGTACCTAAAAATAAATCCGCCACATCGCGCCTACGCACAGCACTGTTGTTGATGTAATAAGTAGAGCCTTTTTCGCGCTCAATCACTCGCTTAACAGAAATCTCAGCATACTGGCTCCAGGACCCTGCAGCGCCACCAAAGTTATTATCAAAAATAAGCTCTACCGAAGCGCGTGATATTGGTTTTCGATTGCCAGAACCGTTAAAAATTACTGCATCCATGGCGTCAGCACGCATTTCTTTAGCAGATGATTCGCCCAAAACCCAACGTACCGATTCCATCACATTGGATTTGCCGCAGCCATTAGGCCCAACCACACCTACGCGCTGACCATGCAAATGAATGGTGGTAGGGTCTACAAACGATTTAAAGCCGGCAAGTTTTAAGTGAGTTAAGCGCAAAGTAGTGTTTTATTATGTTTTAAGGCTTATATTATGAGATGACACGTTTTATAATAATGCTATTATTTGATACGAATGCCAATATGTCTAGCACCAACTTACACGATAGCGTTACATTACTGGGCGACCTCAGCGCACAGCCTTCTAAAACGCTAGAAACCTTTCCTAATCCAAATCCAAATCGCGATTTTCATATTCATATGGAAATCCCAGAATTTACTTGCTTGTGCCCCAAAACGGGTCAGCCCGATTTTGCGGTTATCTATTTAGATTACATTCCTAATCAACTTTGTGTAGAGCTTAAAAGTTTAAAACTGTATACCGTTTCATTTAGAGATGAAGGATGCTTTCACGAAGCAGTGACTAATCGCATATTAGATGATTTAGCAGCCGCTACAGAGCCAAAATTTATGCGTGTAACCGCTAAGTTTTATGTGCGTGGTGGTATATTTACTAACGTAATAGCAGAGCATCGAAAAGCCGGATGGCAACCTCTGCCTAGAGTAGACTTGCTAGCATTTGAATCACAAAGCAATACGCGCGGATAACTATTTATAGTCAGATATATTTGCGAATACTAACTAGTCGTTGACAATTAGCCTTTGCGTCATTAATATTGCGCCTTCTTTGAATTGCATGAAATATCAGTGTTGATTCAAGCCCAAATGGTTGTTGTAATGGGGGTATAGCTCAGCTGGGAGAGCGCTTGCATGGCATGCAAGAGGTCAGCGGTTCGATCCCGCTTACCTCCACCAAAAGCTTGATGAAATTAGTTTTAAGATAAAATTTCTTAAAGAGTTTCATCAAATTGTAGTAAAATATTGTTGTTGTAAATTTTGCAGTATTTCTTAGGTCCCCATCGTCTAGAGGCCTAGGACACCTCCCTTTCACGGAGGCGACCGGGGTTCGAATCCCCGTGGGGACGCCAATCCAACCTTAACTGGTTGATTCGCAGTAAAATTTCAATAAATCAATAGGTTAGACATACCATTTTGCATACATAGCTGCATACATTTTAAGCAGTTATTGTTCCTCAGGATTGCATAGAGCTCTGATGGGTCTAGATGCGGAAGGATTGGGTAAAGAGACTTTACGAAGCCAATTAAAGCTTTACTTGACCATCTTACATACGACCCTAACCAATCACCCCAACTTATCCACTCATTTTTATAAGTTCGCTCAGGTACTGTTGGAATGTCTTGGGGTTTATCTGTAGTTTTTTTCCATGCATTGTACTCAGCTCCACTTTTAAAGTTTAAGCTTCTAACAAATGTTCTAGCTTCGATAAAAGGTCTGTACGTTCTATTGATAGGTGCTATGGTAAGTGTGCCTAACCAATCTCCCCAGCTAGTCCATTCTGTTTTATAAACTTGCGCTGGAGTTGAAGGAATATCACTGGGTTTATCAGAAGATTTTGACCAATCAACCCATTCCGTTCTACTTTCAAAGTTTAAGCTTTGAGCGAACTCCCAAGCTTCAGCAAAGGGTCTGAATGTTCTATTAGTATTTGAAATGGTAAATGTACCTAACCAATCACCCCAACTTATCCACTCATTTTTATAAGTTCGCTCAGGTGTAGCTGGAATGTCTTGAGGTCTAGCAACAGATTTTGACCATTTAGCGAACTCCTTTTTGCTTTTAAAGTTTAAGCTTCTAACAAATGTTCTAGCTTCGATAAAAGGTCTGTACGTTCTATTGATAGGTGCTATGGTAAGTGTGCCTAACCAATCTCCCCAGCTAGTCCATTCTTCAGGATAAGTTCTTAAAGGGTTTGTTGGTATGTCTTCAGGTCTTTCTGATGTTTTTGACCAAGCAAAGTATTCTTTTTGACCAAGTAAATGAAGGTTTCTAACATACTCCCGAGCTTCAACAAAAGGTCTGAACTTTGATTTGATTGGTTTATCCATATCTGCCTTTTACGGGTACACAGCTGCCATGTAGCCTCTGTCGTATTGACCTGTGCTTACACATACTAACCTAGTGAGCTTGCCCCTAAACACACTTAGATGACCCCTGCGATTATGTGGTATCTGATAGAGACAGGATGTTCCAACACAAGATACGAAGTAATCCTTAGAGTGACCGCTAAAGTAAATGTATTTCTTGCTCTCAAGCAATTCGACTAGTTCTTTGTGGAGAATGTGCTTTGCCTTAGTCCAAGTCGGTATGGCTAGCATCGCTTTCATTAACTGACCAGCCTCATCAGTGCATGGGTCTTCAATTACATCTTCTTTAGTGAACATCAAGTATTCCTAAGATTAACTTCTGGTTAACTAAAATCTCATCAATTGGTTTATTCAATTTCAAAACAATAACATACCTTTAATTAACTCGTATGGAGCCATATTTTTGATGCAAAAATCCGTGATGTTAACTAATAGAACGAGCGTTACGTTTTCACCCCCTTAGCCGACCCAAGTTATCAAAACGTCACACCTAGATATATATTCATCACCAATTAAGAATTATGCTACAGAATCGAGCCGCAACGCGCCTAATAACTTAATTGATACATGTATTTACCTAGAGAATCCTTGTGTCTTACAAGTGGTTTCTGTGAGTTCTAGAGGTGTGTCTATGGTGTAGCTGGGTTGCGGGGTTATTGGGAGGCGTTATGGGTTGAAGTTCTCTAGAGCTGACATTGAGTTTAGGCACTTCCAACCCATAGCGGTCATTCGCGTAGCACTTAACTCAATCTGATCATTCCATTTTTCTTTAGTGTTAGCTAATCTAATTGAGTCTATGAAGGTTGGCTTAAAATATTAGTACATCAATTATTTGTACACTTTTAAATAGTATGCTATTAATATTAAAACTTGTTAATAAATTGTATATTTATATGGCGCAATTCGAAAACCTAAAACTGAAAAATCAGCTTTGTTTCGCTCTTTACTCAGCCACAAGCGCCATTACTAGAGCTTATCGCACTCAACTGACTAAAGTTGGTTTAACTTACACGCAATATTTAGTATTAATGGTTTTGTGGGAGGTGGATGGCTTAAATGTCAAAGATATCTCTAAAGAGCTTCATCTGGATTCAGCGACTATAACCCCTTTGTTAAAACGACTTGAGAATGATGGCTTTTTAACTCGAAAACGTAGCTTAATTGATGAGCGAATTGTAAATGTATTTCTTACAAATCATGGTCGTGATATTCAGTCACACGTAGCAGAAATGCAAAAGGGTATTGCTTGCCAAACCGGCCTCCCAGATGACCAATTCATAGAACTTCGCAGTGCACTTCATGAACTGATTGATAACATCAATATCAATCAACCAGAACTTGAAGATGCTGCTTAAGTAACAGTAACGTTAATGATTTTATTATCGTTATTGCTTTGTAACAAAGATGTAGTTTTTGATTTATTTATATAAAAATTTAATTATATTTGGAGAATCATGATGGTTAAAAACTTTGCAGCATCTGTTCTATTAGCAATATCATTCTTGGGATTATCTAGTATCGCTTCGGCTGAAGAGAGCCTTTATACTCGACTTGGTGGCACATATAACATCGCACAAACTGTCGACTATTTAGTTGACAACATCTATATTAATGAGGGATTGAATGCAAATCCAGCTTTGAAAGCTATTCATGACAACAAGTCAAGCAAGGCTGGTTTCAAAGTTTTTTTAACTAATTGGGTGATACAAGAGACAGGTGGGCCGAAAGTTTACATTCCTGATGAATTTGGTCGTGGTAAATCCATGAAAGACAGTCATCCACACCTAAATATAAGCAATAGAGAATTTGATATTATAAAAACACTCTGCCTTGCTACTTTTTATCGCTATAACGTTGGTAATCATGAAATTGACCAATTGATGGACGATTTAGAAACCTATCGCAAAGTAATAGTTACTAATAAAGATGAAAAGCCATTTACGTCTCGCTTGAAAAAAGACGGTGTCGAATATCGCACTAAATAGTTTCGAGAATAACCGGTAACTATTTATTAAAGAACCAGCTTAGGCTGGTTTTTTATTATCTTATAAAAGCCTGTATGAAAGAATATCATCGATCATTTCTGAATACATTTAGTAGGTAGGTTTGTTTAACATTATGATTTAATTGGTATTTTTATTTAAATTCCTTAATCCCCGTGGGGACGCCAAATATTTAAAGCCCTACAGAGATGCAGGCCTTTAACGTTTCAAGGTTTTACAGATTTTCAACTGATTTTTAGGCGAATTTATTTGTATTTGTCCTCTTTAGCTTAGGAATCAGTGCTGGTTTAGCAAAGGTGCTTGTGATACCCCAGTTGATAAGCTCAATAGCCATACCCCAATATACGCCCCACCCCCTAAATAGTCCGGATTCTTTCAGGCTTACCTAACCGTTGTGTTTTGGACGAACGATTACCTATTTTAAAATTTCGTTTCATCCAAATACCCCCCGTCAGTTTTTCTCAACCCACCTTAATTTTTTAATTTTTTTAAATTAGGCCTTGACTAGTCCCATCTAAACTAGGCGCGGAGTCTTATACTAAATCGTCACCTGTTTACTAGTAGCCTAAGACCCCATCCTTCGTAATCTTCCTTTCACTTTATAGTCATTAAGTATTGCTTTTAGTAGTCCGATATGCCTACTACTTAAATCCAATTCTTAATTTTTATCAACTATTTAATTGCTAAAGTGTTCCAGTCGTAAAGATTGTTTGCTGCCCCATTTCTTTTTATCTGCGCGTCGCAAACAATAATTCATTCAATTAATCTAAAGGAAATTGTATGTTAAAAATCAAGAAATTAGCATTTAGCATCTCTATGCTATTTGTCTCCAATGCTGTCTACGCAGAAGGCGTGACATTGTTACATGTGGGCGATCAAGAAAGCTGGTTGCTATCAGCTCAAGGTAACTTACGCGACAACGCAGGCCAAGCGATTTCGTTTTACGGTGGTATTGATCGTTTAGCCACTGTCGTGGCAAATGCACAAGCTGCAGCAACGATTGCGGGCAAAACAGTCATTAAATTAAACGCAGGTGACGCTATTTTGCCTGGCCCACGTTTTACTGCTAGCTTGACTAATTTAGCTACAGCTTATACAGATGGCGGCCAAGATTTTTATGATGCGATTGCCATGCGTCAGATTGGCTTTGATGCCACAGTTTTTGGTAATCACGAATTTGATTTAGGACCAACTACTGCAGCACGTTTTGCTAAAGTGACTGGTACTACTTA
>CAMCVF010000020.1 GCA_945881735.1 Methylotenera oryzisoli
TTAACGTTACCTTTGTTGATTTGTGACAATGAGCTGTAAGCTTGGTTTGTGTGGTTACCACGTGGGTGAGCCCAGTTGTTTGCGTTAGCAATAGCCGCTTCTTGGTCTGCAGCAGCTGATGCTACCATTGGCATTGCCAATGTTGCACCTGCAACTAAACCTAAAGCTAGTTTAATTGTGTTGAATTTCATATTTATCTCCAAAGTTATATTACTAAGGGTTATTAAAAATAAACTTAAATTTTGCTACTTTGATTACAACTTGCACTACAATTTTTATGTCCAACAAATTTATGCAAACTGCAAATAACAAATTTAGAGCTTAATTATCGACACTTTTTACTGAGCGATAATGCAATATAAAACAAGTAAATTTAAATTGCAACACTTTAGTTACAATTTGTTAACAAATGTTCAATTTATTTTGAATGTTTGTTTATAATTTTATTGGAAATTTAAAAATACTTAATAAAATCAATTAGAAAGAATATTTATATCCATGACTGAAACTCTTTACAATTTGTATCCAGAACTCGAACCTTTTAATAAAGGCTCACTTAATGTGGGCCAGATGCATCAAATCTACTTTGAGGAATGCGGTAATCCAGTTGGCACGCCCATAGTATTTTTACATGGTGGACCAGGCAGTGGGTGCAATCCTACACAAAGGCGATTTTTTGATCCTGTTTTTTATCGAATTGTGTTGTTTGATCAACGCGGTTGTGGTCGCAGCAAACCGCAAGGCGAGGTAGATGCCAATACAACGGATGATTTGGTCAACGATATTGAAGCGCTGAGACTGCATTTAAATATCGATAAATGGCATATATTTGGAGGCTCTTGGGGCAGCACATTGGCGATTGCTTACGCAGTCAAGCATGCTGAACGCATTATATCGCTCACTTTGCGCGGTATTTTTCTCAGTCGCCCATACGAATTAAAATGGTTTTTAGGTGATGTGCAACATTTCTATCCAGAAGTTTGGGATAAGCTTGTTAAATACTTGCCGCCCAATAAGCAAAATGATGTGCTAAATGCCTATGCCGCGTTAATTTTCAATACAGATTTAACGATTAGTGGCGATGCAGCAGAGCAATGGAATGCTTTCGAAAATGCGATTATGCGCCTTAAACCGCTAGGTAAAGAAATAATTGAGGCTACAAGCAAAACTGCTGAAGAGCTAAACAATGAGCGAATATCTGAAGTGGCGCGCGCACGCGTGCAAATACATTATATTTTGAATCAGTGTTTTGTAGATGGCGAAGCTTTATTAAAGAAAGCGGCAAACTTAACAAATATACCAACGACTATTGTGCAAGGGCGCTATGATATGGTGTGTCCACCACAAACGGCTTGGGCCTTACACCAATCGATGCCGCATGCAAAATTCACTATGGTGGCGGATGCGGGCCATTCGGCAATGGAGCCAGGTGTAACTAGCGCATTAATCGAGGCGACTGAAACGTATAAAACGCTAATTTAATTTTAACTAATTGAATTTAAAAGAGTGTAATTTGGCAAAACCTTTACCGCAAGACGCGATACCAGCAACAGAAAAAACTGCTGTACGCAAAAAATCGGCGATGAAAAATCTGGCGCAGCACCCAGTTCTTTCAAGAACGCTTGCCGCCTATGCGCATCATGAATATGCCACACCCTTATTTGTGCTGCGCCAAACATTAAGCGGTTTTGTGCGACACAATATATTAAGCTTGTCTGCATCATTATCGTTTTATGCGCTATTTGCGTTAATTCCGTTGATATTGCTGATTTTCTTTATGCTCAGCCATTTGGTTTTTTCTTCAGATTACGCCATTGTCAAACTAGCGATTTTGACTGGTAATTTGGTACCTGAATTTAGCAATAAAATCATGACTGAGGTTTACAGCGCCACCAAAACCAAAGCCGCTTGGGGCGCGTTAGGCTTATTTGTGTTGTTGTGGACCATTACTCCACTAGCCGCGAATATGCGCTCGGCTTTTTACACCATTGCCTCAATGGTAGAGGCGCCCTCTTATTTTAAGCGCAAGCTCAAAGACGTATTATCGGTACTAGGCATTTTGTTGCTGTTTTTCTTATTTACGTCGGCCGGCTTTATTATTGAGCAAGCGATTCGTTTTTTAGCCAAACATTGGCCCCTTTTAGAAATCAATTTAGTAGGCTCAATCAGCACTTTATTATTAACCACTTTATTAATCGCTATATTTTATAAAGTATTTTTTCCCATGCGCGTTGCTTACAAACATTTGCTTTTAGGCGCCAGCTTAACCGCCATACTATGGCTATTAATGAGGCCAGCGTTTGGCTTGTTTTTATCGCTTAATGAAAACTACGGCGCGATTTTTGGCAGTATGAAAACCATGTTTATATCCATCACTTGGCTATACTTTAACTTTGCCGTGTTTTTGCTGGGCTCTGAGCTGATTGCAACGCTACGCAAAAAAGATGTATTGTTACTAAAAGGTTTATTTAACAGCGCGCCTAGCAAAGCTAATTATATTGATAACTTAATGAGTCGCTATGGCCTGACTTTTAAAAAGGGTGATGCCGTATTTGAGCACGGAAACACACAGCGAAACTTATATTACGTAGTAGACGGCAGCATTCAGCTAATTCAAAACGGTGTGAAGTTGCGCGAATTAAATGCTGGCGATTATTTTGGCGAAATGGCGATGTTGAGCGAAAAACCAGCAATTGCCGACGCCATTGTTTCATCACCAGAAGCGCGCGTGATTATGATTGACGGCGCCAATATTGACGCGATACTTTCTGATGAACCAAGGGTTGCCATGCAATTATTAAAGCGCATGGCGGCTAGATTACAACAAAGTTTTAGTTAAATTCAAAAGAATGGCAAATTCAAACTTAGCGCAAGCAAAACCAAAAGATGTTCAGCAACTGATTGGTTTGTTAAATAGCGGCCAATTGCAGCAGGCCGAAAGCTTGGCCAAAAACTTAATTGGCAAACACAGCAATACATTTATTTTGCATCATATATTAAGCTTAGCCTTAGACGGTCAACAGAAGTTTTCCGAATCGGTGGTAAGCTATAAAAATGCACTGAAATTACAGCCCAATATGCCAGATTTATGGTTTAACATAGGTATTGCGCAAACGCATGTTCAACAATTGGACAATGCTATTGGCAGTTATCAAAAGGCGATTCAATTAAAACCCGATTTTTTTGAAGCGTATGGAAATTTAGGCACCGTTTTACAAGCGCAAGGCAAGCTGATTGCGGCCATCGAAAGTTATCAAAAAGGCTTAAAAATAAACCCACAAGATGCTCGTGCCTATTTTAATTTGGGCACCGCTTTACGCGATAATGGCGAGTTGAACGATGCCATTAAAAGTTACCAAAAATCCATCGCCTTATTTCCCAACTATACCGATGCGCATAACAATTTAGGTGAAACATTACGTGACAGCGGCGACATGAATGCCGCTGTAAAAAGCTATCAAGCGGCCTTAGGGTTAAACCCCAACCACGCCCAAGCCAACTACAATATGGCGGAATTTTTAGTGCTTGCTAAACAATACGCACAGGCAATACCGTACTTTGAGGCTTCGCAATTAGAAGACTGGAAAGAAAAGTGTTTGTATTGCTTATATAAAGCAGAGGATTTTGATGCGTTTAAAACACGCCGCGATGCCTTAATTGCAAGTTTGCCAGCCAATCAGCATTGCTCACCATTTTTAGCCACTTTATCGACGCATTACAGCCTTAACTTTGCCAAGCCAGACCCATATCAGTTTTGTGCAAACGGCTTAGATTTCGTGTATCACCAATCATTGCCAGAGCTAACAAATGGAACCTTGCTGGCAGAGCTGTTGCATGATATTAATACCGCCGATATTGCCGAGCGTAAACAAGGCCGTTTAACCAATGGCCAGCAATCGGCAGGCAATTTATTTAAACGTAATGAGCGCTCATTTCAAACACTAGCCACTTTAATTAAACAGCAGTTTTTAGCTTATAAGCAACATTTTGCCGATGCGGATTGTGCGTTGATTCAGACTTTTCCGGATGAACTAGAATTTACTAGCTCTTGGTATGTAAAAATGCAGCAAGGCGGACATTTAAATGCCCATATTCACGAAATTGGCTGGATAAGCGGCGCTGTTTATTTAGCCATGCCGCAAACTAATGGGCTAGAGGGCGCTTTTGAGTTCGGCACGCATGGTGATGATTATCCGATTAAGCATGCACAAAAAGAGGCTGTTTTCCCGATTGCGCAAATCATGCCAAATGTTGGCGATATCGTGTTATTTCCGTCCTCACTTTTCCACCGCACCATTCCTTTTAACAGTATGGATAACCGCATCTGCATTGCATTTGATTTAAAACCAAGTAGCAAAATAAATCTTAGCAACAATTATTAAATTAAAAACCATCAACATCAAACCATCGCTAGCGTTTAAAGTTCACAATCAGCTATCGTTAGGTTTTGGTGTCTTGGCCATGTGGGCGCAGGTTGAATTAAGAAGCGCATTGAATTTGGGTAGGACAAAGAGAAGTTCTACCGTTAAATGGGATGACTGGGACTTTGGCTAGAGCATGGGCGCTATTTACCAAATTAAATGGCACGTAGGATGAAATGGCCAATACTACTTGGACGCGCTATAGTCATTTTCAGGAGCTAGCGATTGTTGGCGATAAAGGTACATTACTGGCCAGAACGCCAGAAAATTGGGTCAACACCATGCGTTACTCGGAAGCTGTCAATTATAATTATAGCGCCACAATTAAACTTCACGCTGGCTTGGCTTATGATGAAGGCGTGGCAAGTGATACCATTAGAACTTTACGCATACCAGATATCGACAGAAAATGGCTGACTTTTAGCGGTGACTAGCAAGCCACGCCCACAACAAAACTAAATATTGGTCATGTTCATATATTGATCAGTGATGCCATATTGATATCAACGAAACAGCGCCTGGTAAAGGCAGAGTCAGCGGCGATTACGACAGCAGTGTCGATATTTTAAACATGCAAGTAACGCATAATTTTTAGCATTTTAAGTTAGTTTTATGCAATAAAAAAGCCCGCCTAAGCGAGCTTTTTTATTGGGATTACTGTTTAAAACTAAGCCGTTTTTTGACGACGCCTTGCGCTAAAACCAACCAAGCCTAAACCGGCAATTAATAAGGCGTAGGTTTCTGGTTCTGGCACTGGTGCTAAGCTGTATAGCGTTGTTGTGTTAGAAACTTCGTTAGCAATGGCTAGGTAAGATATACCATTGATTGTAAAAGCCTCTAAGCCTTCTGGCGCAACATCACCTTCTGTTACAATCATGTCCAAGAAGGTTGAGTTTACAGGGTCTGTAATATCATACAAAGCCACGGCGCCTTTTAATGTGCGCTCTAGGCCAATAGCAGCAATCACGCGGCCATTTAGGTTAAATAGCTCAACACCTTCTGGCTCAACGCCTTTCTGGATACTTCTTGTGTCATCGTAAATGCCCAGCTCAGCCGCTTTTTTATCTAAAAAATCACCGCTATCAAACACTAAAGTTCCATTAGCATCTAAGATTGAGAAAGAGCGCGCACCTGCTGCAAATAAATTGTCTGTTGATGAATCGGTATTTGAAATACGCAAACCAGCTAAATCACCTGTTCCACCTACAGTACTGCCATTAGAACGGTCGCCGTCATCTTCACGAAAGTCACCCTCGTTAGCCGTGACCAAATAAGTGGCGCCGCCTACTTCATAAGCGGCAATGCCGTCTGGCATGTATAAGCCTTTTACGTTTGCTGAAGCAAAGTTAACAAGAGCGTTACTTCTAGTATCAATGGTATTACCTGTCAAACTGAAATCTTTTGTACCTAAACCCACTACTTTTTCAAAGGTATTGGTATTTAAATCTAATATGCCAATGGCATTTGCTTCTTGCAAAGTCACGTAAGCCTTAGTACCAGTTGCATTCACGGCAATATATTCTGGCTCAAAATCCATACCAGTATTTGTACGAATATTGCTCCCTGTTTGCGTTACTCCAACAAAACCCGGTGTGGCTAAAACAGCACGCGTACCAACATCAATAATGCTCACGCTACCGGCCGGGTCTACCGCAGCTGGGTTATAACTTCTGGGTATAGTTGTACCAATTCTTGTGCCGTAGGTAGTAGGTGTGCCCTCATTAGCCACCAGCAATTTGCTGCCGTCTGGTGTAAAAGTGATCATATCTGGCAATGCGCCAACTGTAATTGAATTGACGCCACTCACTAATGAGCGTGAAGTGGTGTCAAAAAGCTTTACCACACCCGGATTGGTTTGAACGCTATCTTGAATGGCAAACGCTGCCATGCCATTGTAAATCGCCAGACTGTTAATAGAGCCAAAACTTCGGGTGTCGATATGTTGTACCAATGATCCGTTTGTCGCATTGAGTACATCAACACCCACGATACCTGCTACCCAAATCGTATTGGTAATACTATCGTAGGCCGAAATTTCAGAAAATATTCCAGGAACTTCAGGTCTTGTATGGCTGTATGTCCACTCTTTAGTGATACTACTAATTGGGGTAGCGGCTAACGCAACCGCCGGCATAAATAAAGCTGCGATTACTACAGCGATTCTCGTATTTTTCATCATCAGCGTCCATTAACTAAAATAAGAGGGGAAATCCCACTCTACTTACGT
Organism: Methylotenera oryzisoli; assembly: GCA_945881735.1. Taxonomy (GTDB): domain Bacteria; phylum Pseudomonadota; class Gammaproteobacteria; order Burkholderiales; family Methylophilaceae; genus Methylotenera_A; species Methylotenera_A aquatica. The sequence continues at coordinate 6,649 of CAMCVF010000020.1, forward strand.
TATATTAAAATACGCAGATGGCGATAAAATGAATAGGTATAGTCTTAATGGACTACGCCTATACTTCATGCATATTAATTTTCAAAAACCTGCAAAATTTGCTGTGATAAATGAGACCAATCGTAATGCGCCTCAACATGTGGGCGCGTATTTGCGGCTAATCTGGCGTATGTTTCTTGATCATTTAAAACATGCACAATTTTTTTCGCCATTGCAGCACTGTCATTAGGCTCAATCAAATAACCCGTCTTATCTGGTACAACCAAACCACGGTAAAACAAAAAATCCCAAGCAATAGTGGGCAAGCCCATGGCAGTAGCCTCTAAGCAGGTGCCTGGCAAACCTTCATAATAAGAAGTAGATACATATAATCGGCTGGCTTGATAATATGCCTGCGTGTCAGAAAAAACCACCTTGCCTGTTAATTGAATATTCTGGCTGTATGGCGCCAATTGATGCTTCACCCAAACGTCATCATCACCATAACCGACAATCACTATGCGAATATCACTTTTTTGTTGAATCAAATTCTTACATACTTCTACCATGGCCCGGCTACCTTTGCGATGCTCAATTCGACCGCAAAATAGCACATCATAGATTTTTTCAGCATGCAATTTAGGCGTAAAAGCCACTAAATCGGCACCATTCGGAATAATAACAATAGGCTTATCAATACCATAGCTGAGCAACTCCTGCTTACCTTGTTCTGTCAGCGCAATTATTTTTGCTGCCTGTTTAAAAATACGCAACTCCATCCACCGCTTGAGTGCAATTTCGACATCGCTCCACTGACTTGTAAAATAAGCCTTATTATAAAACTTGCCGGACATGCCGGTGTAAGTCGTATGCGCGGTCAATATCAGCGGAATATGCTTCGGTAAAAACAAGCCAGGAATCAGCGGCGGGATATGCAAGTTCACTGCATTAATTTTTTGCTCTGCATACAACTGCTTGACGATTTTATGCGCCGCCAGTATCCAAAAGAACAGATGAAAACGGCTGGATTTAAAAGGAATATGGATGATTTTCACATTTTCATAGCGTCGCTCTGTTTGATGTTCATCACCTGTAATCAGATAAATGCTAGGGCTGTCTTTTGGCAGATTAGCTAAAAATGATTCCAAGTAACGAGCAATGCCACCTACACCATAAAATTGTGGGTATACGATTGCAATCATTGGATTACATCTTTCATCAAAATAATTGACTCCACTTGTTTGGCTAGCCTTTCCCAAGTATATTCATCCAATATAAGCTGGCGGGCGGCTTGTTCCATCTGGGTTTTTGAAAGTGAATTAGATAAAATTTCCAATGTTACTTGTGCTAATTTTTCTGCATCGCCAGCATTGACTAGCAAGCCATTGATACCATTTTTAACAACCTCTGGCACACCACCCACGGCAGAGCTAATCAGGCAAGTGCCTGAGGCCATTGCTTCTAGCATAACCAGACCAAAAGGCTCCTGCCAAATAGACGGAAAAACGACTATATCTGCAGAAGAATATAAATATTTAAGTTTTTCATGTGGCATAAAACCTGTAAAAATAATTGCATGACTCACTGGCTTTGCTAGCTCAACCAACGATTGCTCATAATCGGTTTTGGCTGCTTCGCTAAAAAATGAGCTACCTGCAATAATTAACCTTGAGTTTGGTCGTTGCGCGTGGATACTGAGAAAAGCTTTGATTAAGACATGCACGCCTTTAATTTCGGTTAATCGCCCAACGTAAAGCAAATAGGTTTTGTCTGACTCTATATTGACTAAACCTTTTAAATGGTTAACCGCTTCATCGCCGTATGGCTTAAATACTGCAGGGTCAGTCGCATTAAATACTACGATAAACTTTTCGGCATACTCTGGGAAATACTGCATAGCATGTCGTCGAATATAATCACTGACGCAAATAACCTTATCTACCTTTTTAAGCGCGCGTCGATAAAACGGTCTAAAAATGGCGATGCCTAAATGTGCATTGTGCATATGCAAGATAATGGTTTGTTGTGGTTTTTTTTGCATAAAAAACAAAAAATTAGGTTCGTTATGAATCACCACCACCTCAAAGCCGCGCACCAGCTTTGCCATACGGAGGCCATAAGAAGCCACGTTTTGTATTTTAGCCAAATAGCGCAAAGGGTTTCGCCAGCTAACTTTTTCTTTAATTTTGTAAAAAAATTGCTCTGTTTTTGTCCATGCAATGCCTAAATATTTAACGCTCTCAACACCACTAGTCTCCGCTGGGCGCGACACAATCGTGATTTCAAATCGTGCTTTGTTTAGTCGTTGCGAAGCCTCATGCACCCAGTGCTCAACCGCGCCACCCTGTACTGCCGGCACTGGTAGCATCTCTGGCACCACAATGGCTAGACTCTTTTTTGTGATGTTTTGATTCAAGATGGCATTTTTTGATTGTTGTTAGTGGCTAATGCCACTTCAAAATAAGTGGTAGCGCCATGGCTTAATTGGCTTATATCTAATTCAAACTCAATGCCAGAATCGGTTGATTTAACCGCAATCACATCTTGGCGCTGGCCGCGTAAATTGGTAGAGAATACCTTTAGCTGGTTTTTATAAGGCGTTTTAATTGCAAGTTTTACCTTTTCTGCTTTTATTACCACAGGTAGTTTGCCAAGATCTTGCAATATCGTTTCGCTGGCATCGCTAAATCGCATATCACTATTTCTGGCATCGGTAGAAAGCACAATTAGCATGCGTTTACTATTGGCTAACTCTTGGCCATCCATTGCCGATACTGCAATCAAGGCTGCACCGCTAGCAGACATAACTGATAGCTGATTTAACTGAATTGCTGCTGGCTCGTCAAATACAACCGCTTCTGTTTTTGGTGTAATTACTACCATGCGTTTTTGGAGTGCATCCAGCAAAATCTCACTAGTATCACTTTGATAAATACCTGCTTCAGGGTTAGTTAAGTTATTAGCGTTGAGTAATTTAGCTTCTCGCAAATTTTGTACACGCGCCGCCCAACGATCGTCCGCCAGCAACTTTACCTTACTGATTTTATACGCCAAGCCGCTTGCATACTCCTTTAACAAGCCATCTAGCTTTAAACCCAAGTTAGAAGTAGGCTTTATCAGTTTGCCAAAACCTGCTTTATTTAATCTTAAACCTGGCTGATTAAAATCTATTTCGGCTGTTGCATTTTGGTTGATATTCAGTTTGGATTTAGGCTGCCAATCCAATCCAACACCCGTCACTAAGCTTAATTTGGACACATCTGCAGGCGTGCCACCTAAATGCGCACTATTTTGAAAGGCATCATGCGGCGTGAGTTTTACACTGATGGTATTAAGTGCTGGCGCTACATCGCCACGTAAATACAACAAGGCAGCCAATGTTTCGGTTGCGCGGGATATCGGATCTTGGCCCACTGCAAACGGATTAATCCTATTTTTGTTTGCATTAGCCTGATTACCTGCATAACTTAATATAACTGCCCCAGAGTGTTGACAGATACCACCCCAGTTTTGTAGTGCCGCATAGGCAGGCAAGGCAAGGCCAGATTCACGCCGATATCGATTCCAAAAAACTTGGCCGTGCTCACTGAGAGTAAAAGCTTTACCTAGGTGCCTAGCCGCGGAAAGCTCTCTAATATAAGCCGCATGATTTTCAAGCATGCTATCTTGGCGTACTTTTAATTGGGTGCCCACATAATCAGGGTGACCGAAATAATTATGCATATCTACCCAGCCAAACTGACCACGTGTGGCATGTGCGGCTGGAGCATGCCATAAATTGTAGCTGCTCACCTGGCCTGAAAACCCAAGTTTTCGTACATATTGCGTCATCCAATCGGCGGTCTTTTTTTCGGTATCCACAAAAAAAGCTTGCGTATCCGCCATACGCAATGATGTCCAAGCGTCTGCTGCAGGAAAATTAATTTGATTACTATCTACATTTTCGTCGGATTTTAATTCGCTAATGCCAGTGGTTTTATTAGACCAAGCCGATTTTAGTGCAGCATTGCTGCCATATTTTGTCTTAAGCCATTTGGCAAAATATGGCTTAAAAACGGGCTTAACACCATTACGATTAACGAAAGTTAAGTTATTTTCATTCACCAAAATCATGCCTGCAAAAGCGGGATCCTTGATAGTTGCCAATCCTGTATAGGGGTTTACGCTTCCATACATTTTGTTGATTAATTGCTTCCAATGCGCTTGACTCTCTTGGTCAAAATACACACCTGTATGTAAGCCTTTTTTGCCTATCCAGCGCTCATTAACATTGCCATAACCGCCATTATCGTTGCTTAACCCATTCAATATGTAATAAATACCATTATTTTTTAATGCTGCCATTAAATAATAAAAACGGTCTAGTTGCTCTGGATTAAAATCAAAATCTTTCTGGCGCGCTTCCATTAATGTCGCCTCTACAAAATCTAAACGCGCCATATTGTAGCCATGCAAACGAAATTGCTGCACATACATATCGGTGACGGCATGACTAGGGAAACCACCGCCAGCGACTCCAAAACCTAACGATCCAATCAAAAATCGTTGGTTTTTATCCGGTTGAGTTTCAAGCGCCCAGTGCCCTTGGTTATTGATAATTAAGCGCGTATTAACAGGCATAGCAGGCGGGACTAAGGTAGAAAAATCTAAAATACTGCCTTCTTCAACCATTAATGAAACATCTTTTACGGGCACCCAAGTCCCTGCGTAAGCTGGTTGCACAAGAATAAACAAAAAAGAAACTAATAGCGGTAATTTAAAGTGCTTTCTTATCATGCCTTGACTCAACTTATTATGATGCAACTGCATTTTTTTGATTGTATTTTAGGTTTGGTTTTACAAAACATTTAGTTAAAAAACGTCTAGCTGGAATATCAAGATATTTTTCTGCTAATAAAGAAAGTATCATTAAGCCTAAAACCAAGCCAACTCCACTATATGGTGCATAAATTTCTACCAAATCACTTGCATAACGGTAAATAATTAAAGAGACAGGAATATGTAATAAATACATGGGATAACTAACAACACCTAGTTTCTTAAGAATTAGATCTGCAATTAGACCATGTTTACTGCGCACCCCAAGTAAAATCAATAATGGAAAAATGAGAGTAACTGCAAATAAATCAAATAGTCCGTTTAGTCGGCCTAAGTCAGGCGCCATAAGGCTTATCGCCATTATCAAAATCACCATCCAACTTGAAATAGATAAGTTTATTAATAGCCTTTTATGTATTCTAAACAAATAAACACCTAAAAATATACCGAAACCAGACCTTACTAATGCAGATAAAATTGATGTTAATTTCCAAGTAAGACCTGCACTTATATCCCCTCTAAAATAGGCCATCAATGCTAATAAACAACTCAGTGATATAACTAATATTATTAAAACATTGTTTTTTAATTTTTCTCTTGTAAAAACATAAACCAAGTTCATGATCAGCTCGTAAAATATGGACCAATATGGAATATTTAGTGGAAACAAATAAATAATACCTGGTATGTAGGTAGGCAAAAATATTAGGCTAAGTGCAATTAGCTCGATTAATTGATGAGTGTTTAGTAAATCTCTATTACGCCCACCTAAATAATCCAAAATAAATATTGTTGCAGCAAAAATAACAGATAAAAAATACATTGGATAAAGACGAATTAACCGAACCAAGATGAAATTTTGCAAGCTTAACTGACCACTATCCAGTTTGGCTTCATTAGGCATGAGCGATAACAAAACCACTCAATAAAAAAAATAAATCAACAGCTAAATAACTATGATGAAAATCTAAGTTACCCCAAAATGAGCCTGTATGGATGATTAAGACATAGATGGCGGCAATACCTCGCATACCATCCAAGACAGAAAAAGTCTTCTTCACTTTTTAAGCCAAATTGAAATATTGTCCACTGCAAAAATAAACAAGCCTGGTGCTATGGCTAACAAACAAATTACATATGCCCCTACACTTGAAAATTTTCGATGGCTAAAAAAACTGATATCCGCTGCGTGAAAGCTATAGCGCACGTACAAAACGGCCCATTTAATAAAAGTGAGTGGGTCATCAAAAAAATAGCGTAAATCTCTGTTGAGCATTTGCAAAAAGTAGTCTTTTACCAAGGCTTTTTTTTGCGGATTAGATTTGGTAATTTGATTACCAGAATCCTGATAAAAAATTCTCAATGGCTCATTAATGCAGCGAATTTTGTATTTACTGGCAATGGCATCCCACACAATGTTTTCTGGAACAAAACGGACTGCTTTATCTAATGGGAAAGGATATTTTTTTAATACATCGGTGCGGTGAAACCCCCAAGATTCACCACGTTTTTTGTGCTTATAACGTAAATCCAAGGCGTTGGTATCCAGTGGGGTTTGGGCAAACATATCACCGCAAACATCACCATTTTCATACTGACATAAGGTCACAATGCCTGTAAATTCATGACGTTGCGATACAGGTATCTGTTGCCACCAGTACAGCATTTTTTCCAATGCATCCGGCATAAACGCATCGTCAGAATCAATCGGTAAAAATAAGCTACCTTTTGCTAAATGCACTCCTTTATTAAATGCAATATGTTTACCTGAGTTAGGCTGGAGCTTATACACAATAGGGAAATTCGCTGATTTTTGCCATTCATCAATCAGCTGACGCGTGCCATCAGTAGAACCATCATCCACTACAACCCACTCAAAATGACGATATGTTTGTGCCACCAAACTATCGAAAACCCGATGCAAAGTATGTGCGCGGTTATAAGTGGGTGTAAATATAGTGAATGTAGGCGAACTTGATGCAGCTGTTTTGATTTGCTTTATTGACATTCGTTATTCAGTCAAAGCAATAACAAATGGATAAGAGTCTACTGGCAGACTTTCTAAGACTTGTACTTCATAACTCAATCCAAAAATCAATTTTAATAATATAGATGTTAGAGTCTTAATTGGCTTAGGAAATACATTGCTTGCCTCAGGTGTGGCTTTTATAGTTAAAAATTTTGTATAGCCAACACTTTTTAAATATTCATATACAGGAGACACCCCATTTTGGAAATTTTCTATCTGTTGCTCAAATAAAATGACTGGCTTATCACTTGCTATTAGGGTTTTACCACCCCTTAAAACAGCTAACTCATGGCCTTCTACATCTATTTTCAACAATCCCAACTTACCTTTAAACGATTCAGAAGCTCTATCTAAAGTTTCAAGCTTAATTTCTTGTTGGTTGTTATTTCGATATGATTCATCAACAGAAAGGTATGAACCACCCACATTTCCCGCATTAATATTTAAAAATGCACTGCGGGTTGTGTCTGATAAGCCAAAATTGAAACAAGTGATGTTATCCATCAGCTCCGAATTAAAACTTAGCAGTTTATAAGTCCTTGGATTTGGTTCAAAACTAAATACTTTTGAATAATATTGACGAAAAAATAGACTGTGATTACCAATATTGGCACCAATATCTGCAGCAAAGCCATGAATTAAATTTTGCTTACTCAAGTATTGAAAAGCGGCCACCAACTCTTGTCGCTCGTAAAAACCTTTTAAATTAATCTGATGCCCAATAAAATCAAAAGCAAATACTGCAACTTGCTTTTCACCATTACTGATATGTTTTAGAGAACAATAATTAAGAAATTTGCAGACGATGGAGCGGATTATTGTTTTAATGAATTCAGCATGTCCAAGACTATTTCTGTATAACACACTGCCTTGAGAGTTGTATGCCATTTCGTACCTTGAAGGAATTATTTTATGTTATAGAATTTATATTTATAGTATTCATATTACCTAAGTTTTATGACAGTTTTGAGATGAGGTGATGATAAGTTGCTGACACGCCAGTAGCGATTTGTTGATAATCGCGCACTTTTCTGACGTAATTTGAGCCTTTTATTTGCATACTTGCTTTTTTTTCTGGGTTATCTAACAATTGAATAACTGCGAATGCAAAATCTTCAGCAGTATTAGGAACACAGACTGCAGCCCCACTTTCATGGGCAACCTGCGCTTGATCAGGGTTATCATTCATGACTACAGGTAGCCCAAGCGCCATATACTCAATGGCTTTGGTGGGCGAACCCATGTCTAATAAATATCCTCTTGGCACTGGGGATAGACCAATTTCTGCAGCAGTCACATAACGCCACGCCTCATGCATTGGCAGCCAACCAGTCCATAAAACATGCTGATTTACATCTAGTCGATTTGCTTCTTGTTTAAGCCATTCAAGATGTTTCTCATCTACTGTATCGCCAGCCAACACCAGTAAAATAGTTGGCACTTGCTTTTGGATAATGGCTAGCATTTCAAACAATACTTCAATCTTCCTAACACGATCTAAGGTGCCTAAATAAACGATGACGCGCTTACCAATTAGCCGCACATCATCGCTAGCTATAGTCTTATCTGGCTGTGCATTTTCTAAATCTACGCCCATGGGTATTGGGGTCATTTTTTGTGGATTA
>CAMCVF010000021.1 GCA_945881735.1 Methylotenera oryzisoli
TTCTGGCTTTTGATATCCAGCCAGTAATTCATCAATTAAATCGTTGGGTAAAGCCTTTAGTGCTTTGGTTTGTGTCGTCATTTTTATCTACTTTCATAAAATAGCAGTCTCCTGCAAAATGACATTTACACAAAATTATTTACACCCACAAGGGATTTGACGCCTTAACGTCAATCTTTGAAGTGTTCGTGCGCCTCGGGCTCAATTAATCCGCCTTCACGCAACTTATAGCCTGCCATTGCGTTTGTTCTTAAGATTTCTTCGTTTAAGTGATAGTAGGTGTTTTCAATCTGTGTTGCGCTAGTGCCGCACATATCTGAGATTTGACGATAACTTAATCCACTCATAATGCGGCTTGTAATAAAGTAGTGTCTAAAGCTGTAGGGGACTAAATCGCGGTTGTCAGTTTCTATCTTAGCGAGCTTCAATATTTTTATGAAATGAAGCTTCATTACACGCTCATCAAGCATTGTCCTGCCATCGTGGCTAAAGACTAACGCGGTGCCTAAATTCATTTCTTCTAGGTTGTTTTTCTTTTCGTACTCTCTGATTTTTGCCCATTGTTTTTCTCTGAAGTCCTCTAGGTAGCCATTCTCCCTGACCATAAATGATCTAGTCCTGCGGACTTTACTTGTAATTGCCCTAACTTTAATTTTGACTAAGCTAACTTCATTAAATGAGTCTTTGTGCTCAGTCCAAGAAACATCGCCCCAAAGAAGCTGTCTTTGTTCGCCAGTTCTGAGTCCAGTTTTCATGGCGAGTAAGAAGTAATAACAGGTAATGAATTGTTTGAAGTTATCTTCATCATCGAGATTCTTAGATGCCTCAGCCGCATGTTCTAGTAAGGCTGTTTCTACAGCACCAATTTCATCTGGCTTAAAGCAAGCACGCCTAATGTCATCGTCACCTTTATCAACTCGTGGCAATTTCTTAAAATCAAAACTATCAATGTAGACTTCATTTTGCCTAAAGAGATATTTCATCATCGCATTGATTGTGCTTTGCTCATTAAGAACAGTCGTTAGGCTGGCGATTCTTTTTTTCTTGTCTTTGTTAGTGCGGAAGTAGTAGTAGCCTTCGCAATCTGTTCTAGCTAAATCGCGAATCTTTGTATCTTTTTTGATGAAGCTTAACCAATGGTCAAGATGGGTTTTGATTGTTCCAAGCCTACCTTCAACAATTAGGCCTGCTGTTAAGTCTTTTTCGCGGTATTTAATGTAAAGCTCAACGCCTTCTTTAGTTGAGATGGAGAAGTAGGTTTTGCCTTGCTGAACGTTAGAGTGAATCTCTAAGTAGTAAGATTTGGCGCGGTCAAGCGCGGTGGCTTTGTTTTTAGTGCGGAGGCTTTTGCGAACATACTTATGTTCTTTTTCAAGCCACATGCGGAACTGCCATTGATCTCCGCGTTTATAGATAATCGCGTCGTCAAATATTGGCGTTTCATCGTCTCTAAAAAGTTGTTTTTTGAGTGCCATAATCTTTCAAAATTACAACGGTCAACAGTAGCTTACCTAAAGTGTAACTATCTGTGTAACTGTAATTTCAAAAACTATAAAAATCAACAACTTTAAAACGATGTGAAATTATTGTGTAACTTTATTTGTTAATAAAATCAATAACTTAAGTATTAAATACTACTCCCACTCGATTGTGGCAGGTGGTTTGCCAGAAATATCGTACACCACGCGGTTAATGCCACGCACTTCATTGATAATGCGATTAGACACTTTACCAAGCAAGGCATACGGCAATTCTGCCCAATTTGCGGTCATAAAATCGCTGGTTACAACGGCACGTAGCGCGACAACGTAATCGTAAGTGCGGCCATCACCCATGACGCCAACCGATTTAACCGGTAAAAATACGGCAAAAGCTTGGCTAGTGAGGGCATACCAAGATTTAGCTGTTTTTTCATCAATGGTATTGCGTAATTCCTCAATAAAAATAGCATCGGCACGGCGCAATAAATCGGCAAACTCGGTTTTTACCTCACCTAAAATACGCACACCTAATCCAGGTCCAGGGAACGGGTGGCGATACACCATATCATGAGTTAAACCAAGCGCTACGCCTAATTCACGCACTTCATCTTTAAATAAATCGCGTAATGGTTCTAATAATTTTAATCCTAACTTTTCTGGCAAGCCGCCTACATTGTGATGACTTTTAATAGTCACGGCTTTTTTGGATTTAGCCCCGCCCGATTCAATTACATCTGGGTAAATAGTGCCTTGTGCTAAGTAAGTAGCCCCTTTATGGCTAGCACTGCCAGCTTTAAGTTTAGCCGCTTCGGCTTTGAATACCTCAACAAATTCGCGGCCAATGATTTTGCGTTTGGCCTCAGGCTCGCTCACCCCATTTAGATGAACCATAAATTGTGCGGCGGCATCCACGCGAATCACATTCACTTGCAAACGCCCTGCAAACATATCCATCACCATGTCGCCTTCGTTTAGGCGCAACAAGCCGTGGTCTACAAATACGCAAGTAAGCTGGTCGCCAATCGCGCGGTGAATTATGGCCGCCGCAACGCTTGAATCTACGCCACCAGATAAGCCTAAAATTACCTCTTCATCGCCCACTTGTGCTTTGATTTTTGCAACGGCTTCTTGAATATAGTCGCCCATAATCCAATCGGGCTTGGCTTGGCAGATTTGTAATACAAAACGTTCCAGCATGGCTTGGCCAAGTTTGGTGTGCGTCACTTCTGGGTGAAATTGAACTCCATAAAACTGGCGCGCTTCATCCGCAAAAGCGGCAATCGGTGTCGTGTCATTGCTGGCGATGACTTTAAAATTAGGCGGTAATTCGGTTACTTTATCGCCATGGCTCATCCACACATCGATTAGTCCGTGGCCTTGTTCATTTGTGCGGTCCTGAATATCTTTAAATAAGGCAGAGTGGCCACGCGCCCGGATTTCAGCATAGCCAAACTCACGTTTAGCACCCGCTTCAACCTTGCCACCAAGCTGTTGTGCCATAGTTTGCATGCCGTAACAAATGCCCAGAACAGGCACGCCGATTTCAAATACAGCTTGTGGAGCTGAATCTGTTTCATCTTCATAAACGCTGGCGTGACTGCCAGAGAGAATAATGCCATCGGCATCAAAGTTGCGCACAAAATCGTCTGTTACATCGCAGGGATGAATTTCACAGTACACATGCGCCTCACGCACGCGTCGCGCGATCAACTGGGTGACTTGAGAGCCAAAATCGAGAATGAGAATTTTTGAGTGGGGCATGTTTATTCGATATTAAAAAGTAAAAGGGCAAATAGTTTTATTAATTAAAACCATTCGCCCTAAATTTATATTAAATACGGTCAATCAATTCGGTAATTAGGCGCTTCTTTAGTAATCTGGACATCATGCACATGGCTTTCACGCATCCCTGCACTAGTGATTTGCACAAACTCAGCTTTTTCACGCATTTGCGTAATATCCGCTGCACCTACATAACCCATAGAAGCACGCAATCCACCCATTAACTGATGAATAACCGCTAGCACGCTGCCTTTGTAAGGCACCCTGCCTTCAATGCCTTCTGGTACAAGCTTGTCAGCATTGCCGTTATTGTCTTGGAAATAGCGGTCACTAGAGCCTTTTTGCATAGCGCCAATACTGCCCATGCCACGGTACGATTTATAGGAGCGGCCTTGAAATAATTCCACTTCACCAGGTGCTTCTTCAGTGCCTGCAAACATGCCGCCAAGCATTACAGAGTAAGCACCGGCTGCAATCGCTTTTGATATATCACCAGAGAAGCGAATGCCGCCATCGGCAATAAAGGGAACGCCTGTACCACGCAAGGCTTGTTCTACATTGCTAATGGCTGATATTTGCGGCACACCTACACCAGCTACAATCCGCGTTGTGCAAATTGAGCCTGGCCCAATGCCAACTTTTACGCCGTCTGCACCTGCATCTACAAGCGCTTTAGCGGCATCTGCCGTGGCAATATTGCCGCCAATCACTTCAATTCTTGGATAATTTTTCTTCACCCAATTCACACGGTTTAGTACCCCTTGTGAGTGGCCATGTGCGGTATCCACCACAATTACATCCACACCAGCAGCAGCAAGCGAGGCTACGCGCTCTTCTGTTTCGGCACCTACACCAACGGCAGCTCCGACCCTTAAGCGGCCTTTATTATCTTTACAAGCCAATGGATGGTCGTGCGATTTTTGAATGTCTTTTACGGTGATTAAACCTTTAAGTGTATCTTGCTCATCAATTACTAAGACACGCTCTAAGCGGTGCTGATGCAATAGATGCATCACTTCTTCTTTACTGGCCCCTTCACGCACCGTTATTAAACGCGCACGAGGGGTCATAATGTTGCTGATTGCTTGGTCTAAATTGGTTTCGAAGCGCAAATCACGATTAGTGACAATTCCCACGATTTTTCTGCCATCTACCACTGGTAAGCCAGAAATTTTGTGTTTGTGAGTTAAGGCTAAAACATCGCGCACTGTCATGTGTGGTTCAATAGTGACGGGGTCATTCACTACGCCAGATTCAAAACGCTTAACACGTGAAACATGGGCGGCTTGTTCAGCTGCCGTCATGTTTTTGTGAATAATACCTAAACCACCTTCTTGTGCCAATGCAATTGCTAATGGCGCTTCGGTTACGGTATCCATTGCTGCAGATACTAGTGGGATATTCAGTTTGATATTGCGGGTAAGTTGCGTGCTCAAATTTACTTCGCGTGGCATAACCACAGAGTGCGCGGGAACGAGTAAAACATCATCAAAAGTAAGAGCTTGTTGCAGCAAACGCATGAGTATTCCTTAATTCCAAAACGAGATTATAACGATTTGCAACACTTATTAAAAGTTGAACCATCAAATGTGTTAATTAGAACCGGAAAATATGTTAAAAAACATCAATACATCGCTAAAATTGACATAATTGGGTAAACTCATTGGTCTGAGTTACGTTTTTGATCTATTGAAAGTAATTATGGGATTCAAATGAAATCGTTATATTTAGTGGCTGGATTAGTAATGTTGACTGCATTGCCAACGCTGAGCCAAGCGGATATTTACAAATGGAAAGACAAAGACGGCGTTACACGTTACTCGGATACGCCACCGCCTTCTAATATTAAATTAGAAAATATTGGTACTAAAAAAGTGCTTAAGCCAACTGGTAAAGAGCCATTGTTGGTTGTAAACGATGATCATCCAGCGTCGACTCCGCCGCAACCATTGCCAACTCAAGAGTTTACATCAGTAAGTGCTGAAGAAACGGCTGCAAAATTACGTCAACAAACGGCTGAAGTTGAAAAAAAGAATAAGCAAGAAAAGGAAGCACAAGCCAAGCTGAACGCTGAAAACTGCAGGGCAGCAAAAGCTAATTTAGCATCTTATGTACAAGGTGGCCGTGTATACAAAATGAATGATAAGGGCGAGCGCGAATATTTGGATGATGCTGGTTTAAAACAAGGTGCTGATAAGGCACGTGCCGAAGTGGCGAAATTCTGTAATTGATTTTATTAGAAATGTTTAGGATGTTGTTAGCTAACTAGAAGCTGAATTTGCTCTTTAGGCGATGTCATTTCACCGCCTTTTTTGTGAGTATTTGCTTTACGCATTGCCTTGGCGAATCTACTTCATAATTTTTCCATCGGCAGCACGTTGTTTGCGAACTTCTTTAGGATCCGCAATCAGTGGGCGATAAATTTCCACTCTATCTAAATGTCTCAGTGGTGTTTCTAACCTAGTTAACTTACCAAACAAGCCAATTTTATTCACGCTTAAATCAATTTCTGGAAACTTTTGTAAAATGCCAGATGCTGCAATTGCTTGTTCTGCGCTAGTTTCTGGTGCAACTTGCAGTGGAATAATTAATTGATTATTGGGTAGCGCATAGGCTACTTCAACTGTGATTAGCGATGAACCCATCTTATACTAACTCTCATTTTGTTTATATATTTTGTCGGCACGTGCCACAAAGCCATCCACAAAAGTATTGGCAATGTGGCTAAATACAGGTGCAATTATTTTTTCTAAAAAACCATTGGCAAACTCGTAATTCAATTTAAATTCAATTTTGCAGGCATCCTCACGCAGCTCAATAAAGTGCCAGCTACCATCTAAATGTTTAAATGGCCCATCTTTTAATTGAATATCCATACTATACGGAAATATCTTGTTATTTACTGTGGTGAAATGCTGTTTAATGCCATAGTAATTAATATGTAAAGTAGCGCTTGTTTTTGTATCTGTGCGCTCTAGTAGATCCACGCCACCACACCAGGGCAAAAATTGCGGGTAATCCTCCGCCGCATCCACCAATGTATACATTTGCTCAGCCGAATGCATGACTAGCATGGTTTTTTGAACGACATTCATATTTTAAGATTTATAATCCCTAGCAATACTAGCGTAAAATGCTATTTTAAGTCATAAACAGCTAATATCCGCAACATGAGCATCGCCCAAAACAAAAAAGCTTTTTTCGATTATTTTATTGAAGACAAATTCGAAGCTGGAATCGTACTTGAAGGCTGGGAAGTAAAGGCTATTCGCGATAATCGCGCCAATTTAAAAGAGGCATACGTGATCATTCAGCGGGGTGAAATTTACCTTATCGGTTGCCATGTAACCCCGATGGGTGAGGCCTCTACCCATATCCGCCCAGATGCGATCCGCACACGTAAGCTGTTGTTACATAATGAAGAAATCATTAAATTAATCGAAAAAGTAGACCGCGCAGGCTATACCATCGTGCCGCTGGATATGCACTTTTCAAAAGGCCGCATCAAAGTGCAAATTGGCTTAGCTAAAGGCAAAAAGCAACACGATAAACGCGATACCGAAAAGGCTAGGGATTGGGAACGCGAAAAAGGTAGGATTATGCGCTCGCATAATAAATAGTTTGAACGAACTTTAAAGCGACCTAATCATAAGATTACAATCCGGTTATATGTTGCAAAGCTAATATAGCCGAATCGGCGTATAATTAAACTCTACTTTGGGGCTGACCAGGTTTCGACGTGGGTTACAAAGCAGTGCAGGGCATACCGAGGCTCAGATTACCTCGTAAATACAGCTGAAACAAGTATAGTCGCAAACGACGAAACTTACTCTCTAGCCGCTTAAGACCGGTTGGACGCTGCACCAGCTCTCCCGTGGGTTGGATTGGGGTAACCCATACGCAGTGTCATACACACGGGATACGTTTTACGTTGGGTTACTTAGCGTAGGATTAACCTAAAGGTAGCTCGCTTGCACACTGCTTGTCTGTTGGTGTGGTGCAAGTTAAATTAAACAACAAGGCTAAGTATGTAGAACTGTCTGTGGAGGATTTGCGGACGGGGGTTCGATTCCCCCCAGCTCCACCATTTAAGTGTATCAAAATGCATCAATCGGTATCAAAAGCCTAGTAAATTTAACCATCTAGGCTTTTTTTACGCCTATTGCTTTGGCATGACAAAGCTAGATTGTTTATAGAATTAGATTATATCGGTTTGTTTGATTGAACCCAGCATGTTAACTTCGTGCACGGCAGACGCACACTAGAAGCTCAGGCAGAACAAAGTGCCACCGCATGCAGATTACAGCAGTTAGAAGACGCTTTACACTTGTTAAACATGACGTCAGCGAGATGTACGCCAGGCCGCAAAGCCTTGGGTTATAGCCCCATTACTTCGGTGGACGAGATTAAAAAAATTATTGGGTGACACCCAAAGCAAAAAAGGAGCCGAAGCTCCTTTATGTTCTAACTAATTTAAGACTAGTTAAGCTTTTACTTTACTGCGACGTGAAATACCAAAAGCAACTAATGCAGACGCCATTAATGGTAATGCCGCAGGAACTGGAACACTTGACGGTTGTTCTTGATAATGGTTGACAAGATTTTCGTGATTATTATCAACATAATTGTCGTGTTTATTGTCATCATTTTCATGCTGATTAAAAGCGCCGACTCTAAAAGCACTGAAATTGTTAATATCCTGACTATCATTATCTAAATCACCTAAATCTGGACTATCAATCTCTGGAGCTTCATTCTCAGGAACTTTAATATAAGGAACTTTATAATTAGGAACTTTATAATAAGAAGCTTTGTTAGCAAAAACTTTATTCACAGGAGCTTTTGTTGCAAAAAATTTATTCACTGGAGCTTTTATTGCAGAAACTTTATTCACTGGAGCTTTTGTCACAGGAGCTTTTGTTGCAGAAACTTTATTCACGGGAGCTTTTGTCACAGGAGCTTTTGTCACAGGAGCTTTTTTCAAAGCACCCATTTGAGTTTGCTTAATATTTTTCCAGTCAAAGTTATCTTTTATTATTGAAACAGTTATAGCAAATGCGTTTGAGGCAATGACAAAACTCAAAGCCGAAATTAGCACCATTTTTTTTATTAATATCATTTCAATCACCAATTATTAATTTCTATGTTACCCGAGTATAGATTAATGCAAAATAATTATTCCCGCAATAGCCCGAATGGGTCTTTAAGAATATTAAACTAAATGCGAACTTTAAATAAAATATCAGAATCTGCAGTTTCGTGTCGTTAAATACCTACAATCATGTTATTTTAAATAAATGCAAAATCATATTTTTCGGGTGAAGCTTTTTAGCAGCAAATAATTTATATTTTGAATTTTATTGAGCACGTTTGAGTGTTTTTTAAATACTTGCAGCTCGTATAATGTTTTATTTACTGGCCCACAGATGATTGTTCGATTGACCCCACCGAGCGCTCGCGTGCTCGCAAATCAAACGGGTACTACAAAATTACTTCGGTGGACGTGATTAAAAAAATTATTGAGTGACACCCAAAGCAAAAAAGGAGCCGAAGCTCCTTTCTGTTCTAACTAATTTAAGTTTAGTTTAGCTTTTGCTTTATTGCGACGTGAAATACCAAAAGCAACTAATGCAGACGCCATTAATGGTAATGCCGCAGGAACTGGAACGGCTGATGGTGATTCTGATGGTGTTGTGTTAATAAACGTTGGTGTCGATGCGATTAGTCCATTTGAGCCACTCAGCACAGAACCTGAATTAATAGACAGCCTTTGCGACTCGCCTGGTAGCACAAAAAACTGCCTGTTATTTGGAGCAACCCCCCCACTTTGGAAGCCTATATTAGTGTTTACCGAAGTTCCACCCACTGTGTTCCACTGTTGACCCATGGTCGTATTAGGCAGGCCACCGTAACCGAATTCATTTGTGATGGTATTAAAGTTGAAATTAAAATTGTTACCTGCATCAACTCCATCACTCAAATTCCAAGTATCAATGGCGATATCATTACTATAGCCAGTAAATGAAAAAGTAGAGAGGTTGCTCGCAACTAAGTTTTCCACACCATTGAAGCTTTGGTCAAATGTAAATAAGCCATCCATTCTATAATTATTGGAACCCTGCCAAGAGAAATTAATTTGTACCATGTTAGCATTCGCAGAAAAGGCTGCTAAAGAGAACAGGGCTATGAAAGCCAATGTTGAGATTTTGTTTTTCATTTTTTTCCTTTTAGTACGATGCGTTAGATGATTGAATAAGTAGCCCACCACCAAATTTCAGCCACTAGCTGTTATTGGGATAAAAATTATATATGACGAAGACCAATACAAGTTTCGGTTTTTTATGTGCGAAATTTCGAGGGAAATGGAGGCTTAATTACTGAATATAATCATGAGGTTACATTGAAAATGGAGGGCAATAAAAGTTTAACCAAAAAAGTCAGTTTCGGTTTTGCTTTAAAAACTATCCTTAATTTGGGCTTAGATTTATAATAAAAAAATGAAAAAATTACTCAACCCCGTTATCAAAAAAAAGACATCTACCGATATTTATGATGGGATTGTGGAACTGTCCATTGATGACAATCCAGAATTCTTAACAATCACGAATATTGCTGAACGCTCTGGTTACTCGATTGGCAATATTTATCACTACTTCAAAAATATTGATAACTTAATAGACGAGTTCGTGGTTCAACACCAAAAAAAAAGAGTCGCTGTGGTCATCAAAGTCATTAATGAGACGCCCGCTTCGATGACCGCAAAAGAATTTATTAAGCATCTTAACGACCTCAATTTTAAATTCATGACCAAGCTTCCAAGAGCCATTACACTAAAACTCGCCAGCACGGTGATGACAAAGAGTGATGTATTAAAAAGGATAGATGAAAACAACAAATTATTAGTGGACCCGCTTGAGGCCATGATTAAAGCCAACAAAACCAACACCTTCAAGAAGTTGACTTACAGAGAAATAGAAATAGCCATCCTCGTTTACGCCAGTGCGGTTCGAAAACCAGTCACCGATAATCACAAACTTGCATTCACAAAAAGTCACCAACAGCAATCATTAGCCATTTTGATGGCCCTCTTTGCTAATTAAGAACGCAGACGAAAAAAAATTGGTGGAGATGCTTTTATATCAAACCCATTTGATTATTTATCCACCTTTTAGCCTTACTTCTTCCTATAAAAATATATGTTTTTAAATTCATTTAATTATTTTAGAGCCATCGCTATTTTATTAATAGTCGCAGTTCATTCTTATGAAATTGCGGGTATTAATATTTATAACCTCAATTTCTTTGAAAAGTTAGCAGTTAATTTAATTAGCGGTGGAACTACTCTATTTGTATTTATTTCAGGCTTTTTATTTCACCATATTTTTTTATCTAAATTTAGTTATCTAAAATTTATAAAATCAAAATTTCAAAATGTATTCGTTCCATACTTCTTTTTAACTTTACCCTATATTTTTGTAAATCTACTAGGTTATGGAAATTCAAAGTTTTTTGACCCAACACATGTAGGTATCTTAGATAAATATATTTATCCAATACTAAAATATTATTTAAGTGGCGCAACAATGGCATATTGGTATATACCATTCATCATGGTGATGTTTCTGTTATCTCCATTACATGTAGCATTTGCAAGAACTAAAACGAAAATACAAATTATTGTTTTAATTATTCTGTTATTTATTTCCTCTATCGTACAAAGGCCAATAGAAACTATTTATGTTCTACATAATGTAATCTATTTTTTTCCTGTTTATTTAATTGGAATATTTTGTTCAATAAACAGAGAAAAGATTTATCAATTATTCGCAAATAAAGAATTTGTCATATTAATTGTTGTGTGTTTTTTAGCAACGTTAAATGCTTGGAACGGGAATATTGGAAACACCCCAAAGGATTTTTTTGTATATAGTGGTTTCGATATTGTATTATTTCAAAAATTATTATTGAGCTTATTTTTTATGGTTTTTTTACATAGGTTTGAAAAAGTTCAGGTAAGATTTTTAGAATATATTGCAGCGGTAAGTTTTAGCATCTTTTTTTTACATGGATATTTAATATCTATTTTTAAGCGATACTATTTATACATCAATCAAGATAGTTTTAATTTATTCAACTTGCCAGCTTGGCTCAATTTGATTTTTGTTGTATTTTTTATTGCTTCCATCATCACTGTGTTTGCGATATCTCTAAAAAAACTAATTCCGAAATATAGTAAATACTTAATTGGATATTAAATTTTTATAGCCAGGGAAAATTATTATTATTTTTAAATTTTAGTTTATGTTAATAAAAAATAATATTTATACTAAAAATTTAGATATAACTTATTTAAGTTAATTACAGGGAATTCACTCTAATCGTCTAGGTAGTTCGGGTTTTTAACGTTTCGAGCATAGCCACTAGGATTGCTGATGGGAGAGTGCTTATGATGACCTGAATGTTTGGTCATTTCGGCCTGTCAGGCACGTTCAAGCAGAGCTTTGGTGAGTTGTTTTAGAAGACTGCTCTCGCCAATAAGGTCATCAGGCTTTTGATGTCGTCATTTTAATCAATTTCTAAAAGTAGCAGACCCCTCCAAAATGACTTTTACACAAAATTATTTACCCCCCCGTTTAGCCTTACCTCTTATGGCGTTTTAAATACTCTCTACCTTTGCTATTAACCATCCAGCCACCGCCAAGCTTATGCGTAATTAGGCTCATTAGCAGCAGTTTACGAATATCATCCAGCGGCATTGCAATTTGTTCTTCATTGGCAATAATGCGAAGGGCTTCATCAAGATTTCCAGGAAGTTTTTCCAACATTATTTAACTCTAGCGTTTTATTAAAGTAGAACTGACATTGTACAGACGAAAAAAAACCTACTCATTTCTGAATAGGTTCTTGATATTCTTGTAAAACGAATTACTTGTTCATTACGTACATTGTCACTTCAAAGCCAAAACGCATTTCAGTAGCTGCTGGTGTTGTCCACATGATAATTTCCTTTAAGTTTGGCGATTCAGAATGATTCGCTTCATGTGTTGCATTATGAACGTAATCTTAAAACTAACCCTATGTGCATCACTCAATAAGACCTAATGAATTTACGTAATGGTTGTATGTTGCCAGGTGGAGTTCTAAATGGCTAGATGATGTGCAATATGTACCGCTCACACTAATTGCCTCATAAACCTTCACAGAAAAATGTTTGGTCAACAAAAAACCAGCCGAAGCTGGTTAATGTATTACTGGCTGTGTTAAGCAACTGCTTTATTACGACGACGAGCCATGAAACCTACTACGCCAAGACCTGTTAAAAGCATCGCTGAGGTATCGGCTTCTGGAACTTGGCTGACTGATTGAAGTAAGTAGCCTTTTGAGAGGCCTGAAATGCTATTTCTAGCGGTACCAATTATCCAACCATTGTTGTTAATGTCTGATGCGCTTGTTAGCATCCAACCAGCATCAACTGTCGCTGAATCTAAATATGTATTGAGGTCAATGACATTGGCCCCATCCCATAAAGTCGCTTTTTGAACATTATTCGCATCTAGTGACCGCCCAACAACTTGTTGTAAATCATTTACTGCAGTAGCTCGGCCACTTTTAGTTGCACCGCCTAAGGATTCAAGTGCAAAAGGTAAAGCACTTCGGTTACCCCAAAACGCTGCTTGAGTGTAGAGCGTATCGGAGGGAGTCGGTTGAACATCTAAGTAACCAACAATATTTCCTGAATTATTAATACCTAGTGCGACGCCGATAGAAGGTCCTCCATCAAAGTTTACTAGTGGTCTAGATTGACTGGAATTTATGTTCCAAACGTAAGGAATGCCTTGAGATTGCCCAACAACGTTTCCTGAATTATTAATCTCTTGAGGAACACCTGAGTTTCCAACTACAGGACTAGATGTTGGGTCACTCCATAAAACTAATGAACCTGACGATACACCAACAATTTGATTTGAATCGTTAATCACCGCAGCCCTGACATTAGAAGTAGAGCTTGGCATTTGAGTGGCTGTAAAATCATTAATGCTCCAAAAGTTGGCTGAATCAATATTTGAAATCGATTTAGACCACCCTACAATATTGCCGGAATTGTTAATACCCAAAGCCCTAGATGATAAAATCGAACCCGAATTTCCTAGTTCTTGTGGTGAAGCATAGTTATCACTGCTCCATAAGGTAGCTCTTTCAGAACCATCTATGTTTTGTGAGTAACCAACAATTTGTCCTGAATCGTTAATTCTATTGGCAGTAAGTGTTTTGCTTCCACCACCTAATGCATCAAGCAAGCTAAAAGTATAAGTCGTTGCCGCATTCGCAGAAACGGCTGCTAAAGAGAACAGGGCTGCGGCAGCCAATGTTGAGATTTTGTTTTTCATTTTATTAACTGGCTTTCCTACGCAACTTTTGCTTTATTACGACGACGAGCCATAAAACCTAATACGCCAAGACCTGTCAAGAGCATCGCTGAGGTGTCGGCTTCTGGAACTGGGGCTGCTATTGAGGCTGGGGCAAATGAAGTGAGTAACATCTGTTCACCAAAACCAGAAGCTGCAGTCAATGTAAAATTATTGGTTCCCTTTGGGGCGTTACCACCAAAACTAAATACATTAAAGTCTCCACCATTAATAAAAGATGGACCAAATCCTGTTCCTTCAGAACCCTGACCTACTAATTCTCTACTGAAATCAAGTGCGATTGGGGAGCTGAAAATATATAAAGAAATGTCATTATTAGTAAATGAACCATTGCCAGAATTTGAGCCACTTACTGTTACACCTAAATCAGTATATTGGCCGTTCAAACCATAACCACCGAACCCGTTAGATACAAAGTTATCTGTGTCAAATGTGATAAATCCGTTTGCAATTGCAGTGTTTGAAAATTGAGCACCACTAAAAGTAAAGTTAAAAGTTTCAACTGCCGCTTGCGCCATGGTGGAGTTGAGTAAAAATGTAGCTGAAAT
>CAMCVF010000022.1 GCA_945881735.1 Methylotenera oryzisoli
GCAAGTGTTTCGGCAACTTCTCTAGACATTGATTTCATCGTACCTGTAAAAACAATCGTCTTATCCTTGAGTGCATTTTGAGGACTAACCTCAAAACTATTAGTTACATCTTCTTCGCCATAGGTATTATTTTTAGCAAGTGATTTAGCCCATATATATAAATGCATAGTTATTTCACAATCTTTTAATGCTCTGTGTGCCCCACTTGCATCTACACCAACCATTGTTGCGAAAGTTGTTAATTTATAACTGGAGCGATTGGGAAAAGCGCTCTTGGCAAGTTGATATGCACATTCGTATTTGTAACGCTTACTAATATTTTGGTCAGTTAGCTCTCTTTGCAAGAACCATCTATCAAAATCAACGTTATATCCAACAAGAAGTCGGTCGCCAACAAAGTCCATAAATTCATGAATAACCTTTGACATATCTTCGCCATCTCTATCAATCATCTTTTGAGTAATTTTGTTGATAGCCATAGCATCTGGATTAAGTCTTCCCCTCCAAGGCTTAACCAAAGCACTAAAGGTTTCAGTACCCAATCCTTTTTGAAGTTCGCTTTTTTTAACCTTAATTGCCGCTATTTCAATAATATCTACAGGAGTCTTATTGGTTTTCAAGCCTGTTGTTTCAAAGTCAAATATTACAAATTCGTCAGGAAGCTTTTCCCACTTAATGTCCGAAGTTTTTAATTTGGTGCCTGAAGATGATGCAGATTTAGTTGGTGGTTTTGAAGTTTTGATTAAAAAAAATATTACTAGACCCAAAATAATAAAAACTACAAGCCACATAAGGACTCTCCAATAATACCGTTAAGGAAAAAATAAATACAAATAGTTAGAAATTATGTCAATAAGCCTTAAAAAATGATAAGCGGTATAAGTGGACTCATTTCAATAACCACTTCCATACACACTTCCATATCCTTTTTTTTTATAGCATACTCGTGATTTTGACAATAAACAATTGTTGGAGAATGTTATGAAATTATTTCTAACGGCACTAGCACTAATTTTCGCATCGGCTGCTCTTGCAGATACCTACGTCAAAGGCTACTACAAGAAGAATGGTACTTATGTTGAGCCGCACTATAGAAGCTCGCCTAATAGCACCCCTAACGATAATTACAGTACAAAAGGCAATATCAATCCATATACTGGTAAGGAAGGAACACGTAATCCAACTGATGCGTCCACTAGCTCATCACCAGTCACAATGCAACAATATAGCAACATAGCTAATGGCGATGCGATGCGAGGAGAAGAAATAGCAACGACAACAAATCAAGAGAACAAAAATTGGCTCAGTCAAAGCTGTCCAAAATACATTGGACCAAGTGCATGGAAAAACTGTATGAACAGAGAATCAGCGGCATTAAGGTAAGTTTTACATTTCTTGAAGGTACCTCAAAATGAAGAAGATTTTTATCTGTTTATTAATTTCGTCATTAGTACTGCTTGTTGCTTGCCGTAAATCTCAAGAACAATTAGATGCTGAAGAGCAATATTCAATTTTGCAGCAAGAGAATGCGCAGCTTAAAGAGAATATGGATAGTATTAAAGAGAATATGGATGGTATTAAAGAGGATATTCAAAATGCCCGTGACAATGTTGAGCAGCAAGCGTTTGATGATGCAAATGATGATTTAGATTCAGCCGAGAAAAAAGCTGAGGAGATCTATTAAGGAAATTAGTTATGAAAAAGTTACTTACAAAAAACCTTCTTATAGAAATCATTTTTCTATAGATTATAAGAGATTTTGCTAGTAGAAGCATGCCCAGAAATCATATTTATGTTTACAATCAACTAAGTTGTGGAAATTCATAAAGCTAACAAAAATGCTATAAGGAGAAAATTAAGTGAATAGAGTTATTTCTTTGTTATTAATAATTTGTATGCTTTCTGCTTGTTCCACAACTGGGGGGATTTATAAAAAAGATGATGCCGAAAATGGCGAGTTCTCACCAGGAAGAACATTGTTAGGTGTTATTGGGGCAGTTGGCATCGTACTTGGGGTAAAAGAGTTAAGTAAAAGTGGTGGAGGTGGAAGCTCTTACGCAGACACTGGCTATGCACGGGATTATCAGCCAGGCAATGGGCAATGGGTTTGTAGAAACAAAGCAAATGGACAGTATGCATATGAAGAGAATTGTAATGGATTGACTTATGTTGACAACTGGCCGTAATAAGCCCCTAAAATTCAAATTTATAATAAACCACAAATTGGGGTAACTTTACGGGGTTAATATAAAAAATTAAATCTTCAATCTGTTGTAGCGTTAAAATAAGAGTATTGTATTTTTTAGTCATTGTAGTAATATGGATATGTGCCGATTTGATTTATTCAGCTTGCGGGCACTTTAAATATACAGCTAAAGCGTGTGCAAACCCGTTTTAGCTAAAGCTGATGCGGGTTTTTTATTGCCCATTGTCCCGATTTAGCCTTACTTGCGGGGGACGTTAAATGAATACTGCTAAACAAGGCTTGACCCTTTTCATGAGGAGCAAGACCATGACACCGTTTGAAACACACTCAAGTGCAGCATTGTTATCTCTGGTTGGAGATAACTTAAACAATCAACCACCAAGCCAGCAAACCATTCTCCGCAGTCATGCCAAGAAATTCCTTTGGCTATATCTGCATTCCAATCTAGACCGACTGCTCAAAGCGCTAGGAAAGGAGAAAAGTCATGACAATTAAAAAAATAGGCAATGCTTTGTTTATAGATGGAGATCATCCTGTACAAGATGCCAAGTTCTATTCCAACCTTCTAAAAAATCCAGAAGTGGGAATTACTGCAAGGCAAATGAAGGCGATTCTTGAGGGTAAATCCCTCAGTATAAAAATACAAACTGAAGCTAATGTGGAGAAAAAACAATGACAACAAAAATCGTAAATGGTGGATTTATTATTAGTAAAAGCCTAGATAAATATCAAATGGCATCGTATGACAGAAAGCAAGCCGAGAAACCAGATGAAGGAGTCTCGGCTACGCAAATTTGCAAGATTGCTGCAAGACTTGACCGTATTAACAGCGCTATTCGTGGGATTAAACTAGAGATCCCTTCGGATGATGAATTAATCGCTGATGAGGTTGAAGATGAAAAAGACGATTAACGACAAATTCAGGATACCTAACCCACCTATTCAATCTGTTCTTACAGAGCTGATTCAATTGAATGGCGAGTTAAAAACTAGAAAGGAGATATATGGAAGATTTTGAACGTCACCTAGAAAAAGCCATACAAGTTGTAATTAACGAAAGTAAATTTAATCTTTATCCAGATAAAAATTTATCAAGATCTCTCGTGAAAAAAAGGATATGGATGATTATGAATTATAGAATTGATAGCATAATTCAGAAATTAATACCCTAACTAGGGTGAAAGGAAAATATGGCAAATCATCAATTAAAACTTTCGTACGCAATTGTTGAATCGGTAAACTAATTACATAAAATATTATAAAGAGAGTGTAAATTATGTCTGACATGCAATTATTCAAACGTTATCTGCAGTTATCTGACCATTTAATTAGCCTTGCAACTAAAGAAGACTTGGCAGAATGCGCACGGTTGTTAGCAATTAATATCGCAAATTATGAATCAGTTCATGGTGCTTTGGCATTAGATGAAACCTTAGAGATGGCTTACGCTGAAGAACCCAATCAAGCACAAATAGACTTAATGAGCAGGGGTATGGAAACTATGGTTGGCGTCCTAGGTGGCATCGTTCAGGGGTTCGATGAAAAGCAACACCACTAATTGGATTTGCTAATGATTGCACGCTATATTCAAGTACTACTTATCACTACAACCTTATTATTCGTTACACCATCGCTTGCTGTTACTCTAGTAGGCAGAGTTGTAGGTATCTCCGATGGTGACACCCTCACATTACTTGATGCTAGTAAGACACAGGTCAAGATTCGTTTAGCGGCTATTGATGCGCCAGAAAAAGCACAGCCCTTCGGTCAGAAAAGCAAAGAAAGGCTGTCGGACATTTGCTATGATAAACAAGCTAAAGTTGATGTTGTCGATACTGATCGTTATGGCCGCACTGTTGGTGAGATTGTTTGCGACGGCACAAATGCCAATGAAACAATGATCAAGTCAGGAATGGCTTGGGTGTACCGAAAATACGACAAAGGGTATTCGCATTTATATGCGTTTGAAGATGATGCTAAAGCGACAAAACGTGGATTGTGGGTCGATCCTAATCCTGTTGCGCCATGGGATTGGCGAAAAGCACAACGAGAGCGATGAGGTCTATTTATATTAGTCCTTGCTATACGACTAAGTATGAATATTTACCAGTAATTTACAATTGACTATTGATCGTTATCTCCGTATCAATTAAATTCTGTACTGATAATAAGTTTATGTATTTAATACTTAATGTGCAGTAATTTTCAACCAATCAAAAGAGATCGCCAAGAATGGGTAAAGCAGCATTTTGACTGCGATCTACCAGCAGACGACTGGCGCCCAGAAACATATCCTACCTATCCCGCACTATTTATTTATCTTAATGATGGCAAGCCTCGCAATGAGTGTTATTAATTGTCAAAATTATTTAATAATTAAGGCATATATCAGGGGCTCTATTAATCCCCATAATAAATCCAATAAAAATAGCATAAAGTCATAAAGCTATTCCAACGCCGTTATTAGAAAATTGTCTTTCTTGCCTGTTCTGAGCCACCTTTCATAAACTTTATTGGCTCTTTGCATACGTCTTCTGATCCGCCCCATATCGGCTAAGATAAAATTGATGCTTTGTGTTTTCTCCATTAGGTTGATATAGCGTTGATTGGTAGTGTTGGTTTTAGATTGATGTTTGGCTATTGCTTTGAAGGTACTATTAACTGCGTTGGATGAGGTATTGAAGAGTGAATTTGAGACTTGCTTGATGGTAGTGCTGAGTTTAGGTTGGCGATATGTTATGTATTTTTTAGGTTTGGTTTTAGTAATAGCAATATCCTCTTTCAAAGTTGTAGACGAAAAAAAAGCCCACTGAAATAAATCAATGGGCAATAAATAATTTTGAGTAAAAAAAAGGAGCCGAAGCTCCTTTCCGTTCTAACTAATTTAAGATTAGTTAAGCTTGAGTGTTTTTACGACGGCGAACCATAAATTCAATCACGCCATCGTCTGTATCAATTCGATAGAGTGCTTCCATTTGTTCATCGTAGGTTGCATCTTGACGAACAATTAACTTTATTTTGCTTTTTATAACTGTTATTGGTGGGACATATTCATCTGAAGCGAAGGCGATACATGACAGGAATGCAAGGGCAAGAATCAATGCTTTCATTTTTGTTAACGCACTAATTTGTTGTTCACGAAGATAAGGATTGTTATCATACTTTAAACATGGTTATTAAAGTGAGGGGTTTATGAATAAGATATTAGCGGCACTTCTGTTACTAGCCGTCTTGCCACTGCCCTATGCCTATTACGAGATCTTGCGTGTTGCAGTTTGTTTAGGGGTTTTATACATGCTTGTCAAAGAATGGCCATTACTGGATGGTCAGACTAAAGGTGCGTTCATAGTAATAGCTATACTTTTTAACCCTTTTTCACCGATATACTTATCGAAAATTATTTGGATAATAATTGATATTATTGCCGGTGTTTATTTGCTACTCATTAAAAAGTGAGTTCAGTCTTCTTTATAGATTTTTCAAAATTTTTTTGTCATACTGCATTTTGCTAGATATTTATTAAATTTTAACTAAGTGAGATTTTTATGAGCCGAATCATGAACAATGAAGAAATAGTTCAACACAGGACGCTTCAGTATATTGTTTTTATATTTTCGATAGTATTCTTTTTCGTCTTATCAAATGGCTACTACAATTTACTTGTTACCAAGAATCAGCCAGTAGCTTTTTTTGCTGCCATTGGATTAGCAGGTTTGGCTTGGAGTTTGGCTAAGTTTATAGGGTCAAGCAAGGGTAAAATAAAAGGCAACATTCCTCTATTTGTACTTCTGCTTATTTTGAGTGCCGTAGGTGTATTTAACTCATTAATGATTAACCTTGAGGGTAAGCGAATCTACTTAGAAGCAATTGAAAGTTCTCAAACTAGATTTAAAGAGCTTAATTTGACCACAAAAAGATTATTAAAAAATCCAGATATTGAAGCTAAAAAAAGTCGTGTTGATTCTCTAATGACATCATTTACGGCAGAATTAAAAAATCCGCAGAATTGTGGCCAAGGTCCTGTTGCAAAGCAGCTTGCAAGCCAGCTTAAATCAGAATTAGATGGATTTGAGATACTTTCAGGGCCCGCAAATGGGCCTGCTAATTGTAAAAACATAGACAGCATCATAGGTGCCTACAGAAAGACAGTGGATAATTTGCTAATTAATAGCAAGGAATACACTAAAGGGAATTATAAAGAGACTTCTGCGTTAAGTAATGAAGTTGAGATCGTTGAAAAGAATGCTCAAGACCAGCTAAATAAGCTTAAAGCTGATGTCAATAATGGCGATAATGGAAACATATTAATCCATGCCAGAAATGACTTGGAGGATGTAGCAACCAAGTACCAAGTTATTGCTCAAAAAATTAGCGCATACTCAAATGATCCTAATACTCCCCATAGATCGCTAGATCTTAATTCTGTTCGCAATCTTGGGGAATGGAGCCAAATAATAAATTTAATTATTTCAAGAAAAAATGAGCTATCTACTTATGTATATTTATCTTTAGCGCTTTTCTTTGATTGGATCCTAATTTATTTATTTGCTTCGTTGAGTGATCTAAAGAGAGCTTTACCAAATAAAAGATCAGCCCCAAAGACAACGAATATTTCAACCCCTTGGTAATATTAGGATAATTTTATGGCTGCTCCAAAGAAACACGTTGCAAATCTCGGCGAAAATGAGCTAGAAGCATCTGCGGATGTGGCTTCAACTAGTATGAATGAACATCTTCAGCTAAATGATCAAGGTCATGAGGTTGAGGGCGTTGATAGGCCAAGTAAGGAAACTCAAGTCAATTTTTCTAAGATTGGCCAAAAGCTTGCGGAAGAAATGGAGGCACAAGGTTATCACCCTGTTATTATCTTCGGATCTGCTAACTCGGGTAAATCCACACTTCTTGGATCATTATTTAGCTATTTTCAAATAGATCCTACAAAAGGGGTTGGCATTTATTTAGGTGAGCCATTGTTGCCGGTCTCAACACCTCAAGGTAGAGATGCCAAAGATCTAGCTGAATCCTTTTTTTATCAAAGCATACAAGAGTTTTTAGATGGTAATGGACATGCGCGTACACGTGCTAGAAATCCATTTTTTATTCCAATAATAATCAGACCTCAAGATTTGCCAGAAATTCGTTTTGCTTTTATGGAAAGTAATGGTGAGTGGTATGCGCCAAAAAAAGACACGGGAAAATACTTTCCTGAGTTAAAGGAAGAAATTAATTCAATTCTCCAGCATTACCAAAAAGGTGCATCCTTTATTCATTTGGCCCCATTTACTCAGATAGACGCTTGGACGACAAATAATGAGGAGCATGATGTAGATAAGGAACAAATTAACAATGCTAGCTTGGCATTAGTCGGAGCATTTAACTCATATGAGCGCTTAAGAGTATTTAAAAATGACGATTCTCATATGTTTTTAATTACAAAATGGGATGCAACAGGTAAAGACGAGTTATCTGAAAGACTGGAATTTGTTGCAGTTGAGGATGTTGAAGCAGTCGCCGCTAACATTTATACAAAAGGTTTTGCAGCCTTTAATAATTTGAAGTTGGATATATGGCAGAAGAGTTTGATGCAGTACAGTTCAGGAATTATGAGCGGCAGAAGTATTATTAGAGCTAGTCCTGAATTAAAGCCCATTCTTCATAGATACCCACAAACAATGTGGAACTGGTTGTATGGTAATGCAACAAGAAATAATCAGGAAATAGGAAAGGCTATAGTTTTATTACCAAAACCAATTCCGCCCAAAAAGAACTTTATTGATTTTTTAAATGAAATCGTTCATAAAATTTTAAATTAATATTTTCAATCTATGGTGAATATGAACACATTTTTAGAGCTTCACTATTTTTCTGGAGGACTAAAATCCCAATTATTCGGCTCAAGTAAAAGACCAGATTGGCTTCCAGATGTAGACTTAGTTGGATTACATAATGATGTATTTCCTGCCCGCGGCGAATATGTCGTTGAATTTTCTCGGCACAATAGGGCTGGAAAATTAATCACCTGGTTAGGCATTTATTCTTATGGGATAGATGATCAGTTCGGCGATAGAGCTAATTATAATGGAGTAGGGGTTTGGTTAGTTGATGCCATACCAATACATGCAAGTGTAATTATTAGTCATTTGCGTAAGATTTGTGATTCACTTGTTGAAAAAGGCCCTGTTGATTCTGTTCGACAAGCGTGCATTGAACTTAATAATCAAAGTTTGCCAAGTTGGATTAAAGATATAAACATTTTGCCTATTACTGATAATGGCATCCCTTTCGACACAACATCTCATCCTGAAACTTATTACATTCGGGCAGATAACAGTAATGTTACTAGCGCTCTTCAGGATATCTCTAATTTGATTGAGCGCAACTGCATTATTGCTGATGCTGAGATCGTTAATTTCTCACGATTACTTTATTTATTAATAGATAAATCTGTAGAGATCAAAAATATTAAATATCTAAAAGACATTCCAGAAAGTTACTCATCTACCGAAGACTTAATTAATTATTTTGCAAATTCTACAACTGAATTAAAAAATAATTCTATTGATCTGATTAATCAATTAAAAGCTAGTTTTGATCAGTTGGCTAATAAAGATTTGGCGATAACTACTATTACTGAAAAAGTTAATCAATTAGAAAAAGAAAATATAAATCTAGATAATCAAAATAGTGAACTTACTAAAAAAATAAATACAAAATCTGATGGCGAGCGTCTTGAGGATTTACGCAATGATATTGCCAGTCTATCTCTAGATCCGGAAAATAAGACTAAATTACTTCAATCTATTGATATGTTAGTTAAGAATCGAGGGCTTAATTTAGATAAGATTGACCATAGCCAAAATATTCAGCCTACATTGAACGAAATAATCCGTAGACTTGATATATTGAAAATCAATTTTAGCAAACACGTTACAACATTTCAGCAAACAACCCAGCCTCCCATAAATCCTCCTCAAGAAATTGAAAATAATATTAATTTACTTAATATTTTTTTCATCGTAACACTCATAGCAATAGTTGGTTTTGTTGCTTATGTTTTTTTAGGTAACGACAAAGAAAAGAGCAGGTCAGAAGACGCAAATGAAACTTATAACAATGGAATATCAATTGAGCAGTATCAGCCAGTTGAACCTAAACCAATTGAATTTAAAATTACGGCTTCGCAAGTAAGAATTACCAGCCCAACCGAAATTGTTATGCTTAAAGATAATTCGGCTGAGCTTGGTGCTCTTGATTCAACTCCACCAGTTTACAATTTGGAATCTGGAGATTGTACATTAGATGGTAAAGATTTGAAGGCGCTGCCAGGAATTTCGGAGGAAATTTGCTTGGTCAAGGCTATTTATAATAATAAAGAATCAGAAGTT
This sequence comes from Methylotenera oryzisoli, assembly GCA_945881735.1. Taxonomy (GTDB): domain Bacteria; phylum Pseudomonadota; class Gammaproteobacteria; order Burkholderiales; family Methylophilaceae; genus Methylotenera_A; species Methylotenera_A aquatica. Next base: position 9,592 of record CAMCVF010000022.1, read on the forward strand.
TATATTAAAGTGGATATTCCAAAAGTTGAGAATAAAACGCCTCCTTCTGGAAAAGATAAACCTAAAAAGTAATGTAAGTTTTTAGTAAGTTATTCATTATGGCAAATATTTATACGGCATCCTGTGAGTGTGGTTTTCAGAGAAGTGTTCGAACAGGAGGCTCAAGGGAAACATTCCAGACTGAATCTTACTTCCCGTTTTATTGTAATCATTGCGGGCTAATCAACGCAAATATAGCAGTTCCTCACGAGAGTTGCCCTAATTGCAATTCATCTGAAATAAAACCCTATGGTACTGCAACTACATCGCTTGAGAATAGCTTTAAAATGGTTTCATGCAATAAATACAACGCACCAAATGTGGGTAATCTATGTCCAAATTGCACTGAATTTACGTTAAATTTTCAATTGCAGATGATAGTCGGATAACTTTATTGAGTTTTGCTTTCATCAGACTTATTTAATCCAGCGTCGCGTAACGCGACGGTTGATAATCTTATTCTTTTTACATAGCTTCATCTATATTGAACTAGGTATTTTCTTAAGAGTTCTTTTATGACCGTGAGAGAGGATGTCCTGAATTTTGTGTAAAAAGTAGTTAACGCCATACATCATATTTTGTGCGGGATTTTGGTTTAAGCAGCCAAAATAAGAGTAATCCAACTAGAGCACTAATGATACAAGCCGTGTGTAAATAACTCAGATCTACAGTACCTAGTAATATATTTTTATCTGTAAATGGGCTTAATGGCTTTATATCATCATGCATAAAGCTATCAAGCAACAAATGAGAATATGCACCAATTAAAGCACCACTCCAAGCAGCTGTCTTGCTAATTCTCAAATCTTCAACAGACCAACTATCTCGCTTGCTACCATTTGCTTCTTCATTCCATATACCTACAGCCAATTCACAAAGTCGTTTGCCAAAAGTTGCAGCTAAAATTGCAATTAAAGTTGCTCCAATTATTGTATGAAAAAACAAATGCTGTGGATTTAAGGTAATTAAAAAAAGTGTAATAGGTTCTAAATCGATCACAATATTAGTCAACGCAAATACGCTCAAACTAAATTTGCGAGGTGCTATTGCTTTTAAGGGCGCAATTGCTATTAGGTGAAATGGGGTAATAGGCATTTTAAATAAGTTTCAGTTTATGCTTTGTTGCAAGAGTGTGGGCACATTAACAAAAAGTACTAATGAATCTTTTAACTTGAGGGTGTCCTGAATTTTGTCTAAACGTCTTTCTTTATCCATTTCTGAAAGTAGCAGATTCCTGCAACATGACGTTACACAAAATTATTTACACCCTCAATACAAATGCAGCTATAGCGTTGCATGATAATATGTCTGATAAATAAATATTTTTAAAAGTCAATCATGGAAATAATTTTATTTTGGTTAATACTTAGCTGCCTTGTAGGTTACTACGCTAAAACAAAAGGGCGTGATAGCGTAAAGGCATTTATATTAGCCATATTCATTTCACCTTTAATCGGGTTTATTGTTGTTGCTTTGCTAGAGAATAAATCAGATGACTTGCAATTAAAATCAGGCGATTTAAAAAAATGTCCTGCATGTGCCGAGCTAATAAAGTCAGATGCACTTAAATGTAAACATTGTGGTGAATCACAAGCGCAAGATAAATCGGTAGATGAATTACAACTACTTATCAAAAATCTTAAAAATAAGTAGCATTGTCTTACTGCTATCAATTAATTCTGGCTTTTGGTAATTAGCTAATAATCCGTAAATTAAATCATTGGGTAGTGCTTTTAGTGTAGTGATTTTTAATCCATTTCTGAATCGTAATTTCCTGCAAAATTACATATACAGACAATTATTTATATCCTCAAAAAAAATGTAGTCTTAATATGACTAAGTCAACTAATCCAAAAATTCAGAATGGATTAGTTGACTACTGTTTTAATGACAGTGATATGGAACAGAGCGATTATGACATCCATACCTATCTGTTCCACCGCTATGAGAAGGTGCACCATGAGTACCTTCGGCATCATGCGTGTGACCTTTATAAAATTCAACTGCAATTCTTGGGTTTAAAATATTCGCACCGACTATTGAAGCACCAATCACAGCAGCTAATAAAGTAATAATTAAAAATGCCTTTTTAACACTCATGATGTTTTCCCTTAATTTTATTTATTTGGAATCTCATCATGAACTGAGTGTTATTAATTGTCAAAATTATTTAATAATTAAGGTAAAGTTTGTTATTGATGGTTTAAAGGACTTAAAAAGTATTGGTGAATTTTAGCTGATGCTAATCCTATTATTTAAGATGAGTTATGATAAAAAAATTTTTATTAGTAATTTTGTTAGTAGTAGTGCTATTTTTTGTATATTTACTTTATGTAAACTCAAATGAAAATGAAGCCGTAGCTATACCATCTACACAATTCCCGATATCTGCATTTGAAGAAGCACACGACCCTTTGCTTCGTAATTACAAAACACTTAAAAATAAATTAATTATTAAACAACCTAAAGCATACAAAAGCGTAGTGCCACTTTATGAAAACGGACGTGAAATAGAGGCTGGCGACTTAGATTGGCATTTTTACAACTTTAATGGTGAAGAGGACATCAGCGGAAATGGAGTTGAAGGTATAGCAAAAGATGCAAAAATCCCATCTAACTTTCCACTTGAAGCTGCAAAAGTAACAGTTTCCTACTTTGATTATTTGAAAACTGGTTGTTATGCGTTGTATGACTTAAATGCTAATGGAGTTGACGAAATCATTGTTCAAAGTGGTTATGGTAGCAGCGGTTCGCAGTATTTGTTTTTAGAAAAACAGCGTGGAAAATGGAAAGTAATCAATGGCTTTGCTGGTGGGTTTATACTAACTTCACTTGATCTAAGGATTGATACAAAGGAACAATACTCAAATAAATATTGGTACATTACGCATTGGTGGAGTAGCGGATCTGACTTTGTTCAGATAATTGATGCTTATAGGGATGGGGAATACAAAGAAGTAAGTTCACAAAACGTACCTTATGCAGTTCGTAATTTGGATTTTGGGAAGTTAAACAATAATGCTAGCTGTGAATAGCCTGTGGTGGCGCAAGTAACTGCTATCGCTAAGGATTACTTTTAAAAAAATAAATGCATCTTAAATTAAGTAGAAGGCTTTAATAGCAAAGCTTTGGCTGTAAAAACATAATCAACTTAAACTACGTAAACCTTTAATATTAAAAGCA
>CAMCVF010000023.1 GCA_945881735.1 Methylotenera oryzisoli
ATGCTCGTTTGGACTGTCGTAGTAGGCAGCATGGATAACGTCATGCGCCCACTGCTGATTAAACGTGGTATCGATTTGCCGTTACTGGTCATATTCTCCGGCGTCATTGGTGGCTTGATCAGTTTTGGTATCATTGGCTTGTTTATCGGTCCGTTGGTGCTTGCCGTTACCTACACACTGCTGATGGATTGGATTGAAGACGGTCACCCAGCAGAATCTCAGGTCAGCTAAATTCAAGCCGATGCTCCTTATAGGAACCGCTTAGGCCAATATAACGAGTATCTACAATTCAATAGATGGGCAGGTAAATTGATTATTTGATATAGGCACCGCTTTGTTTAGCAAACTTATTGGACTTATTTTGCCTACACAGACGCTTACATTTGTGAAAAAGCCCGTTCTTTAGTTCAATCCATTTAAATCTACAAACCAAGCCGTGAACAACTTTTGGATTGGCTTGATATGGAAATTTCATTTGGCGAAATGGTTGATGAAAAAAGCTGAAAATTAAGCATTCCACCTTGCCATTCAGCAAAATTTTATTGTCGATTTACCAAAATAATTAAGAGTAATTATTTATAAAATCCTATATAAATTATCAACATAGGGAGAAAGTAATGAGTGATTCAAAACTTACTAGTAGTGTATTTGATAGTGATGCTGCAGAACTAAAAAAGATGGGCTATGAGCAAGAATTAAATCGGCACATGAGTGGTTTTTCTAATTTTGCGATTTCATTCTCCATTATTTGTATTTTAGCAGGCTGTATTACTGCCTTTCCACAAGCGCTTGGCGCTGGTGGTGGCGCCTCTATTGGCATTGGCTGGTTAGTGGGCGCATCTTTTACCATTATCGTTTCGCTTTGTATGGCGCAAATTGCATCTAGCTATCCAACCGCAGGTGGTTTATACCATTGGGGCTCTATTTTAGGCGGCAGAGGTTTTGGCTGGTGCACTGCATGGTTTAATTTGCTGGGCATTATTTTTGTGGTGGCATCGGTTAATTTTGGCGTGTACGACCCGATGTTTAAAACACTCATCTCGCCATTATTGGGTGTTAGCCCAGGCAGCATGAATTACACCTACCAAACTTTATTTTTAACCGCGATCACAACGATTCAATCCATTATGATTTATCGCTGTCCAAAATTTACCACCAAAATTACTGATTTATCGGGTTATTTCATTTTTATTGCGGCCTTAATATTGCCAATATCTTTATTAATTTACAGCCCAATTAGTCTAGATTTTTCGCGCCTATCTACTTTTACTAATTTTACTGGTGCAGATGGTAGTTTATGGCCAAAAATGGAAGGTATGTTCATGCCGTTTATAACTGGATTATTATTAAGCATTTATACCATCACTGGCTTTGATGGCTCTGCTCACACCGCAGAAGAAACACACGATGCTGCCAAAAGCGTGCCAAAAGGTATTATTAATGCAGTAATGTATTCAGCGCTTTTTGGTTACATTATGGTTTGTACCTTTGTGCTGGTGATGCCAGATCTGACGGAAGGAGTTAAGCATGGCCTAGGATTTTTTGATGAGCTAATGAGCTCGCTGCCATCAGGTTTAAGAACAATATTAGGCATTACGATATTCATTCTTAACTTTTTGTGCGGTTTAGCTTGTTTAACCTCATGTTCAAGAATGATGTTTGCATTTGCACGCGATGGTGGTTTGCCAGCATCAAATTTTTTACGCACCATACACCCGACCTTAAAAACGCCTGTTGCCGCCGTTTGGGTTTCAGGTGTGCTTGCTGTAGCAGCCACATTATATGGCGATGCGTTCTTTGTATTGGCTGCGGGCAGTGCAGTATTTTTACATCTGTCCTACACCATGCCAATCGCTGCTGGATTGCTGGCAGAGGGGAAAACTTGGCGTCATAAAGGCCCGTTTTGCTTAGGTGGCATGTCAAAAATATTGGCTGTGCTAGCTGTTATTGGCGGTGTGTTTGTGCAATTTATTGGTATGAAACCACCCAATGAAAAAGTGTTTTATTTGATGATTGCCATGCTGGTAATTATGACTATTTTCTGGTTTGTATTAGGTGAAAAAATTCGCTTTAAAGGGCCTCCTGCAATTCAAGAATAAGCTTTTTATTTATAATACTTTTGATTGCTATAAGAAATGTCAGCATCATGTATTAGGGCGTGTCCAGAATTTTGTGTTGACGTCCGTTTTGTGTCATCATGAGTGTCGCAAATGGGCAGTAAGCAGACATTGGCTATATATTAATTAACCTCCTTTCAGGTAACACGGGGGGTAGTCAGCAGGTGCAAGCAGACCGATTGAAAAATTTTGTTAATGGCTACGATTTAAATTCGGCCATTCAAAATGAAAAAGCCCCATATCTTTGCAGGACTTTAAGTACTTGGCTCACCAATTCAGGCAAAAGTGAGAACTGGAACTGCATTATTTTGATAGACAGCTAACGACCCATATCCCAATGATATAAGATTTGGCGACAACTTATCCAAAACCCGTAGTGGCAAAATTATGCGCATACTTTTGCGTAGCTTGGCGAAGGGTGAAGAAATTACTTCTGATATTTCGATGCTGGATAATCCGGCGATTTTTGGAGCAGTTGAAAGAAGTGGTGAAGTAATTATTGAGTAAATTTTGTGAGTAAGCTAAAGATAAACTTTTTAATACGATTGGTTGAGTAAAAGATACAATTAACTACAAAATTTTGAGTAATTATTGGTGAATTAAGTTGTGAGTAATGCATTTTTTTATACACCACGTGATGAGAATTGGCGTTTTCTAAACAGGTAAAATACACGCCCAATTCTTCATGATCAAGGGATAGCCTATGGGGGTATTTATCCATAATAGGGGTTATCACATTTGTATAGGCAATAGGTCCGCTTAGCATCATCACAGATAATCCACCGCAACCATGAATGATGGGGTTGTAAAGCTCAATGTTATTACAGACATTGTCAATAACAGCCCTTAAAAAGGGATGCCCTTTTGCGGCAAGTATATGAAATTGCTGCAATTCGCCGTTTGGATTTGATATCCCTTTATGGTGCCCTATTTTTTTTTCTGATTTAGACCAATGTGACAATATATATAAATCCCTGATTCTAATAATTTCGTTCAAGGGTTTATTAGCGCCACTTTTGATATCAAAATACACTCCCCCCTCGTTATAAATTAACAAGTAGCGAAATAAATCAACCCGACATGCGACGTAAGCTGGATTTATTCTGTTGTAGTAGGGGTATATTTCTGGGAACTCTGACTTCACGTACGAAAGCATGGATTCATCATTAAACAAACGGTGCGTCCAATTAGGATTTTTGTTTTTTAAACTATCTACATTTCTTTTTAGTGGTTCAGGAAGATTATGTTCACTATAAACTTGATAAATAACTTTAGGAATTTCTTGACCTATTGGTCTTTCAACTACATACCGGCGACTTACTGGTATATTCAATGAGTTTTTTATAGAAAATAGATAGTCGACTATTAATTTCAAGTGTTTTAGTTTAAATTAAAGATAGATAATGGTTGATATCGTTTGCAAAAAAAAATTGTATCATTCATTGTCACAAATTTTTACATTCTATTTTGTGGAAATTGTCTATTGCTATTTTACAAACTATTAAAATAGTCAGATAAATATAATTTAGCAAATATAAATTACTCGTAAAACTTATTAAATTTTAATTATAGTTGTAAAAATAAATGAACTGCTTTGTTAATTACGCGCTGAAAGTTAGAGGTAGTTTGAATCGTCTAGGCGATTACAATTACATTGCCAAAAGAGAGATGGGTGACAATATACCCAAATTGATTCACCAAACATATCACAATAAAATCCTCCCGCCAGAGATTCAAGAAAATATTCAATATTTAAAAACATTAAATCCTGAGTGGGAATTAAAACTTTACGATGATGACGAAATTTTAAATTATATTAAATCGCACTATCCAAAACTTGTTGATATTTACAATAAAATCAATCCTATTTATGGTGCCGCAAAAGCAGATTTATTTCGGTATTTATTAATCTACAACGAAGGTGGCGTTTATCTTGATATTAAAAGTAGCCTATCAAAACCTTTAAATGAAATACTTAGGGCGGATGACCGCTATTTATTATGCTATTGGCAAAATGGGCCGTGTGATTTTCATCCTAATATTGGTTTTCATCGCTGTATTGCAAGTTCGTTTGGCGAATTTCAACAATGGCATGTAATTGCTGCGAAAGGTCATCCTTTTTTAAAAGCGGTAATTGAAAATGTCTGTAATAATATTTTGAATTACAACCCCTTCATTCATGATACAGGCGGGTGGAGCGTAGTTAATTCAACTGGACCGATTGCTTATACCTTAGCTATAGAACCCCTAATTAATTTATATCCACACCGTTTAGAGCGAGATAATTTTAAATTTAATTTAATCTATAGCGTATTTGAATCTAAAGGCATAGCTCTAGGACATCATAAAATCCTCAAAAAACATTACACACAATCAAGTGAGTCACTGGTTTTGTTGCCATTTGCTCATCAATTAATATTCAATATCACAAGGCCAATTATAAAGCTTATCAAAACCACTCTGAAAATGCTGCGCTAAACACTTAATTAAAAGTGATTCAGCTTCTAGATTAGGATCAGACCTAATAGAGAAAAGATACAAATTAGCCGTTTAGGATTTTTAGAAAATCACGTGTTGTCGCAATTACACATGAATTACACAAAATTTTTAAACAAAAAAGCTCTACATCTCTGCAAAGTTAATATTATCTGGCTCACCAATTCAGAAAAAACTGAGAACTGGAACTGGATTATTTTGATAGACAGCTAACAACCCAAAGCCGACATTTACAGCTCACTAAAATAATTCAATTAATTTGAAATCCATATATATATTGCATCTTGTTAAATTATTTATATTTAAGATGTAAAATTATGAAGACAGACCTATTAATAACATTGATAGGTTTGCAGAATGAAGCTTTTTAACTTATATATTGGGGTCAATAATATGGAAAAAATTATCTCAGATTTAGGCAGTACCATTTTTTCTTTCGATGGTAATGATTTTATTCGGACAGATACAACATTAATAACTGAAGATGGCAAGAGTGCAGTTGGTACAAAACTCGACCATAATAATGCAGGATATAAAGCATTAATTCAAAAAAAATCATATAGTGGCGAAGTTACTTTATTTGGAAAAAATTACTATTCTAACTATGCACCACTTACTGATAATGATGGTAAGTTAATTGGTGGTTTGAATGTGTTCAAAGATATCAAATAAGGTAGTGCTGTTTTTTAGAATTTAATAAAAGAAAAAAGCCACTCATTGCAGTGGTTTTTTGTCAATGACCGCCATTGACCGATAGCGGAAAGCGATATCCATTCAGGGCTAAATAAGCCACCTCCGGTATTAGCAATAACGCGAAACTGAATATCTTTATCAGTGGTGAAGTCGATATGATAGGTGAGGGTGGTAAAGCCGGTGTTGCGGATTCGGAAAGTTTTACCAGAGTGCTTTGCGCGGCATCGATTTACCGGCTTCTTAGGCGCCTTGGGTGCACGACCTCAAGAGTTAAATGTTGGTCAATTTTTTTTGCAGTTCTAAGAAAAACAATTTCATCGAAGATGTTTTATTGTCCCCTCACCTTCAATTGAACCATTTAATTCACTTTTGGCTAAAAATGAGCATGTATATCAATACTCAAAAAGCAAAAAAGGAGCCGAAGCTCCTTTCTGTTCAAACTAATATAAGTTTAATTAAGCTTGAATATTTTTACGACGGCGAGCCATAAAGCCAATCATGCCCAATCCCGCAACTAGCATGGCATAGGTATCTGGCTCTGGAATCTGTGGCAGAATGGTAGTACTATTAATGAACCTTGCGCCAACAACATTTGTTACATTGGGCGTGGTAGTGAAGTTATAGTTACTGGTTGTAGCCTCAAGCTGAAAATTGTCCACCGATACGTTGTTTGGGGCATAAACGACGGCGAAGAACGACTGTGCAACGCCTGCGGCCAATTGGAAGTTGGCTGTGTTGTATGACACGCTGTAAGCACTATAGGTCAATAAATCAAGATCGGTCGAAGTATTCGACGGGAGGTTACTTACGGTTGGATCTGTGTTACCGAAGTAGAACGAGGCCAGTTGCGGGGCGGTTGTACCAAATCGATTTGAAATGCGGGTAAAATCTCCAAATGCTGACAATTCAAACGACAGCGAAGTATCGATAGAAGACAGGACGCTACCGGACAGCGTTATAAATTTTTCGCCGGACTGGTTAGTACCAGTTGACGTCACGCCTAAACCGAGGACGTCGTAATTGTAAGAGTTTACGTCAAATGTCGTGGTGGTCGTCGGTGTCAGGTAGTTATATTGCAATCCTGTCGTCGTCTCTGTAGGGGCGATAAATACTTCACTGCTCGGAGCATTAGTGATCGTAGTATTGATATTGAGAGGTTGGCTAGTAACGGTGTTTTGTACGACTGATGGGACTGATGTCGTCACTGTTCCCGTTCCCAGATTGTCAGTGGTTGTTTGGACACCAGAAACAGATAATATAGATGGAACCGCATTGGCTGAAAGAGCCGATGCTGATAAAGTCAACGCTAGCGCGAGTTTTAAAAGTTTCGTACGCATTTAGTTACCTCTTTATTAGTAAATTTGAAAGATTAATATCTACTTACTCATAATAATTAACCAATGTTTCGGCATAATGAAATCAAGCAAGTTTTTACTAGTCCTTTAGTGCTTAATAAATCGCATCATTGTGACGATTTTATTTCTTTCATCATAAGCTGCTTAACACCGATAAATCGCCACCTTAAATCTCACCCCTAAAAAGCCAAAAAGGAGCCGAAGCTCCTTTATGTTCTAACTAATTTAAGCTTAATTAAGCTTGAGTGGTTTTACGACGGCGAATTACAAACCCTACAAGACCTAGTCCCATCAATAGCATGCTATAAGTAGCAGTTTCAGGAACAGGTGATACTGACAAGAGGAATGCTTGACTGCTGATACCAAGCAGACTATTAGAAGCGTTACCCACAATCCATCCATTGTCATTAATACCTTTTGCAGCAGTTAATACCCATCCAGCATCTATCGTGGTGGCATCCAGAAAGCTGTTAAGGTTAAAAGCCGTGGTGCCATTCCATAAAGTAGCATGATTTGCTGAATTGCCAGTAGTAAACGAAGAACCAACCACTTGCCCCATATTATTCATGGCATAAGCGTAACTATCAGTGCCTCCTAATGTTCCAAGATCTATAATAGAAGTGCCACTCCATAGAGTTGCGTGAATATTCAAATTCCCCGTTGTAGATGAATTTCCTGCAACCTGACCTGAACTGTTAATAGCCGTTGCTTGACTGTTAAGCCCACCTAAGGTACCTAAATCGGTTATAGAAGTGCCATTCCATAAAGTAGCGTGTTGAGCATTGTTGCCAGATAGATATGAAAACCCAGCTACTTGCCCAGAATTATTAATAGCATTAGCGAAACTTCTATTTCCACCTAAAGTACCTAAATCGGTTATGGTGGTTCCATTCCACATGGTGGCATGTTGAGCAAAGTTGCCAGAGGTATAAGAAAATCCTACTATTTGACCTGAATTGTTGATGGAACGGGCTTCACTTATAGATCCTCCCAATGTTCCAAGGTCATTTGCAGTGGTCCCATTCCATAAAGTAGCTCGACGAATACTCGTACCAGCAATTGTCGAATAACCAACTACTTGACCATTATCACTTATTGCTAAAGCACTACTCGATGCACCGCCTAAAGTACCTAGTTCAGTAATAACCGATCCTTCAAAGTATGCAGCACGATTAGCTAAGTTACTAAATGTATCAGCATACAAGGCTATTTTATTCGAGTTGTTGATTGCATTTGCCTCACTATAACTTCCACCTAGCCCGTCAAGCAGAGTAAAAGTATATTCAGCGGTCGCAGAAAGCGAGGCTAAAGATAGGACAATCGTTAATACTGCTTTTGATAAGGTTTTATTCATTGTATTTGTGACTAATATTAAAGATTATATAAACTTAATTGTAGATATGCCTAAATTAAGTCATCAGTATTTAAAAGGACTAGTAGTTTAGGACTGTATTTTGGATAATTAGCACATCGGGCAAACCGTTGGGTAAGGCTTTTTGGGTAATCATTTTTTTATCCATTTCTGAAAATGGCGGTTTCCTGCAATATGACTTTTACATAAAATTATTTACACCCTCGTCATTGATAATGATGATTTAACATCTGGTAAGGTTATTAGTACAAAACTCTTTGTCAACAAACATTATTGATTTCTATGCAGTTGGGCTTTTAAAAAATTAAGACTTTGCTTTCGAGCCATCCCTTCCCCCGGGTCTCAATTTTATTTTCATTGAATTATTTAATATCTCTATCACGAGAATAGTTATTATTGTTTAGGAACTGTTTTGCCAGATGATTTGCGATGCAAAGCATTGTAAATGTTGGATTTGCCGAACCCGCACTGGGTAAAACTCCAGTACTGACTACCCAAGCATTTTCTAGGCCTCGTACTTTAAGATTTTGATCAACCGTTGATTCTGCGTCATATCCCATTCTACAAGTTCCAACGGGGTGATAAGCATCGTAAGGTTTTTCATCACTATCTTTTAAGGGAATATATTCTAAATTTGGCAAAATAGTCTTTAAAGAATTCCATTTGGAAATAAATCGTATTGATGTTTCTTCGATAAGCTTTAAATCTAAGTCCGTTATAGACCAATTGATAGCTAAAATGTTACGTCCATACATATCAAGGCTATCCGTAAGAAATACTCGATTGATTCTGCAAGGGCTCTGCTCTATGCCTAACTGCAAATGAACCGGTGTTCCTGATGGAATGTGTAGAGTTGATTTAATTAAGCGACTATATGTAAGTTTGGCAAAATCAGAGCCAGCAAATATAAAATCTTTAAACTGAATTGAAGGCATACGTCGAGACTGAAATGCTTTTAATAATTCTTTTGCAATTTTAAAACCACGATACTCATTTTCAAATATAAAATGAACATATGCGCGAGGCGAATTTTTAGGGCTTACACCTTCTAAAAGTCTAAAAGTTCTCATCCAATCTTCGTTAAATCGAGGCCCAAAAACACCAGCAATTTGCTGCCAATCTCTAGGGGAGAAGCTAGCAATTTTTATTGAAAGATGATCCGACAAATAAGATCCAACTGCAGTTCTATTATCAAAAACTTTGTGATTAGTTGATTTGTCAATTTCAAGAAGAATTCTTGCTGATTCAATTGCTCCAGCAGTTATTATAAATTTATTTGCATTTACAATAAGCTCATTATGATTTTTAGATACTGCCAATAGACTTTTAATCGAAGGCTCAACAGAATCCTTCTTAACATTCCAACTTTTAACTACAGCATTAAAATAAACTTTATTAGCAGAGTTTTTCTTGTTTAAAAGGTAAACCAGGTTTTTTTTAAGAAAAGGGAGGTGAAGAGCGCTTTGAAGTTTAAGGCCTGTTTTTTCTAACTTCTTTCCTAAGCTACCCAGAAGAATTAACGGATATGAATGAAAGTCACTTTTTTGCAACCTACCCAAAGCCCTTAACACATCACTTGTGTTTTCTTTTACAATATTGATTATATGTATCCAAGCGTCATTGAAAATACCTCCTTCACGCAAATCATAATTAGTATGTGGCACTAAAACCCCCCCCCAACGTGAAGTAGTACCTCCCATACCAAATGATCGCCCTTCAACAGACCCAGGATAATAATTATTATTGAATATTGCTGAAAAGCCAATGGTATTAGAGTCAACACTCTTGGACGGACCTGCTTCAATTAAAACAACATCAATATCCTTCTTAGAGAGTTCTGCAGCCAGATAAATGCCTGCTGCACCAGCACCAATTATGCAAACATCGGCACTTATAAACTGGTGTTTAGATTTACTACCATCTAAATCAATCCAAGTTTGCTTACTCACATGTATTCCTTAGCTAAATTTGAAATACTCTCTGGATTCCGAATCTGTGCCACTAATTGGCAAACCAAAATCAACAATATATTCTTGGGGTAAAGCATAATTAAAATTATCCAATTTATAATAATTGGTTGTATCAAATTAAATAAATCCTGTTGCTCTTGCGGTGTTTGAGTATGGCTCAACACTAAAAGTAAAGTTAAAAGTTTCAACTGCTGCTTGCGTCATTGTGGAGTTGAATAAAAATGTAGCAGAGATTACTAAAAGCAGTTTTTTCATTTAATCGCCTTTAGTATTTAAAATTTGATATGTAACTGTTAGTAACTATTTCTTTATATAGTTAAACTATAAATGACAGTTATTGTATTTTAATTTTTTAAAAATAGCTCTTTCATACTATGTCACCTCCCAAACATATATAAAACATATTGTTATAATTCACTTTACTAGTATGTTTTACATGGGTTTTAACTACTGAATTGAGTTATGACAAACTGTCACAATTGGAAATAATTAGTTTGTTTTTTTGTGGTTGTTTGACATCTATCAATACGCTAATTTGATTTATGTGAATTAACACTGGCGAGTGTTGTTGAGAAAGCGAACTTCATTCCACTCGTAAATTCCCACCTTAAATCTCAGCCGTAAAAAAAAGGAGCCGAAGCTCCTTTATGTTCTAACTAATCTAAGTTAAGCTTGAGTGTTTTTACGACGACGTGCCATAAATCCAATCATGCCTAAACCTGCAACTAGCATGGCATAGGTTTCTGGCTCGGGAATAGTTGGTATAACGCTAT
>CAMCVF010000024.1 GCA_945881735.1 Methylotenera oryzisoli
TCACTACGACTGAATTTGGCACAACCTCCCCGCAACTTGCCTCGTTCTTCTTCGGCGGCGCAGCACTAACAAACGTTGCGTCTACCACTACGACCGATCTTGACGAATTGACCTATGACCTTTACAACGTGACATACGACACGACCACAGTGAACCTGCTTGCAGGTCAAGCAAAGTCGTTCCGCGCCGTTGTTTTTGCCCCAAACGACGTCTCGGTGAAAAGTTTTGAGCTTAATGCTTTCACCAGTAACTATAACTTCACCACCACACCCGGTGTCACAAGTGTTACTGGCGACAGGTTTTTTATCAACAATAGCGTTATACCAACTATTCCCGAGCCAGAAACCTATGCCATGCTAGTTGCAGGTTTAGGCATGATTGGATTTATGGCACGTCGTCGTAAAAACACTCAAGCTTAACTTAGATTAGTTAGAACATAAAGGAGCTTCGGCTCCTTTATTGTTTAACTCAAAATTATTTATTGCCCATTGATTCGTTTCAGCGTGCTTTATTTATGGGTGGAATTTCTGCAATAAACTGATGCGCATACTATCCCGAGCCTAAATCAATCGATCTAGTGGAGATACGATACGCTGATGGACCGAAGATAATAATGGTTTCTCTTTGTGCTTTGTTTGAAGGTTCTGAATCGGAAGGGTAAATTCTTTTTAATAATTATCCGAGAAGGATTTTTTGAAATGTTGCGCCATATTTAGTTTTTGAATCGCTGATTTAAAATTGAACTGATTACCATGGGCGGCTGCAAGAATAGCGTATTCAAAACGATCACAAACTTTATCCCATTCCAAGTGCGCAACACTTGGTGCTACGAGTTCTCGGATGGCGTTTAATTTACTTCTGTCACAAGCTAACGCTAAAGCTGACTTAACAAAAGATGAGGGTGAATTAAGATTTACAAGCACACCATTCTTATTATTTTCAATAAGGTTTGACGAGGCTGCATAGGCATAAGAAACAACGCCAAGGCCACTTGCCATGGCTTCAGGTACAACGTTACCAAAAGTTTCCGTAAGGCTCGGAAACAAAAATATATCACCTGATGCATAATATGTTGCTAAATCATCTCCTATTTGAGTGCCCACAAAAATAGCGTCTGGGCACAAACTTTGTAAGGTCTTGCGATGCGGCCCATCCCCAACAAATACTAACTTTGTTGATGGTAATTTGTTTTGAATTTCTGTAAAACTTTCCAAAACTTGGTAGATGTTTTTTTCTTTAGCGAGTCGGCCTACATAAAGTAAAACTAAGTCTTGGTCATTTACGCCCCAACTCTCCCGAAGTGAGGTCGACCGTCTTTCTGGGTTAAATTTAGCTATATCCACGCCGCGTGACATAACAGAAACATGGTTGTATCCAGTACTCTGTAGACTTTTTGCTAACTCAATTGTTGGCACTAGCGTTGCCATTGTTAGGTTATGAAATTGCCGCAGATAGGTTGCAATTAATTTTTTCAACCAACCTAGACCATAGTGGCTAGAGTAGTTTTGAAAATTTGTATGATATGAGCTGATGATGGGAATGCCAAGTTTTCGAGCTGCCATAACAGCCGACCAACCTAAGGGTCCTTCAGTTGCAACGTGAACGACATCAGGCCGACTCTTTTTCCATAGGGTTTTCAAATAATGTTGCGCGGGCCAGCCGAATCGAAGGTCCCTATATAATGGAATTGCAATGCCACCGACTAGGCACTCATTAAACCCTGCTTTTTCGCTTGGTTTATCCGATGCTGATTGTCTCGGACGTACGACTTGAACACAATGCCCTCGATTGACAAGCCCATGCACCAGTTTTCCTAGTGTCATTGCAACGCCATTGACTTCTGGGATAAACGTTTCAGTTACTAAAGACACATTTAACTTAGGTGACTGACTGGTAAAAATTTCAAATGATACTTCATTTTTTATTGTCATAAAAATCGTCCTTTAAGGGCATTTAAAAAAATAGTTGAGTAACTACTAATATTTTTTAGCTATTTTAACTATGCGTCATGCCCAAATAAATCACGTGTGTAAATTTTACTGGGCACATCAGCTAACTCAGGCATCATTCTGTTGGCAACGATAACATCCGCGTCTTGTTTAAACTCTTGTAAATTATTGACTACAGGGGAGTGGAAAAACTCGGTTTTAGTAAGCATTGGCTCATACACAATCACTTTTATTCCCTTTGCCTTGATACGTTTCATGATCCCTTGAATAGAGGATGCTCTAAAATTGCCTGACCCGCTCTTCATGATTAAACGATAAATCCCAACTATCTTTGGCTCCAAGCGAATAATTTCATCGGCAATAAAGTCTTTTCTTGTTATGTTTGATTCAACGATTGCATGAATTAAATTTTGTGGCACATTTTGATAGTTAGCTAGAAGTTGCTTTGTGTCTTTTGGAAGGCAGTAACCACCATAACCAAATGAGGGATTGTTGTAATGAGCGCCAATTCGCTGATCTAAACATACACCCTCTATGATTTGACGAGTGTCTAAGTCATGGGTCGCGGCATAGGTATCTAATTCATTAAAGTATGCCACTCGCATCGCTAAGTATGTGTTGGCAAACAGTTTAATCGCTTCCGCCTCAGTCGAGTCCGTAAAGAGCGTGGGTATATCAGCCTTTATCGCACCTTGTTTCAGTAAATTTGAAAAAATTGTAGCTCGCTCTGAAGCTTCACCAATAATGATACGAGACGGATATAGATTATCGTAAAGCGCCTTACCTTCACGAAGAAATTCAGGCGAAAATATAATGTTATCGGTTTTAAATTTACATTTGAGTTTTTTGGTGAATCCTACTGGCAACGTTGATTTGATGACAATCACTGCTTTTAAGTTGATTGATAACACATCTTTAATGACACGTTCGACAGAGTCTGTATTGAAATAACCTGTCTCTGGGTCGTAATCCGTTGGCGTTGCGATAATGACATAATCTGCATTCTTGTATGCTTTGCGTACATCCAAGGTAGCTTTCAGGTTTAGCGACTTATTTTGTAGATAATCTTCCATATAAACATCAGGAATAGGGAGCAATTTATGATTAAGTGCGTTCACTCTATCCGGAAGAATGTCAGTTACAATCACATTATGGTGCTGCGCAAGCAGTATGGCATTTGAAAGACCGACATAACCGATACCTGCAACGGCGATTCGCATTCTCAGCCTTTCACTAAAATAGAGTTAGTTAAACGGTAGGTGAAGGCTGTTGAAGGCAGCATAAACGCCAACTTTTTAAACGGGTAATAATAAGCACTAAGATGCTGTTGACTCATAATATATAATTGTGAGGATTAAATTAAGCAAAATAATGACAGTTATGTGACGTAAATAAGACATCCAATATAATTTATGGGATTTGAATGTCTCCTTCGAATCACAAGTTACGAAGGCAAATGCCTGCCATTAGTTTATTCAGTTTGCATCTGAAGCCTAAGTGATAATTGAATTGAGGTAGAATTAAGTCAATGAAAATACTTTTTAAAACAATCACTTAAAGATTTGAAAATCCGCGTGTCGCAGGTTCGATTCCCGCTCCGGCCACCAGTATTAAAGAAGCTCACAGAGATTTGGGCTTTTTTTATGGGTGGAATTTCTGCAATAAACTGATGCGCATACTATCCCGAGCGTAAAACAATCTATCTAGTGGAGATACGATACTCTGATTGACCGAGGATGCTCCTGGGTTGATAAAGATTGTTGATCAGTGTCGCATAACGCTTCGCTTTTATTAGGTTCGCCGTATTTCTTAAGCCTTAAATGTGCCTAGTCTTGACGGGAAGATAAAAGCCATAAAGAATAATTTCTTTATGGCTTTTGCTAAATTCAAGCACTTTCAGATACGCAAAGACTTGTTAGATTATCTAGTTTATTTACTGTGCTTTTCTTGAGCGCTTGCATTTCTGCCAAGAAGAACACCGACAATTGCTAATATAAAACAACCCAAGCCTAGAAAAAAAATTGCTATATCGGGCATTGTCTAGTCCTTTCTATTAATTAACTCAGCGTAAATAGCAAAAGTTAGAATGGATGGAATCCAAGTTGATGTGAACAAAGCTTCATCTTTTTGGCCTGTGAACCATAAATACCCAGTGGTAACAAACGCAATAAATACAGATAAAAAAATGCATATTTCAGACATTTTTCGCATTACTACTCCTAAATAAATAGATGTTAATGATCGTCTTTCCAAAATCCCCAAGTAGCGCACACAAGAAAGAAAACTGCTAGTGATGCATGCGCTCTTAAATCTGTTTCCCCTTGAATTTTAACCATGAATGGGACTATTTTAAATAATCCTAAAAACAGCCAAAGTGTAGCCAAGATTGATAATGTAAAACTAATTTTTGCAAATACTTTTCTCATGGCTAATCTTTTAATATTAGTTACTACACATCAATACTCTCATATTTAAGCTAGCTTTTGTAATTTTTTCGCGTGTCGCAGACACGACTCCCGTTTCGGCAAACAGTATTGATATGACTCACAAAGATGCAGGGTTTTTTATTTCTCTAAATTTTAATCCCATGAAGGGGCTATGTAGGATTTTTCTCTAGATAAACAAATATCAAAGTATCTTTTTTGATTACGTTGATCACTATCAAGAACTCAAGTTTATTGGCGCGCATTTAAAATTGACCAGATAAGCTCAGTCTTGCGCGTCAACAACGTGAGGAATTTCTGTAATCTCTTATTTAATACATGTAAACAAAAAATCATAATTGATAAATATAATTGTTATTTAGCATAAGCGATTCATTAGAAATAGAAAATGGCATATCAAACTAATATAGTTTTAATTATAGGTAGTGCTCCAGATGCATTGTTATCAAGAGATTGGAGTAAGTCTATTTTTAGTCATATTGTGGTGATTAACAATGCCTGGCGAGTTCGAGATGATTGGGACTTTTTAGTGCACCCTGAAGATTTTCCATCAGAAAATATGCCCAGCAAGCTATCTGCGGAACAGTCAATAATCACAGCAAAACAATACGTGGGTATCCAAAATGATTTTGGTGGCTTTGTTTATGCGGGTGGAACTATGGCATATACAGCAGCTTACTGGGCCTTAGGTCATTTACGCCCGAATATGCTGGTTTTTATTGGCTGCGATATGGTGTATAACTCAGCAAATAAAGTCACGCATTTTTATGGGGTTGGCAAGGCTGACCCATTGCGTGATGATGTTACTTTACAATCTTTAGAAGCAAAGTCAGCACGCTTGCTTTATCACGCTTATCAAAAAGACTGTTTATGCTTCAATCTTTCACAGTCGGCAGAATCTAGGTTGTTGTTTCCAAGAATCAGCATTCAACAGCTTAGTAAATGCGCTGATATTGAGGTTGAATTGAACCCTAATATGAATAGATTTGACTTGGCTCAAATAAATCGTGCAATCAGGCTTGAGCTTGAATTAGGTTATTATTTTGAAAGTGGTCGTTATTGGGAGCACCTAAAAGACATTTCCGCCACGCAATGCCTTGCTATTGATAATCTATGGTTGAGTGCCTTAATCTCAAACACCCCAATTTTGACTCAGCCTATTAGCACTGAAATGGATTTGACCATGGAGTAATGTAGCTTTAACTTTTCCTTGAACAGAATTCATGTATCTATTGTTATTTTTTTAATAATAGATACATGCTTTATACCTAAAAATTGTTAATCAACGCCAAAGGCAAAAATTCATGCCATCTTTTGAGATCCATGCTTGTTTTAGCCAATAACTATAATATTTAAATATTATATTCAATGTGTTACCGAGTTTTTATTGGATCAATCTATTTTGCATTTGACGAATCAAACGAAACGCATCACAACAATTATCCATTTTAACAAACAAGAGTACAGATTAGACGGGTTAATAATGAGCAAACGGTATTCGCTTAAAGGATGTGGAATGCTTATTTAAACTAGATTACGATGAAGCTTGATTTTAAAAGCTTTGTTTAAGCGTTTTAATGCGTGGTCTTCATGTGTACAATACAAAAAAATTAAGGTCGAATCCATGAAAAATCATTCTGATATAGAAGCAGCCGATTTACAGCAATTACTTAAACAACCCAAAGTGTTGTTGGTAGATGTGCGAAACGATGATGAGGTAGCGCGTGGCATTATTAATGATGCCATTCACATTCAATTATCCATGTTGCCAGTAGAGTATGAGAAGCTTGTTAATGCCGATAAGGTAGTCTTTTATTGTCACAGTGGCGTTCGCTCTGCCCATGCGGCTGATTTTGCCGCCAGCAAAGGCTTAAAAAACGTATTTAATTTAACGGGTGGAGTATTGGCATGGGGTAAAGCTGGTTACCCGTTTAGCGCAAAAAAATAAATGCCACCCCATGATGCGCTATTTGAAATAGGAACAAAAAATGGAATTTGATAAAGAGTTAGATGCGTGTAATTTAAATTGCCCTTTACCTATTTTGCGCTGTAAAAAGGGCTTAAGTGAAATAGAGGCAACACAAATATTGAAAATTACAGCGACAGATTCAGGTTCCGTTAAAGATTTTCAGGCGTTTTGCAAACAAACAGGGCATGAGTTATTAGTGCAAGATGAAGAAGATGGCGTTTTTACGTTTTACATAAAAAAACGCGCTAATTAGTTGCCATGACCAAAAAATTGGCCTTAATCGCATCAAAAGGGTCGTTAGATTGGGCCTATCCGCCTTTTATTTTGGCTTCTACCGCCGCAGCACTCGATTACGAAGTGAGTCTCTTTTTTACGTTTTACGGCTTAACGTTGCTTAAAAAAGATTTAAGCGATTTAAAAGTTTCGCCACTGGGCAACCCCGCTATGCCAATGCCTGTTCCCATGCCAAATTTTGTGCAAATGTTGCCTGGTATGGAAAGCATGGCCACCATGATGATGAAGCAAAAAATTGCCAGCAAAGGCGTAGCTAGCATTGACGAGTTACGTAGTGCTTGTATTGAAGCAGGCGTAAAGCTGATAGCCTGCCAAATGACCGTAGATTTGTTCGATTTTAAAAAAACTGATTTTATTGACGAAATTGAAATTGGTGGCGCTGCTACTTTTTTTGAATTTGCGGGCGAATCAGACGTGAATTTATTTATTTGATTAAAAAGCTAGCTTGGAGGATCTATTTCTTTTAGCGCTTTAACAAACTCCTCAATATCCCACTCACAACCGCCACAGCCCGTTTTAATGCCTGTGCGCTGTGAAATGCCATCAATATCTAAACCTTGCTTGTACAAATCGTAAATTTTGCCGCGTGTCGTACCGCTGCAACTACACATAATTTCATCGGCAACATCATTTTCATTCGTCATTTGGCATATGTGAGTGTTTGAGTTCTTAGTTTATTAAACGTTATTATGTGCGCTGTCTAATCTATTAAATAATAAATAGCATAAGTGGATATATCAAGCATGCAACAGCTAAAACAAGCGTTTAACCATTATCGGCAAGTATTGCGAGGGAATAATTTCAATGCCATCAACCATTTAATCAGACCCAGCACCATTAGAATAGTGCCGATAGTATCTGACAAAATTAAATTGATTAGTTTTTTTAAGCCACCTTTGTTTTGTTCTATCGCATGCTCCTAACTATTTCAGTTTGGCAAATTGCGTTTGTAATTTATCTAAGTTGGAGCTAAATTCGGCAACACGCAATTTTTCTTGCTCTACCACTGCCGCTGGCGCACGCGCCACAAAACTCTCGTTATTCAGCTTGCTATTTGCTTTGCCGATTTCACCCTGCAAACGCGAAATTTCTTTACTCAACCGCTCTTTTTCAGCGGCCACGTCAATTTCAACTTTAAGCATTAATTTAAAGTCGTTCACCAACATCACAGGCGCGTCGGCTTCTGGCAATTCCGCCACAATCGTTACTTCTTCTAATTTGGCTAAAACTTTTAAATAGGGGGCATAAGCCGATAAATGTTCTGCATTGCCAGATGCAATTAATGGCACTCTGCTAGCGGGTGAAATACCCATTTCGCCACGTAAGCTACGGCAGGCATCTACCGCTTGTTTTAGTTGTACAACCCATGCCTCTGACACATCATCTAGCTTATTTGGCTGCGATATTGGGTACGCTTCTAACATAATGCTAGGCCCAGTTCTGCCACTGATAGGGCCAATTGTTGCCCAAATTTCTTCCGTAATAAAAGGCATGATTGGATGCACCAATCTTAGTATGGTTTCTAGCACACGAATCAAGGTGCGGCGTGTACCACGTTGAGATGATTCGTTGCTAGTCTGTATTTGTACTTTTGCTAATTCCAAATACCAATCACAATACTCATCCCAAACAAATTCATACATGGCTTTAGCGGCTAAATCGAATCTATAGTCGGTAAAGGCCCGTTCTACTTCAGCTTCAGTGCGTTGTAATTGGCTTACAATCCAGCGGTCTGCAGGTGAGAAGAATGAATGACCTTCAGGTTTGGTTTTGCAGTCTTCTAAGCCGCAATCTTTCAAGCTGCCATCCTCGTTTTGCACATTCATTAAAACAAAACGGGTAGCGTTCCACAGCTTGTTACAGAAGTTTCGGTAGCCATCGCAGCGTTGCAAATCAAACTTGATATCACGGCCTGGACTGGCTAGGGCGGCGAAAGTGAATCTTAGTGCATCGGTTCCATAAGCCGCAATACCTTCAGGAAATTCTTTACGCGTTCGTTTTTCGATTTGCTCGGCTTGTTTGGGGTTCATTAAACCCGTGGTACGTTTTTTAATTAAATCGTCTAGCGTAATACCGTCTATCAAATCAATCGGATCTAGCACGTTGCCTTTAGATTTACTCATTTTTTGGCCTTCGGCATCGCGAATTAAGCCATGCACATACACATGCTTAAACGGAATCTGGCCAGTGATGTGATTAGTCATCATCACCATGCGTGCCACCCAAAAGAAGATAATATCGAAACCTGTGACCAAAACACTGGATGGCAAAAATTGCTTAAGCGCTTGATTTTTGCCGTCAATCACGGCGTCGCCTGTCCAACCTAGCGTTGAGAATGGCCAAAGTGCAGATGAATACCAAGTGTCTAATACGTCATTGTCACGGACTAAATTACCTGTGTAACCATCTTTTGCTGAAAATGTTTTAGCTTCCGCTTCATCGTGAGCCACAACTACTTTGCCATCGTCTGTGTACCAAGCAGGGATTTGATGTCCCCACCAAAGTTGGCGTGAAATACACCAATCTTGAATGTTGTTTAGCCATTGGTTATAGGTGTTTACCCAATTATCGGGGTAAAACTTAATCTCACCATTTGCCACTACATCTAAGGCTTTTTCGGTAATACTTTTGCCATCCTTAGTTGGTTTGGTCATAGCCACAAACCATTGGTCGGTCAGCATCGGTTCAATCACCACGTTAGTGCGGTCGCCACGCGGCACTTTAAGTTTGTGTTTATCGGTTTTAACTAAATAGCCGCCCATTTCTAAATCGGCAACTACTTGTTTTCTCGCAGCAAAACGCTCTAAACCGATTAAGTTCTGTGGTAGATTAATCGACTGTTTGGCTTGACCATCTGCACCCCAAACCTTTGCGGACGGCGGAACAAAGCCCTCAAGATTTAGAATCACAATTTTATCTAACTCTTGACGCTGGCCAACCATATTATCGTTAAAATCATGCGCAGGCGTTACTTTAACAACGCCTGTGCCAAACTCTTTATCAACATAATCATCTGCAATAATCGGAATTTCACGATTGCATAATGGCAGTTTTACATTTTGGCCAATCAAGTGCGCATATCTGTCATCTTTAGGGTGAACCATTACGGCAACATCACCCAGCATGGTTTCTGGGCGTGTAGTCGCAACTGTTAAGCAACCTGAACCATCTACCAGCGGATAGTTGATGTGCCACATAAAGCCGTCTTCTTCTTCCTGTACCACTTCTAAATCTGAAACGGCTGTACCTAGTTTTACATCCCAGTTCACTAAACGCTTACCGCGGTAAATCAGGCCTTCGTTGTACAAACGCACAAACGATTCTGTGACTGTTTTATTAAGCGCAGGATCCATGGTAAAGCGTTCACGCGACCAATCGGGCGAGGTTCCTAAACGGCGCATTTGTTGTGTAATGGTGCCGCCAGAATATTCTTTCCATTCCCATACTTTTTCTAGGAATTTTTCTCGGCCTAAGTTGTGACGGCTAATACCTTGTGCATCTAACTGACGTTCTACAACGATTTGTGTGGCGATACCAGCGTGGTCTGTACCAGGTTGCCAAAGGGTATTAGCGCCGCGCATACGGTGGTAGCGCGTTAACGCATCCATTAATGTTTGATTAAAACCGTGCCCCATATGCAAAGTGCCCGTCACGTTTGG
>CAMCVF010000025.1 GCA_945881735.1 Methylotenera oryzisoli
GCCTGTGGTGGCGCAAGTAACTGCTATCGCTAAGGATTACTTTTAAAAAAATAAATGCATCTTAAATTAAGTAGAAGGCTTTAATAGCAAAGCTTTGGCTGTAAAAACATAATCAACTTAAACTACGTAAACCTTTAATATTAAAAGCAGTAGGCAATATAAATAGAGAAGAATTTACTAATAATAGCATTATAAAATCTTCAAAAAATCCTTTATCAGGTTCTGTTTCAAAATCAGTTATTGCGCTATAAATCATTAAAACAACAATAAAAGTTATAAGTAAAATATTAAAAATATATGCAATATTGTGTAGCTTATTCCAATTTTTAAATTTGAAGCTTAATGCTGAGATTACAAAAACTGAAATAATAGAAATGTCACTGACAAACAATTTGATTAGTTCAATTAATGGCAAATAGCTAATTTGCATATTAATTGTCAAGTAAGCAGTAATTATCCAAAAAATAGCTAATATGGTGTTTATTACGTAAAGCGTGAGGTGCATTTATAGCCCTATCGTTGTTTAATTATTAGAACAATCCTACACATGCAGTAAAAAGATGCTGGTTTTTTAGATGGCGTTAGCACTCATATTGGTAGATGAAGTCTTTTAACCAACTTAAGCGCCAAGTCCATACCGCTTAAAGTTTTAATAGAGCTTGCAGTACATAGGCAGGCACAAACAACTATGCGCTACATTAGCGTGATGAAGGGTATGAAACGTGCAGTTGTTGAATTGGTTTAATTAGCCTTTACAATCTGCTTACAATTTTTATAATTGCGTGAACTACAAATTTTCGCAGCTTCTAGTGCTCTTTTTATTTGCTCGTCATTCATGTAATACTTTGAAGTTGTATTACGCTCAATGATACAAAAGTGCCTTGTGTAATGGCTACTTGCTGCACATATATTTAAAAACATATGTGCAAGAATAATATTCTCTTCAAACACAAACCGTTCTTTCAGATATTTCTCCCTATAAGCTAACCCTAATGAGTGTATTGCAGGAATATAACCATTTTCTGCAGCAAATTCATACCACTTTTGCGCTTCATTTATATCTTGTAAAACGCCATCACCTTTTTCATAAATTAAACCAATGGTATAATTGCTTTCAACGTCTCCATTTGCCGCTGCCATCTTGTACCAATTTAATGCTTCAGAGTTATTTGAAGCAATGCTGTAATGTGCTGCGACAAATAAAATAGTGTGAATATCTCCACCATCAGCAGCTTTTTTAAACCAAACCAAAGCCTCATTGAAATCTTTATTATATAAAGCGAAGCCTAAACTACTTTGAGCTTCAACGTAACCTTGATCTGCTGCTAATTTATACCACTTAATTGCTTCCGACTGATCCCTAGATCTACCATCACCATTATTATACATATTGCCTATCTTATGCTGTGCCTCAGCATTTCCCTTTAAAGCTTCTTGTTTATAAAGCTTAAAAGCTTTTGAGTATTGTTTGTTATTCAATGCTTCTTTTGCATCTTCAATCGTCCCTGCCAGACACATTTTCGAAAACAATGATATTACAATAATCAGCAATATATATTTTTTCATATTATTTTTAGCTCCCAAGTATGAAAAGATACTCCGAGAGATTTTTGATAGATTTTATTAAGAAAATCTTTTCTATCGGACTCAAAGCGTCCTGTTTGATTTATTAAAGTTTCCCGCAAAGGATGATGGCTCTTGATCAAATATTCATTTCTATGTGAGAGTTTAATCAGAAGAGGCAAAGATGGCAGCTTGTCGAATTTTCCATCAATACCCCGATTGCAATCTATGCAAGAGAGAACAAGATTCCATATCCCATCGACTACTGCACCTATTTCTGGTACATATTTCAGCTTATGAGGAAAGAAGTGATCAACGTCTGCATTTAAATTATTATCAATCAATATTGCAGTATCACAATAAAAGCACTTCCCTTTTTGATAGCCGTTCAAAGCATGACGTGAACTTGTAACGGACTTTCTTCGCTTAGTGCCATCCAGAGTGAATAACTCATTTGTACTACTATCATGATTAACAGCAATTAAATTACTAGATAAGTTTAACTCCCAAGCGGTTTCAACAAGTCGCCACCTAGCCTCAGCCTCAAGAATCAGATTAGAAATCTGCTCATTATTAAGAAGCATTGAAAACTCATCAGTAATTCTTATGCCTCCATTGACTGACCTTTCATCAATGTAAAACTTTTTACCAATTTCTTCCGAACCTACAACATGGAAAGCTTCAATAACATTATTAAATCCAAGCCTAACTGTTGATTCAACCAATGACTGATGGTCAATTTTATTTTTAGAAAATGAATCACAGATTTTGAGAAAAGAACTACTTGGTGAAGTAGTTTGTTTTGGCGAATGCTTGATATGCTCAACAATATTCTTTGCGAAGACAGGAGCAATATCTGAAAGTTTTAATAACTGACCTGATTCAGGCTTAAGTTCAAGCAAAGTTTTGGCTAAAGCAAACTTGTAACTTGCAACATTCCTACCAAATAAAATAATACCCCGCCAATACTCTTCTAAAGAAGGCTCTCTAGAATGGAAGTCAGTCATTTAATAAAAGCCTTTATCTGGAATAATGTGCCGAACCCCACCACGAGGATTTTCGACATCACCCTTCCTTCTAGGGATAAGATGAATATGGCAGTGAAAAATCGTTTGCCCCGCCACTTCACCTACATTCATACCAATATTAAAACCTTCAATTGATGAGTCTTCTTCCATCAGTTCTAATCTTAATTGGTTAATCAAGTTATTGCATGCAACCACTTCAACTTGAGTTAATTCAAAATAATCTTTGGCATGTCTTTTAGGAGCTATAAGCGTATGCATCCTAGTAACAGGGAAGTTGTCTCTAAAAGCTAATGCTAGTTCATTTGATTTAATGACTCTGTTTTTCTCTAGACTACAAAATATACAGCTGTTATTTTCCATTGGAATATCATCTCATATAGAAATTAGTAACCAAATAACAAATTAACATAAGATACTATTATCTTAAATGCTTCGCACTCAAACCTTCGGTCAAATAATGAGCGCTATGTTAAATTCCCTCTGGACTTTATTTATATTCAACTTTTTTAATTTGGAATAGGATTAATAAGACTAAAAATATACACTCAATTTATCCTCAATTAAAAAAAGCAGAAGAGTCAAACGTAAAGTTGATAACTTACATTAGGTCATATTCTAGTGTGCATTGAATAAGGAGAAGGGAAAGTATGGCAATTTATCCATTTAAACATTGGCACGCAATAGTTAAATGGATAAAGTAATTACATAAAATATTATGATGCGGCTTCTATTAATCATAACTCTGCTCTTTAGCTTTACTGTAGTAGCTAAAGAGCAAAGAAGCTACAAAGCTAAGGTAGAGTTTAAGCAACAACACCCTTGTCCTGCCAATGCATCAACTAAAGGGCGATGCGAAGGCTATATAATTGATCACATCATCCCACTAGCTTGTGGAGGTGCAGATAGTCCTGAGAACATGCAATGGCAGACCGAAGAAGAGTCAAAGGCTAAGGATAAGTGGGAGCGTAAGGGGTGTAATTAACATTTACACAAAATTCAGGACACCCTCTGAAAGGTGCGACGGTGGAGTCGGTTTGAATTATATTTTTTTACTAACATTTTTATGCCACAAAGTAGCTACTCCTAAAAAAATGTAATTGATTGCAAACACAACAGCGTAACAAAGTGTAGCAATACCAAACGGTTGATCTAATTCATTGTATGCATTATCCCTAATATAATTACCTACTGCAAAAATAAGTACGACTGAAATACAAATAGTTAAGGTATTGGCAAAACGCTTAAAAATTAATCCCATAAAATACTCCCTACTACTATTAACTCTTTGTAATTATCTAAAACTTCCTTTGTTAATAAGTATGCCATGAATGGTTATTTAGAGGTATAAATACATGCGCAAGAGTTGTTTCAAAACCAAGAAGGCGTAATCACCAAACTTTGGTGTAAAAAAGGTAGATTCACTAAATGAAAGTAGAGCGTATGTTCTCAATAACTGTACGGAGTTAAATTAAAACGAATGTCTTAAGTATCCACTTAACTGTCTTTCAGCATCAACTTTTAAACCTAAAGTTTAAGTTGAACGTTGGCCCGTCAGGGACGTCCGATCGAACGAATGGTTAGGTGTCACCACTCGGATTTTCTAGCAATCAGGCACGTTACTTACAAACTCTGGGGCAACTATTCCCACCACCGACGCCCGCATAGCAAGGACCGCCAACACCCGCGTAGCAGGGTCCACCAACGCCGTCATATGCAGGACCACCTACTCCGTCGTATGCCGGGCCGCCAACGCCATCGTACATGGCACCACCGACACCTTTGTATGCTGGGCCACCTACGCCGTCGTACTGCGAACCACCAACACCTGCGTAGCACGCACCACCAACACCTGCATATGCGGGCCCACCCACACCCGCGTATGCGTCGCCTCCAACACCCGCATAGCAGGGTCCACCGACTCCCGCATAGCCTTTGCAGTTGCATACATCATTTGCGAGCGCCGGATTGATCCAGCAAACAAGCATTAGCATTGCGATTGCAAATTTCATTTTTCATTCCCCCAAGAACACAATTAAGAAATTGTGACACCTAACGTTTCACATAAGGGGCGCGCTTTAGCGCGTCCCGCTTGAATGATGGGTTAGGCAGAACTTGTATTGTTGTTATAAGTTGTATGCCATATATATGTACCACGCATTGCATTGAAAAAATATGCAAAGAATATTAATGTCATGAGTAACCCTGGAGCTTTACCAAGGTCATACCAAGAAATTAATTTACCTCCAGCGAAATAGATAATCATAAGTGTGGCTGCAACTCTACTTTTGCGAAATATGAAAAATCCTAAGACAAAGATTAGAAAACTATCGACCAATACCCATGGGTCAAGATAATATTTTATTGCTTCATTGTCAGAGTTTGTAAATAGCCCAGCAACACCAAATAAGGTACTAATGGTTGCGGAAATCATTGCAGCTATGCCACCGTTTTTGATTGCTTTGGCGCAAGACACTTTATCATTTATTTCAAAGCTATTAAAAAATGACTTTTTCTCTTTTTTTGAATCCATGTTCACTTCTCCCTTAATGAGTTTTTATTGCCTATGGTGTATGTTTAATTACCTTTTAACAAAGGTATACATGCCATCCGACATAGTCACTTTGTCTTCAATCATTGACCATGTTCTAGAGATCGAAATATTATCCGTAATTTCGTTTTGACACTGCCAAGTATGCTCATCTACTACAAAACAGTTTTCTAATTTTATAATATTACTCCACCCATCTTGTAATGATTTGAAAATACTAATCACTTGTGACTTTTCTTTATCTACCTTGAATGTAACAGTACCAAAAGACTCTGAGCAGTCTTTGCCGACACTTTTACATGAGTGGTAAACATCGTATATTGCAGCCTTCCCAATGCCGTTGTATCCAAAAAACCAAAAAACTATTCCAATGCTGATAATTGCCAGTATTGGTAAAAATACTTTTTTATTGACATAAGTTTTGACATTAATGTTGTCAGCATTAGAACCCTTAATCGGTTTAAACTTAAACCATAAATAGCCGACAAAGAATCCAACAACGTATAAACCTAAAACTGCTAGACACAAGGAATATATATATTCACTTTGTTTAGAGTAATGATTTGTTGAACTTGCAATAACTGCTGCAGATAAAATAGCACCAATCCATCTTCCGTTCTTCGTAGCTGTATCCTTCGGCTTATTTATCAAACCAAAAGATATCAAATAGAATACGATAGCAGCAATTAAAATCTTTATTGCAACGAACTCTAATGCGCCATCATAGGCTGCTTTAACATCAATCCCATTTGCATCAGCACTATTAGCAACTAATAAATCTGCTGCAATTAATACTTTAATTAGTTTTTGCATGTCAATATCTACTTCCGAAAATAATTTGTAAGTAGAATACTCGCAACTAGGGTGATTAACAATTCTTGGTAAATTATGGTAAAACAAAATAAAATTAAAGTACTTTTAATGCTTCTTTTAATATGCCTAAGTGGTAATGGCTATTCCCAAGAAGTAACAAAGGTCGTTGTCGTTAACAAGCCGAGTAAGTATGTTTATAGGGTGCTGCTGGAGTCTTTAAATAAGTGTATTTCAACTGGTAATTGGCTGACATATGTAGGCGCCTATTACGATGATAACGATACAGCATCAATATACAATGCTGGCGATGCCAGAGGTCATGGGGACTCTTTCAAGCTAAGAAAAATTGATAAAGACTCCACTGAAATATCTTATTTTAAAGAGCAGTGTTTATTGTGCTCTATGGCAATGGCTGAAACGAAAGTTGAAAAAGCTCTTTTGTGGGTGAAAGATGGGGATAGGGACTGCCAATTTCTTAACGCCCCTTCTAATCCGGCAATCATAAAATAATAAATAAAAATTTGTTCGTAGAAAATCTGTACTAATATGAATGAAAAGGTTTTACTCATTACAGGTTCATTCGCCAATTTTTGCACATTGAGCTATCAGCTTTTTTTCTCGTTTAATAATTTGACTCAATTGGGGTTATTTGGATGAAACGAGTTATAAAAATTGGTAATCTTTCGTCCAAAACACAATGTAAGTATGACCAGATGGGACCCAATTGAAAAATGGGAGGGGGTATGGTGGGGTCAGGGGATTGAGTTTTTCAATAGAGCGGCCAGTATGCGAATGGATTGCGCTTTTATGTGCCATTTTATCAAAGACTTAGCTTCACACCATAACCAAAACATTTCGATACTTAAGCTTCGTTGAATTCACTGCATCACTGACGTTTAATCGATTCGCCACGCAGATGTTGCCATAATATTTTTGCCTCGGTATGTCCGTGGATTGCAGCACTTTCTAAAAGTACTAATGCTCTTTGTTTCACCGAAGATGATACATCGTGTTCTAAAAGAATATTCGCCATATCAAACATTGCTACTGGTATTCTTTTGCTTACTTTATCTTCTAACTCTTGGAAATTTTTATAATTTAATTTTTTTGCTGCTTTTTCTTTTTTCGCGTCATCATCGTCTAAATCAGATAGCTTAATTGTTGCCATTAATCCGGCAGGATATTTATCCTTTAATCTTGCCGCTTTACATCGACTCTCATTTTCAAATACCTTAATTTCATCTCCTACTTCAACAGCCGCACGTCCATTCTTTAAAAGCATTATCTGAATAGTTTTGTGTTTAATTACTTCAAACATTCTGTTTTTTAATAAAAATTTATCACTTGCAGTCGAATAGTCCGATGATGGATAAAAAGACTTATTAATACCACCCTCAATAAAAATGTCACGAGTAGCATTTTGAATATTTAAGTAATTGTTGTTATTGGATATTGAAAGGTCAGCCATTTCATTTGAGAGTGAATTTATATGATTGTCAGAATTAGGCTGATATTTTCTTAAAATAGTGCTCGCTCGTTCTTTTACATACAAAGCTTTAGTTTTAGTTTCATTACCTTCAGATAATGCGAAACATTTAGCCCAAAGCGCTTTATCTCGTTGATTGCTGTCATATTCTTCTAGAGCTAACAAATAGGAGTTATTAGCAGAACTATTTTCATTATTTTTTGTGACTTTATTTGCAGAATCAGAGTTGAT
Organism: Methylotenera oryzisoli; assembly: GCA_945881735.1. Classification (GTDB taxonomy): domain Bacteria; phylum Pseudomonadota; class Gammaproteobacteria; order Burkholderiales; family Methylophilaceae; genus Methylotenera_A; species Methylotenera_A aquatica. The sequence continues at coordinate 7,670 of CAMCVF010000025.1, forward strand.
TGGTATGTTTGAATTTTTTGAAGCAAATTTGAAATATTTACCATATAGCCATCCAATTAAAAGTGCCAATGGTCCCACTACTATTAAAGTAGCAACGAACATCCCTGCAGCTTCACCAATACCGTATTTAACATAATAGCTTGGTGCTGAAAGTACCGCAGCTGCCATCAACCACCCTAACCAAACTCGCCCCATTTCAAAAGGGGTGGTAGCTTTAAACTTTTTAGGCATGATTAAATAGAAAACTAAACCAGCCAGTAAAGCTACAAAAATAAAAACTTCGGCAGTATCCTTATAGGCACTGGAAGTGTCCAGAGATTTACTCACTTGATCTATTTGCTGCGATGTTACTGTGTGATCGGAGTTGTATTGCTTTACTACATTTTCGATATTATTTTTGCCCGCATAGTTTATAGCAAGGTGATTTGCAATTTCCGTATCCGTATAACCCTCAGTTCTAGCACCGGCAATATCAAAATTTTGTTGTTGTTCCAAGAAAATCGCTATATCGGTATATGAATAACCCTGAACCAACGCTTGACTAACATCAAATGCCACTTTGCGACTCCAATTAAAATTTGGTTATATTTGTAACTGCATATTAAATAAATTTAATATTTGGGCTAACCGATTATTAATTCGCAATTCAATTCTAGGGTTATTAAACCTCAACAATAACCACCATGCAAGCGACACATCTTTTTTGCATGCTGACCGCATCTTCGCCAAAAATCTACTTCACCTCTTACATATGTAACACACTCTTGACGTGCAATCGGGTCATTATTATGTTTTAAAGCACAATTACTTATGGTCATTGGAGTCTCATCAAAATCTGCCCCCTTCCCAGTCAACCAGTAAAGCAATGCATTTTCGGCAAGAATAGATTGTTCAACCCAGAATTTTTTTGGACTCAATTTTTCCTTAACAATATTTGTTATCCCGTTGGGGGCGCAAGAACTAGCTTGCATATCACTGTTTGCCGCAAAAGACATGAAAGGCACGCTTACACAAATTAATATAAATATAAGCTTTACCATATGCTAAATACCTTAACCTTAATAAATTGGGTGATAATAATTTGATAGTTACAAGTTATGGGCTAATGCCTTATTTTTTCGAGTCCAGTATCTTATCTGCGACAATCAGACTGTCGATAACATCACTTCTTATTTTTTCAAATCAAGCTATCGCTGCTGAAGATAACTATAAACCAAATATGAGCTTAGAAAAAGTCATCACAACGCATGACTGCAATATCCCCTTAGCAGGCTATCAATTATAGTAATTTATGAATCGCCACTCGAATTCGTGAAGCAAAACAGATTAAGAAATCACAGGGAAAATTCACAAGCGGTAAAGTTGGTTTTGCCTATGAAGTAATAAACGAAGTAAAAGTAGCCAAATGGGAGACAAAATTAGCAACGAGCCCATTTCATAGTCTTTAAACAAGAATAGACTAAATCATAATAGAGTTAGAGATTTAGCCTACTATACGGCTACTAGAAATGAACAAAGGGTTACGAATTTATCGTAACCCTTTGATTATATTGGTAGGGCGTGCGGGGATCGAACCCACGACAAACGGATTAAAAGACTGTAAAGCTAAGTAGTCGCACTCGCTGAAGAAGCAGCTAAATAAAAGACAATCGTTAAGACGGCTTTTGATGATGTTTTATTCATTGTGTTTTTGACTTCTATTAAATATTTTATAATCTTTAAAACATTCACACCTAAATTAAGTCATCAGTATTTTTAAGGACTAGTGGTTTCGGTCTATATTTTGGATAATTAACACATAGCGTAAACCGTTGGGTAATGCTTTTTGGTTTCGTCATTTTAAATCCATTACTGCAAATAGCAGCTTCCTGAAAAATGACGTCTACGCAAAATTATTTACACCCTCTTGAAGGATAGCTGTAAGGTAGTTTTATTATTTAAGAGAACCTTTATGTGTAGCTAGATGTGTAGCTATGATTGTATAAAAAATACAAAGTATTGCGGATACTAGCTTTAAGACAAAATAAGTGGTTAGTGCGCCTAATATATATCGGCAGAATCGCACTAGGTCAACGACTACTCATCGGCTTGAGGTTACTTGTTCATAAGCAGCATCATGCTTACTACCTTATTCACTGCACTAACGGTTTAGACTTTACCATGCATGGCTTTGCATTACCAGCGTGTTTAGGCTAACAAAAATTAAACTCTTTTTCGCTGTTTTTTTCAATAAAACAGGCATTCCCAATTAAAATAGATGGATATGCAGCAATTATTTATCCATCAAAACTACGCCTTTAGCAAACTTCTCGCTTTTCGCATTCAAATTGTTCTGGCTTACCAAATCATGGCGGTCGCCGTTGGCTGGCACATTTATGAAATCACGCATGACACTTTAGCTTTAGGTCTGGTGGGTTTGGCCGAAGTGAT
>CAMCVF010000026.1 GCA_945881735.1 Methylotenera oryzisoli
TTCTGGCTTTTGATATCCAGCCAGTAATTCATCAATTAAATCGTTGGGTAAAGCCTTTAGTGCTTTGGTTTGTGTCGTCATTTTTATCTACTTTCATAAAATAGCAGTCTCCTGCAAAATGACATTTACACAAAATTATTTACACCCACCATTTGAGGGATTCTCCCCATCTAATAATTTTTCAAACGAAAATTTAAAGTAATTGATTAGCCATTTAGGTAATTGATGATTTAATTTACAATACGCTTCGATCATCCACTTAGCCTCAGCAATTGTTTCTGGTTGTATTTTATAGTCAACACAATGTGATTCATGGTCATTAAAAAGTGCAATCATTTTAAAAAAGTCACCCTCTGCCATTTTTAAAAATGAGTCTTCTGTGACGTTTAACTCAAGCTGAACATCATCTAATAACTTATATAAAAAATACACTCAACCCTCCTTATAAACATGCCTCTAAGTTTGTTGCTATGGCTTAAAACGTCATTTCCTTTTTAAGGCTACGCACTTCTGAATTGGATGATATTTTTATTTTTTTGCCAAAGTTGACCACACTCACAGGCTAAGATGAAATCAGTCCAAATTTCTAGAGCCAACCTGCGTTCCGTCATGTAGTCGTGTTGGTCATAGATGCTAACTAAACCGCCAAGTGAGTGATTTAAGCATCGTTCTGCAACAATTAAGTTAATCCCTAGCTCTGTTAGATGTGACCTAGCCGTTGAACGTAAATCGTGCGGAGTAAAGCGTCTAAAACCTTCAAATCGCTTACATAATTTGCCAACTGCAACTCCAATTGTGAGTAAAGCAATATGGGAATGTTTTCCTGTTCTCGAAGGCAAAACATACTTTGACCCACAGGCGTAAATCTTCAACTCATTAAACCAGCCAACAATTGCAGGCGGTAGCGGAACTGTGAATCCTTTACGTGTTTTGCTATTGGCGTCAGGAATTGTCCATTCTGCTTTCTCAAAATCAATATCTGACCACTCAGCCTTTACTAATTCGTTAGTACGAACACATGTAGACAGCAGTATTTTTATTGCTAGTGCGTTCTGAATGCCTATAGAAGGTAGTGCAGGCAATATCACTCGCAATTCATCTTCGGATAGCTTTAAACGTAATCTTGTAGGTTTTGGTGCTTCACATATAGCGCTAGCTGTAATACCTAAGCATGGGTTTGTTAGCGCAATGTGTTTTGCAATGCCATGTTTGAATATTCTTGAAAGTGCAATTTGCACGAGTGATGCTACGTGCATCTTGCCCACTGACTCAAGCAAATATACAACGTCAGTTGTTGTAACTTCACGCACAAGCAGTGAGCCGAGCTTGGGCAGTATTAACTTATCTATGTGATATTTTCGCTGTTTGAATGTTGACGGAGCTAATACAAGTTTTGCTTTTTCTAAGTAGTCATTAGCCAGCTCTCGCAGTGTTTTGGCGTTTGCTAATTCTCTTGCTAAAAGTTTCTTGCTCCTCGCTACATCTTCCCCTTGTTGTATATTGGCACGTGCCTCCGTAGCCAACTCCCTAGCCTTGCCTAAGGTAATATCAGGGTAGCGACCAATAGTAAGTTCTTTCTGTCGACCACCATGCCTATAACGCAATACCCAAGCAGGTGTGCCATTCTTTGATAGCGTAAAAGTTAAACCGTCACCATCGCTTTTCGCAATTGGTAAGCCTGTTCTAATCCAACTTTTAATCTGTATGTCAGAAAGTTTTGCCATAACCCGTCCCACAATCCTAGCTACACATGTAGCTACTCAAATTATACGCTGTTTGGTGAAGCTTAGTGATACGCCAATAAATATTTTCTAATATAAATAAGGGGTTTGAGAGTTATTTTGAGCTTAAGTGAAGTTGGTTGAAATGCCGATATATATTAGGCGCACTAACCCTTTTACTTTCGCCTTTTGTTGATATCACTCTAAAAACAACTTTTTTCATCTGCAATACGGCTGTTAGTGAACATTCTGATATCTAAAACACTTCTGTATCTAAACTATTCTCTGTATTTAACAGTCTATCCAATCAGTAAAGCTTTCGTTATGACGAGTTAGTCGCATTAGCAAACACAATTTAGAATGTATTGTGATGTAACTTGCATTAGCTTTCGCAGCTTTTCTAAAGCCCCCATCAGCTAAACTCGCTGAAATAAATCTATCAATTTTAAGGAATGTTATGAAAAAAGTATTACTGGCATCATTATTAGCGTTATTTGTTTCAAATGCAGCATATGCAGATGACATTATTGATTCTGCCAAGGCGGATGGTTCGTTAAAAACATTAGTGACCGCGATTCAAGCGGCTGGTTTAACCGACATATTAAAAGGCGATGGCCCATTTACCGTATTTGCACCAAGCGATGCCGCATTTGCTAAGTTACCAAAAGACAAATTAGACGCTTTGTTAAAAGATAAAGCAGCACTCACGAAATTATTAACAGCTCACGTTGTAGCGCACAAAATCACGGCTGAAGATGTGCAAGCTGGCAAAGTAAAGTCGATCGAAGGCCATGAATTAACATTGGATGTGTCAGCAGGCGTTAAAGTAGACGGCGTGCCAACCGTTGGTGGCAATGATATTAAAGCCGATAACGGCATGATTTACGTGCTGGATACGGTGTTGATGCAAGAGCCAGAAAGCAAAAAGAAAGTACATAAAAAGAAAGCGGCTTAATTCTTTTTAAGGTATTTAAAACTTTATACTAAAGCGGGTAATGGCAAGGGTCATGCCCGCTTTTTTATTTTTTCAAAAATGACAATCCAATTATTTTGGTACGCGCCATAAATACCAGCTGGCAATGGTTCTGTAAGGGCTCCATGTTTTGCTAATTTCGGTAATCTGCTTACGATTAGGCGCCTTTTCTAAGTGTTTAAGCCGCTTGTAGCCTTCCACCACGCCAAAGTCGTCAGCGGGTAATATATCTAAGCGTTCAAGTGTAAAAATCAGCAACATTTCTACCGTCCATCGACCTATACCTTTTAACTCAACCAAGCGTTTAATTAGCTGTTCATCTTGCATTGTATCAGCCTCTAGCCTACAAGGCACAAGGCCGCTCAACGCGCCTTGTGCAATTCCTTTAATAGTTTCAATTTTGCGGCCAGAAAATCCGCAAGCGCGAAGCGCATCAAACTCACTGGCTAATAATTGATTGGGTGTAGGAAAAGTATCGTCATACGCAGCCAAAAAACGCTTAATAATGGCATCACCCGCCCGCCCATGCAATTGCTGATATGCCACTGCACGCACTAGTGCTTGGAACGGCTCCCGCTCTGGTCTAGCTTCAAAAGTGCAAGGTCCTACCGTGGCGATTAATGTCGACCAATCATCATCAATAGTGTTTAAAAAATCGGTAGCTATTTGGTATGGTTGCATATTTGCATCATAGCGGTGAACTTTGATCCATGTAAACTGTTAACAATATAAGTAATCAATTTGACCGCCTGCATGGATTTATTTAAAAACGAAACGCCTGCGATACAAGAAATTTTGCCTGATGTTTGGTTGCTAAAAAGTATTGCTTTGCAGAACGAAGCGATTATTTTGCAAGATTTAGAAAGTGTTATTTTGCGAGCACCATTGAGGCATATGATGACGCCAATGGGTTTTGCGATGTCCGCTGCCATGAGCAACTGTGGTGATTTGGGTTGGGTGAGTGATCGCAAAGGTTATCGTTACGATGTAATAGATCCTAATTCAGACAAACTTTGGCCATCAATGCCAGATTCATTTATGCAAGTATCAAAACAATCGGCGTATTTAGCAGGGTTTAAAAATTTTGTGCCAGATGCCTGTTTGATTAATCAGTACAAAGTGAATGCCAGTATGGGTTTGCATCAAGATAAAAACGAAGCGGATTTTAATCAACCGATTGTGAGTGTGTCTTTAGGATTGCCTGCGGTATTTTTGTTTGGTGGTTTATTGCGTAGCGATAAGCCGCATAAAGTACTATTGGCGCATGGTGACGTGCTGGTGTGGGGTGGAAAATCGCGCCTAAATTTTCATGGCATTATGCCTGTTAAAGCCAGTCAAAATGCTGCGCTAAATACACACTCAAATCCGTACCTTAAAAATCACCGAGTTAATTTAACATTTCGTAAAGCGGGTTAACGAAAAGTAACACTTTTGGGCAAAAGTATTTTCTCAAAAAACTGTTTGTTTGAAACCTTCTTTAAATACCAAGCGCATATTCATCATAGCCGCCATAACTCTCTTCAATTATTTGGCCTTTAAATTTAAAGCTTACTTCAATACCCGATTCGCTATACTCCTCAAGCTCATCGCCCGCAAAGTCATCAGAACGTAGCTCTAAATCTTTCATTTTGTTGGGTAATACTTTTTCTTTAAGTATTTGCCTAGCCATTTTATAACCCCTTCTCACTCATCTTGTTTTTGGAATACTACAAAAGATGAAAAGCAAAAGTTATGCCAACTTAACGTGCAAAATATAAATTTGAAAAAGACTTTAAATTCAAGTATTTAAAGGAAGTTGCTAAGTTTTATTGTAATTGACAGAAGCCATATTTCAAAAAATATGTGCCCTTTTAGATAATGATGTTAATAAATACACATATTTAAGCAGACTAACAAAAATCCTATTTAAATCTAAGCTTAAGTCTTAACCACATTTGCGTCAGTGCGTTGCCATCTAATTTATAATGTTTATGCAAAGTTTGTTTCACTTCCCAGTTAGCTGTCATGCCTGCAGGAAAAGTCACTAAATCACCTTTGCCAAAACTAACAGACGCGCCGCCAGTTGGCGTAATCACACATTCACCTTCTAAAATATACGCAATTTCCTGCTCAGGAAAAGTCCATGGGAATATCGACACTTCCTTCTGCCAAGTAGCCCATTTTTTAACGTTTAGCGAATCTAAACGGCTTTGCGCAGGATTTTTTTCTACAATAATTTGTGACATATTTGTACTCATTTATTTAGGATTAATCATTCAGAGGCTTTATTTTAGCGTATCAATAGTAAAATAGTTTTTTTACTTAACTAACCGCCATACAAGCCAATTTATGCAGGTCAATCTAAATCAGGCAATTGCCAAGCTTAAAGCGGGTGAGGTAGTAGCGATTCCTACTGAAACAGTTTACGGCTTGGCGGCAGATGCAACGAATGAACAGGCTTTGCGTCAGATTTATGCCGTTAAGCAACGCCCTGCGGATAATCCATTAATAGTGCATATTGGTGATGTGGCGCAAGTGCCAGATTGGGCAGCGGAATTTTCACCGTTAGCGCTAACTTTAGCCAAGGCGTTTTGGCCTGGGCCGTTTACCTTGGTTTTGCCTGCTAAAGATAGTGTTTCTGCGGTCTTAAGGGCCAATGAACCCACAGTGGCGCTGCGCGTGCCCGGACATTCGCTGACATTACAATTGCTTAAAGAGAGTGGTTTGGCATTGGCGGCACCTTCTGCCAATAAATATACGCAATTAAGCCCAACCACGGCTGCACATGTATTAGCAGGCTTGGGTGAGCAGGTTGCCGTGCTGGATGGTGGCGCTTGCCAAGTGGGGATTGAGTCAACTATTGTCTGTATGGCCGGTAATAATTGGCAGTTGTTGCGCCACGGCATGATTACAGAGGCGCAAATTAGGGCTGTGGCGGGCAAGCCAGCTATAGTAGGCGCTTCTAATGTACCAAAAGCGCCAGGGCAGCATCTCTTGCATTATTCACCCAAAACGCCTCTTAAATTATTTGATGGTTTACCAAGCCTAACGGCTTATCAACAAAATAGCACTCAAATTTGTGCCGCTTTAATCATAGATGATTATCCGCCGCCAAATTTAGATTTTAGTTGTATCTATTTGCCCAAAAAAAATGCAGAGGTGGCCGAGCATTTGTATGAGGCATTGCATCGTTTAGATGCGCTAAATGTGGAGCAATTGCTGGTTTTAATGCCGCCAAATTCGCCTGAGTGGTTAGCTATTCTAGACCGCCTAAATCGTGCTGGGCATAAAGATTAGTGCATAAAAGATTAACGTGGTTCAGTCTTGTTTTTTAGCTAAAAAGCGAGTAGCTTTATGGCCATTCGAGTCGTTTTTTGACACCAAAATTTGGGAGTAGAGCGATGGACAACAAATATGGTTTAGGCAGTAACAAGTTGGCAACCGAGCATCACGAAACCCACCATAAAACAGCACCTATTCGTCCTGTTAGCTGTAAGTTTTGCAATGGTACCAATCTCACTTTAAGCCCAACAATGCATGATCACCGCTGCAACGATTGCGGCGAATGGCAAAATGATGTGCCGCAAGGCTACTCAACAGGGCGAGCCGCTGACTATTAAAGCAATCAAATTTAAATCTAAAAGGAGCCAGCGATGACTCGTTGTATGGATGGATTTGTGATCCCCATTACAACGGCGCTTCTTTATGAGTACCCTTTAATGGCAGAAAAAGCGGCCATTATCTGGAAAGACCATGGCGCTTTTTATTGCTAGTAATGCGTGACCAAGATATAAGTGCAGAATAAACCTTGTAATTTGCTCAAATGGCAAACACAAAACCAGATGAGACGGTCTATTCTCATGGGTGTTATTTGCGTTCAAAGAGGCAACAGATGCCGACAATGCTAAGATATTTGCAGATCCGCAGATGAAAGGCATGATGGATAAGGCGAACCCGATTTTTGATTGTAAACGCTTGGTTTATGACTTTTTTAAACAATTGGTACATGCTTAAACTTATCTGGCATTATTGTTTAAGCGCCTCATTAAACTCTTCATCTAGTGCAATATCAATCGCTTTCAGCGCCAAATGTGTCTTTTCAACTTCTGTATAGTTACCTGCTTTGTTCGCCATTAAGCCCAAAGCCAATAATGTGGCGGGATGATTGGTATGTTGCTTTAAAATTTGTTGGTAATATTGATTAGCATCTTTAATGTTACCCAAATTCTGTTCTGCTGAAGCCAAGTAATATAAGGCTTCTGTACTTTTTGGTTCCTGTTTTAACCAAGCCTGTGCAACAGTTTTCAACTCTGCCCATTGCCCATTTTGATACGGCAATACCACGCGCATGAAAAATGGCCTTGCTTCATCTGGCGCATCCCAAAAAGGGCTATTTGAAGCTTGATATAGCGGGATTTCTGGTTTGGTTAGTAGCTCTTTCACCCATTTAATCGGCATATTATAAAAATAAGCCTTTTGACCAGGGCTTTTTAGCGTGCTGATGGCAATCAGTTTGCCGTTGTAATCGAACACTGGGCTACCGCTTGCGCCAATCGCAAAAGCGGCAGAAGCGCGCATCACATTGGCGCCATCGAATGGATACAAGGCTTTAATCTTGCCTAAAGTGACATAAGGCGCAGGCGAATCACCAGGCATCGAAATAGAAATAATCGGCTGTTCGTATTGCAGAGTTTCAGAGTCGCCCATCTGCACCGGCTTTAAATCGGCCCATTCAAAACGCATGATACAAATATCGTGTTCCCAATCGGCAATCAACGCAACAGGGGCAAAAGCCACGCCCCATTTGCTAATGCTCATGCCGTTAGAGTCATGCAATACATGGCAATTGGTGACAACATGGTCTTTAGAAATTGCCACCCCTGTGCCATAACCATGTCCGCCGCTTTTAACCGTACTGCTGACTTTAACCAACGATTCTTTTAGCTGATATAAAAAATCATCGCTAGGGGTGGAAGCATTGTTAGTATTAGGGAATGCGCTGGTATCCTGCGCGGTAGCGCTTAAGCTGGCTAAAAGCAAACTGATTAATAATAATTTTGGCATGGTTTTATTTAGCATCAATGTGTTGTGTTGGGTTTTCGCTAGTGGGGTTCAACGCCTCGTTAAACTCTGTCAAAACATCGTTATCTACTGCCTTCATCGCCAATTTTAAGCGATCCAGTTCGGCTAGATTGTCCTCACGTTTTGCAATTAAGCCCAGTGCAAACAAAGTGGCTGGGTGCTGTGGGTGCAATGCTAATGCTTTTGAAAAAGCTTGCTTGGCTGGTTTGTTCTGGCCCAATTTATCTTGTGCAACGCCATAATAGTAGTGCGCTTCTGCGCTATTTGGCTCGGCCCTCACCCAAGCTTCTGCAACAGTAAGCACCTCATCCCACTTTTCATTTTGGTAAGGTAAAACCACTCGCATAAAGTAAGGACGATTTTCTTCTGGGGCATCCCAAAAAGGAGAGTCTAGCGATTGCATGGATGTGGTTTCAGTTGATTCAGGCGCTGCAATTAACGCTTTTACCCATTTAACGGGCACGTTATAAAAATAGGCGCCGCGACCGGGACTTTTGAAGGTGCTAATGGCAATTAACTTACCGCTACTATCAAATACTGGGCTGCCGCTGGCTCCCATCACAAAAGAGGCATCTGTACGCACAATTTGACTATCGTCTAATGGGTAAAGCGCTTTAATTTTGCCATGCGTTGTTTGTGGTTTCGGTGGTCCACCAGGGAAGCCAATAGAAAAAATGGCTTGCTCATATTTTAAGCTTTCAGAATCGCCCAATTCTGCAGGAGCTAACTCTAAATATTGAAAACGCAAAATACACAAATCGTGTTTCCAATCGGCTTTAATGGCAACCGGGGCATGGCTATCGCCAAATTTG
>CAMCVF010000027.1 GCA_945881735.1 Methylotenera oryzisoli
ATAGCTGGTTTTGCCATAGTTGTAGGTTAATTCAAGCACGCTATTATTGTATTCATTGCCATAGCCCACAAATGCCAGCGTAAATTCACCGTCTGGGTAATCGTGTTGGCGAATTAGCTTCATGCCAAGCACTGTGGTGTAAAAGTGAATAGACTGCTCTAAATTGCAAACACGCAACATGGTGTGCAGAATTCTCATACTAGATTCTCCGAGATTAAATTTTCGTCCATTATTTTAAGCAGCTTTTATCTGCATGATACGGTAATACTTTTCCAGTAATTGTTCCTGCGTTTCAACCATATCAGGGTTTAGAGGTATGCAATCAATAGGGCAAACCACCACGCATTGCGGTTTATCAAAATGCCCTACACATTCTGTGCATAAATTTGGGTTAATTTCGTAAATTTCATGGCCCTGATAAATAGCCTCATTGGGACATTCTGGCTCGCACACGTCGCAGTTAATGCATTCATCGGTAATAAAAAGTGCCATAAATATTATGCTTGGTTAAGCTTTTCAATAATGGCATCTTCAACAGTAGATGACACAAATGGATGCACATCCCCTCCTAGCCTTGCCACTTCTCGCACCATGCTACTGGAAACAAACATATATTGTTCAGCTGGGGTTAAAAATAAGGTTTCTAATTTTGGATATAACTTGCGATTCATGCCAGCAAGTTGAAACTCGTATTCAAAATCTGAGGCTGCACGTAAACCGCGAATCACCATTTGCGCACCTTGGTCTTGTACAAACTGCATCAACAAACCACTAAAACCCATCACCTTAATATTGCTATTTTTTTTAAACCCACTTTTCGCCAATTCAACGCGCTCTTCTAAGCTAAATATGGTGTTTTTATTGGTGCTACCAGCAACTGCGACAATCAATTCATCAAATAGATAAGCGGCTCTACGCACGATGTCTTCATGCCCCAAGGTGATGGGATCAAAAGTGCCAGGGTAAACGGCAATGCGGTTTTTGCTCACTAAAAGCTCCTATTTTAGGCAAATTTCACGTTATGCAGCGCTCGAAAACCTAATGTGTTCCTTATGCATTCCGGTTTTTCCGCTCCGCGCGCCATGCACCTCATCCTTGACTGGGACTTTTGCAAAACGCTTACACCGATTTTAGCAAATGATAATAAACGTTGCCTGCTTTATTTTGTTTAACAAGTTGCCAGCCACTCAACAGATCTCTTAATTCAAGCGAAAATTCAGCTTCAATATACAACAAGCCACTTGGGCTTAGATGCTGATTTAATGAGGGTAATATTTTTTCCAGCCAAGCTTTATGATAAGGCGGATCGCAAAAAACCACATCAAATAGTTGAGTATTCTGGCTTAAAAAAGCTAGAACATCTTGTCGTAAAATATGAGAATTCTTAGCATCTAGCAACTGCTGATTTTGCATCAACGATTGATAAGCTAAAACTGAGTTTTCTACCATGACAACATTTTTGGCGTTGCGCGATAGTGCTTCAAAGCCAAAGGCGCCCGTACCGGCAAATAAATCCAAACAAGTTTTACCCGTTAAATCCTGGCCGAGCCAATTAAAAACGGTTTGACGCACACGCTCTGGCGTTGGGCGTAAACCTTCAACATCGGGAAACTTTAGCAAACGGCTTCGCCATACCCCAGCATTGATACGGACTTGGTTGGTTTTTGAGGCTTTAGAGCTTAGTGGTTTAGACAAAATAAGGCTTTGCAAATGTTGCAAAGCCTTATTTTAACCTATTTAACTAATTGATTAGTCAGCGCCTACTGTTACGGCAACAAAATTAGCGGGTTTAACACGACGATTAAACGCATCCTTAATTTGTGCAGTACTCACTTTGGCGACTTCCTTGTTAAAGTCATCTAAATAAGTCATCGGTAATTGGTAAAAGCCAATAATACTGAGGTAATCCAAGATTTTATTATTGCTATCAATACGCATTGGAAAGCCGCCAATAATGTTAGATTTGGCTGCTTTTAGCTCTTTTTCTGTCACACCGTTTTGCATAAATTTGGCAATTGTTGCGTTCACCACTTTTAAGGCATCCCCAGCTTGCTCTTTTTTAGTTTGCAAACCAATTTGAAAAGGACCCAACTCGCCCATGGGCATAAAATAGCTGTATACGCTGTAAACTAAACCGCGTTTTTCGCGCACTTCTTCGGTTAAGCGCGAGACAAAACCGCCGCCACCTAAAATATAGTTTCCGACATAAAGCGGAAAGTAATCGGCATCGCCACGCTTAATTCCTGGGTAGCCCAACAAAATATGCGCTTGACTAGCTGGGTGTGCAATATTCTGAATATTGGGCGCTTGCGGCAAGCTTACTGGTGCCATTTTTGATATAGCGACCCCTTGGGGTAAGCCTTTGGATACATCCTCTGCAATCGTGCGCGCTTGCGTTTCTGTCATATCGCCAATCAACGCAATCACGGCACTTTTAGCCGTGTAATACTTCTGATAAAACGCCACTAAATCTTCAAGCTTCATGGCGTTAATCGTTTCGATTTCACCACTTTCATCTAAGCTGTAAGGGTGTTCACCATACATTGCCTTCATAAAAGCTTTGTTTGAAATGCTTTCTGGCTGGGTTGCCGCTTCTTGCAAGCCGGCCACAATACGCGTTTTTTCACGCTCTAAAATGGTTTGCGGAAAATCAGGCTTGTGCAATATTTTATTAAAAACCGTCAGTGCTTTTGCTTGCTCGCTGGTTAAGGTGCGCAATTTAAAAGCCGCCCTATCCAAGTCCAGCTCACCACCTAAAATAGCGCCAATATCCGCAAATTGATTGGTAATCGCCTCCTCATTCATGCCATCAGCGCCCAATGTCATCAGATATTTGGTCACCCCCGCCACGCCAGAAGTCTGCTTAGTATCGCGCGAACTACCTGCAGGAAAATTCACACTGATGTCTAAAATCGGCAAATCATGATTTTCTACAAAATAAACTTGGCTACCAGAGCTGGTTTGCCAATGCTGGATTTTAACGGCGGCGTTTGCGCATAGAGCAACTAAGCTACTGACTAGTATGATTAAAAATTGGATTTTTTTCATTGTAAAACCTTTAATTGAACGCTTAATTTTTAAAACTTATGTTGAAAAATGCAAAGTTTAAAGTCAGACTAGGCGCACATTACCGCCGTGTAAAATTAGTAAAAAAGGGTGTAGCGCAACGATGTGTGACAATAATATTTGCATTTTTAAATTAACGCGAATGTGGCTTACCTTGTGGTTTGGCATTTGGGTCTATAGGCTGCGGATCCAAGGTTGCAATCGTCATGTTATCTTTTACCAAATATTTTTTAGCCACCTCTTGCACTTGTTCAGAAGTAATCGCTTTTAAGCGTTCTGGGTACTCTTCCAGCAAGCGCCAGCTGTAGCCCATGGTTTCAAGCTGACCGATTTGCATGCCTTGGTAAAACATCGAATCGCGCTGATAGACATCGGCTGCAATCACCGCGGCCTTCACTCTATCTAGCTCAGTTTGCGTCACGCCACCCGATTTAATCAGATCAATTTGTGCGATTAAAGCGGTCTCTAGCTCCGCTACTGTTTTACCTTCGGCTGGTGTGCCAACCAACTCAAACAAAGCCTGGCGGCCACGCGATGTGCTATCGTAGCCAGCGCCAACATCCAACGCAATTGAGTTTTCGCGCACTAGTTTTTGATTTAAGCGAGCCGAATCGTTGCCGCTTAATACACCAGACAAGACATCTAGCGCATACGGCTCCCATTCTTGTTCTGGTGTTGTCGCTTTAGGCAATAACGTAGGGGCATGAAAACCCATCACTAAGTATGGCAACTTACCCGGCGCTTTAACCACCACGCGGCGCTCACCGATTTGTGCAGGCTCTGTTTGTGGTTTTCTAGCTGGCAATACTTTCGATTTTAATGGGCCAAAATAGTGTTTTGCCAGTTTTAAAACGTCTTGCGTTTTAACGTCGCCCACCACCACCAATGTGGCATTGTTGGGTGCATACCAATTTTTATACCATTCGCGCGCATCTGCTGCCGTCATATTTTCTAAATCGTTCATGTAACCAACAACAGGCCTGCCATAAGGATGTGCATTAAAAGTGGTGGCTTGAAACTGCTCATTCACTTTGGATTGCGGCTTATCTTCGGTACGCCAGCGGCGCTCTTCCATGACCACTTTAATTTCTTTTGCGAATTCAGCATCGGTAATCACTAGATTCTGCATACGATCAGCTTCTAACTTCATAGATAAAGGCAAATGTGATTTCTCTAATTGCTGAAAGTAACATGTGTAATCGGTGCCCGTAAATGCGTTTTCTTTACCGCCAGCGGCCGCCACCAGGCGTGAAAATTGGCCTGCTGCAACACTCTTAGTGCCTTTAAACATCATGTGTTCTAACACATGAGCCACGCCTGTTTTACCGTTTACTTCATCCAAACTACCCGCGCGGTACCACACTTGCGAAACCACCACTGGTGCACGATGATCTTCTTGCACAATTACCTTCATACCATTGCTCAGTTTAAATTCTTGAATAGCCGCTTGGCCTAACACTGGTGCAAGCGCTAATAACAGCGTAGCAATTTGAATGTAACTATTTTTAAGTTTTATCTGCACAACAACTCTTTCTATTATTAAAAATGGCGTATTGTAAGCATATAAATGACACAGTTTAAATTAGTTTAGTTCCTACGCTCTGTTAATTGCGCACCTGTTTAATACTAATCTAATAATACGGTTAATGCTTAATAGCATGCAGTTGATTTTACGACTAAAATAAGAATTAATTGTTATTATGAAGTGCGCTATGTTTAATATTTTTAAGAAAAAGCCTGAACTCACTGAAAGTAAATTAGATACTGTTGCGGTACCTGATATTGCAACACCTGCAACAAATGATGCAAAGCCAGAAATTTTTGAAAGAAAACCAAAAGAAACGGATCTGAGTTTTGCACAACGCCTAAAACAAGGTTTAGCCAAAACGCGTCAGCAGCTATCTGGGCAGCTGAATAGTTTATTTGGTGGCGGCAAAATTGATGCAGATACATATGAAGAGCTAGAAACTATTCTATTAACGGCCGATATTGGCGTAGCGGCCACTACAAAATTATTAGAAAACTTAAAAAAATACGTAAAACGCGAAAATTTACAAGAAACCACAGCACTAAAACAAGCCTTAAAAGCAGAGCTATTAGCGGTTTTAATACCTTTAGAAAAACCGCTACAAACCAATAACCATGAACCTTTCGTGATTATGTTGGCTGGCGTAAACGGTGCTGGCAAAACCACCACGATTGGCAAACTAGCCAAACTTTTTCAATCGCAAGGTAAAAGTGTTTTAATTGCGGCTGGCGATACTTTTAGAGCCGCCGCAAGAGAGCAGCTGCAGGTATGGGGTGAGCGTAATAATGTGCAAGTAATTGCATCAGAAGGTGGAGACCCAGCTGCGGTTATTTTTGATGCGGTTAATTCGGCTGTTGCTAAAAAAATTGACATTGTGATTGCCGACACCGCTGGACGCTTGCCCACACAAATGCACTTAATGGATGAGATTAAAAAAGTGCAACGTGTGATTGGCAGAGCATTGCCCAACGCACCGCATGAAATTTTACTGGTGTTGGATGCTAACACTGGTCAAAATGCGGTTAGCCAAGTTAAAGCGTTCGATGATGCCTTGGGCGTAACTGGTTTAGTATTAAGCAAATTAGATGGCACCGCTAAAGGCGGAGTGATTGCGGCAATTGCTGAGGCAAGACCGATACCGATTCGCTTTATTGGCATTGGTGAAGGCATTGATGATTTGCGCCCATTTAGCGCGCAAGCTTTTGTAGATGCGCTATTTGATTAAGTGAATGTCGATTAAAAGGCTTTTTGACTAAGAGAATGCGATTATGATTGTTTTTGACAATGTGACTAAACGTTACCCTGCCAGCGGCGACGCCATTAGCCAAGCCAGTTTTAGCATTGAAGCAGGTGAACTTGTGTATGTTACAGGGCATTCTGGCGCTGGAAAAAGTACCCTGCTAAAATTAATGGCGTCGATTGAGCGCCCAACAACCGGCACAGTGTTAATCAATAATCAAAATGTAAACAAATTAAAAGAATCTACCTTGCCTTATATTCGTCGCAAATTCGGGTTGGTATTTCAAGACCACAAATTGCTGTACGACCGTAATTGCTTTCAAAATGTGGCATTACCGTTGGCGATTAACGGCATTACAGGCAGTGACGCTGCCAAGCGCATTCGCGCCGCCCTTGATAAAGTTGGGCTTTTAAACCGCGAAAAATGCATGCCGATTACCTTGTCTGGCGGTGAACAACAACGGTTGGCAATTGCGCGTGCGGTAGTGAGTAAACCCGCCATTTTAATTGCGGATGAGCCGACTGGCAATTTGGATAAAGTGTACGCCGCCGATATTGTTGCATTGTTTAAAGCGTTTCAGCAGGTGGGTGTTACGGTCATTATTGCCACGCATGACGCATTGGGTCAAGCCAGCCAAGAGAACAAAGTATTGCATCTAAACCAAGGCAGGCTTTCTATTCAGACAGAGGTAATGATATGAAAACGTGGCTTACCTATCATGTGCAAGCCTTGCGTTTAGTGTTATCTCGCTTTCTAAATAATAAGCTTAGCACCTTTTTAATTTGCTTAAGTATAGGCGTTACGCTTGCCTTGCCGGCTACGGCTTATCTTATTTTAGATAATTTAAATGGCTTGGTCAGCAATATTAAAAGTGAATCTAAATTAAGTGTTTTTTTGCAAGCAAACCATGATGACGCTACAGTTAAAAAGATTGAAGCACAACTCAAACAAAACCCAGCCATTCGAAATGTGGTGTTTGTATCTAAAGAAGAGGCATTAGCCCAATTAAAAGCTGTTGATGCCAACAAATCCTTGCTGGACTCTTTATCTAACAACCCTCTGCCAGATGCTTTTTTTATTGAGCCAAAAGCATTGGATGCTGAATCGATTGAATCACTTAAAAATGAAATTAGCAAAATAGATCGTGTGGAAACTGTTTTAGTAGACGGCGCATGGATTAAACGCCTTAACTATTTATTGCAACTGGGGCAAAAAGCGTTACTACTATTAACCAGTCTTTTGGGTTTTGCGCTCATTATGGTAATCGGCAATACTATCCGCATGCAAGTGCTTACTCAGCAGGCTGAGATTGAGCTTAGCCAATTAATTGGTGCCACCACAAGCTTTATTCGCCGTCCATTTTTATATTTGGGCGCCTTATATGGGCTAGGCGGTGGAATTTTAGCCGCACTAATCACTTGGCTGATTATTGTGTTGTTAAACCAAACTGTGACACAGTTAGCCGCTAGCTATAAGGCCGACTTTAAATTGTTGGTGCATCACAGTTTAGCGCCATTGGTGTTGCTTTTGATTGCCAGCTTAATTGGCTTAGTTGCGGCTTATTTTTCTGTGCAGCCGGTTACTAAAAAAGCGTAACTTGAGGGGTTTAAAAAACGTAGATTATTGAAAACTTAACTTGCTATAGCCCATTAAAGTACCTGTCGCATAAGCCATATCCACTAGCGCAATTTGATAATCACTAATAGCTCGCACTTCCTTAAGTTGCTCCTCGCCCAAAATGATGGTTCTTCGAATACACCAATAATAAAGATAATTGAAGAACAGCATTTGAACTTTACTCAATATTTAGATTATTCATAACTGATTTTATTAGCGCGATGATTAAATTTAGGTGCGTTAGTGCACAGATTAGCTTACTTTAAATACTTATGATGTGTTCGAATAACTGCAACAAGAATGTACTTATATGGTTATTCGAATGCAAATAATTTTTCATTACGTTAAAAATCGTAACAATTTGAAACTATTATTTACTAGCACTCTCATAGAGAGAGTGCTAAAATTATTTTGTATTACTGTTTTTAACTAAGGAGTTTTAATTATTAACGCTTTAACGATACCGTCGATTTCATCTCTTGATAGCTTTGACCAGTATATGCGTGCAATCAAGGCCTTCCCGCTTTTAAGCGCAGAAGAAGAATATGAATTGGCTACAAGACTTAAAAACAACAACGATTTAGACGCGGCGCAAACATTTATTGTTTCACATCTGCGCGTGGTTGTGAGTATTGCGCGTGGCTATTTGGGTTATGGTTTGCCACAGTCCGATCTTATTCAAGAAGGCAATATTGGTTTGATGAAAGCAGTCAAACGTTTTGATCCAGATCGTGGCGTGCGCTTGGTCTCTTTTGCCATGCATTGGATT
>CAMCVF010000028.1 GCA_945881735.1 Methylotenera oryzisoli
TTAATTTAAACTGAATAACAAATCCCTTGAATCCACAATAATTCGCTCTACAATACAAACTAATCTAATTTTTAATTGAAGGATAACGACATGTTAAACATATTTGATGCCGCCATTTTGCCACTGATTCACACCTTAAAAAGTTTAAGTCATATTTTAAAAAAGGGTGAAGAACATGCCGATGCCAAAAAAATTGAGCATACCGTTTTTTTAAATGCACGCCTTTTTCCTGATATGTATCCGCTCACCAGACAAATACAAATTGCCACCGATATGAGCAAGGGTGCCGCGGCACGCTTTGCAATTGTTGACATACCAAAGTACGAAGATGATGAAACTACCTTTGAACAATTACAAGCGCGCATAGCAAAAACCATTGCGTTTATAGAAAGCATAGCGCCAACACAACTGACCGATGCCGAAAAGCGGGATATTACGATTACCGTGCGTAAAATCGAGCTTAAATTTACTGGCCAAGATTACCTACTAAAATGGGTGATGCCCAACGTGTATTTTCATGTGACCACCGCTTACAACATTTTGCGCCATAACGGCGTTGAGCTAGGTAAACCGGATTTTTTAAGAATTAAATCGTAAAAATCCAGTCTTTATACTGCAAGCCATTATTCAACAAAGAAAGGTTAGTAATATGCATAAACTAAATTTAAAAATTAACCTGATTTTGTTGACGATAATAGTGGCGATTGTTTATTTTTTGACAGACAAAGCCAGCTTAAAAACAACGCCAAACCTAAGCCCTGCTCAAGAACAGTTGGCTAAAATGGGTGATAGATGTTTAGATTTTGGTGAAAGAGCAGTGGCAAATGATGTGCCGATTATTGAGTTTCAAATGTTGGAACGCTTAGCTAAAAAAACCAATGTGATTGAACGGTGCATGACCGATAACGGTTACATACAAAACCCGGCATGGCTGAAATATGCTCAGCCAATTGCAATAGACAATGCGGCCAAAAACAAAACTTCTGTTAGCGAAGCGCTGACTAACTTAAGCCGAGCTGATGTGCAAATTTTTGCACCAGATGAAAAACGTCCCGAATATTGGCTAAAAATTAATCAAAACGCTAATTAATCTGCTGCAGTGATGATGCGATTTCGGCCTTTTTGTTTGGCAAGGTATAAGCGTCTGTCTACCTCATGAATAAAAGCCAGCGACTCATCTTGAGATGTTGGAACAATAGTACCAACGCCGGCACTAACGGTTAGCAATTGACTCACTTCCGATTTTGCATGCATAATTTGCTCTTTAAAAATAACTTGATGGCAACGCTCGGCTACTTTTTTGGCGGCGAAGGCATCTGTTTCTGGCAACACCAGCACAAATTCCTCACCCCCAAATCGCGCACAAAAATCACGCGAACGCGTGGCAACCTTGCTTAGCACTTGCGCAACACGTTTCAAGGAATCGTCGCCCTGAATGTGCCCGTAATGGTCGTTATATTGCTTAAAATAATCAATATCCACCATAATTAATGAAATCGGTTGTTTGTTGCGGCGTGCATTCAACCACTCTAGTTCCATCACCGAGTCAAACATGCGTCTGTTGGCAATACCCGTTAAGCCATCTTTAAAGGATAACTCTTCTAATTTTTTTTGCAGCGTGATTAATTTTTCTTCGGTTTTTTTGCGCTCGCTAATATCAAACATAAAACCAATAAATGCGTTGGCCGTGCCATCTGGGTTGCGCACCACATGTACTACATCACGAATCCACACATAACCACCATCTTTATTCATGGTACGATAATCGACCTCATAGTCTTCGCCTTCTATGGATTTTGCAATACAATAATCCACCACCCAAGTCTTATCTTCTGAGTAAATTCTATCTATCCAATCTCGTGAGGTCGCCCAACTGGCTTGGGGCCAGCCCAATAGCTTTTCAATCTGCGGCCCTATGTATTCAAATTTCAACGTCGCCCAATCTAGCTTCCACGGAATCGCGTTGGTTGATTCTAAAAGCGTTTTATAAACGGCAGTGTCGACTTCAGCGATTTCGGCAGGTAAATTCGACTTGGTCATTTTGTTCCACACTCGAGTATGGTGTTAAATAGATTATTGTCATAATAACTCACCGACCAATGTTTTGGCATCCAAAACGCTAACAAATCTGTGCTATACGACATAAAGAGTTTTTTAAAAAATATTCATGATTAATATTTAATTATTATTTCTTGAAAACATTATTGTGAACCTACTTTCAGTCAATATCTCGCCAACAATATTGGTTGAAATAAATGGTCATCAAGTGCAAACAGCCATTAATAAAACACCTTTTCAGGGTCGCTTTTGGCTTTGCAAATTAACACTGTGGGGTTACGGAAAAGCAGCCGCTAGCCCAGGCGGCCTAGTGCTAACCTTTGAGCACTTCACGTATTGGCAATATCGCCTTAAAAAACCACATTTAGAACTCAACTTAAAAGAATTGTGCCGATAAATTCAATTTGTCCAAAAAAAGCCTATTCATTTCTGAATAGGCTTTTTTTATTTGATATAACGAATTACTTGTTCATTACATACATTGTAACTTCAAAGCCAAAACGCATTTCAGTAGCTGCTGGTGTTGTCCACATGATAATTTCTTTTAAGTTATTTAAGTTTTGCAAGCACGACTTTCATGTTTTACATATTACGCAAGCTTCAAAATTAACTTCTATGTACTAAACGCAATAAGCACTCATGAATTTACTCAAAATAACATTTGGTTAAATGCTAATATTTTTTGTTTTGTAATCTTGGTGTATGGCTTTATAAACCGCCTCAATTTCAGATTGTTCAGTTTGATCCAATTTTCCGTCGCTATTAGCATCAATATGTTTAAAAGTCTTTTCGTTATTGGATTTATTACCTTCTAAATATTCAGATTTAGTAATACTGCCGTCTTTATTTGCATCTAAACCAGAAATACTAAAGTTACCGTTTGACATACCTTCGCATTTTTCACTGTCAATTGATTTACCTTCCTCATGATGATTAGCGAAAGCCAATGGTGATAAGCCAATACAACATGCCACAACACAAAACAAAGCCGATTTTTTCATAACAGGTCCTTTTTTAAATTTATTATTATAAGGCCAATTTTTTTAATGATTAGTTCAATATTTTTGGAAGTAAGCTTTAAACGCACCGACGTTTTTAGGTTTAATCATTCATTAAACGAAGATGGTTGAATGAAGGCAATAAACTCAAGCTCGAAACTACTATAAATATCCATTTAGCTTCACTAATCCGATTGTCCTAAATTCACACCCAAAATATCGTAAATAAGCTCTAATCTTACTATGGGGCTATCTAATTGCATAAGGCGCTGTTTTTCAAGCAAAGATAAATCTAGTAGCTCAACCCAACGGTTGGAAACCCATGAGGCATCATTAAATTGATAAGGCTCGACAATAGGAATATCAGCTGGCAACACGCCTTGGCTAGGCAAAGACTCCAGCAAGCGTTGTAAGCTGGTGCTAATAATTTTCAAGTCTTCAGGAATAGGCAACTCGATATCATTCGCTATATCACTAACATCACCTATCACCAACCCATCGGTTTGCTGTGTAAACGAGTGAATCTTTAGTCGGTGCTGCCCAATACAATTTATCGTCATCAAGCCCACGGTAGTGACATCAGCATCGACAATGTTGACCAATGTGCCAACATCTGCAAACGGAAAATTGCTTTCTAGATTAGTTACTCCATCTGGCATTGCAGCCACAATTGCAAACGATGTTTTGTTTCTAAGGCAGTTTTTAACCATATCCAAATATCTGGCTTCATATATTCGCAGTGGCATCAGCCCGCCTGGGCATATAACCACGTTCAGAGGAAACAAGGGTATCGAATTGTTATTCATCATTTTTAAATGACCGTTAAATTAATCGTTAATTAAATAATTTTTTATTCTAGATTATTTAGGCTAGTTGGTTATTCTATCCAAACAATATAGCGTAGTTAACCCGCAAGTAATGGTTAAAAGAGTTAGCCATTTGATACTTTTGCAGTTTAATTTAATGGTGTTAATTAGCTGGATAATTTGCTCCGCTAACGCTTTAACTAATTCAGATGTTGTCAGCATTTTTTTGTGAAGCTAGGCACTGGCCGCTTCCACTTTAATAAGCCTATTTTTTAAAAGCGTTTACATCTTTTTAATAGGAAAGCACCATACGCATTTCTAAATCTGGCTGTGTTGATTTTCGTGCTACCCTGCTCCATAATTTTTTAGCACTTTCGGCAATCTCTGGCGCTTTTCTTGCCACCTCACACCACGGCACTACGTTTAATATTGCCATTCAACCAATAGCCATAATAGCGATATTAACGCATACATGGCATTACTCACCATATTAACTAGCTAACACAGGCGTAATTAAATTGTTTTACACCTTTGCTTCGCAGTTTGGCAACTTATTGGAAAACTGTTTGCCCTAAAAGTGCCTGCAAAAACCATGTAGCGCATTTACATCATTATTAAATTAAATCGATTGTTTCCATGCCAATTAAACATATTGAAATTGAAAAACTTAGGTTGCAAGCCACACCTTATATACCTATGTTCTTACTGCCGTCAAAACCACACAATAGCGCCATCATTTGGCAGCAAGGCCGGTTATAAAGTATGTCGCAAGCCACTCAAATTGCTATTATTGGTGCGGGAATAGCTGGTTTAAGTTGCGCGACGTCGCTGCAAAAGGCTGGTTTTTCTGTCACGCTTTTTGAAAAAAGCCGTGGTACATCAGGCCGATTAAGCACACGGGAAACGCCACATTGGCAGTGCGACCACGGCGCGCAATACTTTACAGCTCGTGATGCGCACTTTGCGGCAGAGGTTGAACGTTGGGTAAAAGCAGGTGTTGCGCAGCTATGGCAACCCAATTTACAAGTGTATGATGGCAAAAGTTTTACGGCTAAAGAGGCTAACCTTGCTTCTCAAACGCAGCGTTATGTTGGTTATCCCAAAAACAACGCACCCGCAAAATGGTTGGCTAATAGATTAAATGTGCATACAGAAACCACGGTTATTGGCATAAATCAACATGCTCAACAATGGCAGATTTATTCAAAAGAACACGGCGTGCATGCCCACCATTTTGGTGCGGTATTGTTAGCTATCCCCGCACCTCAGGCCGCCGCTTTGCTTGCCAATGTAGCGACTAGCGCATCTCAAATTAGCGCTAGCGTTGTTATGCAACCTTGTTTTGCGCTGATGTTGAAGTTAAAAAGCATTCTACCGTGTGAATTTGATGGCTTATTTATTAACCATGGCCCCTTAAGCTGGGTAGCCAGAGATAGCGCAAAACCCGGTCGCTCAAATCAAGCCAACACAAGCTCAGAAACTTGGATTTTGCATGCCACCAGCCAATGGAGCAACGCGCATGTTAATGACGACAAAGAAGCTGTTTCAGACTTAATTTTGGACGAATTTATGTCTATTTTGCAACGTTCTAACGCCTTACAACACAGCATGAATGTTGAAAGCAAACAGCTACACCGCTGGCTGTATGCCGATTGCGAACAGTATTTAAGCAGCGTTTACCATTATGATAAAGCCAACAACATTGGCTTATGCGGAGATTGGTTAAATGGCGGCAAAGTGCAAGGCGCATGGTTAAGCGGATTTAAACTTGCGCAACATTTAATAGATGAAAATAAGCAATAATCATTTTTCATCCGCTTTAGTAAAAAATTGAAGCACTTTTAAATGCTTACACGTGTCATAAAAATTATTAAAAAAATGGTAAACAGAAGCGCAGAAAGCAATATTATAGTTGTCTGAATCCATACCTTGTGGCACTGTAATTAACAAACAGTTGTCACACAATAAAGAAGTGTTTGCAGATTCTGACGATGGCTTTTACATGTACCAAAGCCATCATTTATTGGTGGAATGCAAAACTAAATAGTAAAATAAGTAAATTTAAGGAATACCAGTTTTGGTTGTGTGGGGTATATCCTAGCACTAGGCGATTTTTTAAATCGACTTAACGTGATTTATAAGCTTTCGCAATATACCTGTTAATTTAAAATTCAATTAAAACGTATCAGCAGTCAGCTAGTTGTAAGCCATATTAAGCAAGCCTAGCATGCTAAACTTGCTCTAACATCTCAAAAAACTTCAAGCATAATAAAATGATTCAATATAACCCAAAAGACTGGATTACGTTTATTTTCCGCTTCCACGAAGCGGATACCTTTCGACAACTCACTCCCATGATGATTTTTATTGGGATGTATGCAGGTGGTATTGCATATTTAGAAATTGAATTCTGGCAACTTTCTGATAAAAGTCATGTTAAAAATATCCCCTTAATGCATTCCACAGTAGGTTTTGTCTTGTCATTACTATTGGCTTACAGAACTAACACAGCTTATGAGCGCTGGTGGGAAGGCCGCAAATTATGGGGTGCGCTAGTTAACAATAGCCGCAACCTCGCCCTTAAACTTTCTGCTTATCTAACAATTGAGGCCGACAGAAATTTCTTCAAAAAAGCTATTCCAGCCTACGCATCAGTATTGTCAAAGCATTTAGTCAATGAGGATGTCAGCCAAGTGTTATTTGAAGGCTTAGATTTAGAAATCGACCACCACAAACATCAACCCAACCGAGTGGCTAAACTATTGTTTCAAAAGGCGAACGAACTTTATACATCAGGAAAAATCACAGGCGACCAATTCTATATTATCAACGCCGAACTGCAATCTTTTACCGATATTTGCGGAGCCTGTGAGCGCATTAAAAACACACCAATTCCCTATTCTTACAGCGCGTTTATTAAAAAATTCATCTTTTTCTACATCATGACATTACCATTTGGCTACGTGTTTAGCTTGGGCTATTATGTGATTCCAATTGTGGTATTTATTTTTTATGTGTTGGCCAGTTTAGAGCTAATTGCCGAAGAAATTGAAGACCCTTTTGGCGGTGATGATAACGATTTGCCGACCAAAAAAATTGCGGCAAATATTAAAAAGCATATAGAAGAATTGCTTTAGTTCTTTTTTATAAGAGAATGACAGTGCTGAAATGGTTTTGACTTTCAACTCCCATTGCCGCGCATACCTCTTGAGAGGAATATGGACGGTGACGAGGAATTTTTGAGGATTGAAAATCCGCTTGTCGCAGGTTCGATTCCCGCTCCGGCCACCATTATTAAAGAAGCTCACAGAGATGTGGGCTTTTTTTATATCTAGAGCTTCTACAATACTTCCGCTGTTCAAAACAGATTAAATAGCTTGGCAATCCTTTAAGTGGGGATGCTCAAATCTGTCCTACCTGCTCGATACTATCTGATCATATTGATGTTTTTTAACAACAATCTCAAAAGCGTCGTGTTACGCGACGCTTAAATTAAAAATAGCTTATAAGGCAATAACT
>CAMCVF010000029.1 GCA_945881735.1 Methylotenera oryzisoli
GGTGTCATGGTCTTGCTCCTCATGAAAAGGGTCAAGCCTTGTTTAGCAGTATTCATTTAACGTCCCCCGCAAGTAAGGCTAAATCGGGACGATGGGCAATAAAAAACCCGCATCAGCTTTAGCTAAAACGGGTTTGCACACGCTTTAGCAGTATATTTAAAGTGCCCGCAAGCTGAAAAAATCAAATCGGCACTCAATAATTATACATTAAAATTTAGGTTTTGCAATTTCGCATTTGTAATAGCCTTCTATAAGAATAGCAGGATTATATATATCACCTATAATTTGTAGTGTAGTTAAATTACCGCTTACTCTGTTTAAAGAAAAATTACTTTTACATCTACCTTCTTCTCTTTGGTCATTCTGATGGGAAAATATAATCTCACTTTCACTAAAGGAAAGTGCAGTTACTTTTAATGGATATATTTGATTAAAATCATTGCAAAGTAACCGATTATCTGTGGAGAAAGTTTTTCTTTTATCATCAAAACTAAAATTTAGTTCTCTTTCGTATGTGTCAGTTTTATGATCAATTGTGTTTGAGTATGAACCCTTGCAATATAAATTTGTTTCTTTTGAAAAACCAACTAGTGGAGTAAATAAAACTATAAGTAATATTTTTTGCATTATGAATTTCACATTCAGCCCTTTAAATTTTTTTTCAAGTTTATCAGCCTAATAGAACTAAATTAGGAACAGCATCCGCTCCACACCAAACAATTGCATTCTGTTGGAATTTAACCCCCAACTCTTTTGCTGCATCCAATCCTAGACCAAACACAACGAAGCCATCTTCTTTTTTTCGTGTCATCTCTGGGTCTTGTCCATAGCCTATGACAATCGTTAAGCCTAGCCTATCCAACTCTTGTTTTAGCTGACCATTGCGCTTTGCATTTTCTTTATCTGAAAGCACTTCGCTGTAGGGGTTGTAAGCCGTTATAAACGTGAAGCATTCAACTTTAAACCGTTTGGCAAGGTCAACTAAACCCTCACTTCTTTTGCCTAACTCTAGTATGAATGGCTTGGCAGACATCACATGATATTCGGCTGACTGGTATGCCTTAATTAGCTCTGGATTTAGGGCGGAGACACTTTTCATATACCGCTAATTTTTCGTAACGACAGCGAATTTAATCTGATTACTTTCTAACTGCAGTTTAAGTCTTGCCAATTCGTCATCCGTTTCTACAGCACCTATTCTTACAGTAAACCAGTTACCGCCTTTGTTAGGTAGAAAAACCGTTTCAATCTTTGGGTTTAGGTCTAGTAACTTCATGCGAACTTGAAAGTTGTCAGCTTCATCAGCAGTTTTAAAGGCTTCTAATTGAATGTAAATCTTGCTAGATGGGACGTCTACTTTTGAGATGTCTTGCACAACAGTTTCACCATTAGCAAGAATCTCATAGTACGTGAACCTATCTGGAATGTTTACCTCTGCTATTGGTTCGGTCTTGGTTTGTGATTTAACAGAAGTATACTTTAATAAGGGATTGCCATTTTTATAGAAGCTATTTGCCAGAGGTATGGCTGTTATGAGAACCAATATGAAAATTGCTAATAGCTTCCTACCCCATTTTTTTGAGGGTTTTTGTTGGTTGTAATATAAGTGTTTATAGTCTTGCATTATGGATGATTTTTTCTTCAATTCTATGGGCTATTAAGTCAACTCCAATGCGCACATCTATTGAAACATTGTTGAAGTCAAAATTCCTCCTGTTAGCTAGACCAAAATAAGCAAGCAGAATGTCACATATAAATACTGGTCGGTTACCATTTAATTTTGCATAGTCTTCATTGTTTAATTCAAGTGCTTGGTTTAGAAAGCGATAGTAGCGAATGACTTCTGGGTCTGAAGGATACTTGCACTCGCCATATATGACAGCTTCAATATCCTGTCTGTTTAATCCTTCTACAGCCTTAGGAAGTTTAACTTGTCCATCAGGAAATGTAGCAATCCACTCTCTAAAAATATCCAAATTGTTTACTAACTGGCTGACCCCATTTTGGGACGATTCTAGATGCGCAGCATTACGAAATGCGGCTATACGGTAGGAAATTGCTGCATCCTTGAACGCTTCTGCTGCATCGGTGGAGTTCTTAACAAGAAGTGATTCTCCTAGAGTAAATATATCCTCTATAGCCTTCTTATCCCCCTTAGTGGAAGCTCTAACTAGATCATCGTATTCTTGGCAATTAAGGGTACTCATATTTCTATCCTTGTTTGAATTCTTCTGCTCATTGCTATTTCATCAGCATAAGACATGAACACAAATCTAATTTCTTTCAAGATAATGGACTGATTAAAGGATGATGCTACCTCTGCATATATTGCTATAGCAGCATCAATCGGAAAGCCATGTATGCCAGTTCCTATCGCTGGCAAAGCAATCGTTTCCACTTCAAATTCTTCGGCTAACTTGAATACGTTATATAAGGATTTAGCTAATAACTCATGTGGATTAGGGTCAATATGAAACTTTGGAGTGCTGACATGAATTATGTACTTATTAGGTAGATTAAATGCTGATGTTATCACTGCGTTCGGCACTATTAGTGGTGCTAAATGTTTTGTATTTAGTTCCAAATCCCTTCCCGCAGCCTTATGAATTGCTCCACAAACACCAGAACCAGCTCGCATTGATGAGTTCGCTGAATTAACTATCGCATCACAATCAATTTGGTCAATGAGGTCACCAAATTTTGAGGTTACTATCATTTATTTACCTGACAAAAAAATGTCAAAATGGTCTTTCTTCTCCTCTAAAAAACCATTCCATGTATATTCATCATCAGGGCTGTTTTTTCGTATTTTTAATGAGATGCTCTCAATGAATTCCTCTAACATATTGCGAGTCAATGTAATACCTTTTAGCTTCTCGCTAACTTGGTAAGGCATCTGGTCTGTTTTACGCCATACTTTTGAGGGTAAATAATCAGAGCCATCATGATTAATCTGCCATTCTGGCGATTGAGGGGGGCTAACCCCAGTAGCTATCATTAATACCAAGCCAGCTGGATGCCATTCCCTATACCCCTCATAACGACCACTACCACCCATAAGGCAAAAATAGTCATAAGCATAATTTTGAAAAATTGACTCTAAAGGATTCATTTGAGGTTGATGTTCATCGGAATTGCTTCGGTAGCTAGGTAGCCCCTGTCGTATTGACCAGTACTAACACATACCAGCCGAATTAGCTTACCCCTATAAACACTTAAATGTCCCCTGCGATTAAGCGGAACATTGTAAAAGCAAGATGAGCCAACTATAGATAGGTGGTACTTATCAACGTGTCCAACGAAGTAAATATGTTCTTGGCTTTCAAGAAGTGCAACCAACTTATCATAGATAGCTCGTTTGGCTTTAGTCCATGTGGGAATATTACGCATAGCATTCATCAACTGACCAGCTTCATCGGTACATGGGTCTATAATTTGATCTGTAAGTTTAAACATGACTAGTTTTGTTGCCCACTAAACCTTTCTTCAATTATTGACCTACTCTGCAGCTTTCCCAATCTTTATAAACCTTGCCGTTTATGGGAGATACGAAAGCCAAATCGAATGGATTATTGATAGTATTTTTAACTCCTCTTTTTACAATAGCGCACCCATGAAGAATCCCAAATGTTCCGTAATATTTTCCATTGTAATTAGATTTCATAAAGATTACTCCAGCTTCAGATAGACCAACACCAGCACTACGTAGATGAAAATCTTCACCTATTTTGTAATCGCAATCTAACTGTTGATTTATTTCTTCCTTACATTTTTTTCCTTTAAGTGTTAAGTCATAGGTTGATACGTCTGCCATAGCGTTGGCGCATGCAACTAAAAGTATTGCCATTAAAAAGTATTTCATGAGCTTTCCCTTTTCTCCTAAAGGTGTTTAGAACTTCCTTTTAACTACTTTACATGCCCCTGAAAACTCTTCTCTGAGCTTATTATCTCCCTTGCCATCAACATATGATGTCAAAGCATCAACGTGACCAGTGACTCGGTTCACGTTGACTATCCAGTAAACTCTTTTAGGCGTTTCATAAGAAGATTCGCAGCGTATCTCTTCTTCAGACCAAGCACATTGAATATCAGCTCTTCCTTTAAGAAGTCTACCGTTCTTAAATATGTATGATTCTTGTTTTTTAATTGAACCGTGATCAGTCTTAGCATCTGGAAGTGGAGACACAGTTCTAATTAATCCATCGCAAGATAAAGTTAAGTTTTCTGCAGTTATTGCTGGTAATGAAATAATTGATAAGAGCAAACTAATACAGAGATATTTCATTATTTCAACTTCAAAGAAAGTTATCAAAATTCCTACTATTGTGGGACGACTTCATCCTACCCCAACTTGAAAGTTCCTCAAATAGGAGGAGTTATGGAATTTACATTAGTTTTTAGGAATACCCAAAATATAACTATTTTCAGTTAATTTAATCTAAATTGATTTTTATTTTGGTATGTATGATACTTAACATATGAACGTAAAGTTATATCTAGATAGATGCATGAGAAAAAATTTATCACGGGTTTTATTGATTTGCTTTGCGTTACTTTGATTAAGTCAATCTTTGTATTTGTATGCACTTATGCAAGGATTACTTTTTACCTCTTTTTTACAACAAAAGTAAACACATAAAGTTTGCTACATGTTGGCTTTTTTTCAAATGCGGACTTACATAAAAAGCTCAAGATTGCAGCCATTGAGCAAGATATAACAGCAAGCGAAATTATTGAGCATTTATTAAGCAGATTGTTAAATAAAGGGTTAGATATGTTTAATAAAATTTTATTAGCAATACTTTTGGCTATTTTAAGTAATGGGGCGATGGCAGAGTGGAAATATATTGGTACTGATGCAGAAGTTGATAATAATTTTTATATAGACCCAACTTCGATTAAAAAACAAGGAAGCAAAGTAATAGTTTGGCACTTATCTGATTTTGCATCGCCACAAACTGATTTTGCTAAACCATATTCATCAGCAAAATCAAAAGTAGCCATCGACTGTAAAAAAGAAACTATGAAATATTTAGCAGCTTTGTATCACGAAGGGCATATGGGAAAGGGTGGAGCTGTTGAGATAGTTAACGCTGAAAGCTCTGAGTATCCAATACCTCCAGATACTAATCTTGAAACATTAATGAAAGCTGCTTGCGGTAAAAAGTAAACAAAGAGCTGGCTATAGGCAGTATGTTAAATAAAAGGGATTTCAAATGAAAAAATTATTATTAGCAATACTTTTAGCTATTTTTAGCAATGGGGCAATGGCTCAATGGAAATTGATTGATATGAATGATGTGTTTGATGCTTATGTAGATATTGCATCCAAACGAAAATCAGGAAAAAAAGTAAAAATGTGGACTTTATACGATTATAAATCACCCCAAACAAATTCTTATGAAAGATTATATTTGTCTAAAGTTTCACAACA
>CAMCVF010000030.1 GCA_945881735.1 Methylotenera oryzisoli
TTAATCAACAATGAGTTTGGCTGTTCTGCACAGCCGCGCGCTAAGCGGTATGGACGCGCCAGAGGTGGTGGTAGAGGTGCATCTGGCAAACGGCTTGCCTAGCTTTACAATACTGTGTACTATTATTTTTATGGGTATTACTTAGTTAATGTTGCTCTAAGATTGTGAGAAGCAGCGTTGATGCTGTTGTCTAGCTCACCAGATTCAACGGCTTTAATTAAGACTTCAATTGCTGGGACAAGAGTATTGATGTTATCAACTTCAATGCCTGTCTTACCTTTGATTAACTCAAGACGCTTGTTAGCATAACGAATTTCCATAATTAATTTGCCATCAGCACTTCTGTACCACCACGGTTTTATTTTCTTTAATTGTTCTGATTGAACGATTTCTCCATTTTCTGTTTTAGAAGTATTGGTGTATTTCAAAAAATACTCATGACCTTCAGCTTTTGCTTTAGCGCACTCAAGCTGTACATAAAGTTTTTCAGTAAGTCGATTTCTTTTATTAAAAATCGGTGAAATATTGGCAGGCTTTACTGCGGTGACTACTTTTAATCCATCTAAATATCCCATTTTTTAATCTCCATTTAGTTAATAAAACAATCGGTATATGACCGAATGAAAAAATATAACATTTTGATAAAAGTGTTATATTTCATAGGGTTATTATATAATATAACCTATTGAATTTAAACGATAATATTAGATATGCCACAAGCAAAATCATTAACCATTGCAGAGTTTGAAAGAGTATTGAAATCTTTATCAAATGGCAGATATTCAGCACGTGATCGGGCGATGTTGTTACTTAGTTTTTGGTCGGGAATGCGTGTAGGTGAAATAGCTGCATTAAAGATTGGTGATGTTCTTTCAAGTGACGGAAACATCAAAGAAGAAATTAGGTTAAAAGCAGAACAGACAAAAGGTAGTAAGGGCAGAACTGTAATGATAGGGTCAAGATTGAGCCAAGAGTTAGCTATTTATGTAGCAACAATACCCATTCAAGAGCTGAACGCACCACTTTTCTTCTCCCAAAAGAGTAGTGAAAGTTTTAATCCTAATGCACTAGCCCAAAAATTCAGGCGAATGTTTGAAAAAGCTGGAATTGATGGCGCAACAAGCCATAGTGGACGAAGAACTTTCATTACACAACTAGCTAGTAAAGGTATTGGCGTTAGGGTGTTGCAGTCACTCGCTGGGCATAGAAGCATCGCAACGACACAGTTATATATTGATGTAAATGATGAAATGAAACGGCATGCAGTAAATATGATTTAAAACCTTGATATAAGATTGAATATCGGAGTGCGGTAATGACACTATAAAACGCAAACAAATTAAGCTAATAAACAATATTAAAAATCTATAAAAACGTTAAATGTTTAATATTTCCGAATAGTTACAAACAGTTCTTTTGCTATGAAGTACGTAAAGTGTGCACAAACCAAAATGATACCCGATACGCAGCATACCAATTGCTAATTCAAGTTCATTTAGCATTCCAGTAAAATTCCTAATTGCACTATTTTCGATAAATTAGTGTTGCAGTTTTTGTTCAAGGTTAAGTTGCGCTAAGCGATCATCAATTGGAACTTGTCTGTTCGGTGCAATTTTATCTGTTACAGCATCAAAATACCTTTTGATTTGCTTCAAATTTTGTTCATAAATTGACGCTCCTAATTACTATGAACAATAAACCTGAAGGGGGAATTACAACAATCCTTTCAATTAAAAATATCAATAAAATCCATGTAGTATAGTAAACGCTTACTACACATCTACGAGTGCAGACACGCTACAGCATGGCACTGGCTACGGTGGTGCACTTTTTACATCTAACAACTCTTTAGGTGATGGTAGAAATCCAACAGCTGATACAGCTGCAAACATCACTACTGGCTTGCTGCCAAACTACCTTTCAGTTTCTGGCAAAACACGTCAAAATGACGTAGATGTTGCTTTCACAATCAGTATCAATCCAGGCGCTTCAACTAGAGCTGCTGGTAAACAAGACTCAGCACAAGAAAACCGTCAAGCATTCTTGACATTTGGTGACAAATCATGGGGTTCTATCAAGTTAGGTAAAGATTTAGGTATTTTCGCCTCTGACGCTATCTTAAACGACATGACATTGTTAGGTGTTGGTTCTGGTGCTGGTGGTTTAGCTGGTAACACAACAACTACGGGTCGTATTGGTACTGGTTATATGTATGCTGACTGGAAAGCACAAATCGCTTACTCATCACCAAATTTCAATGGCTTTAGCTTTACTGCTGGTGTAACACAGGCTTTCAATGCAATCGCAGTTGGTAACACAATCGGCTCATCAGAAAGCCAAAATCAAGGTGGTTCAGAAACAGCATATGAAGGTAAAGCAAGCTACGAATGGGCTGGCGATGTAGCTGGTAAAGTTTGGGTTTCAGGTATGTCACAAGAAGTATCTAAAGTTGGTCTAGCAGTAGCTGGTGTACGCAGCGATGAGCGAGCAGATGCTTTCGACATCGGTGCTAACGTAAACGTGGCAGGTTTTGGCTTAACTGCTTACTACTATACAGGTGAAGGTATTGGCCAAACAGTTCAATTGAACCACGGTTTTGATGCAAATGGTCGAGCACGTGATTCTGATGGTTACTATGTTCAAGCAACATACACCATTCCAGGTGTAGGTACTAAAATTGGTGCTTCATACGGTGAGTCGATATTAGATGGCAACGCTGGCGAAGCTACTTTGCAAGAATTAAAAGACTCAATGTGGACAGTCGGTGTTTATCACCCATTGACAAAACACTTAAACTTAGTTGCTGAGTATTCAACTGTTGAATCTGAGTTAGATAGAACTGGTGTTCAAACAACTCAAGAGAATGAAGCAAAAACTATCTCTTTAGGCGCAATTTTATTCTTCTAGGATAAGGCAGGGTAACCTGTAGCAATTAAAGTTATAAAATAAAAAACGGCATCTTCGGGTGTCGTTTTTTTATTGTTAGTTTCATAGTAAGTCGTTTTAAACGACTTTTAGCAGCCACCTTAAATACTTTATTGATACTGCCTTATTGTAATTAAAACCTTTTTATATTAAAAGTAAATTAAAAATGAATCTTTATCCAGTCACAGTCATCTCGGATTTTTATGAAAATCCTGATGAAATTAGAAAATATGCTTTAAGTCAGAAATATACATATAGACATGAAATGAAAGATGAGGATTACGTTTTTCCAGGAAGCCGTACTAAGGAACTACAAGATTTAAGTATGTCCCTCTATGAAAAGGTTTGTAAGAAATTTATTAGTATATTTCACATTCATGAGCATGATCTTATGCGGTGGGATATTTCTACAAGTTTCCAAATTGTAGAGGAGGAATATGGGCGTGGTTTAATACATCAGGATCAAGGTAGTATTTTTGCTGGAGTGTTATATTTAACGCCAGAGGCACCTTTAAATAGTGGAACCTCACTGTTTAGAAAAAATGCTAGTTATGATGAAGAGCAATACTTAAAAATCATCAAAGAAAACGATGAGCACTTTAAGAAAAAAGAGCCTATTGATTTTAGCTATCACAATATGTTTGACGAAGTGGTTCAGGTAAATAATGTTTACAATACATTAATTACATTTGAAGGTGATATACACCATTGTGCTAATAATTTTTTTGGTGAAACTAAGGAGAACTCTCGTTTAGCACAGGTGTTCTTTGTTAAAAAAATTGATGCTAATAAGGAAAGCTCATTTCCGATGCTGCGCGTGAAAAATCAACCTTTATAGATAAGGTGTCGTTTTAAACGACTTCAAGGTTGACGTTTTTTATTGTCCTCTATTATTAGACTTACGAACTCGTTTACTATGTAGTAAAGAAATATTCATTTCACCATTTAATGTTGAGGCGTAATGTTTTTCGATCATACTGACAGATGTTCGTGCATTTTTTGCTAGCGTTAATAAATCCACACCTTCTCCATAAAGTAGTCTAAACGTGATAGCAGTATGTCTTAAACAGTAAAGTGTTCTAGTTTGCCCTTTGGTGCCGTATTTAAGATTTGCTTGTTTTAAAATCCATGTGAGTAAAAACCCCATATGCCTAAGAGCATGGTCCCTATTTTTGCTAATTTCAGGTAAAAACACAAAATCATTCGGTCTTCCATACCCTTGAGCTTTTGCATCTTTCAAAATTCTTTTATAAATTCCAACACAGGCGGTCATGGTCACAATGGGTTGATCATGCTTTTTTGTTTCAGGTAAAGATAGTCTTAAGTAACGGTAATTTGCCTCTATAATTTCTACATGTTTATGCTTTAAAAACTTTAGATCACTAGGCCTAATAAAACTGTTCACCATAAAACCAATTAATCTAGTCATATCTCTTGGCATATAGACTTCATTTTTCATACCATCATTTATACTGATCAATCGTGGGCGGTGTTGCATCATGTAAGGCTGATCACGCAAACGCCAAGCCGTTTTAAGAAGATTTTTATATTCACTTATGGTAAATGGTCCTCGCGACTGTCTTGGTGTCTTTACTTTTGGAAATAATGGTAACCTGGTAATTAGATTGGTAATGAGTGCGTAATTTAATATCTTTCTAATGATTATTAAATACTGTGATATTGCTACGCCTTTTATTTCACTCTCTGTTAACTTTTCAATAAAGTTTTCAAGTACAAGGTAATCAATTTTAATAATAGGAATATCATCAAAATACGGACTAACCCATTTAGCAAGTCTGTTCTCAGTAATTCTTAAAGATTTAGCAGTTAACTCGCCACGCATAACTCGATTTTGTTCTGTTCTTAAAAGATGAGGTGTTAAGTCTTTAAAGAGAGTTTCCGTTTGTTCTAACAATATAAAATTAGCGTTAAAACTACCATTTCTTGTTTGGATATACTTGTTTCTTATAAAACTAGTTAAGTCTTCATCAATAAATATAAAATCATTATTAAGTTTTGCTCCTGGCAATAGTCCAGATTCAACTTCTGAAATAATCTGATCAATAGGTAATCTTAGAAATAATGATGCTTCATCTATGTTAAGGGTCCTCATTTTGGCCATCCCTCGTTTTTATCAACAACAGGAAGGTCAAGCCTCTTCGGAGTTCCGTCACGAGCAAGTTTTTTCAACACTTTTTCTGCTGACCCTTCAATTTCGAGCATTGCATTTAAATGTTTACCGTAGGATATAGATGTACAAGACGTCATATAGTCATGACTAATTCAAGTAGAGTTTTGAATAGTAGAAATACGGCTTATTACTGCCTGGATCGAACCAGTAGCTCAACGATTGTTACTATGCAACTCGAAATTTCAGCTAGTTAATATTTAGAAATCCTGTTACTTTTACTAATGATTTAAACGAATAGGATCTCTATGGAGAAACTACTAAAGCTTTCAGTAAATCCAAGCT
>CAMCVF010000031.1 GCA_945881735.1 Methylotenera oryzisoli
TTTGAAGGCACCGTACCCAAATAACCTAGCACTAAAAAGCTCACTACAAATGCTGCTAGCCATTTTTTGTATAGTGCACCGCGGTAGCGAATCGATTTCACCTGGCTTTTATCAAGCCAAGGCAACAAGGCAAACACCATTACAGATAAGCCCATTGCGGCTACACCTGGAAATTGCGAATTAAAAATTGGTGGAACCGCTCTTAAAATTGAGTAGTAAGGCGTGAAATACCAGACTGGTGCAATGTGTGCAGGCGTTTTCAACGGGTCTGCTGGAATA
This sequence comes from Methylotenera oryzisoli, assembly GCA_945881735.1. Taxonomy (GTDB): domain Bacteria; phylum Pseudomonadota; class Gammaproteobacteria; order Burkholderiales; family Methylophilaceae; genus Methylotenera_A; species Methylotenera_A aquatica. The sequence goes on from CAMCVF010000031.1 coordinate 280, forward strand.
AAATTATTAGCCTCTATAAAGTAGCCGCCCATTTCTGGTGCAAAGAATAAAATACTCGCAAAGACGATTAAAAATACAACCGCACCGACTAAATCTTTAGTAGTGTAATAAGGATGAAAAGGAATACCGTCTAGTGGTATGCCAGTTTTTTTATCTTTATTGGCTTTAATCTCGATGCCATCGGGGTTGTTAGAGCCTACTTCGTGCAAAGCTACCAAATGTACCGCTACCAAGCCAGCCAACACAAATGGCAAGGCAATCACATGAAACGCGAAGAAGCGATTTAGCGTTGCATCTGAAATCAGGTAATCACCACGCAGCCATTCAGATAAATCTGGTCCAATAAATGGAATGGTTGCGAACAAGTTAACAATTACCTGCGCACCCCAATATGACATCTGACCCCAAGGCAACAGGTAGCCAAAAAACGCCTCGCCCATTAATACCAAGAAAATACCCACGCCAAATAACCAAATAAGCTCTCTTGGCGTTCTATATGAGCCGTAAATAATGCCACGGAACATATGCAAATAAATCACCACAAAGAACATAGAAGCACCTGTGGAATGCATATAGCGAATAATATTACCGCCAAACACATCACGCATAATGTACTCAACCGAAGCAAATGCTTGTTGCGCATCTGGTTTGTAATGCATGGTTAAGAAAATACCCGTGACGATTTGCAACACTAAAATGAGCAATGCAAGCGCGCCAAATAAATACCAAAAATTAAAATTTTTAGGTGCGTAGTATTCAGTAATATGATTTTTTAAAAAGTGTGAAACTGGTAAACGGGCATCAATCCAGCCGTACAATCCTTTTGCATCAGATTTTGTTGTATCAATTGCCATAATTACACCTCCGTCTTGTTATCAACGCCAATTAGCAACGTTGTTTCTGTTAAATATTGATGGGGAGGAATCACAAGATTAATTGGTGCTGGCGATCCTTTGAATACACGACCTGCTAAGTCAAATCTTGAACCATGGCACGGACAAAAAAAGCCACCTGTCCAGTTTTCACCCATATCACCACCCGCTTGCAGTTTTTCTGTTGGCGAGCAACCAAGATGCGTGCAAATACCAACCACTACAGCTATATTCGGTTTAATGGAGCGATTGGTATTTTTACAATATTCAGGTTGTTGTGGCACTTCAGATTTTGGATCTGATAAATCTTTATCATGCTTAGCAAGATCTGCCGTCATTTCATCGGTACGATTAATAATCCATACTGGCTGACCGCGCCACTCGGCTGTCATTACCGTGCCTGGCTGAATTTTACTAATATCTACTTCAACCGGCGCACCTGCGGCTTTTGCACGCTCACTGGGCAACATGCTGCCCACAAATGGCACCGCAACAGCGGCTGCGCCCAATGCACCTACGCCTGCCGTTGCTGCAACTAAAAAGTTACGTTTTTGTTGATTAACGGCAGAAGGCGCCGTAAAAGATAGCGTGTCGCTGCTTGTGTGCTCTTTGTCAATTTTGATGTCTGACATTGTTTTCCTTTAACTTACCCTTTTGAGGTAATTTTGTTAACTTGTGGTGTTTTTATTAATCGTTACGCTTGAATCAATAGCGTCTAATTGCAAAGTTAACAATTATATAATTTTTTAGTAAAAAAACCAAATATAATTGTATAAGCTATTGAAATAAAACAATTTTTATTGATTTTTATTAAACTTAAACTGGATTATCACAATCAATAAAGGTGTGTATTAGGCCAAACCTTTCCGCCAAATGCTTACCCAACGCTTGCACACCATACCTTTCTGTTGCGTGATGACCTGCTGCTATGTAAGACACGCCTGTTTCACGCGCAATATGTACCGTTGACTCAGAGATTTCACCGCTGATATAAATATCCACGCCAGCATTTACCGCTTGCTCTATATAACCCTGCGCAGCGCCTGTGCATAAGGCCACCTTTTGCACCATTTGTAATAAATCACCAATCACTTGCGAAGTGCGATTCAACTTTACCTCAATCATTTGCGCAAAATCTTTGAGCGATAAAGGCTGACTTAATTCAGCCAGTAATAGCATATTTTTATCACCCACCCAACCCACCGCCTCAAGTCCTAATTGTTTGGCCAGCATCACGTTATTACCAAAATCAGCGTGTGCATCTAATGGCAAATGGTAGGCAATCAGATTTAACTCATGCTGCAATAAAAATTGAAGGCGGCGCTTTTTTATTCCCGTAATAGCAGTAGATTCACCACGCCAAAAGTAACCATGATGTACCAATATGGCATCCGCTTTTACGGCTAATGCCGCTTCTAGTAACTCGAAACTCGCGGTTACTCCAGTAACGATATGATGAATTTCTTGCTTACCTTCAACCTGCAACCCGTTTGGACAATAATCACTAAACTGCTCAGGTCTTAATAATTGGTTTAAATAATTGTTTAACTCGGTCAATTTCATGCGATTTCACCTTTATTTCCAATATAATTATACTCATATCATTTTAACGTTAAAAACATGCAAAGAATTTGGCTTATTTTTGCGCAATCTGTCACTGCCTGCTTAGGCCTACTTTTTGTATTGCGCTTATTTTATCCACATCTATTTAACGCCACGCCAGAACCCATTGTTATTCAGCAAGTACAATCCACGCCTGCTAATACCACTAATCCAATTGGTAGTTACAGCACTGCTGCAAAAAAAGCCATGCCAGCGGTGGTGAATATTTTCACATCAAGCCAGAAAACTATTACTAACCCTCATCATCAATATAAAGATGACCCTTTATTTAGACATTTTTTTGGCGATCAATTTGAAGATGAAGATGGTCAACCAGAAAACAGTCTTGGTAGTGGGGTGATTGTCAGTGAACAAGGACTTATTTTAACCAATGATCATGTAGTAGCAAGCGCTGATGAGATTGAAATATTGCTATCAGACGGCAGAAAATTGCCGGCACAAGTGGTAGGTACAGACCCTGAAACCGATTTAGCTGTGATTAAAGTCGATGCTGAAAAATTGCCGTTTATCACCTTTGCAGCGCCCGAGAAATTAGATGTTGGAGATATAGTATTGGCTATTGGCAACCCCTTTGGCGTTGGACAAACCGTTACCCAAGGCATTGTTAGCGCGCTTGGACGCAATCATTTAGGTATTAATACCTTTGAAAACTTTATTCAAACCGATGCCTCGATTAACCCTGGCAATTCTGGCGGCGCGCTTATTGATGCAGAAGGGAATTTGGTTGGAATTAATAGCGCCATTTATTCACGCAGTGGCGGCTCAATGGGTATTGGTTTTGCGATTCCCGCTAGTTTAGCCAAACAAGTGATGGAACAAATTGCCACTAATGGCTCTGTAACCCGTGGCTGGATTGGCATTGAAGCGCAAGATGTAACGCCTGAGCTGGCTGAATCATTTAAATTAAGCAAGGTTCAAGGCTCACTAATTGCTGGCGTTCTGCGTGACAGTCCTGCTGATATTGCTGGTATTAAATCAGGCGACATATTATTGGCTATTAATAACCGCGAAGTCGCTGATAGTAGTGGAATGCTCAATATTATTGCTGTATTAAAACCAAATGAAAAAGCCGTGCTGACAATTGTGCGCCATGGGCAAGAAATGAAAGTGAACGTATTGATTGGCAAACGGCCCAAACCAGCCACTGCAAAAAGATAGTCAAGTTTAAACTTGAGCTTTAATAGAGCTTAATTCCGAAGGGTTTTTAGGTGTAGTGTATTTTGAGATTAATATACCTATCTCATAAAGCAACCATAAAGGTACTGCCAACATAAATTGCGAAATAATATCGGGCGGCGTAAAAATCGCGCCTAAGATAAAAGCACCTACTATCACATAACTGCGTGCTTCTTTTAACTGCGCAACGCTAACCCAGCCGAATCTAGCAATCAATACCACAGCTATTGGCACTTCAAACGCTAAGCCAAACGCCATAAACAGCGTCATCACAAAATCTAAATATTCGCCAATATCCGTCATCACCGCAACGCCTACTGGGGCACTGCCGACAATAAACCCAAACACAGTTGGAAAAACGGCAAAGTAAGCGAATACCATACCGATGATAAACAGCAATGTGCTGGCAGCAATTACTGGCACCACCAGTTTTTTCTCATGGTTATACAATCCAGGTGCCACAAATGCCCAAATTTGGTACAAGGTATGCGGCAGAGAAATAATAAACGCCACCATCATGGCCACTTTCATCGGCACAAAAAAAGGCGTGGTAACAGCGGTTGCAATCATTTGACCGCCCTCTGGCAGTTGAGCCAGCATGGGGGCTGCCAATAGTGCATAAATTTTATTGGCAAACGGGAATAAGCCGATAAAAACCAACACAAAACCCAATACGATTCTAAGCAGGCGGTTACGTAGCTCAATTAGGTGAGAAATAAAATGTTCGGTTGGGGTACCCATTAGGTCTCAACTTTTTTTGTTAAGGTTTTAACTGATGCGGTTTTTTTTGATGCCTCTACACCCGATTTGGCTGCACGCGCCTTACGTATTGGCTTTTGTGCAACGAGTGGTTTAGTCTCTTCTAAAGGACCATCATGGCTAGTGATAGCGTTTTCGATTGTTGCAGCCTGTTGCTGAATATTTGATTGCATGGTTTCCGCAGATTGTTTGATGTCTTGCTGCAACTTCTGCAATTCCTCAAAACGCAATTCGCGATTTACTTCTTCTTTTACCTGCCCCACATAACGCTG
>CAMCVF010000032.1 GCA_945881735.1 Methylotenera oryzisoli
ATTGGTGTTCTGTGTGATTACTGGTGATGATGTCGTAACTGTTGGCGTTCCCAGATTGGAAATGATGGTCTGGATGTCCGAAACAGATAATATAGATGGAACCGCATTGGCTGAAATTGATGCCAAACCAAAAACTAAAAGAGTTATGGTTCTTAATGAGAATGTATTCATTATATTTTTACCTTTAATATAGATTTCATAATTTTTAGAAATTTTTACACCTCAATTAAGTCACCCTTATTTCGAAGGACTAGTATTTTCGATTTATATTTTAAATAATCAACACATCGGGTAACCAGTTGGGGAATGCTTTTAGTGTCGTCATTTTTTCAATTTCTGAAAATGGCAGCTTCCTGCAAAATGACATTTACACAAAATTATTTATCCCCTGTTCAACCTTACTTCTTATGAATTGAGTTATGACTAACTGTCGCAACTGAAAATATTTAACTTGTTTTGTATGGTCGTTTGACATCTATCAATACGCTCATATGATTAGGGGTTAGATTCCTACTCTAAATTATTCTTAATCAAATTAGCATGTCTCCATCGTAGCTGAGTCGTTTAAATTTGATTATCAATATTGAATTAGTTTAATTTCAAATTGTCTGCTAGGATCTTTTGCAATTTTCTTAGGTGAGATATCGTGATAACAAGAAGACAAATGTTGGGTGGCACAGGCGCAGCGGTTGCGGCATCGGCTGCAGTAGCTATACTCGGTGTAAAACCAACAACACCATCAAACTTAAAGGTTGCAAGGTCAACAAGGGGGCTAGGGTACTTCCCCAATATTGAGCTAACCAATCATCTAGGTCAAAAAGTTAAATTTTATGACGACTTAATTAAAGACAAGTTTGTTGTCATTAATATGATGTACGCCCAGTGTAGTGAAGGCGTTTGCCCAATTAGCACTTACAACTTAAAGCGCGTACACGAGGCTTTAGGTGACCGTGTAGGCCGCGACATTCACATGTACTCTATTACTCTGGCGGCAGATTTTGATACGCCAAAAGTGCTTAAAAAGTATGCCGAAGACAACAAAACGGGTGCTGGTTGGCAATTTTTAACGGGTAATTATGCAGATATAGAAATTATCCGCAGAAAACTAGGTTTCTATGATTTGGACCCCGTAGTGGATGCAAACCGTAGCCAACACGCTGGCGTGATAAGAGTTTTCAATGAAAAGTACGACCGTTGGATGATGGCACCAGCACTTGGTAAACACGAGAACATCCTGCAAACGATTCATCATGCCGATAGAACACCGATGAAAGCATCAGTAAAAGCATAAAAAATTTGTTTGAATGACTCATAAGCTTTGAGTTTGATGAAATTAGCCAACCCCATAAAAATAACGAGAACCATCATGACAGACCTAACAACGATTTCAGAAGAGCATGGCAGCGAAATGTCTAATGACGCAGTAGTACTAGATAATTCAAGACGCAACTTATTTAAACTCGCTATAGGCGCAGGCGCTGTAGCATTGGCTTCAAGTAAAGAGAGTTTGGCTGCGGTGGCTGTGGCACAGCCTGAATTAGATAACAAAGCAAGTCCAGCCATCCCCCCCGCTTTGTGGTGGAAAGAGCCTATACCCGCTTACACGTATCGTCCCAAAGCTACTGTCAAAGAATTAAACCCGCCAGTTCAACAGGCGGCCAATATTGCCGCTGGTGAGGTTGGACGTCTTGATATACAGAAATATGATTTGCTATTCAATGATCCCGCACTGTATGAGTTCCATGTTAAAGAGGCGCCGCACAGTTTTACCCCTGCCTATCCTCTACAGAACATTTGGGGCTACGATGGTGTGTATCCTGGCCCGACCCTTCATGCTTTTTATTCCGTACCTATGGTCGCTAGGATCTATAATGAGTTGCCGCAAGACCATGTGGGCTTTGGCAGCCCTGAGATCTCTATGCACGTGCATAATAGCCACACACCGACGGAGAGCGATGGCTTTCCTGGTGACTACTGGGGTCCGGAGATATGCGGCCCTACCTTAACTAGGCCTGGCATTTACAAAGACCAATGCTACCCCAATGTGTATGCCGGCTTTGAAAATTCCCGCAACCCAAGCCATCCAGATTTCATAGCCTTAGACGCCATAGGTGACCCGCGCGAGGCCTTGGGTACGCTTTGGTACCACGACCATAGTTTAGATGTAACTGGCGCCAATGTGGTGAAAGGATTGGCCGGATTTTTTATCATTTATGACGATCTCGACTCGGGCAATGAAAATGACACTAACCCACAAGCACTACGGCTCCCGAGTGGTGATTGTGATGTGCCACTTATGATGGCAGATATGCGCTTTGACTCGAAAGGCAATCAGTTTTATGACCAAATAAGCCCTGAAGGTGAAATTGGTGACATGGTTGTAATTAATGGCAAGATTAAACCGTTCTTAAATGTGCAGCCACGTAGATATCGCCTGCGCCTGCTTAATGGAGGCCCCACAAAATATTTACAGCTTAGATTGGTAGTAGATGGCGTCGCAAGACCGTTTACTTACATTGCTAACGATGGCAACTTGCTTGAGTTCCCGCTCATGAACCAGACTAAAGTTGATCTTGCCATGGCAGAGCGTGCTGACATCATTGTCGATTTCTCGGCCTTTAAGGGCAAAGATGTTTATTTAGTGGACACGGTGTTTCAGAAAGACACACGCAAAATTGATAAAATCCTTCCTATCCGCGAAGGTAACCAAGTACTTAAATTTATAGTAGGTAATGACGTAGTAGCCGACCCATCTCGCGTGTTGACAGCCACCACTCCACTACGCAAATTGCCGCCAATTGACCTTACTAGGGTTGTCAAAAGACGCACTTTTGAATTTGGTCGAAAAGGTGGAGTTTGGACAGTCAATGATAAGATTTTTAATGTAAACGATATCCAAGCAAGCGTTAAAAAAGGCACGGCAGAAGTTTGGACATTTGTTAATGGAAGTGGCGGCTGGGCACACCCCATCCATGTCCACTTCGAAGAAGGCAGAATATTAAAGCGCAATGGTCGTCCACCACCAGCGCACGAGCGTGGTCGTAAAGATTTGTACAATCTAGGTCCAGGTGAATCGGTAGAGGTTTATTTCCAGTTCCGTGATTTTACTGGCAAGCACGTCATACATTGCCACAATCTTGTACACGAAGATCACGCCATGATGTTGCGCTGGGATATTGTAAATTAATATCATTAGAGGCTAAAAAATAGTCGACAGAGTTCGTAGCTGCAAGCTCTGTCGGCTTTTTTAACGTTCGTCAGTTTAACATTCGGCAATTTCTTCTAGGGCTTTAAGTATTTGGCTCACCAATTCAGACAAAACTGCGAACTGGAGCTGGTTTGTTTTGATAGACAGCTAAAGACCCATAGCTGAAACTCAACAATCAAGCCTTACCGTCAGTAACGTGTGAAAGCAGCCCTTCAAAAGCTTGTCAAAATCACATTTTTAAGTATGCTTAATAAGCAAGCATCAAATAATTAAACTAAATAACTATATTTACAAACGTTAGCGATAACTAAAAGCTAATGATTGCCGCCGTTGTCAATACAAGGCTCTCAACATCAAAGTCCTTGTTTTCTTGAAATATAGGGTCTTTGCTATGATACTTTTTGATCTCTGTTCTCAATGCAAAATGAGCATTAAGCTTGTAATCTAAGTTAGCAGAATAACTCCATGTTCTAAATCCGTTTGGTGTATACGTCGTCACAATAACGCCGTCTGTATCTTGGTAATATTCTGCCCTTGCTGACAAGCTCAACTGATCTGAATATTTGTATTGGGTAATGATGATTGGCGAAAACCACACCTTATACTGGCTACTATTTCGCTCGGCTTGCTCTGCCCCAATATCCAAGCCTGTGATTAAACCCCATTGGTCTGTAAGCTGATATTGACCATAGAAGTTATGGAAATAGCGCATTCTTCTATCGTTATCCGATTTATCATTGCCAATAAAAGAACTGCTATTGAGCGTGATTTTTGAATTGGGCTTGTAAATAAGTTGATGCCCAATCGCTGGGGATGTGTTGCCATCTGGTCTTTTTATACGTTGCCAGCCATTTAAAATAAGCCCACTGGCATACCATTTTCCATCGTCAGAAGTATAATTAAGCTTAACGCCTGTTTCAAAATAAGGTGAGTTGTCTGCAAGCATACTTCTTGTCAAGGTCCAGTTATCTAAACCAACTGCACTTTCAAATCCAATGTGGGATGGCATCACACCGGCATCCAACCAGATATTATCGGATAGTTTTAACCCTATGTTGGCCTCAAATACTTTCTGTAAATCTCTGGGCTCCAATGCATAATTTGCGCGCATATAGGTTCCAGACCCTAAAGCCAAATTGGCACGCACTCTATCAGCATTAAGATTTACTTTAATGAATCCTAAGTTAATACTTGGTTTGTCCACAGCATTATGACTGTAAGTAAAGCTTGGCCTCACGTCACCAGTGGGGTCATTAAAATCATTTAAATAGTAGGTTTCTAAGTAACCAGATATTGTTAGGTTGCTTAATTGTTGATCTGAGGCAGATTCTGCAAAAGATAAATGACTTAATGTCAATAAAATTGTGACTAAGGTAACTTTAATTTTCACGTGACTAACCTTTTAATATGCATCCGGCTTATTTCTTATGACACCTGAAATACTCCCAACCTTTGTTATTATGTATCCAGCCACAGCCTAACCTGTGGGTGATAAGCCCTGATAGCAGCAGCTAACGAATATCGTTCAGTTGTATTGCAATTTGTTCTTGATTGGCAATAATCCAAAAAGCTTCATCAAGATTTTCAGGAAGTTTTTCCAACATCATTTAACTATAGCGTTTTATCAAAGTAGAACTGACATTGTACAGACGAAAAAAAACCTACTCATTTCTGAATAGGTTCTTGATATTCTTGTAAAACGAATTACTTGTTCATTACGTACATTGTAACTTCAAAGCCAAAACGCATTTCA
>CAMCVF010000033.1 GCA_945881735.1 Methylotenera oryzisoli
GCTCAATTTAACGATTGGCGCATGTTAAATATGGCATCTCAAATTGTGAATCCAGAAACCGCTGCAGCGCTGGATAAAATTTACGCACAAACCCTTTCGCGAGTGTACGAAAATAGTCAAGGTCAACGCATTATGGTGTCTATCGCCTATGGTAGGGATCAAACCGATAGCGTAGGCGCACACATGCCAGAAGGCTGCTATAGCGGCCAAGGTTTTGCTGTAAACAGTATTGTAAAAGACCAGCTTGATACGGGCGCTGGAAGCATACCAGTCGTACGTTTGCTAGCCAGAAAATCCAACCGCATAGAACCCATCACCTATTGGCTCACTACAGGAAAAGAAGTGGGTTATCCAGGTTGGGAGACCAAAAAAATCAAACTGCAATATGCCTTAAGCGGCAGCGTTCCTGATGGCTTGCTAATGCGTGTATCCAGCGTTACAGCATCTACTGACCGCACCGATATAAAGCAAGCTTACGACTTACAAAATCGCTTCAGCAACGATATGTTAACTAGCGTATCGCCAAGCCAGCGACTGCGTTTAACTGGCAATATCAATTAAATTTAAAAAATTAAATTAATATGCCATGGCAAACTCGCCCTATTCAAAACAAAATGTTCGCAAAGGCATACTGCATTATTTGTTAGGCCGCGGCTTGGCTGGCATTGCTGGTTTTGCCACGGTGATATTGCTAGTGCGCTTTATGGATGTGCAAACCTATGCAGGCTTTACGGCATTAACGGGTTTAATCGCATTTTCGGGTATTTTAACTGGACTAGGTTTGGATAGAGCCATTTCGCGCTATGTGCCAGAAGCAAGATTAGAGCGCAGTGCTAAACAGCTAGGTCATTTTATTTGGCGTATCACCGCTATTAAATTGCTTGCGGCATTAGTATTTTCGGGTATTTTTTACTTTCTCTGGCAGCCCATTTTAAAGCTATTTTCAGATGTGCATTTAACTCATTTTCCGCTATCGTTGGCCTGTTTTGTGATTGCCGAAACCTTGTTTCAGCATTTTTCGGCAGTGTTTCAAGCCCTACTTAATCAAAAAGCACTTGCCCGCATATTAATCGTTCAGTGGGCAGGTCGATTAATCATGATTGTATGGACCGTTTTCACCGAAAAAACGATAAGTTTACAAGAGTCAATATTGATAATGGCACTGCCAGAAATGTTAGGTGTTTTAGTTTTTGTGCTGGTGCTAAACCATTATTTAAGTCAATTAAATGCCTTACAGCAAGCTGATATGACGATAAAAAATAAGGATAAAAACTGGCCTGATTGGAATACAATTGCAGTGGTGGCACGTCATAACTACGGGTTTACCTTGTTAGCCGCACCGCCACAAGGCTATTTTATGAAAATGCTAGCCGCCATCTTTTTGCCCACCCAAATGGTGGCTGCCTATGGATTCTTTCTCAGCATTGCAGAGCGTATCAGGCAATATATTCCGCTGAATTTCTTATACAGCTTGATAGAGCCAGTCATGATTGCCAACTATCTTCAAAATCATAGCTTTTCAATACTCAATCAACGCTGTCAGCTCTTATACAAATCAAACTTGCTATTACTAATACCTCTAGTAGCTTGGATTCTCGCCGCGGGTGGCTATATTGTCACCAGCTTAACAGGTGGAAAATTTCAAGAATACAGCTGGTTACTAGCCTTAGTCATGTTGCAACTTACCGTGGGTAGCCATGTGGTGCTGTTGCAGTTAATTTTAAACTCAGTGGGCGCTAGCCAGTTATTGGTTAAAGCGGGTTTTTACGCCTTAATTGTCATGGCCTTATATTTGTTAATCGCACTTAATATTCATTTGCACTTATTATTGGCGGCACCATTAGTCTTTTCATTGGTTTGCAATGCCTACATCATCGCAGCGCTTAACCGCGATGGCTATCCCTACAAGTTATCAACCCAATTATTTATTGGTACAACCGCAGCAGGCGCCATGGCTCTTTTGCTTGTTTACTTTGCCATGCAACAACCATGGACGGCTAGCACGAATAACAATCTGTTAACGCTAGTAAGCGGCGTATTAATTGCACTTGTCTATTTGGCATGCCTATATTTTTTTAAAGCAATTCGTGCAGACGAAGTGTATTTAGTTAAATCAATTCTTATTAAAAGTTGAGTAAATAATGTCACAACAACAAAACCACTTAAGTGTCATTTTATCTATGCAAGCGGAAGCGCGAAAAGTGCTTGATGTCATTATTCCTGCAGAGGCGAATATTATATTGTTGGATTATCCCAATTATTCAAATGTGGGTGACAGCCTTATTTGGCTGGGAGAAATTGCCTATCTAAAAAGTCGCGGTCTAAAAATTAATTATGTAGGTGATATTGAAAATTACAATAAAAATAATTTAAGTGAATTGATCAATAAAAACAGCATTATATTGATGCAAGGGGGTGGTAATTTCGGCTCTCTATGGGAAGAAGTACATGAGTTTAGATTAAGGGTAATTCGGGATTTTCCTAATGTTAAAATGATACAACTTCCTCAAACAATTCATTTTGAAGATGTGGGCAAGATAAAAGAGACAGCTGATGCGATTCATTTGCAGGGTAACTATACTTTTTTAGCGCGTAGTAAACAAACGTATGATCTTGCTAAAAAATACTTTGATGCTGAGATATATCTATGCCCTGATATGGCTTTTTTTATTGGTTATATTAGTCCTAAATTAAATCCTTATCTTGACCGATTTATATTATCCAGAGATGACATTGAGAAGGGCTATGATGCTTTCTCCGATGAAACTCAGTTCAATCAAAATTTAAATTATGAAGTTGCAGACTGGATGGAAGCATCGCGATATGAACGATTTTTGCATCGCCTAGAAATGCATAGTGGTTGGTTGCGAAAAATAATTGACCCTAACAATTTAATACTTTTGCAACTGTGGAATCACTTATCACGTGTGAGAATGAGGCGTGGCATCAAACTATTAAGTAGCGGCAGAGTGGTTTTGACTGATAGATTACATGGGCATATTTTAAGTATTTTAATTGGAAAGCCACATATAGTTGTCGACAACTCTTATGGAAAAATTAGCGACTTTTACCAAACTTGGACGCTTAGAAACGCCAAATCGGTGTTAGTTACTGATTTTAATACCTTAGGTGCAGTAGCAGACAAGCTAGACGGTTTCATTAACGCTAAATGAACCTGAAACAAACCTGCATCGTAGTGACTTGCTTTTCTGAAAGCCAACCTGGTTTTTTAGATTTTTCGTACCGTTTGCAAGCATTGGCTAAGCATTATCAGCTCACTATTTTAAGCCTAGAAACACTTACGCAAGCGGAGTTGATGATTGAAAATGCCAATTACATTACGTTGGGGCGAAGGAGTGGTAAGTTAGGCTGGTTAACTTATTTACACAAGTCTGCCAGCTATATTCGCAAACAATCGCCGAGACTTGTTGTTTTGCTGCATTCCAGCGCGGCACCAATTAGTTTGCTGGTTGGTAAAATTCCTACCTGCTTGTATTGGAATGAGCACCCAAGCAACTTAATACAAGTGGTAAATGCGTTTTCACCCGTACGTAATGCCTTAGCAAGACTAGCGCAATGGCTGGTTTTTTACGGGGCAAAAAGTGCTGATTTGATTATGCCAATTGGTGAAGACCATCATGAAGATTTAGTGCGGCATGGTGTGCATAATGCAAAAATTAAAATGATTTATATGGGCGTTGCTGATAACTTTATGCAGACCCCTGCCGGGAAAGAGCTTACGCCAAAAATG
>CAMCVF010000034.1 GCA_945881735.1 Methylotenera oryzisoli
TTTATACAAAAATGTTTTAAAGTCTCACAACATTCAAGGTTAAATGTTGTTGCAAGAATATGTATTAGTTCACCATAAATCAATAGCCGATTCGGGCTATAAAATAAGAATTTGTATTTTCAATTGCGAAATTAAAATCCTATATAGCCCCTACAAATCAGCTACAAATCTGTAAAACCTACAGGCATAAAAAAGCCCCACATCGCTGCAAGGCTTTATGTATCTGGCTTACTTCTTATGGCGTTTTAAATACCCTCTACCTTTGCTATTAACCATCCAACCACTGCCAAGCTTATGCGTAATTAGGCTCATAGCAGCAGTTTACCAATATCATCCAGCGGCATTGCAATCTATTCTTGATTGGCAATAATGCGAAGGGCTTCATCAAGATTTTTAAGGAAGTTTTTCCAACATCATTTAACTCTAGCGTTTTATCAAAGTAGAACTGATATTGTACAGACGAAAAAACCTATTCATTTCTGAATAGGTTCTTGATATTCTTTTAAAACGAATTGTAGCTTTCAAAGTTCGTTTATAAAAAACCTTTATCTCGGCTCTTTTTTATTGCTGCCTGAATGTGAATGGGCTTATTACTAATCCATTCAATAAACTTGGCAATTTCTGGGTGAGCTCTCAGTGCGTCAATAGTTGAATAATTCTGTGCCAGCTGACTTTCAGTCAATGTGGCATGGATTTGCCGGTGGCAAAGTCTATGCAAAATGACTGTCTCAATACCACCTCGCGATTTTGGAATGAGGTGATGTGCATCCCTTTGAGATTTTGGAATCGGTCTCATGCATAGTGGGCAACCAGTTTCTTCTGTTGTTAAAGTTAAATGAAAAGCATTAACCTGAGTAGCTATCTGCTTTTTTTTAATACGCCCGTTCATTGATTGTTCTTAAACAATATCATCATCATTTATGTTTCAATATTAATATTGGTATCTACCAACATTAAATATAGACAAAAAATGTTTATATATTTCTTAGTTGTACTCAACATGAAATGAACAATTAAGCTTAGGTGAAAAATTGAAAACCAAAATATGCCATGTCTGCTTGAAAGAGTTCGTTGTCATGTACCGAATACAATTAAAAAAAGGAAAAGTTTGGGTATTTGTGTGCGAAGCATGCTGTTTGGTTGCAAAAAAGTTACCTGAATACAGATACGGTGGTACTTGGAAAGGTTGAAAGTATTTAAATTAATCAAACCTAAACAGCACTAGATGCTAAAGCTTGAATTAAAGGTGTTTAGGTTGCCTAAAAAATATGCACGCCATACCAGCTTTTGCTGATTTTTATACAATTGTCTGCTTTGGGGATTTAGCTCAAATTGAATATCTATATTATGGGGCAATTGTTGTGGGTTATTTTTTCTACAATGCCCCATTAGTGTCCCATGGGCTGTGAATGAAAAAGCCCTGCATCACTGCAAGGCTCTAGGTATTTGGCTCCTCGACCTGGGCTCGAACCAGGGACACACGGATTAACAGTCCGGGCGATGATTAAAATTTAATCAATTTGAATCTATTCAAATCTATTGCAATTATCTAATAAATACCAATATAAATCAGTAGTTTATAAACAAATACATAATTTAATATAATCCGAGCGTTGATTTTAATAGATTAACATTGTAAGATTTTGCTTACATATTTGCTTACACAGGCGCTTACATATGGCACGGTCAGGACACACGGATTATGCTCGTAATGAGAATAGCAGGGTCAACTTAACTAATCCTAGAATAATGCAATTACCTTTGCAGCCTCAAGGTAAACAAATCTTTCTTTGGGACATTAACACTATTCAATTGGGAGTTAGAGCAACGTCTGGTGCTAAAGCTTTTATATTTCAAAGTCGCTTGAAAAATGGGAAGACAGTCAGATTAACCATCGCTAAATGTTCAGACCGTACCATTGAAGATGCAAGATTAAGGGCTCGTGAACTGCAGAGTCTTATTGATGAAGGTTTAGACCCTAGAGAAGTAATTGCAGATAAAATTAAATCTCAAGAAGTGGCTAGGCATGAAAGAGAAACAACTAGGTTAATTGAAATAAATAACAAGCTTACTTGTGGTGAAGTTTGGGATATATATGTCAAAACACGTTCTTTTACAGATGATGAACGTAAACCATGGGGTGCTAGAACGATTTTAGACCATCAAGCAATGGTTAGCTCAGGGGGCGTTAAAAGAAAACGCGCAACTGGCTTTACTGAAAGCGGAATTCTTTACCCTTTAATGAAAATGCGACTTTCTGAGATTACTCAAGAAGTTATTGAAACATTAATGCGTAAAGAGAACAGAATAAGAGCGACACGCGCAGCATTAGCTTTTAGATTATTTAGAGCTTTCATAAGATGGGCTTACGACCAAACAGAGTTTAGGAATATCGTTAATCTTGAAAGTGTTGCCCCCAGTATTTCTAAAAAGGCAGTTAGAAAACCAAAATCTAAAGCCAACGACTGTTTGCAGCGGGAGGACTTAAAGGCGTGGTTTCAATCTGTTCGTGATTTAAATAGTCCAGTTCAGTCTGCATATTTGCAAGCCTTATTAATTACTGGCGCTAGGCGTAATGAAATAATGAATTTGGAATGGGCAGATTTAGACTTCAAAAGAAACTCACTTGTTATTACCGATAAAGTTGACGGCGAACGTGTAATTCCTTTAACGCCGTATCTTGCTACATTATTAGATAATTTACCACGAAGAAATAAATGGGTATTTTCTGCAAACTCTAAAGAAGGAATGATTAGCGAACCTAGAGCTGCCCACGTTAGAGCTCTATTAATGGCAGGCTTACCGCATGTATCCATACATGGTTTAAGGCGTTCATTTTGTACCCTGGCAGAGTGGGTAGAGGCTCCTGTGGGCGTGGTTGCACAAATACAAGGCCACAAGCCTAGTGCGATTGCTGAAAAGCATTACAGGCGCAGAGCGATTGATTTATTGAGAATGTGGCATGTGAAAATTGAGGCTTGGATGTTAAAAGAGGCTGAAATTGAACAGCCTCAAGAGAATTCCCCACCATTAAAAGTGGTGGTTAATAACGCTGCCTGACGTTATCAGGTAAAAACGTGGCTGAATTTTTAGTGGGCTTTTATAAAGCTTATATCTAAAGGCTATTATGGCTGGCAAAAACACATCTAAATCAGAGCATGATTCAAGGCTTGCAGAATTGTTGCCTGATGAAAAGCT